>NZ_AVBF01000029.1 GCF_000770635.1 Pontibacillus yanchengensis Y32
TTAAACGTCAGAAATTTATACTTTCTTTACGTATAAAAAAAGGGCTGGGAGTAACCTCGGAAGAGATTTCATCCTGCCCTTTTCCTAACAAGGATTATACGAATTCGATAATCGCTGTTTTTGCACCGTCACCTTTACGTGCACCAAGCTTCATGATGCGAGTGTATCCGCCTTGGCGGTCCTCATAACGTGGAGCGATGTCTGAGAATAGCTTTTGAAGTGCTGTTTCAGTGCTATCTTCGTCGGCTTTTTCGTTATATAAGAATGATTCTGCTTGACGACGGGCATGCAAATCGCCACGTTTACCAAGCGTGATCATCTTTTCAACAACAGACTGAACTTCTTTCGCTTTCGCTTCTGTTGTTTCAAGGCGCTCATGAACAATAAGGTCAGTGGCAAGATTGCGTAGTAATGCCATACGTACGTCAGTTGTGCGACCTAATTTTCTAGCCATGTCAGTTCCCTCCTTTACAGAGTATCTCTATATCAGCGACTTTATCCTAGTCGTCTTTGCGCAAGCCTAAGCCAAGTTCTTCAAGCTTATGCTTAACTTCCTCAAGAGATTTACGTCCAAGGTTACGAACCTTCATCATATCCTCTTCAGACTTTTGAGCAAGCTCTTGAACTGTGTTAATTCCAGCGCGCTTTAGGCAGTTGTAAGAACGAACGGATAAGTCAAGTTCTTCGATGGTCATTTCAAGAACCTTTTCTTTCTGGTCCTCTTCTTTTTCCACCATAATTTCTGCTTTTTGGGCTTCGTCGGTTAGTCCAACAAAAATATTTAGGTGTTCCATATAAATCTTGGCACCTAATGATACTGCTTCTTCTGGTCGAATGCTTCCGTCAGTCCATACGTCTAACGTTAGCTTATCAAAATTTGTCACCTGACCTACGCGAGTGTTTTCCACTTGGTAGGTTACACGTGAGATTGGAGTGAAAATGGAATCAACTGGAATGACGCCGATTGGCTGATCATCATGGTTGTTTGCTTCTGCAGGACGATACCCACGTCCTTTTTCAGCAGTGATTCGCATGCGTAAACTAGCGTTCGTTTGGAGTGTTGCAATGTGGATTTCAGGATTCAAAATCTCAACATCGCTATCATGCGTGATGTCTGCTGCCGTAACAGATCCTTCTCCCTGCACATCAATCTCTAACGTTTTCGTTTCTTCAGAAAAAATCTTCAGAGCTAGTTTCTTAAGATTAATCACGATTGTTGTAACATCTTCAACTACACCATCGATTGTTGAGAACTCATGAAGAGCTCCATCCATCTGTACTGATGTTACAGCAGCGCCAGGAAGTGAGGATAATAGGATACGACGCAAGGAGTTTCCTAGTGTTGTACCATACCCACGTTCAAGCGGTTCGACGACGAACTTTCCAAATGTGGCATCATCGCTGATCTCAACCGTTTCAATTTTTGGCTTTTCAATTTCGATCATTAAATTTAACCCTCCTTCAAAACGTCGAAACCCCGGTTAGACTTTAGTCTAACCGAAATTCCTCAGGTAGGCAGTCCCCGTTTTTGCACATCTTTTATATTATCAATCTTTTGTCTTGTGCAATGCTGTTTAATAGCTATCATAACCCATTATAGACAGGGTGACAAATTCTATACAAACAAATTATACACGACGACGTTTTGGCGGGCGGCAACCATTGTGTGGTACTGGGGTAACATCACGAATGGCTGTAACTTCAAGGCCTGCTGCTTGTAGGGAACGAATAGCCGCTTCACGACCAGCTCCTGGGCCTTTTACAGTTACTTCTAGACTTTTCATACCGTGTTCTTGAGATGCTTTAGCTGCTGCTTCCGCTGCCATTTGTGCTGCGAAAGGAGTAGATTTACGAGAGCCTTTGAAACCAAGGGATCCTGAACTAGCCCAGCTAATCACATTACCTTGAACATCAGTGATCGAAACAATGGTATTGTTAAAAGTAGAACGAATGTGCGCGACACCAGATTCTATATTCTTTTTCACGCGTTTTTTACGTACGTTTGTTTTACGAGCCATAGAGTTTCACTTACCTCCTTTGCCTTATTTTTTCTTATTAGCGATCGTACGACGTGGACCTTTACGTGTACGAGAGTTGTTCTTCGTTTTTTGTCCGCGAAGTGGAAGACCACGACGGTGACGAACTCCACGATACGAGCCAATCTCAATTAAACGTTTAATGTCTAGAGAGTTTTCACGGCGAAGATCACCTTCAACGTTATAACCCTCTACAGCTTTACGGATCTGAGCTAGTTCATCTTCAGTAAGATCACGAACGCGTGTATCTTCTGCAACGCCAGCTTCAGCTACGATTTCTTTCGCTGTAGTATGGCCGATTCCATACACATAGGTTAATGAAATGACTACACGCTTGTCACGTGGAATGTCTATACCTGCAACACGTGCCATTCAGCAGTGCACCTCCTTCAATATTATCCTTGTTTTTGTTTATGCTTAGGGTTATCGCAAATAACCATTACTTTACCTTTACGACGGACAACTTTGCATTTTTCGCAAATTGGTTTAACAGATGCTCTTACCTTCATCATCCATACCTCCTTTTAGACGGAGTATTTCACGCTACTTATAGCGGTAGGTAATACGTCCTCTACTTAAATCATAAGGAGAAAGTTCAACCGTCACTTTATCTCCAGGCAAAATGCGAATGTAATGCATACGTATTTTACCGGAAACATGGGCTAGCACTGTATGACCGTTTTCTAACTCCACTTTAAACGTTGCATTGGGCAACGTGTCAACAACGGTACCTTCAACTTCAATTACATCTTCTTTCGCCATCGAGTTGATCCTCCTTTAAATCAGTCACTGCTTCATTTACAAATTTTGATAAGGCAAATCGTAGTTTGCCATTCGTTACGCGACCAGTTTCTAGAAGGCTGTTTTGGACTTCTGGGGATATATAGTCCATTAATTTAATGTGATGAACGTTCTTTTTCTTAGGACGATCATACTTTCTTTTCTCCCCATCCGCTAGCAGCACAAAACGATTATCAACTACTCCGATGATAATCATATATTGTTCTACCTCTCGCCCTTGCAAGACACGAACAATTTGACCTATTCGTGGACTCGACTCCGCTTCGTTCAACAACGATCACCTTCACTTAGGCTTTTGTTAAAATCTCAAAACCTTCATCCGTTATGGCAATGGTGTGCTCAAAGTGAGCGCACATTTTACCATCTTCTGTAACAACCGTCCAATTGTCATCAAGTGTTTTCACATAACGCTCACCTGCATTGACCATTGGTTCTACGGCTAAGACCATTCCAGGCTTCAAACGAGGGCCTTTATTTGGCGGTCCGAAATGTGGAATCTGTGGGTCTTCATGTAGCTCTTGACCTACACCATGACCGACATATTCCCGTACAATCGAAAAGCCTTTTGGCTCTACAAATGATTGAATCGCATGGGAGATGTTTGATAATCGAACAGCTGGTTTTGCTTCGTTTAGCCCTTTGAATAAGCATTCTTCTGTGACATCAAGCAATTCCTGCGTTTCTTCATCAATTTCACCTACTGGATATGTCCAGGCTGAATCTCCATGATACCCTTTGTATTTAGCACCAATATCAATGGAGATAATGTCACCATTATTCAGCGTGCGATCTCCTGGAATACCATGTACCAGCTCTTCATTGACCGAAGTACAAATACTACCACGGAACCCATTATAACCTTTAAAAGAAGGAATTGCATCCATATCACGAATGAATTTATCTGCTATATCATCTAATTGCTGCGTTGTAATACCTGGTTTTATATGCTTTTGCAATTCTTGGTGCGTCAATGCAACGATTTTTCCTGCGTGACGCATGATTTCAATTTCGCGTGGTGTTTTTGTAATTATCATTAAGATAAGCCTCCGAGCTTTTCATCGATATCATGGAATACTTTATCAATGTCTTGGTCACCATCAATGGTAACGAGATATCCCTTATCCTCATAGAAGTCTAAGAGAGGTTTTGTGTTTTGTAGATTGACTTCCAAGCGCTTGCGAACCGTTTCTGGCTTGTCATCATCGCGTTGAATCAATTCGGAACCATCATGATCACATTTCCCTTCCACTTTAGGAGGGTTATATTTTACATGATACGTTGCTCCACATGTCGGGCATATGCGACGGCCTGTTAAGCGCTCCACAAGGTGTTCAGTATCAACATCGATATGAAGGACATAATCAAGTGTTGTACCTAAATCAGTTAATAAGTTTTCTAGCGCTTCTGCCTGAGCAATGGTTCTTGGGAACCCATCAAGCAAAAAGCCATTCTTACAATCATCTTTGGCAAGGCGTTCGCGAACTATACCTATTGTTACTTCATCAGGTACAAGTTCGCCAGCATCCATAAAGGATTTCGCCTTATTTCCTAGCTGTGTTCCTTCTTTGATCGCAGAACGGAACATATCTCCTGTTGAGATATGAGGGATTTCATACTTTTCAACGATTTTTTCCGCCTGGGTGCCTTTTCCGGCCCCGGGAGGACCCATTAAGATTAAGTTCAAAATGTTCCCCTCGCTCTCATTGGTTAGTACAATCTTATTTAATGAAGCCTTTATAGTGACGTTTCACTAGTTGGCTCTCTAATTGTTTCATTGTTTCTAAAGCTACACCTACTACGATTAGTAGACCTGTACCTCCGATTTGTACACTTTGCGGTAGTCCTACTAGTCCTCCAAGCACAACAGGCATAATAGCGATAAGTGCCAAGAACAGCGATCCTACAAATGTTAAACGGTACAAGACACGAGTCAAATACGTTTCAGTGTTCTTTCCTGGACGGATACCAGGAATGTAGCCACCTTGTTTCTTCAGGTTCTCTGCCATTTGTTCAGGGTTAACTTGAACAAATGTATAGAAATAGGTGAATGCTATGATTAGACCTACATAAATAATCATTCCAGGCCAGTTTTGATAATCAAAAATATACTGGATGGTACTTGCAATTTCATTATCACCAAAGAAGCCAGCCACAGTACGTGGTGCAATGATGAAGGAAATTGCAAAGATTACTGGAATTACCCCTGCCGCGTTTACCTTAATTGGTAAGTGGGTAGAGTGTCCACCAACAGGTGAACGGTTAACCAAACGTTTTGCATATTGGATAGGAATTTTACGCAATGCTTGTTGAATGAAAATAACACCAACAACTATCGCGACCGTAACCAATGCAATTAATGCTACAATAACTAAATTTATAAATAACTGCTCGCCAGCATCCGCAATATACTTCTCATATAGCTGGTTTACACCACCAGGGATACCAGCCGCAATTCCTGCAAAAATTAGAATTGAAATCCCGTTTCCTACGCCGTGGGCAGTGATTTGTTCACCTAACCACATTAAAAAGGCTGTTCCACTTGTTAGAACCACAGCAATTACTAAGAATTTAGCAACACCTGGATCAGCAATCAACTGGCCTTGAGTTAATGTGTTAAAGCCAATTGACATTCCAATTGCTTGGATAAAAGCAAGAACAACCGTTGCGTAACGAGTAAACTGAGCTAATTTACGACGTCCAACTTCACCTTGCTTCTTCCATTCAGCAAATTTCGGTACGACGTCCATTTGCAATAACTGCATGATAATGGATGCCGTAATGTAAGGCATAATTCCCATTGCAAAGATGGAGAATTGTTTCAATGCCCCACCTCCGAATGTGTTTAAGAAACCAAAAACGTTATTTTCATTCATAAAGTTAATGGCTTCTTTATTGGTGAATGGAACAGGAATAAACGTTCCAAGTCGGAAGATGATTAACATAGCAAGTGTGAAGAAGATCTTCCGTCGAATATCACCCACGCGCATAAAATTGGAGATTGTCTGGAACATTAGATCACCTCAGTTTGACCGCCCGCTGCTTCTATTGCTTCCTTCGCTGAAGCAGAGAACTTATGAGCTTTTACGTTTAGTTTTTTAACAATGTTACCTTTTCCAAGAATCTTTACACCTGATTCAAGTTTGCTAACCACGCCTGTTTCAAGTAAAAGCTCAGGAGTGACTTCTGTACCATCTTCAAAACGATTTAATGCTTCAAGGTTCACTACTGCGTACTCTTTACGGTGAATGTTTGTAAAACCACGTTTTGGTAGGCGTTGGAATAAAGGCATTTGACCACCTTCGAAACCTGGACGCACACCGCCGCCAGCACGAGCTTTTTGCCCTTTATGACCACGGCCAGAGGTTTTACCATTACCTGAAGACATGCCACGACCTACGCGGTTACGTTCTTTACGAGTACCTTTTACTGCCTTCAATTCATGAAGTTTCATTCGAGCACCTCCTCTTTTACGCTTTACGCTTATTAAGCTTCTTTAACCGTTACTAAGTGAGATATCTTATCAGCCATACCGCGTACAGCTGGTGTATCATCGTGAACAACGGTTTGATTAATTTTGTTAAGACCAAGAGCTTTTACAGTAGAACGTTGCCCTTCTGGTCTGCCAATTACACTGCGCGTGAGGGTAATTTCTAATTTTTTAGACATGTCATTTCCCTCCTTATCCTAACAGTTCTTCTACAGACTTTCCACGAAGTTTTGCTACGTCTTCTGCACGCTTCAATTCGTCAAGTCCGTTTAGAGTTGCACGTACCATGTTAATTGGTGTGTTAGATCCTAATGACTTAGTAAGAATATCACCTACACCTGCAAGTTCAAGCACGGCACGAACAGGTCCACCAGCGATAACTCCTGTACCTTTTGCCGCTGGTTTCATAAGGATGTTACCAGCACCAAAACGTCCAACGATTTCATGTGGGATCGTAGTACCAACTCTTGGTACTTCAATTAGATTTTTCTTCGCATCTTCAATTGCCTTACGAATTGCTTCTGGTACTTCTAGAGCTTTACCTGTACCAAAGCCAACATGACCATTTTTATCTCCAATTACAACCAATGCAGCAAAACGGAAACGGCGTCCACCTTTAACAACCTTTGCTACACGATTGACCGTAACAACGCGTTCTTCAAGATCTAATTTACTTGGATCAACGCTAATACGCATGTGTATGTCCCTCCTTTTACTATTAAAATTCTAGACCAGCTTCGCGAGCAGCGTCAGCTAAAGCTTTCACACGTCCGTGATATAGATAACCACCACGGTCAAAAACAATTGTTTTGAAACCATTGTCTTGCGCACGCTTTGCAACTAATTCACCAATCTTAGCTGCTGCTTCTACGTTACCAGTATTCTCTAGATTTAAATCATTTTCAACTGTAGAAGCGCTTGATACTGTTACACCATTCACATCATCGATAAGTTGTGCATAGATGTGTTTGTTTGAACGATAAACGTTAAGACGTGGACGTTCCGGAGTACCAGCTACTTTTTTACGTACGCGAGAATGTCTTTTCTTACGTACCGCATTTTTATCAGCTTTTGTGATCATCTAGGTCACTCCTTTCTGTTCCCTATCGAACCTTATTTAGCAGTCTTACCTTCTTTACGACGTACATTTTCACCTTCGTAACGAATACCTTTTCCTTTGTAAGGTTCAGGTGGGCGAATGGATCGGATGTTTGCAGCTACCGCGCCAACTAGCTCTTTGTCGATACCTTTTACAGTAATCTTAGCCTGGGACGGAACTTCAAGCTCGATGCCTTCGCGGTTTTCAATCTCAACTGGATGAGAGTAACCAGCGTTCACTACAACCTTGTCACCTTGTTTCATTGCACGGTAACCAACACCTTGGATTTCAAGGCTTTTTTCGAATCCTTTAGAAACACCTTCAACCATGTTTCCAATAAGGCTACGAGTAGTACCATGTAAGGAACGGTGCTCTTTGTTGTCAGATGGACGTTCAACTGTTAGAACGTTGTCTTCGATCTTAACTGTCATTTCAGGGTGTAATGTGCGAGTTAGTTCGCCTTTAGGGCCCTTAACTCTTACATCGTTCCCCTCAATATTAATTTCAACACCTTCTGGGATGTGTAAATGTTTTAATCCTACACGAGACATTCTATGCACCTCCTCATTTATAGAAATATATTACCAAACGTAAGCAAGCACTTCGCCGCCGATAGCTTGTTGACGTGCTTCTTTGTCTGTTAGTACACCATGTGAAGTAGAAACGACTGCTATTCCAAGACCGTTTAACACACGAGGGATTTCATCCGCTTTTGCATAAACACGAAGCCCTGGCTTACTGATACGTTTAAGTCCAGTAATAACACGCTCATTGTTCGCACCGTATTTAAGAAAAATGCGTATGATTCCTTGTTTATTATCTTCAACGAATTCGTAATCACGTACGAAACCTTCACGCTTAAGGATGTCAGCAACTTCCTTTTTAAGCTTTGAAGCAGGAAGCTCAAGTTTCTCGTGACGTACCATGTTTGCATTACGAATACGAGTTAGCATATCTGCAATTGGATCTGTCATGACCATTAGTGTTTACCTCCTTCCCTAATGTGGGATTACCAGCTTGCTTTTTTGACTCCAGGAATTTGACCTTTATATGCAAGTTCACGGAAACAAATACGGCAAAGTTTAAAATCTCGTAGCACTGAGTGTGGACGTCCACAACGTTCGCAACGTGTGTACTCACGGACTTTATACTTTTGAGGTCTTTGTTGTTTCACGATCATTGATTTTTTAGCCACTATTTTCCCTCCTTTTAAAGCTTAATAGCTTATTTTTGGAAAGGCATACCGAATTGAGTTAATAATTCGCGTGCTTCTTCGTCATTATTAGCTGTAGTTACAATAACGATATCCATACCGCGTACTTTGTTAACTTTATCATAATTAATCTCTGGGAAAATCAACTGTTCTTTAACTCCAAGAGTGTAGTTTCCACGGCCATCGAAGGCTTTTTTGGAAATTCCACGGAAGTCACGAACACGTGGTAGAGATACTGCAATTAGTTTTTGTAGAAACTCATACATGCGCTCACCACGAAGGGTTACTTTTGCACCAATAGGCATTCCTTCACGTAGACGGAAACCTGCGATTGATTTTTTAGCCTTAGTAATTAAAGGTTTTTGACCAGAGATCAATGTTAACTCCTCAACAGCGTTGTCTAATGCCTTTGCGTTTTGCACCGCGTCACCAACACCCATGTTGATGATGATTTTTTCAACCTTCGGTACCTGCATTACTGATTCATAATCGAATTTGCTCTGTAAAGACGGAATAACTTCCTCTTTATATTGTTTCATAAGTTCGTTCATCGGGTAGCCCTCCTTTCGTCGCTAAGTTATTTATCTAACGCTTCACCGGATTTTTTAGCGATACGAACTTTGTTCCCGTCGCGCTCTTCATAGCTAACGCGAGTTGGTTCGCCAGTTTTCGGATCAATTGGTAATACGTTCGATACATGGATTGGTGCTTCCTGGCTAAGGATCCCGCCCTGAGGGTTGTCTTGAGACGGCTTAGCATGTTTTTTAATAACATTCACGCCTTCTACAAGGACACGCTCTTTTTTAGGATAAGCTTCAAGAATCGTAGCTTCTTTGCCTTTATCCTTACCAGTGATCACCATGACTTTGTCACCTTTTTTTACGTGCATGCTTGTGGCACCTCCTTACAAGGCAAAAAATTCTTGACTATAATACTTCTGGAGCTAGTGATACGATCTTCATAAATTTGTGTTCACGAAGTTCACGAGCAACAGGTCCGAAAATACGAGTACCACGTGGGCCTTTATCGTCTTTGATAATTACCGCAGCATTTTCGTCAAAGCGGATGTAAGAACCGTCTTTACGGCGAGCTCCAGTTTTAGAACGAACGATAACAGCACGTACTACTTCGTTCTTTTTGACAACGCCACCTGGTGTTGCTTGTTTCACTGAGCACACAATTACATCGCCAATGTTTGCAGTTTTACGGCCTGAACCGCCTAGAACTTTAATGGTTTTCACTTCACGTGCACCAGAGTTGTCTGCAACTTTTAACGTGCTTTCTTGTTGAATCATACAGGTGTTACCTCCCTTCGGCATTCATTCCGAGCGATCTCTATTAGATAATTACTGATTCTTCAACGATTTCTACTAAACGGAAACGTTTGCTTGCTGAAAGAGGACGAGTTTCCATGATACGTACAACATCGCCGACTTTCGCTGAGTTCTGCTCATCATGTGTTTTAAACTTCTTAGAGTATTTAACACGTTTACCATAAAGTTGGTGGAACTTATAAGTCTCAACTAAAACGGTAATCGTCTTATCCATTTTATCTGAAACGACACGGCCAACATAAACTTTACGATTATTACGCTCTTCAGTCATCGAGGCTAACCTCCTCTCGTTTATCTATTATTTACGCCTACTTCACGTTCACGAACAACGGTTTTCATACGCGCGATTGATTTACGAACCTGACGGATGCGCGCTGTGTTTTCCAACTGGCCTGTTGCTAGTTGGAAGCGTAAGTTGAAAAGCTCTTCTTTAAGAGATTTAACTTTTTGTTCAATTTCGGCAGTGGTTAGTTCTCTAATTTCATTAGCCTTCATTGATCTCACCACCAATTTCTTCACGTTTTACAAACTTCGTCTTAATCGGTAGTTTGTGAGAAGCAAGACGCAATGCTTCGCGTGCAACTTCTTCAGATACACCAGCGATTTCAAACATGATCTTACCTGGTTTCACAACTGCTACCCAGCCTTCAGGAGCACCTTTACCGGAACCCATGCGTACCTCTAGAGGTTTAGCTGTATAAGGTTTGTCTGGGAAAATCTTAATCCATACTTTACCGCCACGTTTCATGTAACGAGTCATAGCAATACGTGCTGCCTCGATTTGACGGCTTGTGATTCGAGCTGGTTCTACAGCTTGTAGTCCAAATTCACCGAAAGCTACAGTAGTACCGCCTTTTGCACGGCCACCTAAGCTGTCGCGATGTTGCTTACGATATTTAACACGTTTTGGCATTAACATAATGCTTATCCCCCTTCCTTAGTTCTTTTTAGATGGAAGGACTTCTCCACGATAGATCCACACTTTAACTCCTAGCTTACCGTAAGTGGTGTCTGCTTCTGCAGTACCATAATCGATGTCAGCGCGAAGTGTGTGAAGTGGTACAGTACCTTCACTATAGCGTTCTGCACGAGCAATGTCAGCCCCGCCTAGACGACCAGATACTTGGGTTTTGATACCTTTTGCACCGGCACGCATAGCGCGTTGGATGGATTGTTTTTGTGCACGACGGAATGAAACACGATTTTCTAATTGTTTTGCGATGTTATCAGCAACTAGTGCTGCATCTAAGTCAGCTTTTTTCACTTCAACGATGTTGATGTGAACTCTTTTACCAGTAAGTTCATTAAGAGCTTTACGAAGTGCTTCAACTTCGGAACCACCTTTACCAATTACCATACCTGGCTTAGCAGTGTGGACGGAAATGTTAACGCGGTTCGCAGCACGTTCGATTTCAACTGTAGAAAGAGCAGCTTCTGAAAGACGATTTTCTACATATTCACGAATTTTAATGTCTTCATGTAGTAAATCTGCATAATCTTTACCGGAGTACCATTTTGACTCCCAGTCACGAATAACGCCAATACGCAGACCTACTGGATTAACTTTTTGACCCACTTCTTATCCCTCCTTCTTTTCTGATACAACTACTGTGATATGGCTAGTGCGCTTGTTGATTTGGCTTGCGCGTCCCATTGCGCGAGGACGGAAACGTTTCAACGTTACACCTTCGTCTACAAACGCTTCAGAAATCACTAGGTTTTCTGGGTCCATTTCATAGTTATGCTCAGCGTTTGCAATCGCAGAATTCAATACTTTTTCAACTTCTGGAGAAGCTCCGCGTTGTGTATGACGTAATACCGCAATCGCTTCGCCAACCTTTTTTCCTCGAATTAAATTGATTACCAAACGAACTTTACGAGGAGCAATACGAACGGATTTCGCAACGGCTTTGGCTTGCATCTTGTGTGCCTCCTCTCATTTAGCGTTTTGTTTTCTTGTCATCGCCACCATGGCCTTTAAACGTACGTGTTGGTGCGAATTCGCCAAGTTTATGACCTACCATGTCTTCTGTAACATAAACAGGTACATGTTTGCGTCCATCATATACTGCGATTGTGTGTCCAACAAAATTAGGGAAAATTGTAGAACGACGAGACCAAGTTTTGATCACCTGATGCTTGTTGTTTTCGTTTAATGCTTCAACTTTTTTCATCAAGTGATCGTCGACGAAAGGTCCTTTCTTTAGGCTACGTCCCATGAATTTACCTCCCTTCGTGTTTGACAATAAGAATACTGCTTATTATCAAGCATATTATTTCTTACGACGACGAACGATATATTTATCAGTATCTTTGTTACGTTTACGAGTCTTCTTACCAAGAGTAGGTTTACCCCATGGAGACATTGGAGAAGGAAGACCGATTGGCGCGCGTCCTTCACCACCACCGTGTGGGTGATCAACTGGGTTCATAACAGAACCACGAACAGTCGGACGGATACCTTTCCAACGAGAGCGTCCAGCTTTACCTACAGTGATAAGTTCGTGCTCTAAGTTACCAACTTGACCTACAGTTGCGCGGCAAGTGCCAAGAATCAAGCGAACTTCACCTGAAGTTAAGCGAACTAGAGTATATTTACCTTCACGACCAAGGATTTGAGCTTGAGCACCTGCAGAACGAGCCAATTGCCCGCCATGACCTGGCTTTAACTCAATGTTGTGAATAGTAGTACCTACCGGAATATCTTTCAACGGAAGAGCGTTACCTACTTTGATGTCCGCTTCCTCACCAGCAATAATAGTAGTATCTACTTTAAGGCCTTTAGGAGCAAGGATATAACGCTTTTCACCATCAACATAGTTGATTAATGCAATGTTAGCGGAGCGGTTCGGATCGTACTCGATGCTAGCAACGCGGCCTGGTATTCCATCTTTGTCGCGATTGAAGTCGATTTTACGATATTGACGCTTATGACCTCCGCCTTGATGACGAACTGTTAGACGACCTTGGTTATTACGTCCACCTTTGTTATGAAGTGGAGTTAACAAGGACTTTTCTGGTTGATCAGTTGTGATTTCGCTGAAATCAGAACCTGACATAAACCGACGACCGTTTGTGGTTGGTCTATATTTTTTAATCGCCATCTGTTTACCCTCCTTTATTATTGAAGTTTATTTATTATGCACCTTCGAAGAATTCAAGGTCTTGGCTATCTTCAGTTAGCGTTACAATAGCTTTTTTACTATCTGAACGGTAACCTCCATAACGACCCATACGCTTGAATTTACCTTTAGTGTTCATTGTGTTAACTTTTTCAACTTTAACATCAAAAATTGTTTGAATAGCTTCTTTGATTTCAGTTTTGTTTGAATCTGCATCTACTTCAAACGTGTATTTTTTCTGTTCCATTATATCAGCAGATTGCTCTGTGATAATCGGGCGCTTAATAATATCACGTGGATCTTTCATTATGCAAGCACCTCCCCTGCTTTTTCAGCTGCTTCTTTAGTTAAAATCAGCTTGTCATGCGTTAGCAAGTCTAGTACATTTACCTGCTCAAGTGTTACGGCTTTAACACCAGGAATGTTGCTAGATGAACGTACAACATTTTCGTCATGGTCAACTGTAACAATTAAAGCTTCTTTTGCACTAAGTCCGTTTAGTAGGTTTGCAACTTCTTTTGTTTTTGGAGCTTCAAGTGAAAGACTCTCAAGAACGAAAAGGTCATTGCTTGCTGCTTTCTCAGAAAGAGCAGACTTTAGAGCTAAACGACGTACTTTTTTAGGTAGCTTGTAGCTGTAACTGCGTGGTGTAGGACCAAATACAGTACCACCACCTACCCATTGTGGTGAACGGATGGAACCATGACGAGCACGTCCTGTTCCTTTTTGGCGCCAAGGTTTGCTGCCTCCGCCACTTACTTCTGATCTGTTTTTAACTTCATGAGTACCTTGACGTAATGAAGCGCGTTGCATCAATACTGTCTCATGCATAACATGTTCATTTGGTTCAATACCAAAAACGGCATCAGCTAATTCTACATCGCCAACTTGAGAACCGCTTTGGTTATAAAGTGTTACTTTAGGCATGACTTATCCTCCCTTCGTTTTGTAATTATTGGACCGTGCTTGGGCCTGTAATTTTAACGTAAGATTTCTTTGCGCCAGGTACATTACCTTTAACAAGTAGAAGATTACGTTCTTCGTCTACTTTAACAACCTCAAGGTTTTGGATTGTTACTGTTCTAGCACCCATTTGACCAGGTAGTTTTTTACCTTTGAATACGTGCATTGAGTTAATGTCACCCATAGTACCTGGACGACGGTGGTAACGAGAACCGTGTGTTAGTGGTCCAGTGGATTGGTTATGGCGTTTGATTGCGCCTTGGAAACCTTTGCCCTTAGAAGTACCAGTAACATCAATTTTGTCTCCAGCTGCAAATACGTTTACAGAAACCTCTTGACCCATTTCATAGTCTTCAAGGTTTGTATCACGGAATTCACGAATGAAGCGCTTAGGAGTTGCTTCAGCTTTTTCAACATGACCTTTGTCAGGCTTATTAGCTAACTTTACGCGCTTTTCAGCGAACCCTAACTGGATTGCTTCATATCCATCATTTTCAACTGTTTTCTTTTGAAGAACAACGTTTGGTTCTGCTTGAATAACAGTTACTGGTGTTAACTCGCCGTTGTCATTGAAAAGCTGAGTCATACCAATTTTTCGACCTAAGATTCCTTTCGTCATCCGTTACACCTCCTATTTCGTTCTTAATATTTATAATTTAATTTCAATGTCCACTCCGGATGGTAAATCTAAACGCATTAGTGAGTCAACCGTTTGTGGTGTTGGATTAACAATGTCAATCAAACGTTTATGCGTACGCATTTCAAATTGCTCACGAGCATCTTTGAATTTATGTGTAGCACGTAGGATCGTATAGATAGATCGATCTGTTGGAAGCGGGATTGGACCAGATACATTAGCACCGGAACGCTTCGCTGTGTCTACGATCTTTTCAGCGGATTGATCAAGAATACGGTGATCATACGCCTTTAAACGGATACGGATTTTCTCTTTTGCCATTATTTTCCCTCCTTTTTTCGCCCATTTTAGTAATAGACATTCTCCGCGAAAATTTATCCTGACCGCCCTGCCATGGCAAAGGGGCCGGGTGTGTCAGCAACCTTTCGCTTCATCGCCTTTTATGACCAACATTATTCATTATAATAAATAGTCAGCCCATATGCAAGAGTGAATTCAATATTTACCGTATGAATTCGCACTTTTAATATTATACAAATCCTATAGGCAGAAATCAAGGGATATATATAATTTTATTAGCTCTCTCTTGTCTAGACTTATAAATCGAGTTTCTTCTATTATAAAGTGTTAACTTGTATTCCTTCTCAAATCATTTCAAAAGAATAAAATATTCTCTAATGATAACTTACTGTGTCTTACTTACAATTACGTAAATATTGTGTTTAAGAAGAAACCCTTTATAAACTCTGACTATATAGAATATCGCCATTATCGAATGCAAACTATAAATGCGGTTGATTGTAAATACTCCCCCTAAGAAAAGAAGAACCACTTATATTAAAAAGATTCCATAACTTTTGGTATGGTAAACCATTTTAATAGCCTTATTTCAAATTAACATTAAATTGCGAAAATCATAGAACAATATATTGTTATTTTTCAACACGAGAGCGTATAAACGGAATGAAACCCCTCACTTACCTAAACCTGATTCTTTATGATTTTTACTTTTCAAGCGAGCACGAGCAAAACACATAAGTGGAGTTAAAAATGGTTACATCACTTTTTCATATATACAGATGCATTAAGATCGCTAGAGACGAACAAAAGCGCAAGCAATCCGATGTTGAATTATCGTAAGGAGGTGCAGGAAGTTACTACTCACTTGGCATTGGAGCTGGATGTGCTCACATCACTTTATCAAAATTAACCACAAACTTAACCCGTTTATACTATGCTAGACGATAAAAAAAAGCAGCGAGCTCGAAAGCTCACTGCTTTTTATTATCTTAATAGGTTACTCAACGATTTTAGAAACAACGCCAGCGCCTACTGTACGTCCGCCTTCACGGATTGAGAACTTAGTACCATCTTCGATAGCGATTTTGGAAATAAGCTCAACATCCATTTCAACGTTGTCACCAGGCATAACCATTTCAACGCCTTCAGGTAGCTGAATAACGCCAGTTACGTCTGTTGTACGGAAGTAGAACTGTGGGCGATAGTTGTTGAAGAATGGAGTATGACGTCCACCTTCTTCTTTAGAAAGTACATAAACCTCAGCTTTGTACTTATGGTGTGGAGTGATTGTACCAGGCTTAGCTAGTACTTGTCCACGGTTGATGTCGTCACGGTTCACACCACGTAGTAGTGCACCGATGTTGTCACCAGCTTCTGCATAGTCAAGAAGCTTACGGAACATTTCTACACCAGTAACAGTAGTCTTGAATGCTTCTTCTGCCATACCGATGATTTCAACGTCGTCACCGACTTTGATAGTTCCACGCTCAACACGACCAGTAGCAACAGTACCACGGCCTGTGATTGAGAATACGTCCTCAATAGGCATCATGAATGGCTTGTCGTGGTCACGTTCAGGAGTTGGAATGTACTCATCAACAGCTTCCATTAGTTCAAAGATACGGTTAACATACTCTTCGTCACCTTCAAGTGCTTTAAGAGCAGAACCTTTTATAACTGGTACGTCATCGCCAGGGAATTCGTACTCAGATAGAAGATCGCGAACTTCCATTTCAACTAGCTCTAGAAGTTCTTCGTCGTCTACCATGTCAGTTTTGTTAAGGAATACTGCAATCGCAGGTACACCAACCTGACGAGAAAGTAGGATGTGCTCACGAGTTTGTGGCATTGGTCCGTCAGCTGCAGAAACAACTAGAATCGCACCGTCCATTTGTGCTGCACCAGTGATCATGTTTTTAACATAGTCAGCGTGACCTGGGCAGTCAACGTGTGCATAGTGACGGTTATCCGTTTCGTACTCAACGTGTGCAGTCGCGATTGTGATTCCACGTTCGCGCTCTTCTGGAGCACCATCGATTTGGTCATAAGCCATTGCTGTACCTGAACCAGAACGGTTGTGTAAGCATGTAGTGATTGCTGCAGTTAATGTAGTTTTACCATGGTCAACGTGTCCAATAGTCCCAATATTGACGTGGGCCTTGGAACGGTCAAATTTTTCTTTACCCATTGAAAACTTCCTCCTTTAAATATGCAAAATTATAATTATAAACTAAATTTATTTGTGGCATAGAATCGAAACGGTGTTCACACACGATTCGATTCTATACTTACAATACAAGTTATACTTGAAGTTAGTCAAAAAATCAATTATTGACCAGAATTTTTCTTAACTATTTCTTCAGAAATGCTCTTTGGTACTTCTTCATAATGAGAGAAGTGCATTGTGTACGTTCCACGACCTTGCGTGTTAGAACGTAGACTTGTTGCATAACCAAACATTTCAGAAAGTGGTACGAATGCTTTTACAAGCTGAGCAGAACCACGAGTATCCATACCTTCTACACGTCCACGACGGGAAGTTACGTCACCCATGATGTCACCCATGTACTCTTCTGGAATAACGATCTCAACTTTCATCATTGGCTCAAGAAGAACTGGTTTACACTTGTTCTTCGCTTCTTTAAGAGCCATGGAAGCTGCGACTTTATATGCCATTTCATTGGAGTCAACATCGTGGTAAGAACCATCGAATAGAGTTGCTTTAATATCGATTAATGGATAACCAGCAACAACACCATTTTCCATAGCTTCTGAAATACCTTGTTGAACAGATGCGATGTATTCACGAGGAATTACACCACCAACGATTTTGTTGTTGAATTCAAAACCAGCGCCTTCTTCGTTTGGTTCAAATGTAACCCAAACGTGACCGTACTGACCACGACCACCAGACTGACGTACGAATTTACCTTCAACATCAGCTGAGCCACGGAATGTTTCACGGTAAGCAACTTGTGGATTACCAATGTTCGCTTCTACCTTGAACTCAACCTTCAGACGGTCAACGATAACGTCAAGGTGAAGTTCACCCATACCAGAGATAATCGTTTGGCCTGTTTCAACGTTCGTTTCTGTTTTGAAAGTAGGGTCTTCTTCAGCTAATTTAGTTAGAGCAACTGCCATCTTGTCTTGGTCTGCTTTAGACTTCGGCTCAATGGCAACTGAGATAACTGGATCAGGGAAGTCCATGGATTCAAGAATAACAAGATTCTTTTCATCACAAAGTGTGTCACCTGTTGCAGTATCTTTCAAACCAACACCAGCTGCAATATCTCCTGCATATACGTCAGAGATTTCTTGACGGGAGTTTGCGTGCATTTGCAGAATACGACCTACACGCTCACGCTTATCCTTTGTCGAGTTTCTTACGTATGATCCCGAGCTTAGTACACCAGAATACACACGGAAGAATGTTAGTTTACCAACGTAAGGGTCCGTCATAACCTTAAAGGCCAGTGCAGAGAAGGGTTCTTTGTCGTCTGGACGACGAACAACTTCTTCTTCTGTACGTGGAACGAAACCTTCGATTGGAGGTACGTCAAGAGGTGATGGTAGATAATCGATAACTGCATCAATTAGTAGCTGTACACCTTTGTTCTTGAAGGCAGAGCCACAAAGTACCGGATAGAAGTCAACGCTCAATGTTGCTTTACGAATAGCTTTCATAAGCTCATCGTTAGAGATTTCTTCTCCTTCAAGGTACTTCATCATCATATCTTCATCTGATTCTGCAACACCTTCAACTAATTTACCGCGATATTCATCAGCGATTTCCTTGTGACTGTCAGGAATTTCACGAGCTTCAGCACGTGTACCTAAATCATCAAGGTAGTAGTAAGCTTGCATTCCGATAAGGTCAATAACACCTTCAAAATTGTCCTCTGCACCAATTGGTAGTTGGATTGGGTGCGCATTAGCACCTAGACGATCTTGTAGTGTACCTACGGAATATAGGAAGTCAGCTCCTACTTTGTCCATCTTGTTAACGAAAACAATACGTGGAACACCGTAAGTAGTAGCCTGACGCCATACTGTTTCAGTTTGTGGTTCTACACCTGACTGTGCGTCAAGTACTGCCACTGAACCATCAAGCACACGAAGGGAACGTTCAACCTCAACCGTGAAGTCTACGTGTCCAGGAGTATCGATAATGTTAATACGATGATCCTTCCACTGAGCTGTTGTTGCAGCTGAAGTGATTGTAATTCCGCGTTCTTGTTCCTGTGACATCCAGTCCATTTGAGAAGCACCTTCGTGTGTTTCTCCTAGCTTGTGAATGCGTCCTGTGTAGAAAAGAATACGCTCGGTAGCAGTTGTTTTACCCGCATCAATGTGCGCCATGATACCAATGTTACGTGTCTTCTCCAAGGAGAACTCTCTTGGCATGAATTCTTCTCCTTCCTATTGGGTGGTATAGTGTTGGTTTCGCTATTACCAGCGATAGTGAGCAAATGCTTTGTTTGCTTCAGCCATTTTATGAACATCTTCACGTTTCTTAACAGAAGCGCCAGTGTTGTTCGCAGCGTCTAGAATTTCATTAGCTAAACGCTCTTCCATCGTTTTCTCACCGCGAAGACGAGAATAATTCACTAACCAACGTAGTCCTAGTGCTTGACGACGCTCAGGGCGTACTTCAACTGGTACCTGATAGTTAGATCCACCTACACGACGTGCTCTAACCTCAAGTACTGGCATTACGTTTTTAAGTGCTTGTTCAAAAGTTTCCATAGCGTCATTTCCGCTACGTTCTTGTACAAGATCGAAAGCTTTGTAAAGAATTTTTTGCGCTTTACCGCGTCGTCCGTCCACCATGATTTGGTTGATCAGGCGAGTTACAAGCTTTGAGTTGTACATTGGGTCCGGTAAGACATCACGCTTTGGTACTGGTCCTTTACGTGGCATATGTCCCCCTCCTTTCAAGAGTAGTTACTATTTTTTATCTAAGATGCATGAGAGCATGCATTACTTTTTAGGCTTCTTAGTTCCGTACTTGGAACGACCTTGCTTACGGCCTTCAACACCTGCTGTATCAAGTGCACCACGAACAACGTGATAACGCACACCTGGTAAGTCCTTAACACGACCGCCACGGATAAGAACAACACTGTGCTCTTGTAGGTTGTGGCCAATACCAGGGATATACGCAGTAACCTCGATGCTGTTTGTTAAACGAACACGTGCATATTTACGAAGTGCAGAGTTCGGTTTCTTTGGTGTTAGTGTCCCAACACGTGTACAAACACCACGCTTTTGAGGTGATGAAAGATCAGTATAACGCTTTTTAAAGCTGTTGTAACCTTTGTTTAGGGCTGGAGAGTCAGACTTTTTCGTCTTTGAAACACGCCCTTTGCGTACTAATTGGTTAATAGTAGGCATTCTATTTTCCTCCCTTCAAATCTAATTGAGTAAAACCACACATCCAGGTGGTTCATAAATAGGCAAAAAACAAAGCTTTCGCGAATGACAGAATCATACCGCCAAAACTTCATTGCTTTATCGCCACTACAGCTGCTCCAACATCAATCCCACAAGCATTTCCTAATTTATTCATAGAATCTACTTGTGTGACAGGAGTTGTTAACTCCTTAGCAAGACGCAGCACTCTAGTAGTTACTTGCTGGTCAGCATCTTCAGCAATGATAACTTCTTGAACTTCACCATGTTTCATTGCTTTCATGGTTTGTTTAGTTCCAATTACTATATTCGGCTTAGCCTGTGCTACTTTTTCATAAGACATATAAAATATCCTCCAAAGTAACAAGGATAAATGGAAGCACCTTGAATATAGTATCACTCACCTACAGTAATGTCAACGTAGTTTAAATGATTTTTTCAAGATACTTCCGTTATTATCACTTGCAACATCAACTTAATGATTTAGGATTGGGTAATCTCTTCTGGCTCTTCTGCCTTGATCATATCTTCTGTTAGTTCATCTGATGCAGGTTGAACACTGCGATATCTAGGCATTCCCGTACCAGCTGGCACAAGTTTACCAATGATAACATTCTCTTTAAGACCTAGTAACTCGTCACGTTTTCCTTTAATTGCAGCATCTGTAAGAACTCGTGTTGTTTCTTGGAAGGAAGCTGCTGATAAGAAGGAATCTGTTTCAAGAGATGCCTTAGTAATGCCAAGAAGTACTGGACGACCAAATGCCGGTTGCTTGCCAGTTAGCAATGCATTTTCATTTGCTTCTTTGAATTGGTGAATCTCAAGTAATGAACCAGGTAGTACATCTGTATCACCAGCATCATGTACTCGGATTTTACGAAGCATCTGACGAACCATAACTTCAACGTGCTTGTCGCCGATTTCAACACCTTGCATACGATATACTTTTTGTACCTCTTTTAGCAAGTACGTTTCAACGCCTTCTAAGCCTTGAATCTTCAATAGATCTTTAGGATCAATTGAACCTTCTGTTAATGGTTCACCTGCGATGACAGAGTCACCAACAGCGACTTTCATACGAGCACCATAGGAAGCTGTGTAGCTACGCTTTTCAACTTCACCTTGAATGGAAATCTCTAGTTTATCTTTTACTTCATTAACTTCCTCAACTGTACCGTGAATCTCACTGATTACAGCTTGCCCTTTAGGGTTACGAGCTTCGAATAGCTCTTGGATACGAGGAAGACCTTGCGTGATGTCATCTCCTGCAACACCACCTGTGTGGAAGGTACGCATTGTAAGCTGTGTACCTGGTTCACCGATTGATTGTGCTGCGATGATTCCAACTGCTTCTCCAACTTCAACTTCGGAACCTGTAGCAAGGTTACGACCATAACACTTCTTACATACACCATGGTGTGTGTTACACGTGAACACAGAACGGATAACTGCACTCTTAACACCAGAGTCAGAGATATATTTAGCAGCATCTTCAGAAATTACTTCATTAGGTTTCGCTAATACTTCGCCTGTTTCTGGATGTTTAATTGTTTGGAATGCAGTACGTCCAACGAGACGATCCACAATTGGTTCGATCATTTCAGTACCTTCACGTAAATCCATGACTTCTAAACCGCGGTCTGTACCACAATCATCTTCACGAACAATTACGTCCTGAGCCACGTCTACAAGTCGACGAGTCAGATAACCTGAGTCGGCGGTCTTAAGTGCCGTATCGGCAAGACCCTTACGTGCACCGTGAGTGGAGATAAAGTATTCAAGTACCGTTAAGCCTTCACGGAAACTGGACTTGATCGGTAACTCAATAATCTTACCAGCCGGGTTGGCCATAAGACCACGCATACCAGCTAACTGTGTAAAGTTAGATGCGTTACCACGTGCACCAGAATCACTCATCATAAAGATAGGGTTCGTTGGGTCTAAGGATTTCATCAGGCGTTCTTGAATGTCATCTTTGGCTGCTGACCAAATTGCGATAACACGATCGTAACGCTCATCATCCGTAATAAGTCCACGACGGAATTGTTTCATTACTCTATCAACTTTACCTTGAGCTTCATCTAGAATTTCTTGTTTTTCTGGAAGTACAACGATGTCAGAGACACCAACTGTAATACCTGCTTTAGTGGAATAAGCGAAACCAAGATCCTTCATGCGGTCAAGCATTCTGGATGTTTCACTAATCTTAAAGCGTTTGAATACTTCTGCGATTACGTTACCAAGAATCTTCTTCTTGAATGGCTCTACAAGCTCACGAGCCTGAATGTTTTCTATTACATTTGTTCCCTTAGGGATGAAGTAATGTTCAGGTGTTCGCTCTTCAAGATTTGATTGCGTTGGTTCGTTAATATAAGGGAATGACTCTGGCAGAATCTCGTTAAAGATTAGTTTACCAACAGTCGTAATTAGTAACTGATTGTTTTGTTCCTCAGTGAATGTCCCATTATCCAAGGATGAAGCTTGCACAGCTACACGAGTGTGTAGGTGAACATATCCATTCTGGTAAGCAATTAGAGCTTCGTGTGTATCCTTAAATACTTTACCTTCACCAATAGCACCTTCACGTTCAAGAGTAAGGTAATAGTTACCTAATACCATGTCCTGGGAAGGAGTAACAACCGGCTTACCATCCTTAGGGTTTAGGATGTTTTGAGCTGCTAGCATTAAAATACGAGCTTCAGCTTGCGCTTCTGCAGATAATGGTACGTGAACAGCCATTTGGTCACCGTCAAAGTCTGCGTTGTACGCCGTACAAACTAGTGGGTGAAGACGGATTGCTCGACCTTCAACTAGTGTAGGTTCGAACGCCTGAATACCTAAGCGGTGAAGCGTCGGTGCACGGTTAAGAAGCACTGGGTGCTCTTTGATTACCTCTTCTAGCACATCCCAAACTTCTGGGTGGATACGCTCGATTTTACGCTTCGCAGATTTAATGTTGTGTGCAAGTCCTCGATCAACTAGTTCTCTCATAACAAATGGCTTGAATAGCTCAAGTGCCATTTCTTTTGGAAGACCAACTTGGTACATCTTCAGACTAGGTCCAACTACGATAACGGAACGACCTGAGTAGTCAACACGTTTACCTAGAAGGTTCTGACGGAAACGACCTTGTTTACCTTTAAGCATATGAGATAGTGATTTTAACGGACGGTTTCCTGGTCCAGTAACTGGGCGTCCACGACGACCATTATCGATTAGGGCGTCAACTGACTCTTGAAGCATACGCTTTTCGTTCTGAACGATAATTGTAGGAGCTCCAAGATCTAACAGACGCTTAAGACGGTTATTACGGTTAATAACACGACGATATAAATCGTTTAAGTCGGAAGTCGCAAAACGACCACCATCCAATTGAACCATTGGACGTAGCTCTGGAGGTATAACTGGAAGAACATCTAGAATCATCCATGAAGGATCATTACCAGATCCACGGAAGGCCTCTAGTACTTCTAAACGCTTAATAGCACGAGTACGTCGCTGACCTTGAGCAGTTTTAAGTTCTTCTTTAAGTGTTTCTACCTCTTTATCAAGATCAATGTCTTGTAGCAATCTACGAATAGATTCCGCGCCCATCATTGCTTGGAATGACTTACCGTATTTTTCACGGTATGTGCGGTACTCTTTTTCAGAAAGTAATTGCTTCTTCTCAAGTGCTGTATCACCTGGGTCTGTAACCACATAAGCCGCGAAGTAAATAACTTCTTCTAAGGCACGTGGAGACATATCAAGTACGAGTCCCATACGACTTGGGATACCTTTGAAGTACCAGATGTGAGAGACAGGGGCAGCTAGCTCTAAGTGCCCCATACGCTCACGACGTACTTTTGCTTTGGTAACTTCAACTCCACAACGGTCACAAACAATCCCTTTGTAACGTACTCGTTTGTATTTACCGCAGTGACATTCCCAATCTTTTGTAGGACCAAAGATACGTTCACAAAACAGTCCATCTTTTTCAGGTTTTAGCGTACGATAGTTAATTGTTTCTGGCTTCTTAACCTCACCGAAAGACCAAGAACGAATCTTTTCTGGTGAAGCTAAACCTATTTTCATATATTCAAAATTATTTACATCTAGCAAGGGGCCTACCTCCCTTATAGTATCCAGGTTTTACCCTAAGCTTAGAAATACAACGTCTCAAGCTTTTATTCAATTTCTTCCTTTGGATCTCCATCTAAGTTCAGCTTTTCTGCTGATTGTGATTCCTCTTCTTCAATATCCTGGATATCAATCTCTGTTTCATCAGCAGATAACATCTTCACATCCATACCAAGACTTTGTAATTCTTTGATCAATACTTTGAAAGATTCTGGAATACCTGGTTCAGGTACATTGGATCCTTTTACGATGGATTCATACGTTTTCACACGGCCAACGACGTCATCCGACTTAACCGTTAGAATTTCTTGTAATGTGTATGCTGCACCATATGCTTCTAGTGCCCATACCTCCATCTCACCGAAACGCTGACCACCAAACTGAGCTTTACCGCCCAATGGTTGTTGCGTAACTAAGGAGTAAGGACCAGTAGAACGGGCGTGTAGCTTGTCGTCTACCATGTGCGCTAGTTTGATCATATACATTACACCAACGGAAACACGGTTATCAAATGGTTCGCCTGTTCGACCATCATAAAGAATCGTCTTCGCATCACGAGCCATACCAGCTTCTTGTAATGTTTCCCAAACGTCTTCTTCACGAGCACCATCAAATACTGGAGTTGCTACGTGGATACCTAACTCACGAGCAGCCATACCTAAGTGAAGCTCTAGTACCTGACCAATGTTCATACGAGAAGGTACACCTAGTGGGTTTAACATGACATCAACTGGTGTTCCATCTGGCAAGTATGGCATGTCTTCTTCAGGAAGAATACGGGATATAACACCCTTGTTTCCGTGACGACCAGCCATTTTGTCCCCTTCTGAAATCTTACGCTTTTGCACGATATAAACACGTACAAGTTGGTTAACTCCAGGAGGTAACTCGTCACCGTCTTCACGGTTGAAAATCTTCACATCTAGGACAATACCACCAGCTCCGTGTGGTACGCGTAAGGATGTGTCACGTACTTCACGTGCTTTTTCACCAAAGATCGCATGTAACAAACGTTCTTCTGCAGATAGTTCTGTTACACCTTTTGGCGTTACCTTACCAACTAATAGGTCACCATCGCTTACTTCGGCACCGACACGGATAATACCGCGATCATCTAAGTCACGAAGAGCATCTTCTCCAACGTTTGGAATGTCTCTTGTGATCTCTTCAGGTCCTAGCTTTGTATCACGAGCTTCTGATTCGTACTCTTCAATGTGAATAGAAGTGTACACATCATCTTTCACAAGACGTTCGCTCATGATGATAGCATCCTCATAGTTATAACCATCCCAAGTCATGAATGCAACAAGAGGGTTCTTACCTAATGCTAATTCACCTTTTTCCATGGATGGACCGTCAGCAAGGATTTCACCTTTTTCTACACGGTCACCAGCGCTTACAATTGGCTTCTGGTTGTAACAGGTACCTTGGTTGGAACGGATGAATTTCTGGAAACGATAGCGATCAAGGTCACCTTGAACCTCTTTACCATCTACCATTGAAATACGACGAATCTGTACTTCTTTAGCATCAACACGTTCAACAATACCTTCATGTTTAGCCAAGACTGCAGCACCTGAGTCTTTACCAGATACATATTCCATGCCAGTACCTACAATTGGAGATTCAGGTTCCATTAATGGTACTGCCTGACGCTGCATGTTCGCACCCATTAGGGAACGGTTGGAGTCATCATTTTCAAGGAACGGAATACATGCTGTTGCCGCAGAAACAACCTGCTTAGGAGAAACGTCCATATAGTCAAGACGTTCACGTTTTACTGCAGTGTTTTCACCACGGAAACGAGCAATAACTTCTTCATCCGTAAAGGATCCATCTTCATCAAGCTTCGCGTTCGCCTGAGCAACAACGTAATTATCTTCTTCATCAGCTGTAAGATAATCAATCTGTGCTGTAACTTTATTAGTCTCTGGATCAACGCGACGATAAGGCGTTTCGATAAATCCGAATTTATTTACCTTCGCATAGGAAGATAAGGAGTTAATAAGACCGATGTTTGGTCCCTCTGGCGTTTCGATTGGACACATACGACCATAGTGGGAATAGTGTACGTCACGAACTTCGAAACCTGCACGTTCACGAGTTAGACCTCCTGGTCCTAATGCTGATAAACGACGCTTGTGCGTCAATTCAGCTAGTGGGTTTGTCTGATCCATGAACTGTGATAACTGTGAACTACCAAAGAACTCTTTTATAGATGCTATTACTGGACGAATGTTGATTAGTTGCTGCGGTGTAATAGATGCCGTGTCTTGAATAGACATACGCTCACGTACTACACGCTCCATACGGGATAAGCCGATACGGAATTGATTCTGTAGCAACTCACCTACTGAACGGAGACGACGGTTACCTAAGTGGTCGATGTCATCTGTTCCGCCCACATTGTGTAATAGGTTAAAGAAATAACTTACAGCAGCAATAATATCAGATTGTGTAATGTTTTTCGTGCTATGATCGATTTGAGCGTTTCCAATCACGTTAAGTGATTTTTCCCCCTCTGGATCAGTTGGATCAACAATCTTAATGGATTGAATTCGAACTGATTCGTCTAGCACTCCTTCATTAGGCTCAATGACACTATCACCAAGATTATCTTCTTCATTACCTTCTAGATAAGGTATGATTTTATCTAATAGACGACGATCTAGCTTATCGCCTTCATTCGCTAATACTTCACCTGTTTCAGGATCTACCAATGTTTCTGCTAACACTTGGTTGAACAAACGGTTTTTAATATGAAGCTTCTTATTAATCTTATAACGTCCTACATGCGCTAAATCATAACGCTTTGGATCAAAGAAACGTGAGATTAATAAACTCTTCGCGTTTTCCACTGTTGGTGGTTCACCTGGGCGAAGGCGCTCATAAATTTCTAGCAAGGCTTTTTCACTGTTTTCTGTGTTGTCTTTCTCTAGTGTATTCTTCAAGAACTCATTTTCACCAATAAGGTCAATGATCTCTTGATCTGTACCGAATCCTAGAGCTCTTAGTAGTACAGTGATCGGTAATTTACGAGTACGATCAATACGTACGTGGGCTACATCTTTTGCGTCTGTTTCAAATTCCAACCATGCACCACGGTTTGGAATAACAGTTGCCGTATAACCTTTCTTACCATTTTTATCTACTTTCGGGCTGAAATAAACACTTGGGGAACGTACAAGCTGCGAAACGATGATACGCTCTGCTCCGTTAATAACAAATGTACCTACATCCGTCATAAGTGGGAAATCGCCCATGAACACTTCTTGCTCTTTTACTTCGCCAGTTTCTTTATTAAGCAAGCGAACTTTCACACGAAGAGGAGCTGAATAAGTGACATCTCGCTCTTTTGATTCATCCACTGGATATTTTGGTTCACCTAAAGTGTAATCGACAAACTCTAGTGATAGATTCCCTGTGAAATCTTCAATTGGAGAAATGTCTTGGAACATCTCCTTCAAACCTTCTTCTAAGAACCAATCATAAGAAGCGGTTTGAATTTCAATTAAGTTTGGCAATTCAAGTACTTCGCTGATGCGCGCATAACTTCTTCGTTGGCGGTGTCGTCCATACTGAACTAGTTGACCTGTCAACTGATTCACCCCTCAAATCAAGCATTTTAATAAAGAAAAAATCGTTCGGCAAAACTACATGCCGAACTAACTAACACAGATCTTTATTCATCTTCTGTGCCAGTACTATATATACACATTCGTCTAGAGACAAATGTAATAGATGTTTTTTCATTTTCTCTAACGTTAGACAAAAGAAAAAAGGGTTTCATACAAAACCACATTTCTTATTCTATTCATTCGATTTTACAAGTCTTGACCTATGTCAAGAGAATTATACTCAAAAACAGAAAAAAACATCTTGACAAAAAGACTTACTTATTGGCATTTTTCAATACTATCATACCTGTAAATCCGAGTCAATCTTTTTAGCTTTGAATATATAATAGCCTTTACTACGTTTAACGATTTCTACTTCATCGAACATTTCTTCCAATAGGGATTGAGCAGATGGTGCTCCCTGCTTTTTTTGAATGACAACCCATAGCTCTCCATGAGGTAATAGAGCTTCAAAACTTTGTTTAAGCATGGAATGTACTACTTCTTTTCCAGCCCTAATCGGCGGGTTCGTTAAAATAGACGCGAACTTCCTTCCTTCAAACGCCTGAAATTGATCACTTTCCAAAACTTCTACATTCGTAGCATTGTTTTGTTCAGCATTTTTCTTAGCTAATTCTAAGGCTCTATCATTCACATCTGCCATTACAACTTTACGTTCTGGATAATCCAGAGCGAGGGAAAGACCGATTGGGCCATATCCACAACCCAGATCAAGAAATTCTCCTTGAATACTAGGTTCTTCAAAGGATTCAATAAGAGTCCTTGAACCAAAATCAACTTCATCTTTAGAAAATACCCCTTGATCTGTGCTAAAGCTTAGCTTTCTTCCTCTTAAATGAAATGTCCAATGCTTTTGAGCACTTTTCGATCCGGGATTTTTTGAATAATAATGTTCAGCCATCCCTATCACCTACCCAAGCAATCATCTTGATTACGTAAAAGGCAAAAGCAAAGCTCGCCGATAGTCAGCGAGCTTTTTTGCTTTCCTTACTTAAGTTCGATCTTAGCGCCAGTTTCTTCTAGCTTAGTTTTCATTTCTTCAGCTTCTTCTTTAGATACGCCTTCTTTGATTGCTTTAGGAGCGTTGTCTACAACGTCTTTAGCATCTTTTAGGCCTAGGCCAGTGATTTCGCGAACTGCTTTAACAACTTTGATCTTAGAAGCACCTGGATCTTCAAGTACTACGTCGAATTCAGTTTGCTCTTCTTCAGCTTCAGCAGCAGCGCCGCCTCCAGCAGCTACAGGTGCAGCAGCAGTTACACCAAATTCTTCTTCGATTGCTTTTACTAGATCGTTAAGTTCAAGAACGTTCATTTCTTTAATTGACTCAATAATTTGTTCTTTAGTCATGATTAGTCCTCCTTAAATTTTTTATACTATATGACTGTATGACGTTAGGCGATTAAGCGCCTTGTTCTTCTTTTTGATCCGCAACTGCTTTTGTAGCAAGTGCGAAGTTGCGCATTGGCGCTTGTAGTACAGATAGAAGCATGGATACAAGACCATCTTGGTCTGGTAGTTCTGCAAGTTCTTTTAGCTGATCTACAGTAGCTACGCTTCCTTCAACAACGCCGCCTTTAATTTCAAGAGCGTCATTTTCTTTAGCGAAACTATTAATGATTTTAGCAGGAGCTACAGCGTCGTCTGCACTAAACGCAAGAGCTGTTGGGCCTACAAGAACTTCATCAAGATCTGTAAGTTCAGCTTCTGCGGTAGCACGACGAGTCATTGTGTTTTTGTAAACTTTGAAGTCTACGCCTGCTTCGCGAAGTTGTTGACGAAGATTAGTTACTGTATCAACATCTAGACCGCGATAATCAACAAGTACTGTTGATTTGCTATTTTGAAGCTTCTCTGCAATATCAGAGACAATCTGCTTCTTATGCTCAATAATTTTGCTCATCGTTCCACCTCCTATTGAGTTTTCATCATACCTGTAGGGTGCCGTTGTTCATAAAAAGACGCGTGCGAAATTTTGCCATTAAAAATGCCCCCATGTAGACATGGAGGCACATAAGTCCGAGATAGTTATGAGCGAACAACTATCTCAAAATATTATCTACACACCTCGGTAGGTAATTTAAGCGACTGTCTCGCACCTACTGTCTACGGTATAACGTATTTATTTATTCAACAAAAGCTATTATAACCAAAGCTTTTTAGAATGTCAACGAAAAATTAGTTAGATTTGAATCCAGAAACATCAACACGTACACCAGGCCCCATCGTAGATGCGATGGAAGCATTACGCATGTAAGTTCCTTTTGCAGCTTGAGGCTTGATCTTCATTAGCGTTTCAGTAATCGCTGTGAAGTTCTCAGCTAATTTGCTATCCTCAAAGGAAACTTTTCCAATTGGAACATGAATGTTTCCTGCTTTATCAACGCGGTATTCAACTTTACCTGCTTTGATTTCGTTAACTGCTTTTTCTACTTCAAACGTAACTGTACCTGTTTTAGGGTTTGGCATTAAGCCTTTTGGTCCTAGTACGCGACCAAGCTTACCAACTTCCGCCATCATGTCAGGTGTAGCTACAACTACATCAAACTCAAACCAACCTTGGTTGATTTTGTTGATTAGATCTTGTTCACCTACATAGTCTGCACCAGCAGCTTCAGCTTCTTTTGCTTTATCGCCTTTAGCGAAAACAAGGACGCGCTGAGATTTACCAGTACCGTGTGGTAGAACAGTAGCTCCACGGATTTGTTGGTCTGCTTTTTTAGGGTCTACGCCTAAACGGAATGCTGCTTCAACTGTTTCGTCAAAGCCAGCCTTTGATGTTTGTTTAACAAGGTCAACAGCTTCTGTAACATTGTAGCTTTTTGTTTTATCTACAAGTTTCAAAAGCTCTTGATATCTTTTACTTCTTTTTGCCATTTTCTTTTCCTCCTTTGTGGTTATAACGGTTTTACCTCCCACGAATAAAGGTTGCGAAATGGTTAAAACTCCATCCTCGCAACCTTTTCCTACATATCAGGGCCGCTGTGGGATTAGTCTTCGATAACAAGTCCCATACTGCGCGCTGTACCTTCTACCATACGCACAGCTGCATCTACGTCAGCAGCGTTTAGGTCAGGCATTTTCGTTTCGGCAATTTCGCGAACTTTGTCGCTCTTAATTGTCGCAACTTTATTACGGTTCGGTTCACCTGATCCAGATTTGATTCCAGCCGCATCTTTAAGAAGAACAGCTGCAGGTGGAGTTTTTGTAACAAATGTAAATGAACGGTCTTCAAATACCGTGATTTCAACCGGAATAATCATACCAGCTTGATCTGCTGTACGCGCGTTGAATTCCTTACAGAATCCCATGATGTTCACACCTGCTTGACCTAGTGCTGGTCCAACTGGCGGAGCCGGGTTAGCTTTACCTGCAGGAATTTGAAGTTTTACAACTTTAATAACTTTTTTAGCCACGAGACACACCTCCTTAAGTCCGTGATGTGGTTACAGGGGCTTTGCCCCTCCCACTCTTCTTTATAAACATAAATCCTCTTGTCTGAGGCATAAAGAACATAAAAATTCTAGCATCTTTAGAAATAGAATGCAAGGGGAAGACTACGATAATTTTTCAATTTGGGAAAAATCAAGCTCAACAGGTGTCTCACGACCGAACATATTCACGTGTACTTTAACCTTTTGCTTGTCTAAGTCAATATGCTCGATTGTTCCTGTAAAGTCCGCAAACGGACCTTCCGTTACACGAACACTTTCTTTGATTTCAAAGTCAATGTCATGAACCGGCTCGTCCATTCCCATGCGCTTAAGAACTGCTTCAATCTCTTCATCTAAGAGAGGAATTGGCTTTGAACCAGACCCTGTAGATCCAACGAATCCTGTAACGCCTGGAGTATTACGGACGACATACCAAGAATCATCTGTCATTACCATTTCAGCTAGCACATAGCCTGGGAAGGTCTTTTTCTTCAGTGTCTTGCGCTTCCCGTTTTTGATCTCTGTTTCTTCATCTTCGGGTACTAGGACACGAAAGATCTTATCCTCCATCCCCATTGATTCAACGCGTTTATCTAAGTTCTTCTTCACTTTATTCTCATAGCCCGAATAAGTGTGTACGACATACCATCTTTTTTCCATAGCGTCAGGACAAACGGTTTGCCCTTCCCTCCCTTGTTCATTTTTTACAACATGAAAAAACCCGTAGAACGGGTTTTTGAAGTGAAAGTATTAGTAACATTATAACATAATCATAAGTGCTTTATTCGAAAAATAATTCAAGAATCTGAGAAATACCAAGATCTACAACCGCAAAATAGACAGCAACAAACGCAACGGTAGTAATTACTGTTACTGTATATTTAGACAATTCACGACCTTTTGGCCAACTAACCTTTTGCATTTCTCTTGATACGTTCTTAAAGAACTTTATCATGGTAGTACCCCCAAACTTTCACCTAATAGCTTGCTTGCACGTTTATTTAGTCTCCCGATGTAGAGTATGCTTACCGCAATTCTTGCAAAATTTTCGTACTTCGAGTCGATCGTTGTTCAACTTAGGATTTTTCTCAGTAGTATAATTTCGGTTCATGCATTCAACACATGCTAAAACGACTTTATTACTCAACGTACTCCGCCCCTTACTAGGGTTAGTCACTTCCAATAATGTACCATGCTCTTATAACCGTGTCAACGCTCGTACTACAATGTGATTTCACTGATTTCTAAATAGCGTTCTAGCTTTCGTTTCACTCGTTGAAGAGCATTATCGATTGATTTCACATGCCGATTTAACTCCAAAGAAATTTCCTGGTAAGATTGTCCATCTAAATATAATGTAAGGACTTCTTGTTCTAATCCGCTTAATAATTCAGACATTTTCACTTCCATGTCCCCTAAACGTTCACGGTTAATTAATAATTCTTCTGGGTCCAATGCTTTTGCTCCTGCAATCACATCAAGAAGTGTCCGATCTGATTCTTCATCATAGATAGGTTTGTCTAAAGAGACATACGAGTTAAGTGGAATATGCTTCTGTCTAGTGGCTGTTTTAATAGCAGTGATAATTTGGCGAGTTACACATAGTTCTGCGAAGGCTTTAAATGAAGATAACTTGTCCTCTTGATAATCGCGAATTGCCTTATAAAGGCCTATCATTCCTTCTTGAACAATATCTTCACGATCTGCTCCAATAAGAAAATACGTCCTAGCTTTGGCACGTACGAAATTTTTGTATTTGTTAATTAAATGTTCTAGTGCTCGACTATCACCTTTATGAACAAATTCTACAACTTCCTCATCCGATAAAAGGTCTAAATCATTGCTGTCAGTGCTTATTTGCCCGGTGCTCACTTAAGGATTCCCCCCGACCGTACTGCCATGGATATAGAAATATTATACAGTAACCGCTTCAAAAGCGTCAACAGCGCCCTTACCTACTTTTCACCTCGACGCCACTTTTCAAATACATCCAGGACTTCTTTTTTTATCGGAATCTTAGGCTTATAGTTTACTTGGTTTTGTGATTCAACTTCTTTTTCAATTTCTTTTTCAATGTTTTTCATTTCGATGTGAAGTTCTCGCGCCGATTTCCTTAAAGCTCCTTGCGCAAAAATTGTCCGCTGCTCAGTGTAATCTGAGGTGGCTACATACACTTGGTTACGAACATTCTTCCTCTCTTTAGATAGCTTTTCGATTCGTTCATCTGCTGTCTCATTTTCTCTTGTGTAGACGACTTCAATTTTATGATTTTTGACTTTCTTCTCAATGCCACGAACATAATGAGCGTCGAATACAACGATGACCTGATCACCGGAGTATGCTTGATATTCTGCCATCTTCTCAATAAGGAGGTCCCTGGCAGACCCCAAATCCTTGTCCCTTAAGGTTTGGAGCTCTGGCCATGCTCCAATAATATTGTATCCATCGACGATTAAAACGACCATTGTCTACTCCCCAATTGGGTGACGTTTTCGATGAACTTCATACATTAATAAACTAGCGGCTACGGAAGCATTTAATGACGTAACATGGCCAACCATCGGTAATTGAACCGTCCAATCACATTTCTCTTTAACTAAACGGCTTATCCCTTTCCCTTCACTACCAATGACTAGTGCAATCGGCATATCACCTTGTAATTGTCGAAAATCTTCATCACCTTTTGCATCTGTTCCTACTACCCATACATGTTCTTCTTTCAACTCTTCAATCGTACGGGCGATATTGGTAACACGAACAACAGGGATGTATTCAATTGCACCTGTAGAAGTTTTCGCCACTGTTCCTGTTAAGCCTACAGAACGGCGTTTAGGAATAATCACGCCATGAACACCGGCAGCATCCGCCGTCCTCAAGATGGATCCTAAATTATGTGGATCTTCTATTTCATCTAGAATCAACATGAATGGAGCTTCATTCCTATTTTTCGCTTTTTGAAAAATATCTTCTAATTCGCTGTACGTGTAAGCAGCTACTGAAGCGATAACTCCTTGATGATTGCCCTCTACAAGTTGGTCCAGCTTCTTCTTAGGAACTTTTTGCACTTGAATTCCATGTTCTTTTGCTTGTTTATGGATTTGTTGACTTGCTTGTTGCTGCATTTGCTCCGATACCATAATTTTATTAATAGCTCGTCCTGATTTTAGTGATTCTAAGACAGCGTTTTTTCCTAATATCCATTCATCCTTCATTACGATCCCCTTTCTTCTACATATTGGATGGCTACTTTTATCAATTCGTCTAGCCTATCTCTTTGTTCTGAAAAATAGAGATAACCAAGTAACGCTTCAAACGCTGTACTATAGCGATACGTCTGAACATCAAGATTCTTAGGAATTGTCCCAGACTTTGCATTTCTACCTCTACGAGCAACACTTTCCTCTTGTTCCGTTAATAACTGCTCGTTATGCCAATGATGCAATACACTTGCCTGAGACTTTCCCGAAACAAAGCGAACCGCAGCTTGATGCAGTTGCTGCGGTTTCACCTTCCCTCCGCGAATAAGATGCTCACGCACATACTGTTCATAAACAACATCCCCCATATAAGCGAGGGTTAAGCTTTTCATTTCTTTAACGTCTACCTCATGTTGATTCATGCTTATCCTCGTTTCCAGCGTGTACCTTGTGGTGTGTCTTCTAGTATGATGTTACGCTCTTTTAATTCATCACGGATTCGATCTGCAGTTTGAAAGTCTCGATTTTGTCTAGCATCAATACGCTGTTGGATTAAATCTTCTATCTCTTCGTCTAGAAGTTCTTCTTGTTCTGCGATCTGTACACCTAAAATGCCAGATAAATCTACTAATCCGGATTGGAACGCTTCAATGACATCTACAGAAGTGTGATCCGACTGTAAATAGACGTTTGCATCTTTCGTTATATCAAATAATACTGATATAGCATTTGCTGTGTTAAAATCATCATCCATTTCTGCCACAAACTGCGCCTTGTACCCCTCAAGTTTTTCGAGCCATTCCGTCTTTGATTGTTCCATGTTTGTTGCTGCTTGTTTACGATGCTCTAAGTTCTGATACGCATTTTTAATACGGTCTAAGCTGTTTTTAGCACCTTCTAATAGTTCTTCACTAAAATTAATTGGATGACGGTAATGAACACTTAACATAAAGAATCGAATAACCTGTGGGTCATGAATTTTGATAATATCGTGGGCCAACACGAAGTTTCCGAGCGACTTAGACATTTTCTCATTTTCTATCTTAATATACCCATTATGCATCCAATAGTTCGCAAATGTTTGCTCATTCAGGCACTCCGATTGGGCAATTTCATTTTCGTGGTGAGGGAAAGTTAAATCCTGTCCACCAGCATGAATATCAATAGTGTCACCTAGATATTTCTTTGCCATAGCCGAGCACTCAATGTGCCAACCTGGACGCCCTTCTCCCCAAGGACTCTCCCACGTAATCTCGCCATCTTTGGCATCTTTCCACAATGTGAAATCAAGCGGGTCTTCTTTTTTCTCCCCAACTTCGATTCTAGCGCCTGTACGCAGTTCATCTATGGATTGTTGAGAAAGCTTTCCATACGTATCAAAGGAACGTGTACGGAAATAGACATCTCCACCTGATTCATAGGCATGCCCTTTGTTTATTAACGTTTGGATAAATTCAATGATTTCATCCATATTTTCTGTAACTCGTGGATGATCAACCGCTTCTTTGACACCAAAGGCACCAACGTCTTCTTTATAAGCAGCAATAAACCGTTCCGCTACCTCAGGTACATCAGTTCCTAATTCATTAGCAGCTTTTATCAACTTGTCGTCTACGTCTGTGAAATTCAATACATAGTGTACATCATACTCTTTATATTCAAAATAACGACGGACTGTATCGAAAACAATAGCTGGTCGAGCATTTCCAATGTGAATATAGTTATATACAGTAGGACCGCAAACATACATCCTTACTTTTCCTTCTTCAATCGGTTCGAAGGTTTCTTTTTGCCTTGTTAGGGTGTTATAGATTTTAATTGTCATCTCTCTTCACTCCTTGTTTGAGCTCCTGTATCTCTGCTTTTAATTCGTCTAATTCTTTTTCCATTTTAGTAAACTGATCTGCGACCGGATCCGGCATTTTATGGTGGTCTAAGTCTTTACGAACTTTCTTTCCATTTTGCACAACAACCTGACCAGGGATACCCACTACCGTTGAGTGATCTGGGACATCATGTAACACAACAGAACCAGCTCCTACCTTGGAGTTCTCTCCAATCGTAATGGAGCCAAGCACCTTTGCTCCTGTTGCGACAAGGGAGTAATCCTTTAAAGTTGGGTGTCTTTTTCCTTTTTCTTTACCTGTACCGCCAAGTGTTACACCTTGGAAGATGGTTACATTATCACCAATATCACACGTTTCTCCTATCACGACTCCCATACCATGATCTATAAAGAAACGTCTGCCGATTTTTGCACCAGGATGTATTTCAATACCTGTAAAGAAACGACTAATTTGGGATATAACTCGGGCAAGAAAGAAAAACTTTCTCTTATAACAAGCATGGGCTATCCGATGCGACCAAATCGCATGAAGTCCAGCATATGTCAGTATTACTTCAACACGGCTTCGTGCTGCGGGGTCTTGATCAAATACGACATCGACATCTTCTTTAAACATTTTAAACAATCCACCCATACCTGTACCTCCTACTTGTGATTTCTTATTGGGAAAACTAAGAGCGCTTCCCTCTAAATAAAAAATGCGTCTCTGTGTTTTGTAAACACAGAGACGCATTCGCGCGGTTCCACTCTGTTTGAGATTCATATGGACTGTAGAATCCTTACGAATCTCCAACTTCATTCTCAATAACGGGAGAAAGCCGCTTTTGTGTACTTATTTCAACAAAAGACTCAGAGGTGCATTTCAAAAGGGATCCAAAGAATCACTTGCAGCCGATGGCGATTCTCTCTGTGTATGGAAACCACTATTTACTTCTCCTCTTCAACGTTCCATATAGGATAATTCTAATATATTACACTTTACGTAAAATGTGAATTTCTATGCTTTTAATTGTTGAACAGCGCTGGTTAAACGAACCTGTACCGTCTCTTTACCGAGCAAGTAAATTGCGTTAGGCAGTTCTGGACCGTGCGTTTGACCTGTTGTAGCGACACGGACAGGCATGAATAGTTTCTTACCTTTATGGCCCGTTTCTTTCTGTACCGCTTTAACTGCAGCTTTTATAGCTGCAGGCTCAAACACTTCTAGTTCATCAAGTTTTGTACTTAACGTTTCAAGTACTTCTGGGACTTGTTCGCCTCGCAATACTTCCATTGCTTCTTCATCATATTCAATTTCTTGCTTAAAGAATAATTCAGTTAGCTCGACTATTTCAGCAGCATAGTTCATCTGCTCCTGATAGAGTGCAATTAACTCAGTTGCCCATGTACGTTGATCTTCTGACATGTTTTCAGGTAGACGCCCTGCCTCGATTAAATGAGGTAGCGCTAGCTCGACTACACGTTCAAGGTCTGCAGACTTCACATACTGGTTATTGATCCATTTCAGCTTCTGCGGATCAAAAACAGCCGGAGAAGAAGCTAAGCGTTCTGGGTCAAAGATATCAATCAATTGAGTTCGAGTGAAAATTTCCTCTTCCCCTACTGGCGACCAACCTAGTAGCGTAATAAAGTTGAATAATGCTTCTGGTAAATAACCTAGTTTTTTGTACTGGCCGATAAACTGAAGGATATGCTCATCACGTTTACTTAGTTTCTTACGTTGCTCATTTAATATAAGCGCCATATGACCAAAGCTTGGTGCTTCCCACCCAAATGCATCATATACCATCATTTGCTTAGGTGTATTGGAGATATGCTCCTCACCACGCAATACGTGTGTGATCTTCATCAAGTAATCATCAATAGCCACAGCAAAGTTATACGTTGGGGTACCGTTTTTCTTTTGGATTACCCAATCTCCAAAGTCACTAGATTGGAATGTGATATCGCCACGAACAATATCGTTAAATGTGTACGTTTGTCCTTCAGGTACACGTATGCGGATACTAGGCTGGCGACCTTCCTCTTCCATCTGTTTCTGCTGCTCTTCTGATAGGTCACGATGAGCGCCAGAATACATTGGAACTTCACCACGCGCGCGCTGCGCTTCGCGCTCTTCATCTAGTTCCTCTTCTGTCATGTAGCATTTGTATGCCAAACCTTTTTCAAGTAGCTCATCGATATATTTTTGGTAGATATCAAGGCGTTCCATTTGGCGGTATGGACCGTACTCTCCACCAACATCCACACTCTCATCCCAATCGATTCCTAACCATTTTAGGAATTCCATTTGGCTTTGCTCGCCTCCAGCTACGTTACGTTTTTCATCCGTATCTTCAATACGAATAATAAACGTACCTCCTAGGTGTCGAGCATATAGATAATTGAATAGAGCTGTACGAGCATTCCCTATGTGTAAATGTCCAGTCGGGCTTGGGGCATAACGTACGCGAACTTCGTTAGTCATATTTTTTCTCCTTCCTATATTGGAACATCCGTGATTATGTATAGCTTTATTTTATCATGCTAACGGGATGTATGCGTTACTACTTGTTCAATTCCTCTACATATTATAGCGATTCCGTTTGCTGAAGTAAAACAACCGCTTGTGCTGCAATGCCTTCTTTACGTCCTGTGAAACCTAATTTTTCAGTCGTTGTTGCCTTCACGTTAACTTGTGAAGGATCTGTTCCTAATATACCTGCAATATTTGATCGCATTTCTTCAATATAAGGTGCCATTTTCGGTGCTTGGGCAATAACGGTACAATCGACATTTCCCAGGGAATATCCTCTATTTTCGACTAATTTCCACACATGGTGTAACAATTGGCGAGAGTCCGCATCTTTGAATTCCGGGTCTGTATCAGGAAAGTGTTTACCAATGTCCCCTTCCCCAATAGCTCCTAAACACGCATCTGCTACCGTATGAAGCAACACATCTGCATCTGAGTGACCAAGTAAACCTTTCTCATACGGAATGGTCACCCCACCCACAATGCAAGGTCTACCTTCAGCAAGTTGATGTACATCAAAACCTTGTCCAACTCTAAACATGCCATCATTCTCCTTTATTCATACTACGTTTTTTTAGAATAGCCTGAGCTTTCTCAACATCTTCAGGTGTTGTCAGCTTAATATTATCGTAGCTACCTTGTACAATTTCGACTGGCAAGCCTAGTCGCTCCACTAGAGAAGCATCGTCTGTACCTAGATACCCCGTTTTTTTAGCATGTTCATGTGCTTTCTCAATAATAGAGAAGTGGAATGCCTGCGGAGTTTGGGCAGCCCATAGTTCATTACGATTTAAAGAGGTGAGACCAGAATCGGTTTTCCGTTTAATTGTATCCGTAACAGGTACAGCAAGAAGCGCAGCCCCTATATATTCTGCTTGCTCTGTTAAACGCTCTAAACTATCTTTTTTCACAAATGGACGAGCACCATCGTGAATTAACACAACACCATCTTTAGAAGCGCATGCCTTAAGCCCTTGATACACACTATCTTGCCTCTCAACACCACCATGCACCAAACTAACTTTATTGGTGTACTTAAAGTGAGCTAAAAGATTTTCCATTTCCGATTGTTCATTAGGGTTAATCACAAGATTAATCAACGTGCAATTTGGGTCGTTATAAAAAACATCTAAAGTATGTACGATTAATGGTTTATTCTCTAAGCTAATAAACTGCTTATTTTGCTTCGCTTTCATCCGTTTCCCTTGTCCAGCAGCTAATATTATAATTTGGTACGGAACCATAAAAATCCATCCTAATTTCAGATTACGTAATTCAATGTAAAGTCTATCAAACATAACAAAAGCGATAACGATCCCGTTATCACTTTTGTTGTTTTCCTCTATTTGTTTATACCTTTTTTATAACGCTTTTTCAAGTAATTTTGGCTTAGCGAAAATCATTCGTCCCGCTGACGTTTGCAATACACTCGTTACCAACACTTCAATTGTTTGTCCAATGTAGTCTTTTCCTTCTTCAACGACAATCATTGTACCGTCATCCAAATAAGCTACACCTTGGTTTTGTTCTTTTCCGTCTTTAATAACATGAACGGTAAGTTCTTCACCGGGTAGCACTACTGGTTTAACAGCATTTGCTAGATCGTTTATATTTAACACTTGAACATTTTGAAATTCACATACTTTATTAAGGTTAAAGTCATTTGTTACAACAACACCATTGATGAGTTTAGCTAGTTTTACCAGCTTACTATCTACCTCTTGAACGTCTTCGAAGTCTCCTTCGTAAATCTCAACATGGACAGGAAGCTCTTTTTGCATCCGATTCAAGACATCAAGCCCCCTACGACCACGGTTACGTTTTAAAACGTCAGAGGAATCAGCAATATGCTGTAACTCTTCTAATACGAACTGAGGAATCAAAACAGTTCCTTCAAGAAAGTGAGTTTGGCAGATATCTGCAATTCGACCATCGATAATAACACTCGTATCTAATATTTTTGCTTTCGGTTGTTTCATAGATGATTCTTCCTCAACCTGCTCGTCACTATCTGAGTGTTTCTTTTTATCTTTCTCTTTTTTCGTAGCTACAGAAAGGATGTTAATAAATTCATCTCTACGTTTGAAACCAACCTGGAAGCCTAAATAACCAAGTATAACGGTCAAAAAGATTGGTACCACCTGTGACACGACGTTAATACTGATATCTGTTAACGGAATGTTTACTAGATAAGCAACAATCAACCCCACAATTAAACCTAAGCTACCAAATAACAAGTCAGCTACCGGTACATTTACGAGTGTTTCTTCCACCCATCTCAAAAATTCTACAATGTAATCTACAAACCAAAACGTTAATAAATAGAGAATAATAGCCCCAAGAATCGTTGTGGTCACTTGGTTATTAAGCCAAGTAGGTTCTGATAGGCCTAGTAAGCCTAATAAGTCTGGAAGATACAAAAATCCGATGGTACCCCCAGCAATAACAATAAATAATTGCACGACCCTTTTTAGCAACACGGTCACCTCCTAACAAGCAGTATTGCCAAGTTTATAAATATTAATCGAATAAGTTCATGAATCATGTATGATATGTCGAAACAGTATCACATTTTACAAAAATAGTCAAATGAACGAATCTAACATCGTACCACAAATAGGTATAATGTGTCAATTTACTTAGATATGGCGATCGATGAACAATTGCTCCTGAATCCTATTTAATCCTTCTTTAATCTTAGACGCACGGACTTCACCGATTCCATCTACCTTAACGAGTTCCTTAGGTGATGCTTTAACGATCTCGTTAAGAGTTCCAAATTTTTCAACCATATGATTGATTATTAATGAAGGTAACCTAGGGATTTTATCTAAAATGCGATAGCCTCTCGGAATAACAGGATCCTCTAATTTGGTAGAAGCAGAATATCCTAATAATTTTAATATATGAGCGTCCTCTATTAGCTCATTATTGGTTACTTCTTGAAGTTTTCGAATCATATAGTACGGTTCATAATCAGATCGCTTACTGTAATCTCGAATTAACAGTGCCGCTTCATCCTCAATGTTTGAAACAAGCTCTGTAAGTTGAAGTTGAATAAGTCTACCTTCTGTACCAAGTTCATTTACATAGTTCAGTATTTCATTTTTTATTCGTAGCACCATCTCAATACGGTGCATTACTTGCAGCACTTCAGAGAAGGTTACCATTTCTTCAAATTCTAATGCGCCTAAATTCGTAATACCTTGATCTAACACATTTTTATACTTTTCCAACGTTTGCATAGCTTGGTTAGCCTTGGTCAAGATCACACCTATATCTTTTAATGAATAGCGCAAATTGCTCTTATATAGGGTGATGACATTTCTCCGTTGGGATATGGCTACAACCAATTCTCCTGTCTGTTTTGCAACACGCTCTGCAGTCCGATGACGCATACCTGTTTCTGTTGATACGATGGACGGATCTGGTATTAATTGGGCATTTGCGTAAATGATTTCGCTTCCCTCTTCGTTTAAAATAAGCGCCCCGTCCATCTTTGCTAATTCATATAAATTAGCAGGCGTAAACGAGGAATTAATATGAAACCCACCATCAACTAATTGTTGCATCTTTTCATTATATCCAAGCACAATTAATCCACCAGTATTTGCTCGTAACACATTTTCAATTCCTTCACGAATTGGTGTTCCTGGAGCGACAAAACGTAATATATCTCCAATCCTTGATTCTCTCATCTCATACCATTCCATCCTAAGCTCCTCCCAACGTTGCCTTTAATGCTTCTTGTACCGAATTGACCCCTATGATTTCCAAATCCTCAGGGAAAGTCCAGTCTCCTATGTTCTTCTTTGGAACTATGGCACGTTTAAATCCTAGCTTTGCTGCCTCCTGCACCCGCTGTTCAATACGAGCGACTCTTCTCACTTCACCTGTCAAACCTACTTCTCCTATAAGTACATCATCTGGCTTTGAGGCTTTATCTTGAAAACTAGATGCTATACTTACCGCAACGGCAAGGTCTATAGCAGGTTCATCTAGTTTTACTCCTCCGGCAACTTTCACATAAGCATCCTGATTTTGCAATAATAAGCCAACCCGTTTCTCTAGCACAGCCATTAATAATGGCACACGATTATGATCTAGTCCAGTAGCCATGCGGCGAGGGTTCCCATAAGCTGTTGGAGAAATTAACGACTGGATTTCCACAAGAACAGGCCTTGTTCCCTCCATGGAAGCAACCACGGTTGATCCTGCTGCACCTTGGGAACGCTCCTCTAGGAATATCTCTGAAGGGTTTTCCACTTCTCTCAATCCTTCTTCTTTCATCTCAAAGATACCCATCTCATGAGTGCTTCCGAAGCGGTTCTTAACGCTTCTTAGGATTCGGAAGGTATGATGTCTTTCTCCTTCAAAATAAAGCACAGCGTCCACCATATGCTCTAATAAACGGGGACCAGCGATAGACCCTTCCTTTGTAACATGACCTACTATAAAAATAGGAATTCCTTTGTTCTTAGCTATGCGCATTAATTCACTTGTACATTCACGAACTTGTGAAACACTACCTGGAGCTGAGGACACTTCCTCTTTAAAGATGGTTTGGATGGAGTCTATGACGACAAAGGAAGGCTGGATTTGTTCGATTTGGTTGGAAACATCCACCATGTTGGTTTCTGCTAATACATATAAGTTGTCTGAAAGGGTCCCAAGTCGATCGGCTCTTAATTTTGTCTGTCTCGTTGATTCCTCACCGGATATATATAAAACATTAACTTGTTTATGAGCTAATTGAGACGAAACCTGTAAAAGGAGTGTGGATTTCCCGATACCAGGATCTCCCCCAATCAAAACTAAGGAGCCTGGGACAATCCCTCCACCTAGTACACGATTCACCTCTGGCATATCTGTCTCAATTCGCGGTTCTTGCTCTGTTGCTATAGCTGTTATTCTCTCAGGTTTCTTTCTATCACTTGAATCACTTGTTACAAATGTATGTTTACTCGTTGATTTCGATGATACTAGTTCTTCTACCAATGTATTCCATTGGTGACAGGCAGGGCATTTTCCCATCCACTTTGCAGATTCATAGCCACATTCCTGACAAACAAACTTTACTTTTTGCTTTGCCACATCTATCTCTCCTTTAAAAGAGGAGATCGCTCCCCCCATTATCTCATACGTATGGTCTGTTGATGAGTTACAATGTTTTTACAAAAACATTACTCTTCATCTGAAGAAAGTGTTACTTTTGATACTATCGAAAACATAATGAATTGCGCAAGCGGCACGCAGGCTTATAAGGCGTAGATTAGTTCGATGTTACTGATTGATATGAGTTATACGAAGCAGATCTGATTCAAGGTGTAGGACAACTGAATAGGAAGGATTTACTAGTTTCTATGCGTTAAGTATAACTGAAGAAGAAAAAATCGGAAGGCGGTATGCCTTCCGATTTATAACTTTCACAAATCACTTATGAAGTTTGAATGCTTTCTTTTGAAGAAACATAGAATTTGCCCTCTTCATCTACATCAATGGTTACATTTTGACCAGTAGAAATATTTTCTCTTAATAGTTCTTCTGATAGTAGATCTTCTACGTTCTTTTGAATGGAACGACGCAATGGTCTTGCACCATATTCCGGATCGAAGCCTTCATTCGCAATCTTATCCAATGCTTGATCTGTTAAGTTGAATTCAACTTCATGCTCTGTTAAGCGTTTTTGAAGCTGCTTAACCATTAGAGACACAATTTCTTTCATGTGTTTCTTCTCTAGTGAATGGAAGACAATAATTTCGTCTATACGGTTCAAGAACTCTGGACGGAACGCTTTCTTCATTTCATCCATAACCTTAGACTTCATGTCTTTGTAGCTTTGATCAGCATCGCCAATACTAAAGCCTGCATATTTATTTTGCTTAAGTTCTGTGGCACCTACGTTAGATGTCATAATAATTACGGTATTACGGAAGTCTACCGTACGCCCTTTAGAATCTGTTAGATGACCATCCTCTAGCACTTGTAAAAGGGTGTTAAATACATCAGGGTGCGCCTTCTCAATCTCATCTAATAAGATAACAGAGTATGGCTTCTGACGAACTTTCTCTGTTAATTGGCCACCTTCTTCATACCCTACATAACCAGGAGGTGAACCTACTAGTCTAGACGTAGAGTGTTTTTCCATGTACTCAGACATATCAACGCGAATCATGGCATCCTCTTCGCCGAACATCGTTTCCGCTAATGCTCGAGCTAGTTCCGTTTTACCTACACCTGTTGGGCCTAGGAAGATAAACGAGCCAATCGGACGCTTAGGATCTTTAAGTCCAGCACGTGCACGACGAATCGCTTTGGAAATAGAATTAACAGCATCTTCTTGACCAATCACACGGCTATGAAGCACTTCTTCCATGTTCAGAAGACGTTCGCTTTCGTCTTTTGTTAGCTTAGAAACCGGAACTCCAGTCCAAGTGGATACAATGGAGGCGATATCTTCTGTCGTAACTTCAGAATTCTCCTGCCCTTGCTTTTCCTTCCACTCGTCTTTCGTTTTATCTAGTTCTTCTCTTAGTTTCTGTTCGTTATCTCGTAAAGAAGCTGCCTTTTCAAATTCTTGACTCTGAACAGCTGCATCTTTTTCCTTACGAACCTCTTCTAGCTTATGCTCAAGTTCTTTAAGGTTAGGTGGTGCAGTGTAAGAACGCAGGCGTACTCTAGAAGCAGCCTCATCAATTAAGTCAATCGCTTTGTCTGGCAAGAAACGATCTTGAATATAGCGATCAGATAACTGCACTGCAGACTTGATTGCTTCATCTGTAATCGTTACACGGTGGTGCGCTTCATAACGATCGCGTAGTCCTTGTAGAATTTGCTCAGATTCTTCTAAGTTTGGTTCATCCACTTGGATAGGTTGGAAACGACGCTCAAGCGCTGCGTCTTTTTCGATATATTTACGATATTCATCTAACGTTGTAGCACCGATACATTGTAGGTCTCCACGAGCTAGAGATGGCTTCAAGATGTTAGAAGCGTCAATTGCGCCTTCTGCACCACCTGCTCCGATTAATGTGTGAAGTTCATCAATGAATAGAATAATGTTACCTGCCTGGCGAATTTCTTCCATTACTTTTTTCAAGCGATCTTCAAATTCACCACGATATTTTGTGCCAGCTACAACTGTTCCCATATCTAGTGTCATTACTCGTTTATCACGAAGAATTTCAGGTACTTCATTGTTAATGATTTGTTGTGCTAATCCTTCAGCAATTGCTGTCTTACCAACACCTGGTTCCCCAATAAGAACTGGATTGTTCTTAGTACGACGGCTTAGTACTTGGATGACACGTTCAATTTCTTCGCTACGACCAATAACTGGGTCAATGTTACCTTCTTTAGCAACCGCAGTTAAATCACGTGCTAGAGAATCTAGCGTTGGTGTGTTCGCACTTGCAGATTGTCTACTACTTGAGTTATTTGATGTAGACTCATTGCTTCCTAGAAGCTGTAGTACTTGCTGACGTGCTTTGTTAAGGCTCACACCTAGATTATTTAGCACACGCGCTGCTACTCCTTCACCCTCACGGATTAAACCAAGAAGGATATGCTCTGTACCTACATAGGAATGGCCTAATTTTCTAGCTTCATCCATAGATAACTCAATGACTTTTTTGGCACGGGGAGTATAATGAATGGTTTGAGAAACTTTATCTCCTGAACCAATTAACTGCTCCACTTCCTCTTGGATTTTATCTGAAGCCAGGCCTAGTGCTCCAAGAGCTTTGGCAGCAATGCCCTCACCTTCGCGAACCAATCCTAAAAGGATATGTTCTGTACCGATATTGTTGTGACCTAGACGTACGGCTTCTTCTTGAGCCAATGCCAATACCTTCTGTGCTCTTTCTGTAAAACGCCCAAACATCATAGGGCTTCCCTCCTAACTATAAGTTGTTTTCTAATTTTAGTCGTTCTCGGATCAAGGATGCCCTTCGAACATCCCTTTCCTCTGGAGATAGATTTTTCTGTGCATACTGTTGTAAAAACCCAGGTTGGGTGAGAATCATAAGTTCATTTAATATCGTCTTAGGTATATGTTGAATATACCCTAAGTCTATGCCCAAACGAACATCAGATAAACATTTTGATGCTTCTTTTGATTCAATAATTCTACTATTAGATAAAATTCCATATGATCGGAAAATTTTATCTTCTAACTGGACACCTGATTGGTCCATAATACGTTTTCTAGCATTTCGTTCTTGTTCAATTAATTGTTGAACCACACTTTTTAAATCCTCCACAATATCTGTCTCTGATTTACCAAGTGTAATCTGATTAGAAATTTGAAAGATATTACCTAAAGCTTCGCTACCTTCCCCGTAAATTCCTCTAACAACTAATCCCAATTGATTGATTGCAGGAATCATTCGGTTAATTTGTTGGGTCATAACAAGAGCAGGCAAATGCATCATTACTGAAGCTCTCATGCCTGTGCCCACATTCGTAGGACAACTTGTTAAATAACCTCGATCTTCATCAAATGCATAGTTTATCTTTTCTTCTAACCAATCATCGAACTCAGAAGCCTGTTTCAACGCTTTTTCTAATTGAAATCCTGGGAAATAGAGTTGGATTCGAATATGGTCTTCTTCATTTACCATAACAGAAACTTGTTCATTCTTGGAGATTAACGCAGCTCCATGATTCGAATGTTCTACTAAATGAGGACTGATTAAATGTTTCTCTACTAATACTCTTTTTTGAATGGATTGCAGTTCATTCATCCGTACCAGCTCAAATTGATGGTAGTTTCCAAATGATTGCTGCCCATATTCCTGTTGAAAAAAATCAAGGATGTGATCTAAATCTTCTTGATTAGCCAATATAGGAAAAGGGACCTGCTCAAAGTTACGGGCTAATCGAATTCGACTACTTAACACGATATCACTATCTGGTCCATTTTCTTGCATCCAAGGACTAATAGCTTCGTTAATAAATTGCTGCAAGGACATTATTGATCACCATCCCCTTGCTCTGAATTCATCTGCTTCTCCAACATTCGAATTTGGTCTCTCACTTTCGCTGCTTCTTCAAATTCCTCTGACCGTATCAAATGATTTAATTTCTGACGCTGTTCTTCAATTTGCTTACGTACATGTATATCTCCACCCATGCGTTTTGGCACCTTTCCGTCATGGACAGAGTTGCCACTATGCACTCTTCTAAAGATTGGATTTAGTTTTTCGCCAAAGGTTTTATAACATTTTGCACAACCAAACTTTCCTATCTTAGTGAACTCATCGTAGGTTAAACCACATTTTTCACATTGAAGTTTTGGTGGTGCTTCGTAGGAAGACGTTTGATTTTTAGACTGGGACATGGGATAGGAGTCAAAATTAAACAACCCAGATAAAAGATTCGGTAATGAAAATGACTCACTATTTTGCGACATATACCCTTGTTCATACGCGCATTTTTCACACACATGAACTTCTTTTTTATGACCATTTATGACTTGTGTAAAATGCAAGGTTGCAGGGCGTTGATGGCATTCTTGGCATTCCATACAACTTATCCCTCCCTTTATTCCTTATATTTTAAAGTAGCTAACATCGAAGCCAAAATACGTGATCGAAGTTCATCTCGCAATGATAGTTGAACGGCTAACACATCACGTGTAATAGCACTAACCATTAGCTTGGCCTCACGCTCCGTTATTAACTCTTCTTCTAGCAAACGCTCAATTATATCGATAGCACCTTGCTGAGATACTCTTGGTTCTATTAATTTTATTAATTCATTCAAAAGCTGCATTTTGTCTTGGTGCTGAATACGAATGATGCGTATATAGCCACCGCCACCACGCTTGCTTTCTACTATATATCCTTTTTCCACTGTAAACCTAGTATTAATCACGTAATTGATTTGTGATGGTACACACTGAAAATGATCAGCTACTTCACTTCGTTTAATTTCGATTGCATTCTGGTTGTTAGACTCAATAATCTCTTTAAGATGAGCTTCAATGATATCGGATATATTCCGCAAGGTCCCCCCTCCTCTTCTTTGACTTTGACTATCTTTGACTATACTTTTATTATACAAATTTTAATGGAGAATGCAACCAAAACACACTAGCACTATCTTAACCATTTTCTAAAGTGGATAGTATCGAAATCTGATTATTTTCCAACAAATTTATGAATGCCTATAGACACTCTTAACGTTAGTTAGCTTCGAAACTTCATCAAACAAAGAAATTTCATCTAAATTCTTCTGATGTTCCAATTCAATGTAGACATTCCGCTGACCTTCTTTATCACGTTCTACCTCAAAGGTTAATATGTGTAAATGATACTTATCAAAAATTTTGATTACTTCGCTCATTTCAAGTGAATCATCAGCAGTAATTTTCAAAAATGGATTTGACCTTTTTTTGACCAGCTTCTCTACATTATTCAACCCAATCAAACTTACTAAAACTACAATTGTAGCTAATATCGCTGGACCATACATGCCTGCACCAATGACTAACCCTAATCCTGCAACTGTCCAGATCGATGCTGCTGTAGTTAAACCACGAATAGTTATGCCATGAACCATAATGGTACCTGCACCTAAGAATCCTATACCACTAATGACATAGGAAGGAATCCTCGCTGGGTCAAAACGAATACTACCATGCTTATTTAAAAATGGATCAAACCCATATAAAGAGAGAAGCATCATTAGACATGCACCAACTCCAACTAAAATATGTGTCCGAAATCCAGCTGATCTATTTTTTATTTCTCGCTCAAAACCGATGACACCACATAGCACTACAGCGGTGACCAATCTAGATAACATCATAATGAAGTAATCATCCATAAATGTTTGTAATGACAACAAAATCCCCCCTTCTCTTTTCTTAAATGATGACTGAAATTGGAGTGTATTCTAATCCTATTATTGTAGGGGTACTAGTATGTATGGTTACTAATGATAAGAAGGAAATTGATAAAAGGGTCTATATAGTTTTCCCCTATTGAGGTAGTTACCAAACGTTAGTTTATTGTAAGGAGAGATTTAATGGGGTTTTGTAGAATATAGCAGGGGGCTTTACTACATACTTCAGTTCAATGATGATGCGTGCTAGAAACGTGATAATGTATTTTCTTTCCTCCTTAAGAGATAGAGTATAGCCGAAAACATGTGTGATTCGATGTTAACTTATCGTACGGAGGCGCTGGAAGCATACTAGTCACTGGGCGCCTTGGACACCCTCGACAGGCTTAATGCAAGTCTCCAAGTGCCGTTTTTTGCCACAGCGAGGATTGACTTAATACCCAGAGGAGGTAGGCGCTGGAGCTGGACGTGGACACTTCACTTTTTTAGTTATACACAAGCATTGAATTTTATAATTTCTTATACGATAAAAAAATACGATAAAAAAATCCCTTAGGAAACAAATTTCCTAAGGGATTGTGTGTGCATGGCGGCGTCCTACTCTTGCGGGG
>NZ_AVBF01000021.1 GCF_000770635.1 Pontibacillus yanchengensis Y32
CTACTTTAACATCTCCTTATTTCGTGTCTAGATTTATGGGTCCATTATACATTATTCCATCGGTGAATGCTCCTACAAGTCCTCCAACCAGAACAAATGTAGTTATTTTTAATTTCATCAATTTATTTCACCCCATTTAAATTAACCTCAATTCTTACAGGTCAATAGATTTACATTTTCCTTCATTTTGTAATATGGATACACATTTTGTAATGTTTCTTCCTTATATTTTAATCCTTTCACAATGCAGCTCTCACTTTAACATAAATATCCATTTTAATGGTAGAGATTGTTTAACGCTTCCCAAACTATAAAAGACGCAAATCTTTATTAAAGATTCGCGCCTTATTCATGAAGATATGAATTCAAGATAGTTTTGGGTATCTTGCTTTTTAATAGAATGTCACTTCACACAGAAAGCCACGATTTGAAGAGCTTCTTTTGGATAATAAAGTGTATTCTACTCTTTCTGAAGTATATTCCCTAACATAAAAAGTTGAAGAGTATTCAACTGATAGGAGAAAAGTAGTAAAAAGCTCTCTAGCAGTAACTATATTCAGACCATTTAGTAATTTCACATTTACATTGTATTTGTTATTTACATGTTCATAAGAAAATTCCTCTACCCATTCATTTTCATCTAAGGAGTTTGATATATCATGGAACACACCAGGTTCATACTCTAAGTTGATATCTCTTGAGAGTTCTAATAGCTTCATTTTATCCATAAATAAAAATCTCCCTAATATTTAATGCTGTATTTACGTATAAGTAACTTGTTGGCATGTGATTTAAATTTTATCACAAATATCCAGTTATGAACTCACCTCATTATGCAATCAACCTTTAAACGGAACACTTCAATTCGAGATAACTTGCTAAAACATTCTCAAACAAAAACTTCGTTGATTTAGTATATATGAACCGCTGGATCTATTAGTTAATTTAAAACCATAATTACTCTTCCATTTCATAATATCCACGGTCTTCCCCGTAATACTGGTTATATTGTTCCTTAAACTTATAGAAAAGATAAGAACCAATAACCTTTACGATTGCATAGCCCGGAATAGCAAGAATCACACCGACAACACCAAATAAATTACCCGCAATCAATAAAACAAGGATAATCGTTAATGGATGAATTTTCATAGTTCTACCCATGATATTCGGAGAAACGAAATTCCCTTCTAAAAATTGGACTGCGATCCATACAATTACTAGCTTTAAAAACATAAATGGGGAGTTAACAATTGCAATGATAGCAGCTGGAATAATTGCAATTGTTGGTCCTAAATAAGGTACAACACTTGTAACTGCGGCGATAATTGCTAATGTGAATGCATAATCAAGACCTATTATAAGGTAACCAATGAATAATAGAATTCCAATAACAGTAGCGACAATAATCTGCCCTTGGATATATGATCCAACTTGAATATCAATATTAGTTAAGATCTTTTTCGTATCATCTCTAAATTTAGGTGGAAATAATTTAATGATATAACGTTGAAACCTTTTACCATCCTTTAATAAGAAAAATAAGATAAATGGAAAGGTTATAATGGACACAATCGTACTTGTAATCGTACTAGCGACATTCTGTACCCCTTGAAAACCATTAGAAATATAAGTTCCAATTAATTGTGGCAATTCACTTAACCTATCCATTACCCAGTTATAACCATCATCATAATATGGACCTAAAAATGAACTTTGTACCCATTGAGTCATCGTATCTCCTAGCTGTTCTAGATAATCAGGGAAGGTTTGAACTAAATCTTTGATCTGCGCTTCGATAGATGGAGCAGTTAACAAGATAATTCCAGTTAAAGCACCACTAAAACCTAGAATAAGAATGATTACTCCCCAAATTCTTTTAATCCGTAATCTCTCGAGCAAATCTACAATTGGATTAAATAAATAGTAGGCTATGAATGCCAGGATTATTGGAGGTACTATAGTAGATAAAATGACCTCTAGTGGATAAAAGATAAATGATATTTTAGTGTATATATAAATGGTTATTCCAACAAGAAGAAAGAAAGCTACTATGTAAAAAAAGGTTTTACCGCCAATTAATTTCAAAAATCTATTTTCCTCCATCTTTAAATACAGCTCCTTTAAAAGTAATGTAACAAAAATAAAGGTGCCTTTGCCATCAGAAATATGTCGAAATTGACAAAGATCAAGAAGTCTCAGGCATCACATTTGTCGTTACCAGTCTTCAGCTAACTTAAATTATTACCCCCACAAAGCATGTGAAAACAACATATAGATCGTGAACAACGCTGTAACGATCATAATAATTCTATAGTTGTTATTTTTCATATTTCACTATATAGATACCAGACGAAAAGATTACAAAACTATACTAAAGGCAAAACATTAAATAATATGTAAAACCCCCAAAAATGGTTAAATAGTATGCCGTTTACTTCAAAATTTGGGGCTGATCCTTGTGCCATAAGCGACTTGATTTCAAAGTAATCTAATTTGGCTTTCGACTCTAGCTTCCTATTGAATATTTGAGAATATATAAAAAATGCCATCCATTGCATCTAAAAGGATAGCTTAATAATGTTGACGAGAGTGCTTAAAATATTCTATATAACAAGTTTGTTTATCATCAGAAAAGGAGTAGTAGATAATAAATTGATCTACAAGTACTTTATGACTTCCTTTCCATTCAGGTTTATCTGCTCTAGTACTAGTTCCAATCGTTATCATTTTCTTCTCAATACTTTCTAGTAATGTTATTTTGTATTCAATGGTTTCATTATAAGAAAAGTGCTAACTCTTAATATTCTCAAATGCTTCCTTTGTAGTCTCCAGCCAAATAAACCTCATTTATACTTGACCGCTCCGTATAAGTTCTCTCATTTCTTCCGAAGTATAGGAGTTATCTTCTATTATATCCTTTTTAGCCTGTAGCAATCTATGTTTTAACTCTGGGTCTTTTTCTACATCTTCAGCTACTGTTGTTTCTGAATCATCTTTATTATCAATTGCCACTATTTTATATTTAGTCCATTTAGTTCAATTTTATCTTGGACAATCTCTTACAATACCTTTGCTGTCTGAGCATCTATTTTTTTTCAAACAATCGCCTCCCTTACCTTAATCGTTTCAATGCCCTACATGTAACTTGAACATTCAATTATTTTATTTTCCTCAGCTAATTCACCGTTATTCTTATAACTTTTAACAATATTATCTAAGAATAGCTCCCTTCACCTTAATAATTCCTAAGTTAAATTAATATTGTATTCTTTTAGTAAATCCTTAAATGCAGGTCTCTCATTCATATCTCGTCCCACAACATGAGTTGCAGTCACTAATGAGTTCAAAACTGCTTCTTCGGTTGCCTCTCCAATTGCTCTAAATGCTAAATCAATATCTTCCTCATGAATCATAGGAACCGACATATAACTTGATGGCTTATCATGAGGGATTCTGGTAGAAGTGGAAAAGCCAATTACTACTTCTCCACTACCATTTGTAATGATAGAACCAGTACGAGACAACCCTGGAATTGTTCTTTTGATAATCCTATTTAATTGTCTCTCAGATACGGGAAGATCAGTACAAACTATTACAATAATAGATCCTTTGTCTTTCTCCTCACGCGATTGGAGGATGGCATCTCTTAACTCTTCTCCAATAGCCTTTCCGTTTACTTTTAAGTCACTTAATATCCCAAAATTTGATAATACCAAAACTCCCATTGTATATGTACCGTGGTGCATTTCCATCAGTCTTGAAGAAGTCCCAATTCCTCCTTTTAATGAATAACAAAGCATACCAGTTCCTGCTCCAACAGAACCTTCTTTAACCTCTTTTGATGTATTATTCAATGCATCCATTACATGTTCTTTTGTAACCATTCTTGCTCGAACATCATTTAATAGCATGTCATTGCATTCACATACTACTGGATTAATAGTTCCAGTAGTTCTTCCTATTTCCGAGTTTTGGTCTAGCATAGTTTCGATCAATGCATCTGCAGCTGTTCCAATACTCAATGTATTTGTTAAAACAATTGGGGATTCTATTGTTCCTAACTCATTGATTTGTATCGTTCCCATTGTTTTACCAAACCCATTAATTACATGACTTGAGGCAATTAGTTTCTCTTTGAATATATTTCCTTGATGGGGTAATATAGCAGTTACACCAGTTTGAGTTTCATTATCACTAAGAGTTACATGACCAACTGTTACTCCTTCAACATCAGTAATTGAGTTGTAGTTTCCTGTTTCTAATTTTCCTACTTTAACCCCATAATCCCTAATTCTTTGTTGAGTAGACATAGTTTCTCATCCTCTTTTCTAATCATTATAAATGGAAGAATTTAATTAAAGATAATCCTCATACACGTTTATAAGAAGAACGTATAAATTCTTTTTAAGAAATATTAAATAGCATCCCTTCTAACATATACAAACGTATCTCTCAGTTCTGAAACATCCACTTATACATCATCATTCTTTGAAATTGCTTCCAGTTCAAAACTTAATCTTTCTCGAATGTGAAGTCTGCTTATTGAATTGGTTCTTTTTAGAACTTAAATTATTCACCGTTGCAGAAAAGATTTAAATACAAAGTAATCTCCTATGAGTATATCTGAAAAGCTTATATATTTGTCTCCTATTCTAACTCCTAAACTTTGATTGTACACATATTCCTCTTTATCAACCACAAACTCTCCATGCATATGTTCAACTTTTCTTCCGCCAGAAACTTCTTCTATAATTCGATCATAGTTAAGTGATATTAACACATCAAAGTTGTTAAGAAATGCACCTATATTAGTAAGGTCTAATTTAGATTTGTTTTCTAATTCTAAGATGAATTAATACTACTTCTTATACACTTGAATTTAATATAAGGATCAAATGTTATATAAACTTCCATAACAACCAAACTAATGTACCTTTAATAAAACGACATTACTGGAACAATTTTGCTGTTTCTATTAGTTCACCTTTATTTACTTCGGTATCTGAGGTCTTTGAGAAGTATTGTAATTGATATCGAATTCCTTCATCTTCCCAACTAAGATATTTAACGCCATTTTTATTTTCGGCAAACTTTCCTTTCTCATCTCCAATTTCAACACCTGTTGTCTCTAAGTTTGTACTTACTGCAACTCCTCTTGAAACCGTCAAACCTAAATGTTCATTTTCAGTACCATAGAAATCAATTATATATGTGTTGCTTTTTTGGTCAGGTGGCCCAGCATCGAATGATGTGTCTGATACTTTAAAGGGAAGCTTGGTAGGAACCTTTGGGTGAAATGATTGCTCTTCCAATTTACTTTTTAATTCACTATTATTAAACGAAGTTAAATTCGTTTCTTCATTACTGCAGCCAATCAAAATTAACGATAACGTTAAATAATATACTAAAAGTCTTCTCATACAAAACCCTCCTATATTCTTTTACGAAATAAAACTCTATCTTGTTTCGGCTTAATTTGGTTCATAATATCTCTTGTTCTCTACATAAGTGCTCGTTAGCTTACTTACATTTCTTTATAATTTAATTAAAACAATTAAACGATTTCCATTGCAAAAATACGTAAAAAGCAGAAGAGTTAACCTCTGCTTTTTCTAATTAAAGTATTGTTTTGTCCAACTATTTTTCCGAAACTACATTATATTGCCTTATCATTAGCTCCAAAAAAGGTATAGTTTGATTGCCTTTTTCAAAATGAGAAGCAATCCAATTAAACTCTTCTTGTAAGAGCGATGTGATTTTTTCAACTGCTTTATCGTGCAAGGAAGGCGTGATATACTCATAGATCTCTTGAAAAACAGTAAATTTTTCGAATGGTAGATGGTGATGTATTGCTTTCAATCCGAGTTGAGAACGGTCTTTGGCATAGCGGTATAGCATGACGGTTGAGAGATTTTTCATAGCATACTGTAACATTTCGGAGGCCCATACAAGATTGCCTCTTTCTGATGCTTTTTTATATTGAAACAGGAACCATGCGACATCTATTACATGATCTTTGAATGCCTCTTCTGATAGAGTCAACTTCTCTGTTGCTTCGTACTTCCTCATGATGTCTTCAGGATCATATAGCACAGAAAAGTAATCCTTATTTTGAAACGTTGCTTCCGTTACGGTAAACAAATCTATATGAAGCCAGTCCTCATAGATTGCGATAATTTGCGGGGCAACAATAAAAATGTCGTCATAAAAGATTATATCTTTGTATGCTTTCAGGTGGTTTAACCTGCGAGAAAGAAAGGCTTCCTTCTCCTCATCATCTACCAGGCAGTATAAGTCTACGTCCGAATGTTCGTCGTCCTCTTTCCTCCCCATCGAACCTTTCAAAAATATACTCTTCACACAAGGTTCTTCTTTCAAGCTCTCTACTATTTTTCTCACAGCAGTTTCCTGACGCATTTCTTCTCCCCCTAATCGCTTAAAGATAAATATTACGTCATTGTATCTAGTATTTACAGAAATTGCAATGCTTAATAAAAATGCTTCACTAATAAAGAATCTTTAACATAGAATTTATCTCCACTAGCAGTAAGTAAAGACTGTGATTCAATGATTCATGAAGACCTAAAGAATATTATAATAAAAGGGATTTAATACCAATATAATACTAAGTATGGTACGTTTAAGTTATAAAAGTTCACTTGCAATGCATAGTCAAGAACCCTAGTGTGTATAGTCCATGTAAGGGAGAGGGAGCACCTTGAAGAAGCTATTTACTATTTTGTCTATTGTGTTATTTGTACTATCTATCATTCCATTAATAGGTTTGACTAAGTGGGGTAATGGCATATTTGTTGCTGTTCTGGAGATTAGCTTGTTCTTACCTTTATGCTTTGGCTTCATTGGTTTCGTCTTTGCATTGTTTGGGGTGAAGGGGAAAACTAGGCTGAGTCTTATTCTGTTACATATTTTCGGAGTCTGTTTAAATTTATTTCTCATTTTTATAGCAGTTTATGGCTTCCAACAACCGTAATAGACAGTTTTAATAGCACAGTAACGAAAAACGTTCGATAATATAGAATTTCATTTTACTATATTCATGATTCACATCTAGAAAATCCTTATAATAGAAAAGAACCATTCAACAATGTGAATGGTTCTCCTCCTCCTAACCAGCTTTCTTTTCATTATTATTATGGATTTCCTCACTACTCTGTTTTTCTACATTCGTTTTTTCTTCATCTTCATTGGAATCATCCTCTACTTCATCAACATTATAAGACTCAATCATTGATTTCAGATCTTCTGAGGACTGGCTTAATCCCTCTGCAGAACTGGCAACGGAATGAAGTGCTTGCACCTGTTCATCTAGTGTGGCGGTTACTTCTTCGTTTGCTGCTGCTGTTTCTTGAACACTTCCAGAAATTCGTTCAATGGCGTTCATCATTTCCTTTTTATCTTCATTCATAGACGTTACTTCTTGGACATTATGTTGAATGCTTTCGTCGATACTTTTCACATTGCTACCAATTTGATGGAATACCTCAATCGTTCTAGACACCACATCTCGTTGACGATTGGAGATTTCTTTCGTTGCAGACATCCCTTCCACCGCTTCTGAAGAACTTTGCAAAATTTGCTCGATAATTTTCTGAACTTCTGCAGTTGATTGGGAGGATTGGTCAGCTAGCTTACGAACTTCTTCAGCTACAACGGCAAATCCTTTTCCATGTTCCCCAGCACGGGCTGCTTCAATGCTTGCGTTAAGCGAGAGAAGGTTGGTTTGTTCAGAGAAATCATTAATACTATCAATTACATCATTTATTTTATGAATTTGGGACGCTAGATTTTGAATTAGATCTTCGACATTGTCGACCGTTTGAGCTGATTCTTTAGAGCTATCTTCTAATTCATTCATTTGAGATAGCCCTGTTTCACTAGCTTCAATCGCATCCTTCGATTTTTCCTCCATCTCATGGGATGATTTCGTGAGATTTTCTATTCGACTAGATAAGCTTTCCATCTGTTGTTTTGTCGTTTCTATTTCTTGGGCGGAATCAGAAGAAGAAGCTGCAATCTCAGCCATTGTTTTATTAATTTCTTCACTTGAAGCTGTCGTCTCTTCCGATACGGCACTGAAACTTTCGGCGGATTTCGTAACGGTGTTGGAAGACTCTTTTGCTTTTTTAATAAAATCACGCATGCTTTCCACCATATAATTAAAGTGGTTGGTAAGTTTACCAATTTCGTCGTTCCGTTTCGTGTAGGCTTGTACGTGCAAGTTCCCTTCTGCAACCTTTTGCGTTTGCATAGCTAGGTTCTCGATTGGGCGTGTGATTTTTCTAGAAAGAAGGAAAATCACAATGAACATTAGTGCAATCACTGCACCTACAATCATCAATAAATTGGTTAACAATTGAGTAGAGGCTGCATAAAGCTGTGAAGTTGGCATGGATATTCCTAGCTTCCACCCGGTTTTAGGGATTGTTGTATAAAATATCTCCTCGCTTGTTCCTCCTTGATTGATAAGAACAGAACCTTCTTTTTCCTCCATGATTGTCTGGCCTTTGCCACCTAAGTTTTCTTCTGATTGAACAGTTGCATTCATGACTTTATCTTGATTAGGATGGGTTAGATAATTCCCCTGTCCATCTAATAAGAAAGCAAATCCTCCTTCACTCATATCAAGATTAGAAACTAGTTGTTGGATACTTGTGAGGTCAATATCACTAGAAATGACACCTGCAAATTGATCACTGTCGTCATAAAAAGGCACAGAGGTCGTTACCATCGTAATATCAGATGCTTTATCATAATAAGGATCTGTCCAACCAGCTACCTCTGCATTCTTTCCTTTTTCGTACCATGCTGTAGTTGGAAAGTCATAATCAGCTTTCTCATAATCTTCTGTGTAAGTGACTCCATCTTCTGATTTGTACACATAAGGTCCAAAATATTGTTCCGTTTCGCTATATGTATAAGGTTCGTACCAAACACCTGCTCCTAAAGTATCTTCATTCGTTTGAATGGCCTTCCCTAAAATTTGTTCATAATCTTCCCTGGTGAGCATTTCCCCTCTAGCTTCTACTAAAGCTCCAATGGACTGAGCAACTTGCTGATGCTTGTTGAATCGATCATTAATGTTATTAACAATACTATGTTCAATGGCTTGTGTCTTGTGTTGAATTTCACTCTCAACCTGACGCTTCGATAAATAATACGAGGCAAATGTAACAATAAGCAAGGATCCAATAATAGCAGGAAGTAGAGCAAGCATCATTTTACTTCTTAATCTTGTTGTCTTCTTAAACATTCAATCTCCCCCAAAAATAGTATTAGTTCTTATATACTACTTATATCGTATTTCGACAGAATATCTTAAATTTCGACAATGAAATTTACAAAACTAAAACAATAGCAGTGAGGGAGAATGGTGCTATAAGAACAAAAGCGCAAGCGCCCTGCTAGCGACGTACAAACTGCTGCCCACACGACGTGGGTTGGTTCGATGTTGCTACGTGACGTAGCGATTTTAATCGAACTTCCCTTGAATCCGTATGAGATAAAGGAAACACGAAGAGCGGTAGCGATTCGATGTTGACTTATCGTAAGGAGGAGCAGGAAGTTTGCTAGTCGCTGGGCGCTGGAGCTGGACGTGGCCACATCACTTTTTTAGTTATACACATGCATTGAATTTTATAATTTCCTAAGCAACAAAAAATCACCTCTCAATAATGAGAGGTGAGATTTTCTTCTATCCATTAAACTGATAAGTAGGCGCTCCTTTTACTCCAGGTTTCACTTTAAAAAGACCACCAGCGTTAGGATATGTCTGTAATTCTTCTGAAGAGGTTTCTTTACTTGCTGTTGTAATATACAACTCATCCAAATCTTCTCCTCCAAATGTACAAGAAGTAACATTTACAGCAGGAACGTCGATAAATGCTAGTTGTTCTCCTGTTTCAGGATTCCATCTAGCTACACCACCACCATGGAAATAAGCAATCCAAAGCATGCCTTCTTCGTCTATTGTCATACCATCTGGTGACCCACTATCATTTGGGATTGTTATGACAACAGTTGGCTGATCAATAGCTCCAGAATCCTTATCATAATTGAAACGAATTACTTGTTTCGTTGGAGTATCAATGTAATACATATAGGAATGATCCATTGACCAAGCCATTCCATTTGATATGGTTACATGGTTTACTTTCTTTGTAATCTGATGGTTCGGTTGGACACAGTAGAGGCTTGCTGCTCCTTGTTTAGCATCCAAATCCATTGTGCCCACCCATAATCTACCTGCAGGGTCACACTTTCCATCGTTGAATCGATTATTCGGCAAGTGATGCTCAGGATCATCGATAAACTCTAATACTCCTGTATCCCAGTTAAGAAAATAAAGCCCACTCTGCAGACCTACTACCCCCTTATCATCATGCTGAGTAGGAACTACAAAGCCTACTCGCTCGTTTACAGGAAGCTTTGTGTTCGTTTGGTTAAATGGATCATATGCTAAAACATGTCCTTCTTCTATATCTACCCAGTAAAGGAGTTGATGCCGATCATCCCAACTAGGTCCTTCACCAAGAGTGGCTTTGGCGTCTACGACTAGTTCTACGTTCATTTGTGTGGCCCCCCTAATGTCGAAGTTTGTAAAATGAATAAAGATTTATAATCGTTACCTTCAGCACTGCATACAAAGGAATCGCAATCAGCATGCCGATGAATCCATATAAAGCCGCAGCGACAATTAGTAGCAAGATAATCGTTAATGGATGAATATTTAATCGATTACCAAGAACAAGCGGTGCTACCAGATTTCCCTCAAGCTGTTGTACAATTACTAGCGCAATCAATACATATAAGGCCATTGCAGGATCTTGGGTAAGCGAAATGACCAATGCTGGAATAATACCTATGATTGGTCCGAAAAATGGGACGACGGATGTAACAGCTACAAAGATTGCTAATATTAGCGCGTAATCTATTCCAATAATTAAGTAGGCTATATACATTAGGGCAGCATCTACAAGCGCAACGGTAATTTGACCAAAAATATACGCACTAAGTTTTTCATCAATATTTCGTAGCACTTGCTTACCCTCATCGACATGCTTTTTCGGTATAAAATTCATCATAAACGGGACAAAACGATGATCATCTTTAAGAAAGTAAAATAACACAAATGGCACAATCACGATAACGGTAGTCGCACCCGTTACCGTAGAGACTATTTGCGTGATATTCTCCCCAAAGCCTTGAGCCAATTCTGAAAAGTAACTTCCTGCTTTTTGCCTGAGGGTTTCAACAGAAAGCATCCCCATATCATTTTGTTCAATCGTATTTTCTGCTTCTTTTGTCATCTTCTTTAATTTTTCTGGAAGCTTGTTGGTTAAGTCTGATACCTGTGTATTAATCTTCTCCGCTAAAAAGAAACTAGCTACATAAATCGCCCCTGCGATTACACCAAACACTGTTAGAATCGCTAATTCCTCTGGCATAAACTTAAATTTTCTTAGCCATTTTACAAATGGTTTTAACAGATAATATAAGAAGCCAGCTATTAATATAGGATAAAACAATGTGCCTATGATAATTTTTATAGGATCAAAGATATGTAGGAGGTTCATAAAAAATATTGCGATTAATAGTAATATGAAGCCTGTTATGTATTTAAAATAGGGATGTTTCCACCACACTTCTCATCTTCCTTTCTTTAGGGGGTACTTACATAAATACCACAATTTTACCGTTCCCTAACTCATTATTTTACAAAAACGAATGTACAAGTACCAAACCGTATCTTAGAGATCAACATCTACCATAGCCTATTCACGTGTGAACGCCTTCTCTTCCTATGTTATCCTATTACCGATAGTTACATGATGTTTTTTTGGTCTAAGAGGTGTTTGGAAAATGAATTTAGTACGATGGAGTTACGCTCGACGGAACACTATTCGGGGATATTTTGATAAATTCCCGAACAGTACGTTTTACTTTAGAAGAATAAGAAACTATTTTAGCTTACAATCGCTGGATTGGCATGAGGAGGATCCTGAGGTTTCTCCCTCTGATCGTGAGGAGATGCAACTGCTGTTGAATCGTACATTAGGGCGAGAGAAGGCATATAAGAATAGGAGAGCAATTAATAAGTAAACCATCGTTGGTACTGTTTCACTAGATTGAAACTATTCCAATGATGGTTTTTATGTGCAAATTACATAGTTATCGATTCCGAAACATGGCATACAGGAAGATGCCAACAAACGGTAAGCACAGCACCATTAAGAAGACCACAACCGGATATGCAGCACCTTTATCCTTTTGCTTCGCGTCTTTGTATGCCCATACCGATAAATAGATAGGAATAGCTAGTACAACAAGAATCATGATAAGGGTGAAAATAGAAATATCGCTTAGCATTAGTGACCTCCACATCTATATCTCGTACAAGTAAGTCTTAAATCTTTCTTGATTGTATCACAACTGCCTATACAACAAAAAAAGCCTCTCTGATTTGCAGAGAGGCTTTTCCTATAGAGAACCTTACTTATTAAGGTTGTAGAATGCTTTTTTACCAGCGTAAACGCCAGTGCCTGCTAGTACGTCTTCGATACGTAGTAGCTGGTTGTATTTCGCTACGCGGTCGGTACGAGATGGTGCACCTGTTTTGATTTGACCTGCGTTTGTTGCAACCGCAATGTCAGCAATCGTTGCGTCTTCTGTTTCACCAGAACGGTGAGAGATAACTGCAGTGTAGCCTGCTTCTTTCGCCATTTCGATTGCTTGGAATGTTTCTGTAAGTGTACCGATTTGGTTCACTTTGATTAGGATAGAGTTACCAACGCCTTCTTCGATTCCGCGGTTAAGACGTTCTGTGTTTGTAACGAATAGGTCGTCACCTACTAGTTGAACACGGTCGCCAATGCGCTCTGTTAGAAGCTTAGTACCTTCCCAATCGTTTTCATCTAGACCATCTTCAATGGAGATGATTGGATATTTATTAACTAGCTCTTCGTACCAATTAACCATTTCTTCAGCTGTGCGTGTTACGCCTTCGCCTTTAAGGTTGTACTTGCCGTCTTCATAGATTTCAGAAGAGGCAACGTCCATTGCAAGCTGAACTTCTTCGCCTGGCTTGTAGCCTGCAGCTTCAATTGCTTCGATGATAGTAGATAGAGCTTCTTCGTTAGAACCTAGGTTTGGTGCGAAACCACCTTCGTCACCTACACCAGTGCTATATCCTTTTTCCTTCAGAACTTTCTTAAGGGAATGGAAAATTTCAGCGCCTGTACGTAGAGCTTCATGGAATGTTGGCGCGCCAACTGGCATGATCATGAATTCTTGAATGTCTACGTTGTTGTCAGCGTGCTCTCCACCGTTAAGAATGTTCATCATTGGTACTGGAAGTTTCTTCGCGTTGAATCCTCCAAGATATTGATAAAGAGGAACGCCAACGAAGTCAGCAGCTGCATGTGCAACAGCCATGGATACGCCAAGGATAGCGTTCGCTCCAAGGTTACCTTTGTTGTCTGTACCGTCAAGCTCGATCATCACTTGGTCGATGATAACCTGGCGAGTAACGTCAAAGCCTAGTAGCTCTGGTCCGATTTTTTCGTTTACATTTTCAACGGCTTGTTGTACGCCTTTACCTACATAGCGATTTTTGTCGCCGTCACGTAGTTCAACTGCTTCGAATTCACCTGTAGAAGCACCACTAGGTACTAGTGCTGTACCGTAAGCGCCAGATTCCGTGTAAACTTCTACTTCAACTGTTGGATTACCACGAGAATCTAATACTTCGCGTGCATAAACGTCCGTAATATATGGCATGAAAAACTCTCCTTTTTTTTATTGATCAGATTTTTTGATTAAGGATTCGCCTGTCATTTCTTTCGGCAATTCTACTTGTAGTAAATCAAGTAGGGTTGGAGAAAGATCGCCCAGGATTCCTCCATCACGTAGTTCAATTCCGTCCTTCGTTACGATAACAGGGACAGGATTTGTCGTATGAGCTGTCATTGCTTTACCTTCAGGTGTTGTTACCTCATCTGCATTACCATGGTCTGCAGTGATGATGGCATGGCCACCTTTGTCGGTAATCTTATCAATGATTTTTCCTAAGCATTCATCCACTGTCTCGATTGCCTTAATCGTTGGCTCCATCATTCCACTGTGACCAACCATGTCAGGGTTTGCGAAGTTAAGGATGATTGCGTTGTGCTTGTCTGCATCAAGTTCCTTGAGCAGGGCATCAGTCACTTCATACGCACTCATTTCTGGTTGCAAGTCGTAGGTTGCAACTTTAGGAGAATCGATTAGGATTCGTTCTTCTCCTTCAAATTCTGCTTCACGTCCACCACTCATAAAGAAGGTAACGTGTGGATATTTTTCCGTTTCCGCAATGCGCAGTTGCTTCATGTTGTTCTGGGCAAGTACTTCACCTACTGTGTTATCCAGATTTACTGGCTTGTAGGCAACATAGCCATCAACGGTTTCACTAAAGTTTGTCAGCATTACAAAATGAAGGTTCTGTGGAGCTTTATCTCCACGATCGAACTCACGGAAATCTTCATTTGCAAACGTACGAGAAATTTGGATTGCACGGTCTGGACGGAAGTTATAGAAGATAATGGAATCTTCATCTTCCACCGTCGCACGTGGATTACCGTCTTCATCTGTTAACACAGATGGAAGTACGAATTCATCATAGATTTCGTTTGCGTACGAATCATCTACAAGCTGGATAGGATCTTGATAAGCAGGACCTTCACCGTAAACCATTGCGCGGTAGGCCTTTTCCACGCGGTCCCAGCGTTTGTCTCGGTCCATGGAATAATAACGGCCAGAGAGAGTAGCTAATTCTCCCACACCTAGTTCTTCCATCTTGTTTTGAAGTGCTTCGATATATTGCTTGGCAGATTTCTGTCCTACGTCACGACCATCTAGGAATCCGTGTATATAGACTTTCTCTAGATTACGGTTAGCTGCCATTTCAAGCAATGCATACAAGTGCTCGATATGGCTGTGAATACCGCCATCAGATAACAAACCGAATAGGTGTAATGCTTTATCATTTTGCTTCGCGTTCTCAATGGCTTCGATAAAGCGTTCATTTTCAAAAAAGTCGCCTTCTCGAATGGACATATTCACGCGGGTTAAGCTTTGATACACAATACGACCAGCACCAATGTTTAAGTGACCAACTTCGGAGTTCCCCATTTGGCCTTCCGGTAGGCCTACAGCTTCTCCTTTAGCGGTAAGCTGCGTATGAGGATACTGATTCCAAAGGCGATCGAAGTTTGGTGTGTTCGCTTGTTTTACAGCATTTCCGTACTCTTCTTCACGCAGTCCATATCCATCAAGGATGATGAGAGCTGCTAAGTTGTTGTTACTCATGTTTGCCTGCCTCCACTAATTGTAAGAAAGAATCAGCTTTAAGACTTGCGCCACCTACTAGTGCACCATCAATGTCAGATTGGCCAAGTAACTCTTCTACGTTAGCTGGCTTCACGCTTCCACCGTACTGAACGCGTAGTTGATTAGCAGCTTCTTCGTTCGCGAAGCTTTTTACAACGTTACGAATGTGTGCGCACATTGCATTTGCATCTTCTGCTGTTGCTGTTTTGCCTGTGCCAATCGCCCAGATTGGTTCATATGCAATAATGACATCTTGTACTTGTTCATTTGTTAAGCCTTCAAGCGCTTTTTTTACTTGTGCTTCTACTACTTCACTAGCTTGATCTGCTTCACGTTGCTCATCAGACTCGCCAACACATACGATTGGAGTAAGATTGTGTTTAAAGGAAGCATGTACTTTCTTGTTAACAGATTCATCTGTTTCAGCGAAAAGTTCACGACGCTCAGAGTGACCTAATACAACATAATCTACTCCGATGTCTTTTAGCATTTCTGGACTAACTTCACCTGTGAATGCGCCATTATCTTCATGGTACATGTTCTGTGCACCGATTTTCACATCACTACCTGCTGCTTTTTGAACAAGTGGATGAAGATGTGTGAATGGTGCTACCACAACGGTTTCAACCTGATCGAAGGAAGGTACGTCACCTTTTACATCTGTAACGAAATCTTCAGCTTCGTTTAAAAGTTTGTTCATTTTCCAGTTACCTGCAATCACTTTTTTACGCATGATGTCACCTCGTCTTTTCAATTTTTCAAACGTGTTAGAGGCTCTTTGCCTGTCGTTCTATTATTCAGTCGTTTATTTGTCGTTAAGCGCTACAACGCCAGGAAGATCTTTACCTTCCATGAACTCTAGAGAAGCTCCGCCACCTGTAGACATGTGATCCATTTGATCAGAATAACCAAATTTTTCAACAGCTGCTGCGGAGTCGCCGCCGCCGATTACAGTATAGCCTTCTGTTTGACCTAGAGCTTCTGCAACGCCTTTTGTACCCTTAGCGAACGTTTCTAGTTCAAAAACGCCCATAGGTCCATTCCAGATAACTAGCTTAGAGTTTTTCACAATGTCGCTATATTTTTCAATGGTCTTCGGACCGATATCCATTGCTTCCCAATCTGCTGGGATGCTATCGATATCAACAGTTTGCGTATTCGCATCATTAGAGAAGTCATCTCCAACGATAACGTCTACAGGCATAACGAAATTAACGCCTTTTTCTTCTGCTTTTTGCATATATTCTTTAGCAGTTTCGATTTTATCTTCTTCTAATAAGGATTTTCCGATTTCATAGCCTTGTGCTTTTACGAACGTATAAGCTAGTCCACCGCCGATAATTAAGTTATCTACCTTATCAATTAAGTTATCAATTACGCCAATTTTGTCTTTCACTTTAGCGCCACCAATAATAGCAGTAAATGGTCTGTCAGGGTCTTGTAACGCATTCCCAAGGACACGCAGTTCCTTTTCCATCAGGTAGCCTGCTACTGCTGGAATGTGGTGTGCAATACCTTCCGTTGAAGCATGAGCACGGTGAGCAGCACCAAAGGCGTCATTAACATAAACGTCTGCAAGATTTGCGAATTGCTTCGCTAGTTCTGCATCGTTCTTTTCTTCGCCTGGGTAGAAGCGAACATTTTCAAGAAGTAGTACATCGCCTGATTCCATTTGGGAAATCGCCTCGTCTACTTCGCTACCGTATGCTTCGTCCGTTTTGGTAACGGTACGGTCCATCAGGTTACTTAAGCGTTTAGCTACTGGATCTAGTCGTAGCTCTTCCACCGCTTCACCTTTAGGTCGGCCAAGGTGGCTTGCAAGAATTACTTTTGCACCTTGTTCGATTAAATATTGAATGGTTGGAATTGCAGCACGGATACGAGAATCATCCGTTACTTCACCATCTTGCATTGGTACGTTGAAATCAACGCGGCAAAAAACCTTTTTCCCTTTCACATCTACGTCTTGAATGGACTTCTTTTCATTCACGTTCACGGGAATAGGACCTCCTTTTTAATTACCTTGGAATGAGTTTTATCTTCCCCTGTATGTACGTTCCCATCTTTCCTTGATGAGCAAACGTGTAACAAGGATTTGAAACAGAAATGAAAAGATGCCGACATGGTAAAGTTATGGTGTGCTTCCATTCTTTTCAAAGACTATTTCAAACAAACATCGCAAAGGAGGAGGTATGCTCCCCCTTCACTTTGCGATGGTGTCCCTTATCTTAATACGATTTTCAAGGTATTAAATCCTTCTTATTTTAAGAATTAAAGACCTTGGTTAGCTAGATAAACAGCTAGGTCTACACAACGGTTAGAGTAGCCATACTCGTTGTCATACCAAGAAACAACTTTTACCATGTTGTCTTCGATAACTAGAGTAGATGCAGCATCGATAGTAGAAGAAGCTGTGCTACCGTTATAGTCAACAGATACAAGTTCTTTTTCTGTATAGTCTAAGATGCCTTTTAGATCGCCTTCAGCTGCTTCTTTAAGAGCTGCATTCACGTCTTCAGCAGATACGTTTTGATCTAATTCAGCAACAAGGTCAACTAGAGAAACGTTCTTCGTTGGAACACGCATAGCCATACCAGAAAGCTTGCCATCTAGTTGTGGAAGAACTTTCGCAACAGCACTAGCTGCACCAGTAGTTGTTGGAATGATGTTTTCAGCTGCCGCACGTGCACGACGATAGTCTTTGTGAGGTGCGTCTTGGATTTGTTGGTCAGCTGTGTAAGAGTGAACTGTAGTCATCATACCGCGCTTAAGACCGAACTTCTCATCAAGAACTTTCGCGTATGGTGCTAGGCAGTTTGTTGTACAAGATGCGTTGGAGATAACGTGGTGGTTGTCTTTGTCATAGTCACCTTCGTTAACACCCATAACAACTGTAAGGTCTTCGCCTTTAGCTGGAGCAGAGATGATAACTTTCTTCGCGCCTGCATCAAGGTGCTTACTAGCATCCTCGCGCTTCGTGAAGCGACCAGTAGATTCGATTACAATGTCAACGCCTTGCTCGCCCCAACTTAAGTTAGCTGGATCGCGCTCAGATAGAACAGTGATTTCTTTTCCACCTACTACTAGGTTTTTACCGTTCACTTCCACTTCTTCTGAGAATGTACCATGTACGGTGTCATATTGAAGTAGATGAGCTAGCATGTCTGCATCTGTAAGGTCGTTAAGTGCTACGATTTCTACATCGTCGTTGTTCCAAGCTGCGCGGAATACGCTACGTCCGATACGTCCGAAACCGTTAATACCAATTCTGATTGCCATGAAAAATTCCTCCTTGAGCATTCTTGGATATTTTTATATTAAAGGGAATTTCCCTTTAGTAACTCTTTTGCTGCACCTTCATCTGTGATAAGTACATTGGATTGTGCTTGTTGAAAGTAGGATGAAATCGCCTGGGCTTTTGACCGGCCTCCTGCTACCGCAATAACACAATTAGTATGTTGTAAATCTTCTAATTGGATTCCTACTGTGCGTACCTTGTGCACAATATCTCCATGTTGGTTAAAGTAATAGCCAAATGCTTCACCTACGGCATTGCCATGTTGGATTGTTTCCATAACATCACTTGGAGTTTTTCTTCGATCAGCCATCGTAATCGCATCACCGATACCATGTACGATAATGTTCGCCCCTCGAATTAACTCAAGTACTTCTTTCACGGAAGGTTCTCCAATAATGGTTTGGTAGGATTCTTCGCTAAGAGGATCAGGTACATATAACAAGCGATAATTCCCATTTGCTTTCTTCGCCATTTCAGCACAAATCGTGTTCGCTTGATTTTCAAGCTGTTCCCCTAGGCCACCTCTAGCCGGTACAAATAGACAATTTCTTGCCTTCTCTAATGGAGTCATCATTTCAGCTACTGCTGCGATTGTGCCTCCACCAGTAACGGCAATGGTCTCGTTCGATTTTAATTGTTGCTTCATGTATCGAACGCATGCCTTACCCATTTCCTGTTTTACCCATGAGAGTTCATCACTATTCCCAGGAACCACTACGACATGTTGTAAGTTCAATTGCTGTTTTAGTTGTTCCTCTAATTGTGTTACACCTTTTAGCTCTTTCATAAACTCACTGAGTTGAAAAATAACTTGCTTGCCTTCATTGGTTAAGTGCATTCCCTTGGTGGTAACCTCAATGAAACCCTGCTCATGTATGAAATCAATTTCAGAACGAACGGTACGTTCTGCGATTTTCATATTTTCAGCAAGACTTCTTCTACCAATTGGTTCCATCAATTGGATGAAATGAAGAATTTCATATCTTCTTTGCATAACTTCCAATACATCGGGGAATAGTTTACTCTGTAAGTCTATTAGTGCCCTCATGGTAAAGCTCCTTTGCTGTATGCAAGCCTCAGCGGGAGCTTTTTTGTCCCGCTATGCCGTATTATGTCCCAGTAGGACCAAAAAAATACGTTCAAGCTCACTTACAGGTTTATTGTAACAGTACCCCTTTGCCCTTGCAACTAAGAGGTTACGCATTTTTCTGATGTAAACGGTTTCTAATTAAATGTTCACTAATTTGCCCAAAATCCACTTCTTCTCCGTCGATTTCGACTACAGGAATCATCACTTGATATCGTTCTAATAAACGGTCATCTTCATAGATATCCAGCTCTTTAATAGTAAAATCAAATTCCCCCTGAAGCTCTTTTAACACGGCTTTTGCATCCTCACATAAGTGGCAGTCTTTTTTTCCATATAAAATGATTTCTTGGTTCATCGATTGTGTCATCCTTTCTTTTTCCTTTCTGTAGAGGAAGGGATACGTAATTCTTTTCGATATTTTGCCACTGTTCGTCTAGATAAGTAAATACCAAACTCGTCCTTTAGCATTACACTAAGGGTTTGGTCTGAATAAGGCTTCTTTGGGTCCTCAAGCTGAATCGTTTCTTTTAGTAATTGCTTAATCGTGTAGGAAGATGCTTCTTGTCCCTTTCGCATTTTAACGCCTTGCTGAAAGAAGAATTTCACTGGATAAATGCCATGCGGTGTTTGAATATACTTATTGCGAATGGCACGACTAACGGTAGACACATGTAAGGTAACCTCATCTGCAATTTCACGCAACCGTAACGCATGTACTTGCATAGGTCCTGCATCAAAAAAGGCTTCTTGCTTCTGCACAATGCTCTCTATAATAGACAACACATTCTTTTTCCGTTGCTCAATTGCCATTTGAAGCCACTCGGCATGCTTATATTTCTCCTGGATAAACGCCTGAGCTTCTTGGTCCTTTTCGGATAAATGAAGGAACGATTCATCCATTGTAATAGTAGGTTGATTATAGACAGATAGTTCTACTTGCCATGCTCCATCTTTCTTATAAATATAGGCATCAGGAACGATATAATCCTGCTGGACCGGCGCAACTTGAAGACCTGGCCTTGGATGACAGCTTTGGATCAGATCTATTGCGTCCTTTGCTTCCTCATCAGTAAAGTCATAGATTTCAGCAATTCTCTCCACATCTTGATCCGCTACAAGTTGTAAATGGTTGTGTACCAAATCAATTACATTTGCTCCACATCCGAGGCGTTGTAACTGGAGGGAGATACTCTCCTGTAACGACCATGCACCTATTCCTGCTGGTTCTAACGACTGAATAATTTGGATGGCCTCTTCCATCGTTTCTTGATTAACCTGAACTTCCCTTTCCCACTCTTGCACATCTATATCAAAATAGCCATGCTCATTTAAACTATCTATCCCAAATTCAACTGCCTGCTTCACTTGTGCTTTCATAGGAATATCTAAAAGCTGATCTTTTAGATACTCATACAAATCCTGCTCTTTCTCCGGCACCCCTGAAACAGGATACGCACTTCCGGAAGAAGGAAGTTCCCCTTTCTTCCACTCTAAAAGAGGATTCTCCTCCACTTGCTTTTCTAAGTATTCTTCCAGCTCTACTCCATTATATTGAAGGATTTCGATAGCCTGACTTAAACGTTGCGTCATTTTCCACGTAAGCTTTTGCTCTTGCGTTAACTGTGGTTTCACCTTTTTCGCCCCTAATTCCTAGAAAACGTTTACATCTATTGTATCAAATTTTGTATTTATTAGAGAGAGGTTTTACATTCAATACTTTTACTGGGATAATAATTTTTATTGCTTCGGATTACTTTTTATCTTAATAAGCGATGTACAGGCGGCGGACGTGCGTTGGGATTCGCTGGGACCTTTTGCGAGCAAGTTTTCGAAATTAAGAGCGACTTTCTTTATATAGGATCGACTTTTTAATTTTTGGAGCGACTTTTTCCACATTCAGAGCAACTTTTTCAAAATAGGAGCGACTAGCCCCTTAGCCAAATCATTAAAATGATGAGTAAAAGAAATCTTGTTTATCTTATATGCCATTAGCTAGAATTGCGACTATAGAATTTTTTTATGTCACAATCCGCGTTAACCATCTATCCCTCATTATATTTCTTTAGTAACACATAGTAACGTTTAGTTTTTTTAAGTTAGGTATAGGATAAAAGTGTGTACCATTTACCTTTTACCACCCAATTGTACTTAACAAGTATTGATTCTATATCTCCCCTATTAAAAAGAACAGATAACAACGAAATACATAATATATGCTTCATTTAAGGAGAGCAAAATGACGATTCAGGAATTACTACACGAACTGCAAACAGAACTAGAAAGTTATCAACTATACGGAAAAGAAGATACCCCTATTTATGGTATAGAAGATGACTCTCGTAACGTTAAGGAAGGCTATGTATTTGTAGCCATACAAGGGTATAGTAGAGATGGCCATGATTATATCGACGAAGCTCTTCAAAATGGTGCTTGCGCAATAATCGTAGACAAGGAAGTCCCTAGTTATTCCGTTCCTTATTTTAACGTGAAAAATAGTAGGAAAGCTTTAGGTGTCATAAGTAAGAGCTTTTACCATTCCCCATCAAAGGATAAAATGCTTATTGGCATAACAGGAACGAACGGAAAAACAACTACTAGCTACTTATTAAAGCAAGTAATAGAAGCCAATGGTCAATCCTGCTCTCTAATAGGCACGACACAAAACATTATTAACGGAGAGGTCTCCCCTTCTATCAATACCACACCAAATTCACTTGGTTTAAACAAACTGTTAACTGAAAGCAATGATCAAGTAGTTATCATGGAAGTATCTTCTCACGCTTTAACCCAATATCGTGTTGAAGGGATGGAATTTGATTACGCTTTATTTACTAACCTTAGCCAGGATCACTTAGATTATCATGCTTCCATGGAAGAGTATTTTGAAGCAAAAAGCATGTTGTTCGGCATGTTGAAAGAAAACGGTAAAGCTGTGGTTAATATAGATGATGGGTGGGGGGAGCAGTTAGCACATAACTTACAGAGTAAAGTATCCCTCTACACTATCGGAAAAGATGAGCAGAGTGATTTCAGGATGAATCCTAAGAGTATGAGCCCACCCTCTCTAGAAGTTCAAGCTGGCAGTCATACAATCACTATATCCCCTGAGCTGAAGGGACTTTACAATATGTACAACGTTACCATGGCTTTCGCAACTGCACAGCTTATAGGAATAGACCCTGATACAATCAAAAAATCACTAGAAGCGTTTGCTGGGGTGGAGGGACGCTTCCAAGTGTACAAGCAACAAGGCGGGGCTACTGCAGTAATCGATTATGCTCATACACCGGATGCCATTTTTCATTGCCTTACAACCGTAAGAGAACAAGGCGCACGAAACATCATTCATGTATTCGGTTTTAGAGGAGATAGAGACCCTACTAAACGAGCGTCGATGCTGTCCACCTCTAGCGAACTAAGTGATTCCTATATCTTAACCTTTGATAACCTAAACACGGTTTCTTCTAATAATATGAAGGACACTCTATTGCATTTACAGAATGAACACGGTAATGAAAAGGGAACTGTTATACCCGACCGTACTCTCGCAATAAAACAAGCTTTGGAGTGGGCCGGTGAGGAAGATTGGGTTGTGATAACTGGAAAAGGAAATGAGAAATACCAACAAGAATATGAGCTCCAGACAAGTTCTGATCCTGATACTGTTTCGTTACTTACGAAGGCATAAACATTAAGAAGTAGACCTGTACACACCTTTTCTTATGAACAAAAGCGCAAGCGCCCGTTAAGCGACGTACAAACTGCTGCCCACACGACGTGGGTTGGTTCGATGTTGCTACGTGACGTAGCGATTTTAATCGAATTTCCCTTGAATCCGTATGAGATAAAGGAAACACGAAGAGCGTTAGCGATTCGATGTTGACTTATCGTAAGGAGGTGCAGGAAGTTTGCTAGTCGCTGGGCGCTGGGCGCTGGAGCTGGACATAAAGAAAAGCACTACTGATCAACGTTCTTAGAATAATGGTAAAACTCCGTTTGTTTTTGGAGAATTTGGTTTTGTTTAGAGAGTAATGAGATGACTTCTGACATTCCAATCAAAAACAATCCTATAAACAACCCAGCAATGGCACAGATGAGAAGGATATTACCTGGAGCTTGAAAAAAGACAAAACCTGTCAAACAACCGATACTAACGAGGAAAATCCCTATATAGAATAAAGCTTTAGAGATTCTATTTTTACTATCATTCATCACCTTCACACTCCAGACTACATAATTATTTTCTATATGGTATCACACATTTTCCATGTATTGTATGTAGAAGAAGGTGTAATTGGAGTCTGTTATATAAAAAAAACCTCCCTATAAAATTAGGGAGGTTACTCATTTCATTATAGAATGCGCCCGGAGGGATTCGAACCCCCGACCTTTAGAACCGGAATCTAACGCTCTATCCAACTGAGCTACGGGCGCATGAAAAGGACAAGTATTATTATAAGGGTTACAGCTTCTGTAATTCAAGTGGCAATTTTCGTATGAGTCTCCTCTGCATGCCTTAGCACCCTCTAGGAAAAGCTATCCTAAGAGGTGATACAATGAGCTCAGGTATGCTTTTATGGACTTTATTTTTATTCATGATTTTCTTTATTGGCATTATTAAATATTTTTGCTATCCCATTCCCATTTTACAACACTATTCAGAACAACCACCTACCCATTCAACTTCCTTACGTAAAATGTATTACATTTTACAAGTCAATGGCTATATACCATTTACCCATGTGAAAGTTGGAAAGGTTAACGTTGACATTGCATTGTTAGACGTAAAAGTAGCTATTCTGTATTATAGAGCACAGGATTTACTATTTCCTGCAAAAAAACGTCGTATGGAAAAGCACAAACAGTTTCTACAGCGAAATGGTTGGACTGTGTGGTATGTAAGGGAAAAAGACCTAACCCAGCAGTTCCATCAAACCATGCACAAAATCAAAGATCTCAAAAAATAATCCCCGTTTCTGATGTTTATCTTTTATAGATAGGGGAAAAATTGTGTAGTGTGCTACCTTTTTGCATACACATGTAAAAGAAGGAAGGTCAAACGTACATAAATCACGAATATATATATACAAAAGCGCAAGCGCCCGGTTTGCGACGTATATGCTGCGGCCCACACGATGTGGGTTGGTTCGATGTTGCTACGTGATGCAGCGATTTTAATCGAACTTCCTTTAAAACCGTAGGAGATAAAGGCAACACGAAATCATGCGTGATTCGATGTTAACTTATCGTACGGAGGCGAGGGAAGCATACTAGTCGCTGGGCGCTGGAGCTGGACGCGGCAAAAGCGGAAGCGACTGCTTAGCTCCGTACGCATAAGCAAGATTTTCGTAAGAGGCGTTTAGCCTCTGGAGAAAAGATTGCTTATGACGCTAGGAGCTAGGAGCCGCAGCTGGACGTGGCAAAAGCTCAGGGGCCCGTTCAGTAAGCCATACAGAATAGAAAAATAAAGGTAAAACCTTTTGTTTGACCTTCCCTGACCTTACATGTATGATAAACATAGTTACTTACTTTTCTGTACATCAGAATTATTTAAAGGAGGAACATTCCATGAATTTAATACCTACAGTTATTGAACAAACAAACCGTGGTGAACGTGCATATGACATTTACTCCCGTTTGTTAAAAGACAGAATTATTATGCTAGGCAGTGGCATTGATGATAACGTAGCAAACTCTATTGTTGCGCAAATGCTATTCCTATCTGCTGAGGATCCAGACAAAGATATCTCACTATACATTAACTCCCCAGGTGGTTCCATCACAGCTGGAATGGCCATCTATGATACAATGCAGTTTATCAAACCAAATGTATCTACAATCTGCACAGGTATGGCTGCTTCAATGGGCGCTTTCCTTCTTGCAGCAGGTGAACCAGGCAAGCGTTTCGCACTTCCAAACAGTGAAGTAATGATTCACCAACCACTAGGTGGTACGCAAGGTCAAGCAGCAGACATCCAAATTCACGCGAACCGCATTATCAAAATGCGCGAAAAACTAAACCAAATTCTTTCTGAGCGTACAGGTCAAGATTATGAAGTAATCGCACGCGACACAGACCGCGACAACTTCATGTCAGCTCACGAAGCGAAAGAATATGGCCTTATCGACAGCGTAATGGAGAAGAAAACGGACGAATAGAAAATAACTAATAAAGCTTTGGTCGTTTTAGATTATAAAACACTAGAGAGCAATATTTTTCGCATACGAATTCGTAATTAATTCGTATGCGATTTTTTGTGATGAGAACAACATTTTCATAACTTCTCAGCTACAAATTTAGTTATACATGACAGCCCAGCTCTTACTTCCAGCATAAGTTAAAGTTAAATACACTTAACTAATTAACTCTTTGAAAACAGCATTTGCAATATTTGCATTAACGTTGTCCTCTAAACTCAGTGCAATCTTTAGCAACCTGATTAGTTTTAATTGAATGGTAGAAAAGACAACAATTCCAATTCCTCTTTCTTTTAAAAAACCACAATACGTATGGAACCCAAGGGTGGTCCCTCCATGATGAATGATTGGTTCGGTACACCATTCTTTTTTCTCGATAAACCAGCCTAACCCCATTTTTGTTTTTTTAGATGGTGTATTTCCGTGAATTTGATGAGAAAGAGATACCGCATCCTTTAAATGGGTGTCCCTCATGCCCATTTGGTATTCTAAGTAAGTGAGCATATCATGTAGTGTACTCTTTAATATTCCTGCCCCAGGTGTTGCTGGAATCTCAATCTGCGGGATTCGTTCTCCTTTTGCATTATAAGAGGTCGTGTAACGGTTTAGATTTTCATCCTTTACAGTTACAAAGGTATCCATCATACCAAAAGGAGTTAAAATTTGCTCGGTTATCGCAGTTTCATAATCCTCCCCCAATATGTCGCATAATACATTACCAAGCAATCCTACCCCTAAGTTAGAGTATCCCCATTTCTTACCTATATGTTTTTTCAATGGATAATCAGTAAAAAAACGATGTAAATCTTCGGTTGTGTAATACTTAAAGACATTATGTTTGGCATCCTCATCCTGCTTCATTCGTTTTCGTAAAACCTTCATATCTTCTCTAGGCAGCCCAGAAAGATGAGTGGAAAGGTGCCTGAACGTAATCTCTTTTCCATTATTCACTAATGACTTTTTATATTCTGGCTTGTATTTTACAATCGGATCGTCTAGAGATATCGTTCCCTCTACAACCATCTTAGCTAGCAAAAGGCTAGTAAAGGTTTTCGTCGTAGATCCAATTTCAAAAATCATATCTTTCACATTTGTTTCATTAGGTTCATCGTAAAATTGTCCGTCATAAAATCGTCCTTCTTTCGTTACAACCCCAATAGCAATACTTCCATTCTTTGCCTTTCTTAATTCTTTTTCTGTTAAAGCTTCATACCATTCTTTCTTCATGATTTCTCCTCCTTTAAAACAATGGCATTTAAGATCATGCCCCCTTAGCACTTAATGCCTTCTAAATGGAATATATTATTTTTTTAATCAGGGGAGTGAGTATGTTCACCTTAATTCCATTTCCTTATAATCAACTTGTTTTACTCCCCCATTCACTTGAGTTTATTCTTTGTAGTGTTAAAAAATTTGCAACTTTTGACACTAGAAGATGATTATTATATAAAACAGAGTCCCCCAAGTACCTATTTCAATTAAACATCACAAAAAAAGTAGTTCCATATGGAGTGCAAAATAGAAATTTGCACTTCAAGACGGAACTACTTCCTACATTAGGTACCTAATAACTCGTTTAGTATTTATCTATCAAAACAAGCTACTTGTTATTCTACTATCACATCAATATGAGCAGGTTTGACATCAATGGAAACAGGTAAAGGATCTCCTTCTTCCCCATCTACATTTGTCACAAGTTTATCCTCTGAACTTACGTGGAGGTTTTGTGCTGTGAAATAATCAACGTCATCGTCATCCTTCAGATGCCCACGTAGAATCGATGTAACAATAGATGATAGGCGAACCATATTTACTTTTTTAATAATATAGCAATGGAGAACGCCATCATTCACTTCCGCTTCCGGGGCAAGTTTTTCGAACCCAGCAGTAGAATTTGTTAAGGCAGCTAGAAAAAGGAACGATTCCCCTTCCCACGTTTGATCACCGTGCTCTATTTTTAGTTGGTACTCCTTTTGATGAGTCAGTGTTTTGAAGCCTTCCAACATGTAAGCAAGCGGACCAAACTTTGTTTTTTCCTCAGGTGTCACCTCATATATAGCTTCAGCAACAGACCCTATCGCGATAATATTAACAAAGTAACGATCATTGAAGCGTCCAATATCGACGCTTCTTGTATTGTCAGAATGCAAGATTTCAATCGCTTTTTTCGGATCAAGTGGGACATTAATAGCTCGAGCGAAATCATTTACGGTACCAAGTGGAATAATGCCTAGCTTTGGACGATGGTGTTGGTCAACCATTCCATTAACGGTTTCATTTAATGTACCATCGCCACCTAGAGAGACGACTAAATCAAATTCATTTTTACACGCGTCCTGGCAATACTTCGTCGCGTCGAGCTCTTTCTCCGTTTGGGAGACCTGAACCTCGTAGCCTTTATTCGCTAATATTGAGCGTATATCTTCAACATAATCAACCGCATCCTCTTTACCAGACGAAGGATTGACGATTATCATTGCTTGTTTCAAATGAAAAAACCTCCTCTATCACACTCGCTCCTATACATATTCCATATTTTGTCCCTTTAGAAACTAGGAAATGAAAAAAGATGCGGTTTTTATTATGAAGTAGAGAACCAAGCTGTTTGAAAGCTGGTTCTGTACACCACATAAATCTAAACATTTAGTACTACTCAAAATAACATACTTCAATTTTATTCCCGTCAGGATCACGGAAGTTAAAGAACTTGTTTGTCCCATCATTTTCAATAGGGGTCACGGCAACATTTCGTTCCTGTAACGTTTTATGTACAGCATCAATTTCGCTGGCATATAAAATTGGATAAGTGGAAGTAGTAGCTACTTCCGCCAAATCAATCTCTTCAATGGTTATCGGTGTCTGCCCTTCTCCTACTTGTAAAACCACATATTCTTTCGTTTGATAGAGAACAGTAAACTCAAGAATATCTTTATACCACGCTGTAGCCTCATCTAAGTCAGTAACTCCGACTACAATGGTATCGACTCTCGTAAACAAACCCAATTTCATCAACTCCTATTGGTAATCATTCTTTTCTATACCCTTTTCGTTAAATTGTAATCAATCCCTTTTTTACCAAAAGACTCTGTTTAAGTTTAGTGTTGAATTTGGAATCATCGAATCAAAATAGCTTATTCAAGATAAGAAGCATTCATCTGGAATAAGGAGTGTTGGTGGTGAGTGGTTGATTCGTTGGGAATTCACTCGCTTTCCGCGGACAATCGGTGAAGCCTCCTCGTTCGGCTTCGCCTCTCTGCGGGGTCTTCACTCGATCGTATTTCCGCAGGAGTCTCGCAAATTCCCACCGAATCAACGCCATGTTTTGGAATCCTTATCAAGGAAGGCAATTTCCTTTTATTTGGATTAAGGGGAAAGTTTCAACACTATTGATTCATATATTCAAGGTGGTAAAACATGCTGAAATCCCTTTGATATCATGTGTTCTAAGATGATAAATAGATTGGCTAATTGTTAACATCATAATACTCAACCTAGCACTAACTACGATGGATCCGTTATTCGATATACCGATGGGCGGAGGGAAATGGTGAGACTCCTGCGGAAGAAGGGACAATGCGAGACCCCACAGAAAGGCGTAGCCGAACGAGGAGGCTCGCATGTTCCTCCGCGGAAAGCGAACCATTTCACCGCAGCCCTTTCCTCACAAACGTAACGGATTCAGCCTCACCATTTATTCAAGATTATGGTGCTTATATGGAAGAACATAAACTATATTATTATATCAACATCAAACTTTAACAAAGCCAACCAAAAAGGGAAAGCAACCACCTTCTCATTTAGTTGGTGGTTGCCTATTAATCAATCAGTTAGTTTTGATCCGCATAACGCCAGTAACCAAGTGTCCCAATAAAACCGATAGAACTTGTAAGTAAAAGGACGATTACACTAGCAACCTCCAATATGTTTCCTCCTCCATTTACGTTACTAAATAAGGCTGGAATGGCCCAGGGAAAGTAACTGCCGTAACCGATTGCTGCTATGATTTGCGAAAGAATCATCGTGATGATGACAAAACCTAAAGGTGCTAAATAGCCACGCCCTAGGCAAGCAAACAACGCAACTGGCGTGCTTAGTAAAATCGTTAGAACGGATGTAATCGATAATACAAACAAGCCATGCTGCAATACTTCCGTTGACCACTCCGGAAGTCCAATCATCCAGCCTATCAAAAAGCCAATGCATGCCACCCATAACGTAACAAGAACGGACCATAATAATACGATGATGAATTTAGCTATTGCTACATAGGTCCGTGGGAATGGCAGTGCTAATAGATCTTTTACGGTTCGATCTGTGTATTCACGACCGAAAATCCAACTTGTAAAAAATCCAAATATAAATAACCCACCAATCCCAATCCCTTGAGATAGCATCATGAAATAGGATGGCCAATCTGCACTACCAGCAAGCTGGGCTTTAGCTCCAAGTAAACCTGCCTGTTCTGCAAATTCTGGGTGTTTTAAGACAAACATGAAGAAACCACCCATCAGCGGCAACATCGTGAAGGCAAAAAAGGTAATCCAAACAACTTTGGACTTTCGAGACTTTACCCATTCAACCCATATAATTTGGCGCAGTTGATGCATGAAAGTCCTCTCCCTTCTCCCCAATCATTCGTAAGAAAAAGGATTCTAAATCTTCCTCTTCTACAAAAAGCATGGTAGGTGGTAAGTCAGCTTCCACTAACCGCTTTGCCAATTGGTCAGGATTTTTCACAGCATAGCCATCTTGTGTTACTAGTCTTCCATCTTCATCTCTTTGGATGGTGTACCCATCGTTCCTTAAAACCTTAGCTGCTGCATATGAATCTCTCGTTTTCAGTAGCAAACGTACAATCTGTTGTTGTTGTAGTTCTTCTTTTCTAAGCTCACGTATAAGACGCCCTTCATGGATGATTCCTATTTTTGTAGCAATCTTGGATATTTCACCGAGAATATGACTCGATATAAAAATAGTCGTACCTTTCTCATAAGCTAGCTCCTGCAACAACTCCCTAATTTCAACAATGCCGGCAGGATCCAAGCCATTAGCAGGTTCATCCAGCAATAAAACTCCCGGTTCATGTAAGAGTGCCTTTGCAATACCTAAACGCTGAGCGTTACCCATGGAAAGATGCTTCGCTTTTTTATGCTCATAAGGGGTTAATTTAAGACGCTCCATAATGCGAGCTACTTTCCACCTCCCCTCCAATTGCCTTAAATGCATCGTGATGTCGAGGTTTTCTTTTACCGTAAGCTCAGGATAGGCATACGGCGTCTCTACCATATAGCCAACTTGCTCCCATACGTGGTGATTCCCTGCACTCACTTGTTGGCCATTAATGTAGCACGTACCTGATGTAGGACGAATCATTCCCAGCATCATACGAATGGTTGTCGTTTTACCAGCACCATTTAATCCTAGGAATCCATAGATTTCACCTTTTTTCACCCTTAACGAAACGTGATCGACTGCATGAAAACCTTTATAGGACTTTGTGAGATTTTCCGTATAGATGATATCCTTCATCATGAACCCTCCTCAACAACTAGCCCGTCCACAATAAGCTCCACTAACAGTTCAAGCGTTTGAGGGTAGACCTTCTCGCCTATCTCTTTCTTGTGTAAACTCATAGAGAACACTCCTCGAAATAGACCTGCCAATACATCATCATCGATATTACGCAGGAACCCTTCTTCCTTCCATTTAGAAGTTATAAGAGCAAGCGTCTCTGAATCATTGTCAAAGTGCGCTTGTAACTTTTCATCAGGTAGTTTTCTAAGAAGTGCTTCATGGTTCTGCTCAAGATAAAGCTGACTAAAAAGGGCATTCTCTTCAATCATGGCAAAGGTTTGCATCAGTAAATCCTTAATGGCTTGTTTTGTATTCTCTTCTTTAGGAATCTCATATTGTATAAATGAATTTTTAATCGCTTCTTCTTCCTGTTCTATGATGTCAAAATACAACGCTTCCTTAGACTGATAAAAGGTATAAAAAGAACCTGGCGCAATACCAGCAGCTTTTGCTAATTCATTGACACTTGTTTTCTTCAAACCATACTGACTGAAGAGCCGCTTTCCTTCACTCATGAGCGTTTCGGTAATCTTTTCCTTCTCCTTTTCCGTAAATCCTCTCGGCATCAGTGTCACCTCATTATTGTATATGAATAAATAATTTTTATATTCATATATATATTATAGCTGATTAAGGAAAAGTACAATGCTTTTGATTAGGATGATGTGATAAGGATAGTGAACCTGGAGTTTGGAGTTTCGCGGGCGGCCAGAGTGGGCTTATGAGCGACTTTTGAGATTTATGATCGAGAATTGGAATATATGAGCGGAAGCTGAAATATATGAGCGAGATTTCAAATATATGAGCGAAATCCTGAATTGAGCGACCGCTACCAATCCAAAAAAAGATACCCGCTCTCTACCAAGAACGAGTACCCATTTTATATAAAAAGCAGGAGAAAGTATCGTTAATTACTGCCTTGGGGAGGTCGTAATTGCGCTCTTCTTTCTCTCGTACCTTTTATTTTAATTCATATTACATATAATACTATCAAAAGGTAAAATATTCCTCCAACTAAAGACTGAAATCTTTGCAATTATTTCTACAGCGAAATATCTAAATGAAGTAGAAGCAACTCTCCTTTTGAGCCCATTGCTCTTTTTCCTCTGTCGACAAAGCCACTCTGTCTATATACATGCTGGGCATGAGTATTCTTATGATTTACAGCCAAAAGAATCTCATTTTTGCATTGAAAATGCTCACTCACAAAATGCGGAAGGAGTAGCATTGATTGCTTCGCTATCCCTCTGCCTTGATAGCGTGAATCAACCGAGAAAGCTCTTACTAACAAAGCTTGTTCATTATTACTATACTTTTGCACCCCATTCCATCCATGTAGAACAAAAAACCCCACAGGTGCGCCATCAGACAATATCACAACTGGAAACCGTTGCTGATCTTGCTCACTCTTATGTATCGCTTGTATAGGTAAATCTGTAAAACGAACCATCTCCTCCGGCAGCCTGTAATACTCCAACTCCTTGAGATATTGCTCATTATAAAACGCTAAAGATATATGACACATAACCAAACACCTCTCTTTTTTCACTAAGTACAGTGTACACCTTCCCGCAGCGTAAAGGTAAAGCACCTACTCTCACAGATTTAAATTCATCTCTCTTCCCTTTACAAAACAAAAAAATAAACCAGTGAATCGATTCCACATCGACACAATGGTTTAGTAATAGGTGTTTATGTTCATATTTTCACATTAGAGGTATTAGGAAAACAATTAATCTTCCTGTACGAATGATATTAGCTTATCTAACGCTTCTGCTTCATCATTTCCTTCTGCTTGGAGACGGATTTCTTCCCCTGATCCTACTGCGAGACTCATCAGTCCCATGATACTTTTCGCGTTTACTCGTTTACCTTCCTTTTCAAGAAAGATGTCTGAATTAAATCGATTTGCTTCTTGTACAAATAATGCCGCTGGTCGTGCTTGCAATCCTGTTTTCAACTCAACGGTAACTGACCGCTCTAACAAATTTAATTCTCCTCTCCATCACCTATATATTCTTTTATATAACCTTATCATCGAAAGCGTTTGCACACGTTGTAAGAAAAAACGCTTCTCCAATAGAAGCGTTTTAATTAAGATAATTATATCATGAACAAGCATAAAAAGGAATGGATTACGAACCTTTTACTATAAGTTCCCCTCTACGAACCTTGTCCGCGTATTCATCAATTTTCTTCAAGCGATGATTCACACCAGACTTACTAATCTTGGATGTCATTAACTCCCCAAGCTCCTTCAATGTCACATCTTGATGCTCCACTCGAAGGATTGCTAGCTCACGTAATTTATCAGGTAACACCTCAAGCCCAACCGTTTCCTGGATGAACTTAATATTTTCCACCTGACGGAACGCTGCCCCAATCGTCTTGTTAAGGTTTGCCGTTTCACAGTTTACTAAACGGTTAACAGAGTTACGCATGTCACGCATAATGCGTACGTCCTCAAATTTCAATAACGCCTGATGGGCACCGATTATATTTAGAAATTCTGTGATTTTCTCTGCTTCTTTTAAATAGCAGATAAAACCGTTTCGGCGTTCAATGGCTCTGGCATGTAAGTCGAATTGATTCATAAGATCACATAATGAATTGTTGTGATTCTCATAAAACGTGAAAATCTCCAAATGGTAGGAAGACGTTTCAGGATTATTCACTGATCCTCCTGCTAAGAAGGCGCCACGTAAATAAGCACGTTTACAACAGGTTTTCGCCATATACTTTTTAGAAATCGTTCGTATAATCGTGAATGGTTCCTCTAAGATTTCTAAGTCCATCAACAGCTGCCGTACACTTTCCTTCATTCGAACAATGTACACGTTGTTCTTTTTCAGTCGCATCTTTTTTCGGACCAGTAACTCTACAGGAAAATCATATAACTTCTTCACTAGCGTATAGATTCTTCTCGCAATAGCTGCGTTTTCGGTTTGAACATCCAGCACATATTTACGGTTAGAAAACGAAACAGATCCGTTCATTCTTATAAGAGCAGCTAATTCTGCTTCTATACAACAAGGGTCAATTTCAATCGATGTTAGTTCTTTTTTCGTCTCAGATGCAAATGACAATCCTTTCACCCCCTTCGTCTAAACAAAAGGTTAAAGCTTCTCGTTTTGTATCAATGACACAAGTAGCTTTGCGACCTTTGATGTATCATGGCGCAATGCCATTTGGTTAGGATCGATAATGTCTCCTTCTATAATATCCACACCTAATTTTTTAATCCGTTCATGATCATATACAACAGGTTTGGAGTTTTCTGCAGCATATAATTTCTGCACGTCTGTTGCGATTGGCTTGTTATGAACGAGAATCGCATCTAAGCAACCTTCCCCAATGTGTTCGTGAATGGCTTGCACGTGATCAGCTGCTGTATATCCCGTCGTTTCTCCAAATTGAGTCATGACATTACATACGTAAACAACTTTTCCTTGTGTCTCACGTAACGCATCTCCAATTTGGGATACAATCATGTTAGGCAATGTACTCGTATAAAGGCTTCCAGGTGCAATCACAACTAAATCTGCATCTTTCACTGCTTGAACAGCTTCAGGTAATGGCTGAACCGGTTCTGGACTTAGGAACACCCGTTTAATTCGTTTTTCAGCGGCTGGAATTTTTGACTCTCCAGACACAATAGAACCATCCTCCATCACAGCATGAAGATACATGTTCTGATTGGCAATAGGTAAAATATTACCTTTCACATTCAAAACACGAGAGATCTCTTTGATTCCATGAAAAAAATCATCCGTAATGGATGTCATAGCAGCTAATAATAAATTGCCCATGGAATGTCCAGATAACCCATTACCATTTGCGAATCGATGCTGAAACAAGTCCAACAACATTGGTTCCGCATCGGAAAGGGCTGCGATTACATTACGGATATCTCCAGGAGCAGGAATAGATAACTCATCGCGTAATCGTCCAGAGCTTCCCCCATCGTCTGCTACCGTTACGATGGCTGTCAGGTCAATTGGAAAAGACTTCAGGCCTCTCAACAAAACAGGCATGCCTGTTCCGCCACCGAGAACAACCACACTTGGTAACGATTGATTGGTCATAATCTATTTACCCTTTCTTTTCTCGACGTCACGATGTGTAACATGTGTTACGTAATCGGTAGAAAAATACTTCGCTATATGCTCGGCAATTGCTACGGAACGGTGCTGTCCACCTGTACATCCAATTGCAATAACGATTTGGCTTTTTCCTTCTCGCTTGTATTGCGGCAGCATATATCCAAGTAAATCAAGCAATTTTTCCATAAATTTTTGCGTCTCAGTCCATTTAAAGACGTAAGAAGAAACTTCCGTCGTTAATCCAGTTAAGGCACGCATATGCTCTACATAATGCGGATTCGGTAAAAACCGCACATCAAAAACTAAATCGGAATCAATTGGCAAGCCATACTTAAATCCAAATGAGACGACTTGAACAGAAAAGACTTGCTGTTTCTTTTCTGAGTAAGAAGCCAAGATACGTTCCCTTAGATCACGTGGCTTCAAATCTGTCGTATCAATGATTTCCTGAGCACGACCTCGTAGTTCATCCAGCATCATCCGTTCCTGCTCAATGCCCTCTAGCGGAGTTCCCTCAGGAGCTAATGGATGATAACGCCGTGTCTCTTTATACCGCGATACTAAGGATTGATTTTCAGCATCTAAAAATAAGATATGCTCTGTCAGCCACTCTTCCTTCCCTAGTCGATCAAGGGACTCAAATAGCGTGTCAAAAAACTCTCTCCCACGTAAATCCATTACGAGGGCAACTTTGTTTATATTATTCTTGGTGTCTTTCATTAATTCTAAGAACTTAGGGAGCAACGCTGGAGGCAGGTTATCTACACAAAAGAAACCTAAATCCTCAAAGCTTTGAACTGCAACTGTTTTTCCTGCACCAGACATTCCTGTAATAATCACGAGCTGGGTTTCCTGTGATTGATCAACCATATTCCATCGCTCCTTCATTATGGGCTAGCTGGATCAAGCGTTACATCCAATAATGTAAAATCCGTCGTATAGGTAAAAGTGCCATAAAGGACTTCATTAGAAGATAAGATATGCTTAAAATAACGACGATCTCCTTCAGCCATTGGTTTTTGCATGACTTCGGAAAGATCGACCCATTCGAGCTCCCCTTCTGGACTTGTACTCAATAAATTACCTGTATAGTTCTCACAATAAAAGGTGAACATCATCCACTCCTGAACGGTTTGATTGCCATCTTTAATGACAAACGAAAATACACCATTCAACGTTGGCTGCTGTAAGGTGAGACCTGTTTCTTCTTTATATTCACGCATAACTGACTCTCTAATGTGTTCACCAGGCTCCATTTTCCCACCCGGCGCAACATACCACCCTCTCCGTGGTTTCTTTAACATTAGTACTTGGTTTGTAGTCGGATCTTTTACGATACAATTTGTAACTCGTTGCATTAACTCACCTCATTTACATGTGAGAGGTATCTCTCCCTATTATACTATGCACTCTCCTTTTCCCACAATAATCAAAAGACCATGAATCATGACACGAATTGATTGTTGAAGGGGGAGTCTAACTGTTTGGATAAGGTTCGAGCTCATGTATTTATCCTCGTATAGATAGCTTATATCCACGAGAATTGGTTTTTATCTGCGTTTTTCTTCCATATATCAGGTTGTTTTCATTTATCCACGCTTTAGATGGTTTATCAGCAAATAACCATATATGTCAGCGCCAGCCATATCCTCACCGAACTGGATGTATGATGGAAGGATTCCCCAATGCTCCCAACACGTCCAAGAGCAGAACAAAAGCGCAAGCGCCCTGCTAGCGACGTACAAACTGGACGGCTCCGTATGAGATAAAGGAAACACGGAGAGCGACAGCGATCCGATGTTGACTTATCGTAAGGAGGTGCCGGAAGTTTGCTAGTCGCTGGGCGCTGGAGCTGAACGTGGCCACTTCACTTTTTTAGTTGTACACAAGCACTGAATTTTATAATTTCCTAGACGACAAAAAAATGCACAGGCTAACGAAGTAGCCTGTGCCAACTATATTAAAAGGGGGTCAATTAGTTAATTATATTGTACCCCATAATTGTTTCATGCGTGTTACAGCAGAATTAAAATGTAATTACGAGTTTATGAAAAACCGTTTACATTATTCTAAAATAGGCATGATGACAGGATTTAGTCTTCGCCAAGCTCTTCTAATAAATTTTCAATATAATGTTGAGCAGATTGTGCAGCGATACTTCCATCTCCTGTTGCCGTCACGATTTGTCGTAGTTCTTTTTCTCGGATGTCACCTGCTGCAAAGACGCCAGGTACTTTTGTTTCCATTTTTTCATTTGTTTCAATATAGCCGTTTTCGTTTGTGACGCCTAAAGATACAAATGGTGTGCTTAATGGAATCAAACCGATATAGATGAAGACGCCATCGGTTGGTTTGTCGTATTCTTCGCCTGTTTTGTTATCGCGAAGCGTTACACTTCCTACTTTGCCGTCTTTTTCATTGATTTTCGTTGCTTCTGTGCTCCAGATGAAATCGATTTTTTCGTTATCAAAAGCACGTTGCTGAAGAATTTGTTGAGCACGAAGTTCGTCACGACGGTGTACGATTGTTACTTTCTCAGCGAAGCGAGTAAGGTAAACCCCTTCTTCTACAGCTGAGTCACCTCCGCCGATTACTACAATCTCTTTGTTCTTAAAGAAAGCTCCATCACAAACGGCGCAATAAGAGACGCCACGGCCACCTAGTTCTTTTTCACCAGGTACGCCAAGTTCTTTATATTGAGCACCTGTACCGATAATAACGGAACGTGTTTTAAATTCTTTATTTCCGGCACGGACGGTTTTATATTCTTTTCCATCGATAATTTCTTTAATGTCACCATATGCGTATTCCGCACCAAATTTCTTAGAGTGACTAAACATTTTATTAGAAAGATCCGGTCCTAGGATGTGTTCATATCCTGGATAGTTTTCCACATCCTCTGTATTAGCCATTTGTCCGCCTGGGATACCGCGCTCAAGCATAAGTGTATCCAGGTTGGCACGAGAAGTGTAAACGGCTGCTGTCATCCCAGCTGGACCTGCGCCTGCTACGATTACGTCATAAATACGATCTTCTGTCACTACCCTCAACCCCTTTTTCATTTCTTTGTCTGATTGGCTACACTCATCGTATAAAATGTAGTGTAATGTAGTCTATTAATATGCTCACTAGGGTATCATGCTTGATCCCAAGGGCCGCCTTGTTGGGAAAGGCTTGGATGTCGCAAGCATCCTTCTTCCCAGAGAGTTAACGCTCGTGAAGGTTCACCACGTTGATAAGCTGAAATACTAAACCATTTATAATAAGATAAGTGCCCTTTCAGCTTACTCTTTGGCAACACAACAAAGCGTTCATATGCTTCCTGGTAGAAGCCAACTTGCGCTAATGTTACGGCTATTTTTAATTGCTGTTGTTCATGAATAGGATACACATTTCGAAGCTGTTGTATGTGTTCATTTGCAGCTTCTGGTTTCCCAGCTAGATGATAGAACACAGATAAATTGCACAATGTGTGGATAGAGGAAGGATTCTCTTGCTTCCAATGTTCCTCTAACTCAATTGCATCGATTTGATTTCCATTAAAAAAGAGCGCCATCGCATAATCATGCTTAGCAGGGAAGTAAGACGGGAAATACCGAGTCATGTCATCCAGAATTGGAAGGGCTTCTTGCCACTCCTGGCGTTCTAGATGATAAAACGCAGATTCCTGATAACGCATCAGTTCATCCTCTTCCTCCATGGCCCAATCTTCATCATCATCGTCTTCCTCATCAATATCGACAAGGGTTAAAAGTTGTTCCGCTTCCTCTTTAAAATCCCCATTCGGAGCTTTCTGCATATACTCTTTCGCATATTTCATCGCATCATGGAACAAGCCAAGATGAGCGTAATTATTCGCAATGAGATAAAAGCAATCCACATATTCATGACCGAATTCAGCTAATACATCCATCAATACTTGATTGGCTGAATGATAGTTACCTATTTCTGTATGAACAACAGATAATTGACATTGGTATAAAGGTTGTTTTGGAGACAGTTCAATAGAGCGATTAATCCATTTAATCGCCTTGTCAAAATCCCTCCGTTGAAAAGCTTGCACTCCCTTGGAAAAGTAAAAGTCCCCTTCAGGATTGAAAGGGATTACGTTTGGGTGCATGGCTTCCCCTGTGGTGTTCGTGGAGTTGTGCATGTAGGTCCTCCTCTTTGAACCAATCCATTCTCAAAGCAGTATATCATATCCACAGGGCATTATACACTATATACCGTTTTTATCCAATAGCACGTCACTTTTTCTGATGGCGCTCCTCCAGAGCTCGCAGTACGTCATCGAATGGCAAACCGCGCTCTGTTAAAAGCATGAGCGTATGGAATAACAAATCAGCTGTTTCCCATGTAAGTTCCTCATGGTCATCGTTTTTAGCAGCAATGATCACTTCACCAGCTTCTTCGGTTACTTTTTTGGCAATACGGTCGACGCCGTTTTGGAACATTTCTGATGTGTACGAGCCTTCTGGTAAGGTTGCTTTACGCTCGGAGAGCACACGCTGAAGTTCATCAAGGATTTGATAGCGATGATCAGATGGCTCCGTTTGCTTTCCATAAAACGTCGTAGAGAAGCAGCTGTAATCTCCTTTATGACAGGCCGGACCATTTGGAATGACCTGAACGAGTACTGCATCTTGATCACAGTCATACTTCATCGAATGGATGGCCTGTGTATTTCCTGATGTTGCTCCTTTGTGCCACAATTCTTGGCGAGAACGACTATAAAAAACGGTTTCTCCCGTTTCCATCGACTTTTCTACTGCTTCCTGGTTCATATAGGCAAGTGTTAATACTTCCTTGCTCTGAGCATCTTGAACAATAGCTGGCACTAGTCCTTGCTCATCAAATTGAATTTCCTCGATATTCATCGTACATGCACCCCATTCTGTTTCAGTATATCTTTTACATTTTCAACGGATGTTTCTTTATAGTGAAAAATAGACGCCGCTAACGCTGCATCTGCTTTGGCATCCTGAAACACATCAACAAAATGTTGTGCATTTCCAGCTCCACCTGAGGCAATAACAGGGATTTGGACAACCTCTTGCACAGCTTTTAAGAGTTCCAAGTCGAATCCTGTTTTTTCTCCGTCTTGGTCCATGCTCGTTAATAGCAATTCCCCAGCACCAGACGCTTCCACTTTTTTCGCCCATTCCAGTACTTCCCATTCTGTACCTTTTCGCCCACCATGGGTATAAACACGCCATGAACCTAGCTCTTCATCGTACCGGGCATCAATGGCAACGACGATACACTGGGACCCAAAGAAATTCGCTCCTTCTGTTACGAGCTCTGGGTTACGAACGGCAGCTGAATTTAAGGATACTTTATCTGCACCGGCGCGAAGGATGGCACGCATATCTTCAAGCGAGCCTATGCCACCGCCAACCGTAAACGGAATCGCTAGCGTAGCAGCCACTTCCCTGACCACTTCGATCATCGTTTTACGTCCTTCATGGGTAGCTGAAATATCTAGAAATACAAGCTCGTCTGCACCTTGCTCATCATAAATGGTCGCTAATTCAACTGGATCACCAGCGTCTCGAATTTGGACGAATTGAATGCCTTTCACAACGCGACCATCTTTCACGTCCAAACATGGGATAATACGTTTCGTTAGCATTACGCTTTCACCTCAGCAATCGCATCTTTCAAGGTGATTTCTTTCGTATAAATCGCCTTACCAACTATCGCGCCAGCTACATTACGATTCGCATATTGCTTCAGTTCTTTTAAATCGTTTAGATTTGATACGCCGCCAGATGCGATCACTTCTTTGCCTGTTACCTCAGCTAATTCTACAATCGCCTTTGTGTTTGGTCCGCCCATCATGCCATCTTTGGAAATATCCGTGAAGATAAACGTTTCTACTCCAACATCGGCAAAATATTTTCCTACTTCGGTTGCTTTTTGATCAGAATTCGTCATCCAGCCTTCTGTGGCGACATAACCGTCACGAGCATCGAGGCCAATGGCGATACGATGACCATACTCCTCCACAAGCTCTTTGGTTAGCTCAGGATTAGAAATCGCAAGGCTTCCGATGATGACACGGTCCACTCCGTTATCTAAATAATAGGCAACATCTTCTTTCGAGCGAATGCCACCGCCCATTTGCACCTTAACAGGTAAATCCTTTGCCACATTCAAAATAAGAGCTGCATTCGCGCGAGAACCATCGCGCGCTCCATCTAAATCAACCATATGAATCCATTCCGCACCATGCTCTACAAAATCGCGCGCTACGTCATAAGGGGAATCTCCATAAACTGTTTCTCTATTAAAATCGCCTTGCTGAAGGCGGACACATTTTCCTTCTTTCATATCAATTGCTGGATAGATTGTAAATGTACTCATTGCTTACTCCTTTCCGCCTCTCACTGCTAGTAGATCACAAAAGTTCTTCAAAATCGTCATGCCTGTCGAGCCACTTTTTTCGGGGTGGAACTGAGTTCCATACACATTTCCTCGCCCTACCACAGCAGGTACATCCGTCTCATAGGAGGCACTTGCTAAAATGACGGAAGGATCTGGTGTATCCACGTAATAGGAGTGAACAAAATACACATACCCATCTTCTATATCGTTAAGCAACGATGCCTCTGGATGCCTTTGGTCTAAATGATTCCAACCCATATGCGGTATCTTAAAACGAGTGCCCGCTTCGTTCTTTCCTGTAAATCGAACAATGCGCCCGGGAAGTAAATTCAAGCCTTTCGTTAGCATATTTTCCTCACTTTCTTCAAAAAGCAACTGCATGCCTAAACAAATGCCTAAAAGCGGTGTACCTTCGTCGACTTTACGAAGCACATATTCCTTCATCCCCGCTTCTTCCAGGGCTTTCATAGCATCTGGAAAAGCACCTACTCCTGGTAGAATGAGGCCTTCACATTGTTCTAATTCATCTGGTGATGCAGAAAGGGTATAAGGTACATCTAATCGTTCCAGCGCTTTCGAGACACTGAACAAATTGCCCATCCCGTAATCAATAATGCCAATCATTTATAGACTCCCCTTCGTGGACATGATCCCTTCTATACGCGGATCGATTTGCGTCGCTTCATCTAGTGCTCTGGCAGTAGCTTTAAACATCGCCTCAATGATGTGATGCGTATTCGAGCCATGATGAACGACAATATGTAAATTCATGCGACCTTCTAAGGCAAGCTTCCAGAAAAATTCATGCACATTTTCCGTATCGAACGTGCCTACCTTTTCAGCTGGTAGATCCGCTTTCCACTCCAGATGAGGACGATCACTCAAGTCAACCGCAACCGTAACAAGGGTTTCGTCCATCGGCATCGTAAACGAACCATAGCGCCTGATCCCTTGTTTATCGCCTACTGCTTGTCGGAGTGCTTGACCTAGCACAATTCCGATATCTTCGGTAAGGTGATGGTCATCCACATGAACATCCCCTTCACCTTGTATCGTTAGGTTAAAAAAGCCATGCTTTTTGAAAAGCTCCAGCATATGTGTCATAAAAGGAACTTGAGTGTCTACCTCTCCACTTCCATTCCCATCTAAATCAAGTTGAAGGGAAATCTGGGTTTCGCCTGTTTTTCGTTCAAGGTGGCTAATCCGTTTATCCGTCATGACTCATCGTCCTTTCGCTTTTCGATTGCTTTTGCATGGGCTTCTAATCCTTCTAATCGGGCAAATCGTGCAATTTTATCTGCGTTCTGCTCATACGCCTGCTTACTATAGTAAATAACACTTGATTTTTTCACAAAATCATCTACATTTAATGGACTGGAGAAGCGCGCCGTGCCGCTCGTAGGTAGCACGTGGTTCGGTCCTGCGAAATAGTCTCCAACTGGCTCTGAGCTATAACGTCCAAGAAATATCGCACCTGCATGCTTGATGCTTCCTAGCACACCAAATGGTTCTTCCATCATGATTTCTAAGTGTTCTGGCGCAATTGAATTAACGACATCAATGGCCCCTTCTTGACTATTACATAACACAATCGCACCGAAATCACGGATACTAGCTCCTGCAATGTCTTTTCGTGGGAGTTGTTCCAGTTGCTGATCTACTTCTTCCGCCACCGCTTTTGCTAACGATTCAGAGGTTGTCACAAGGACACTTGAGGAGCGTTCGTCATGCTCTGCTTGAGATAAAAGATCGGCTGCAACTTCACCAGGCTTGGCGGTTTCATCTGCAAGCACAACAATCTCACTTGGTCCTGCAATCATATCAATATCTACATCGCCGAACACTTCACGTTTGGCCAAGGCTACATAAATATTACCCGGACCAACAATTTTATCGACAGGTTGGATGGATTCTGTTCCATAGGCGAGTGCCGCTACAGCCTGGGCACCACCTACTTTATATACTTCTTTCACTCCTGCAATTTCTGCCGCTACTAAGACACCTGCAGGTAACGTCCCCTCTTCTGAAGGTGGGGAGACCATTACAATACGATCTACACCAGCAACTACCGCCGGAAGTACGTTCATAAACACAGAGGAAGGATATGCAGCTGTTCCACCAGGGACATACACACCTACTGCATCTAATGGCGTAACTTTTTGACCTAAGACCGTTCCATCTTCGTTCGTGTCAAACCAAGACTGACGAATCTGTTTTTCATGAAAAGATTTAATATTCTCAGCTGCCTCTTTGAGGATATCAATATCTTTCGTATCTAACGCTTCACGTGCTTGATTAAACTCTTCCTCTGTCACACGAAGCTGTGATAACGACGCACCATCCAACTTGTTTGTATAATGAAACAGTGCTTCATCCTGTTTTGATTGAACGTCAGCAATGATTTCTTTGACTGTTTCTCGTTGTTTTTCGGTCCCGCCATCTACACTTCGTTTGATAGAAGCTAAATCGTTCGGTGTAACAATGTCCATGGCTTATATCCTCCTTATCCAGCTATTTGTTCGCTTAATTTTTCAATAATAGGGTCAAGAGACGAACTCTTAATACGATAACTAACTGGGTTAACGATAAATCGAGAGGTAATATCGGCAATTTTCTCATACTCTACAAGCCCATTCTCTTTTAACGTACGTCCAGAAGATACAATATCAACAATTCTGTCTGTTAACCCAATTAACGGTGCTAATTCAATCGAACCATTTAAAGGAATGATTTCAATTTGCTCGCCTTGCTCGCGGAAATATTCAGAAGCCACGCGAGGATATTTTGTCCCAATCTTAGGTGCAATCTTGCTTAGTGGCTTATCTGGCACACCAGCTACAGCTAAATAGCACGGGCTAATTTGTAAATCTAACACCTCATACACGTCTCGATCTTGCTCTAATAACACATCTTTTCCAGCAATACCGCAATCGGCTGCACCATATTCCACGTACGTGACGACGTCCATAGGCTTAGCCAGCATCAATCGAATTTTGTATTCAGGAAATTCTAAAATAAGCTTTCTTGACTCTTCCACATCTGTGAAGTCATAGCCAATCTGTTTTAACAATTCAGCTGCCTCTTCAAAGATACGACCCTTTGGCATCGCAATCGTTAGCCAATCACTCATTATTCGCCACCTCCTGTGGTTACATCGTACACCCATGTATAACGTGCTTCCATTTGCGAGTTTTCTTCCAGATGACCTTTATGCTGAAGAGCCACCTGTTGCCCGTTTGCTCTTGCGGATTGCGCTTTTTGTAATCCTTTTTGAAACGAATCATCATTATACAGCACCAATACGTGCTCCTCACCGTCTTCCTCCTGAGAAAGTGCTTCGACTAAGCGATCCAGTCTTATCGCAAACCCTGTGGCAGAAGCATTTGATTGGAAGGAAGGCAGTAATTGATCATAACGACCACCATTACATAACAGCGACCCTAAATGAGGGGCATAGCCTTCGAATAAAATCCCTGTATAGTAGTGCATATGGCTAATAAGGTTCAAATCAAAGGATACATACTGACTAACGCCATACACTTCTAATAGATCGCGTAATTGCTTTAATTCCCCAATTGCCTGATGACACGCACCGTTTGTCGTAATGTCTTCCGCTTTGGAAAGGACATTCTCCTCCCCACGCAGAGATAAAAGCTGCGTAAGACGCTTTTTATCCGTCTCTGAAAGGTCAACTTCTTGAAGGGCTTTACGGAAACCTACATAGTTCTTGCGGAAAAGGTAGCGTAAGAACATTTCCGAAGTTTCTTCGTCATCGCCAAAAATTTCTGTCAGCAATCCTCTCACATATCCAATATGGCCTATTGTAAGTTGAAACTGCTCTAAACCAGATGCCTTAAGCGATTCAACTTGAAGCGCAATAACCTCAGCGTCTGCATATATGGAGTTTTCCCCTATGTATTCCACACCTACTTGTTCAAACTGTGCTGGCTTGCCACCTTCAATTTGCTGGGCACGAAACACAGGTCCATCATAGCTCAACCGTACAGGATAACCTTGTTCCTTAAGCTGAGAAGCAGCCACGCGCGCAATTGGTGCAGTCAAATCTGGACGCAGAACCAGCGTATGTCCTTGCTGATCCAATAGCTTAAAGAGTTGCGTTTCATCAATCGCACTTGCCTCTCCCACTGTATCTAGATATTCAAGCATCGGTGTATCAAGAAACTGATATCCCCATGACTCTATTGTTTGCGATAATGCTTGTCTTGCTTTTCGTTTTTGATTATAGAAAAAAGGTAATGTGTCCCTCATTCCTAATGGTTTCTCAAACATAAGACGATTTGCCACAGTCATTTGCACCTCTCTTGATTAGGATAAATAGTATAAACAATTCTCAATCCTTTAACTTGCTAATATGCTACCAAAGTAAAGATAATCCGTCAACGCATGACTCTCTTAGGTAAACTCTAACATGTATCTACTGTTTTTCCTCTTCATATGTTTCCCTATATCGATTTAGAAAAACGCATCCCCTTTGTAAAGGAGGGGATCTGACTTGGATAAAGATGAGAAAAATTATTCACTATTTTTGTCGAATGACTTGGTATTTTTGAACTAGTACTTATATAATAGAAATAGACAAAATTTAGAAAAGGCAAACTTACTGAAAAGTAAGGACGCAAAGTCACGAGCCTAAAGGTGTTTACCAAAGGTGGTTGGGCTGCCGAATAAAAAGGAAGCTAAGGCATACCTTTTTCGGGTTGCCTTTTTCTTATGGAATCAAGACAACAGACACATAGAATAACTTTTTTATAGAAGGTGAGATGGGTGAAGATAGTTTGGATAAGCATTGGAGTTGTGTTAGGCGTTTTAGCGCTAAAAAGCATCCAGCTTATGAAAAAGAGAAAAGATGAAAGCAACACGCAAGAGGATTGTCGTATTTATCATCTATTAGAACATGCGAAGGATATTATTTATTATGTGGAGATCGAACCAATCCCGAGGTATCGATACCTTAGTCCTTCCATTGATACTGCGCTTGGAGATAACGTACTTGAAGAGACGTTCGAGAATCCTTTCGCCATATTTGATCGAATTCACCCAGAAGACTATAACACCCTAGAACAAAAAATCAACGGCCAAATTGATTTCAATCAGCCTATTATTCAACGCTGGAAGCACAATAATGGCAATTATATTTGGTTTGAGGAATACGCTACACCTATTTATGCGCATGGAAAAATCGTTGCACTGCAAGGCATTATTCGTAATATTAGTGATAAAGTAGAGCTAATGGAACGACTGGAATACCAAGTATCACACGATCGCCTCACAGGCATCCACAATCGTGATTTTTTTGAGAACCATATGAGAAAATACAACCAAACGGATGAATCTGTAGCAATGGTTTTATGTGATTTGGATAATCTTAAATCGATCAATGATACATTTGGACACAAACAAGGCGATGAATTAATCCAAAATACAGCTACCGTGCTCTCTTCCTTCTCCGCTACAGATACCACTGTCTGTAGAGTAGGCGGAGATGAATTTGCCTTGCTTCTTACAAACACATCAGACTCTGAGGTTACGAAATTAGTCAACGATCTCACAGATCAGCTTGAGCAATTCAACGAAACAGCAAAATTCCCAATCTACATCTCCATGGGATATGCCTTTCGTTCGAATTCACGAGGTGAGATGGAAAACATGTATATGGAAGCTGATAAATGGATGTATGAACATAAGAATGGAAAAGAGGGACAGCTTTCGTTTGGGTAAGCTGTCTCTTTTTTTGGAGACTTGGGTTCGAGATAATCTAGAGGCACCGCACGTCGCCAAAACTGCGGTCGCTCCTATTTTGGAAAAGTTGCTCTGAATTCGGTGAAAGTCGCTCCTGATTTTCAAATGTCGCTCCTATATCCAGATAGTCGCTCCTATTTTCTGAATGTCGCTCCTAATCTCGAAAACTCGCTCGCAAACCCTCCCTGTGAAGCTGAGCACTCGTCCGACCCTAGACGTTGCGCTGCACGGCGCCAAACCGCGTTTTGGATAGAATTTAATTCTTTAATTTTACTAGGTTTCACTTCAATTTTTGTCATATCTTCTTCTTAGAAAATATATTAAAAAGGCTCCAGTAGAAGCGAAAAATATGGCCCAACTAGGAATGATATCTTCAGTAAATAAACTAACTAACAGTACTAAAAACAACATTAAAGATATCAATTTAATAATAATATTCATAACCAATTGTATGTCCTCCTTTTATAAAACATAAATATAAAGTAGAATTGGATTTTAATATATATCATCTAACGTTTTTCCATAAAGAGTATACCCACTCACATTGTAACAACGAACACACACGTTCCTAATCAGTATTTCGCTAAATCTAACCAATTATTGATCCAAATGCCTTTTCTAGCGCTCGATATCATGCTCACGCCCCTGTTGTTGAACATCTCTACTACACCAATAGTCGATAAAACCTTTGCTATTCCATTTTCACATACTAAAACATCACTATTTTTTGAAAAAGTCGCTCCTATTTTCTGAATGTCGCTCCTAATCTCGAAAACTCGCTCGCAAACCCTCCCTGTGCTCTTTAAGTAACATCATTCTCCATAGCAAAAAGGTACGATTCCTCGCGTAGGAACCGTACCTTTTCTTTAGGTTTTACCATATTACACATTACTCGTAGTCTTTTCTTCTACGATCAAATCGTAATAAGCTAGGGATTGTTGATCCCAGTCTGGTTGGTCTTTTTTCCATGTGTGTTGCATGAAGACCTTCGCAATGGCTAGTTTTCGTTCGCCACCGACTACAGCATCTTCTAATGCTACGACACTTTCAAATATCTTGGTCATTTTATCTGCTATGAATTTCGCATAGTAGGTTTGTTCTTCATGCTCCATCACAGCGATGCGGGCGGCTTGTTTTTTCAATGCATCAAGCTCACCGTAGATAAGGCCATATTCCTCTGATAGGGAAACAGGTAGTTGATCAATTCTACCTTTTATTTCATCAATAAACATTTTATCGATGTGATACTTTTTCATTAATCGTAAGACTTCAAGTCCTAGTATATTCGCAGTGCCTTCCCACACGGTTAATACCTGTGCATCGCGAAGCAAGCGAGGCGTTACAAAGTCTTCGATATAACCATTGCCACCATGCATCTCGATGGACTCGTGAGAAAAGTGGATGGCCTGTTCTGCTGTTTCTTTTTTCAATAACGCAATTAACAGCCTATTAAGAGCCTGATGTTTTTCAGATGTATTCTCTGGTTCATTCATGACACGATCAAATAGAGAAATCATTTGGAATACACTGCTGGTGTCTACTTCCTGCTTCGCTTTAAGCGTGGCTAACGTATCTTGAATCATCGGGAAGTCCTTGAGCTGATTGCGGAATGCAGAACGCTCATAAGCATAAGCCCGAGCTTCCAGATAAGCACGTTGCATGATTCCAATAGAAGCAACTGCATTACATACTCTCGATAAGTTCAGCGCTTCCATCATATAATGAATGCCTTTTTGCGGTTCCCCAACCATATACGCTTCTGCCCCGTCAAAAACTACTTCAGCAGAAGGGACAGCACGAACGCCAAGTTTATCTTTTAACCTACGAATTTGAATGCCATTCAAGCTATCATCTTCATTCCGCCACGGAACTAGAAACAGACTAAGTCCTTTCGTGCCTTCTGGCGCATCTTCTGTACGAGCCAGTACCATGGCAACACCGCACATGCCTGCATTACTGGCAAAATATTTTTCACCGTAAAGCTTGTAATGATCATCTTCTTGAACAGCGGTCGTTTCATTCGCCCCTACATCAGACCCGCCTTGGCGCTCTGTAAGAAACGTAGCACCTTCGTATAACTCTACGTCCCCAGTAGATAGCACATGAGGCAAGTACTTCTCTTTTAATTCTTCGCTTCCATAGTGATCGAGTAAGTATGCTGTCGCCATTGTTAGCGTTACAGGACAATAGAACCCAGGTTCCGCCTGAGATAGAAGATACCCTTGAGCGTAGGAATAAATATAGTTTCCTTTTCGATTTAATTCCGGAATGTCTTTGTGAACGTACCCAACTATTCCGCGATTGTACGTTTCAGATACTGTCTGTTTGTAGCCCTCATTCACCCAAACTTCTGAAATATCATTGCCCATCTTATCGTACTTTACCAGTTGGGGCTGTCCTTCGCGATCGGTATGAACAGCGCGCTCGTCAATCTCATTAGCACAGAGCTCACCGTAATCATCCAATTCTTTCTTAGCCCACTCTAGAAACTCTTCATCTAAATATTGTTCAAGGATAAAACTTAAATTGGGGTCTTCTCTAAAAAAATTCATCGTATCTCTCCTTCTGGACTCTGTTGAGTTTGTCTCAGTTGCTGTTTCAACAATTTTCCCGTTGCATTACGTGGTAAAGCATCCAATTGGTGGTAAATTCTAGGTATTTTAAAATTAGCTACTTTCCCTTCAAGGAAACGTTTACAATCTTGTTCTAAGGAATCAAACTCATGGTCATTCTCTACCACAACAAATGCTTTTACCGTTTCACCCCAATCCGGATGAGGCACACCAATCACTGCAACTTCTGCAATAGCAGGATGTGTACTTAACACTTCTTCAATTTCTTTTGGAAAGATATTCACTCCACCTGAGATAATGACGTCTTTTTTGCGATCAATGACCCATATAAAACCATCTTCATCGCGTTTACCCATATCCCCTGTATATAGCCAACCGTCTTTGAAGGTTGCTAACGTTTTTTCTTCGTCCTTATAATATCCTTTCATATTCCCTTCGCCACGTAAAACAATTTCCCCTACTTGACCGTACGGAACATAGTCTCCATTTTCATCAACAATCGCGACTTCACAGTTTAATGCTGGGCGCTGGCCTATGCTGCCTGCTTTTGCATCATGCTCTTCAGGAAGGAGCAGTGTCCCATTTGGACCAGCTTCCGTCAAACCATACACACATGTGAGCCGATCGGTTTTAAACTGTTGTTTAACAAATTCGACCTCGTTTGTTCCTAACGGAGCTCCTCCATAGACCCAATACTCCATTGAACTGAGATCATACTCCTGGATCGAAGGGTGCTTCGCGGTCATTAAATACGCGACAGGTGCTCCGAAGAAATGAGTCGTCTTTTCAGTAGAAACGAGATCTAGTAATAAATCAGGTGTGAATGTTGGAGCTAATACATGAGTTGCTCCTACATACGTTGCAGATACCAGGAATAGATGGAGAGGTGCTGAATGACTAAGTGGCATCATATGCAATACACGACTATTCTTACTCATCGTCATTTCAATGCAGATCATGGTAGCCACTGTTAAAATATTTCGATTGGTGAATACGACTCCTTTTGGGCGGCCTGTCGTACCTGAAGTGTACAAGATAGCCGCTTCATCATCTTCTTGTAGTGGTGAGACGATTGCTTGCTCTCTGCCTTGGTTCAATATATCTTGAAACGCATACCAGCCATGAAGCGCAGCCCCAGTTTTGATACATAGGATGTTTGTTCTTGCTATACCAGACACCTGATTAAATAATAGTTCATGTGTTATAAAGGCTTTCGCATCACTATGTTCAATGATGTATTCGATTTCGTCCTGGGCAAGCTTTGCGTTAATCGGTACAATAACAGCCCCCAACCGCTGCACAGCAAAATAGGTGAACAAAAATTCTTTGACATTCGGCATATGCAAAACTACTTTATCTCCTCTTTCGATCCCTTCTGTCGCCAGCCCCGATGCGAAACGATTCACTGTCTCATCCCATTCCTGATACGTAATTCTCTCCCCATTGGACACAATCGCCTCATGCATGGGATGCCTTCTAGCTTGCATTGCTAACACTTCCGAAATATTCATTCCGTTTCCCCCTCTAATTCTGATAATTTCATCCGAAAATCACCAATCACACGAACCATTTCATCTCTCATCTCCGTTAACTCAACAATCCTATCGGTCACCTCCCTAATTTTTTTCTCCCCATAATCAATCGTCCTCTCGAGCTGCTTCTTACCTGAAGGATCTTGGTCAAACAAATGCAACATATCTTTGATTTCCTCTAACTGAAAGCCATATTTTTTCCCTCTAAAAATGAGGAATAACAACGTTCTTTCCTTCTTCGTAAACACCCTTCGCCCACTTTCTGAACGAGCAGGAGAAATCAGCCCTAGCTCCTCATAGTACCGAATCGTTCGTGAAGTAATGTTAAACTCTTGAGCCAACTGTGTGATTGTATACGTCTCCTCCATCAACTATCCCTCTTTTTTGTCAAAACTTTCTGCATCTTAATCTTACCATTAACGTTAACGTAAAGTTCAATAGTGGGACGAAGGGACAGGTCCCTCGTCCCATTAGGTGGTCCCTCATCCCACAAAAAAAAGCCTGCCCACGATGGACAGACTTTACCAAGCTGCTACTTTTTTATTCAGGATATATAAGAATAGGTGCAAATCATCCGGGAGTGGCTCATGATCCCTCTTTTCTATAAGCAGGCCGGACATAGAACCAAATCGGTCTGCTGCTTCAACAGGGATTGCGTCCTTTTTCAGATTCATCACTTCCATGCCCTCTGGATTTTTAACGGTAATAACATCTAAATAACGGTCACTTTCAGCCGTCCATAGCACGTTAGCTTTTTCATAAAAGTGGATAATCATATCATGACCTGTCTGTTTCTGTTGTTCTGCATAATACAAATAATTCCCTTGGAGGTCCCGGATAAAATAGCGGGATCTCAAGCCTCCCTTTTTCTCAAGCAGATAGGTAGGTTCCTTTGATTGGTTATAAAATATATAATTTCTCGGAGCGATTGGTAAGGAAGAAAATATGGCGGCTAGTACAAGCACGAACTTCCAGACCAATGATTTCTTCTCTTTCATTTCTGAATGAATAGCTCCGTCCATATCATATAATCTAGCGGGGTCGTCCCAGCCCATCGCTATCCCTAAGTACATCCGTTTGGATACAACTTGATAACCGACTTGATTCTCTGTTGTAGCAGCTAAGCCTGCGAAACGAATGTCCCGCATACCACGTGACAACAGGGTTATGCCAAACAATCCAAAGGGAATTGCAAAAAGAATTCCATACAAAAAGCTCGTATCTAAGAGCATTTGAAGAACAATAATCACCAATACAACCACTAGTGCAACGCCTGCAGATTTTATCTGCCGCTTGCCATCTTCTCTAAGAACTTCCTCCATCTGAGTCATACCACAGTCTCCCCCTCATTTCCTACCTATACGATTCAAAAGCAAGTGCGTTTCACTCTTTTAGGTAACATCTGGAGAAACAGCTTCTTCTAATAATACATTCAGTTCGTTCGTATAAGCTACAAGTTGTTCCTGACTCCATTGGAAACGATCCGCCATATAAGCTATCACACTATTTTGGTGAAGATGAACCCAGTGAATATCGAAGAATAACGCACCTGTTCTCCTCACGAAAAAATCGACTGGCTTGGCAACTAGTTCCTTTTCAATGCCATATACAAGCATCGATTGAACGAGAGGATCTAATCCATGTTCCGATTTGGTATGCTTAAAATAGACATAATGATCAAATACGTCATCTACATTGGATCCGTATAATTGCACGAGCCCGCGAGACTGCTCTTCGGAAAGTCCAAAGGCAATTCCGGCTTCTTTTTTTCGATTGAGAAAAGTTTCGAACCCTTTGGATCCACCAACTTCACCGCCTGATATTGGCAAGTCTTCTGTTTGAGCACTCGGATAGGTTGTACCCTGCTCTTCAGTCAATTGCTGTGTGACTAAGTCGATGACATTCTCTGCCATTTTTCGATAACCGGTTAACTTACCACCTGCGATTGAGATTAAGCCAGAATCTGAAACGAAAATCTCGTCTTTACGGGAAATCTCAGATGGATCCTTTCCTTCCTCATGAATAAGCGGCCTTAAACCAGCCCAACTAGATTCGACATCATGAGCTGTAATCGATAACGTTGGAAACATGTAATCTATCGCTTGAAGAATGTAATCCCGATCATCAACCGTCATCGTTGGATGGGCAATGTCCCCTTCATAAACGGTATCCGTCGTTCCTACATATGTTTTTCCATCACGGGGGATGGCGAAAATCATTCGACCATCTTGAGCGTCAAAATAAATGGCCTGTTGCAACGGGAAGGTTTGATGGTCAAAAACAAGATGAATTCCTTTGGTCAGATGTAGGGTTTTCCCTTGTTTGGACCCATCTTTTTCTCGAACTTCATCGACCCATGGTCCACCTGCATTCACAATCTTGTTCGCCAAAATCTTATAACGCTGTTTCGTAAGCTGATCTTCTACGACTGCCCCGATGACCTTCCCTTCCTCATAGAGAAACTCAATTACTTTGGAATAGTTCAGGGCATAGGCTCCCTTTTGAACTGCTTTTTTCATAACATCTAGTGTTAATCGAGCATCATCGGTTCGATACTCTACATAATAGCCGCCACCCCGTAATTTTTCTTTATTTAGTAGAGGTTCTTTTTCAAGAGTCTCTCTTGGAGATAGCATCGTGCGTCGCTCACTCTTTTTCACACCTGCTAGATAATCATACACTCGTAACCCGAGACTGGTGGAAAACGGACCAAATGTTCCGCCTCTATAAAATGGAAGGAGCATCCATTCTGGAGTCGTCACATGGGGACCATTTTCATAAACAATCGCCCGTTCACGCCCTACCTCAGATACCATCTTCACTTCAAACTGCTTTAAGTATCGTAAGCCACCATGCACAAGTTTAGTAGACCGACTAGACGTCCCAGCTGCGAAATCCTGCATTTCTACCACACCTGTCGACAGCCCTCTCGTCGTAGCATCCAGCGCTACTCCAGCACCGGTGATGCCACCACCTATCACAAGTACATCGAGTTTTTCTTCCGTTAATTTATGATAAATATCCTTACGCTGATCTGTTGAAAACATCATCGACACTCCCTTTCCGTACCTTGCAAAGTTGCTGCAAGTACCCTTCCCTTTTTTTAGTTTATTCATACCTCTGAATAGGTGCGAAGTGGGAGGTGGGGGTGTTTTCTATTGATATGCGTGACTTTCCTCCTGATATGCGTGGCTTTTCTCTGTGATATGCGTGGCTTTCCTCTCGATATGCGTGGCTTTCCTCTCGATATGCGTGGCTTTCCTCTCGATATGCGTGGCTTTTCTCCTGATATGCGTGACTTTCCTCCGGATATGCGCGACTTTCCTCTTGATATGCGTGACTTTCCTCCCGATATGCGTGACTTCCCTCTCGATATGCGTGACTTCCCTCTCGATATGCGTGACTTCCCTCTCGATATGCGTGGCTTCCCTCTCGATATGCGTGGCTTTCCTCTCGATATGCGTGGCTTTCCTCTCGATATGCGTGACTTTCCTTGATATGCGTGGCTTTCCTCCCGATATGCGTGACTTTCCTCCGGTTATGCGTGACTTCCCATACCTAATCCTTATCAAAGTAATGCCTCATTCGCTAGGTATCCCTCTCATCTACCTTTTCCCCAAAAAAATTACGCACAAAAAAAGAACAGCCTCTCCTCAGCTGTTCTCCATAAAAAATACATCCTCTTTCGTACGACGATCCATTTCTTCCTTATCATAAATAACCTGCATTGGATTTCCACCGACAAAACTGCCTGGTGGGACGTCTTTATGCACAAGCGTTCCAGCTGAGACTATCGCTCCGTCTCCTATCGTAATGCCAGGTAGGATGGTGGTGTTGGCTCCAATCATGACTTCGCTGCCAATATTCACCTCACCTAATCGATACTCTTTTATCAAGTATTCATGGGCAAGGATGGTGGTGTTGTACCCGATGACTGTGTTGCGGCCGACGGAGATTTTTTCTGGAAACATGATGTCGAGCATAACCATGAGCGCGAAGGCTGTATGTTCGCCTACCTTCATGCGGAGAAACGTACGATACAGCCAGTTTTTCATCGGAAGGAATGGCGTATAGCGTGCCAGTTGGATGACGATGAAATTGCGCACCACTTTCCAAAAGGGCACTGTTTTATAAATATGCCAGAGAGAATTGGCTTCCTTCACTTTGTAGCGCTCGGTCTTTCGCATCGAATCACTCCATCACGATTTTAAGAATGTCACTCATATGCTCTAGCATGAAGTCTGGATGTAGGTCTTCCAGTACTTTTTTTCCTTTGATGGTCCAAGCAACACCTGCTGTTTTCGTGCCTGCGTTTTTACCTGCATCAATATCATGGGTGTTATCGCCGACCATAATCGTCTCTTCAGGATTGGCATCTAATGCTTTCATGGCGCGAACAACTGGTTCTGGGTGTGGCTTGGCGTGGTCCACATCATCCAGGGTTACGACGGTTTCAAAATAATCCTCGATTTCGGTAAGCTTCAGACCCATGTCTACCGTCTGACGCATTTTGGTCGTTACGATACCAAGCTTAAAGCCTGCTTCCTTGAGCTTTGATAAAGACTCCCGCACACCATCATAAGCATGAACCAATTCATCATGATGCTCGTGATTGTGCTTGCGGTATGTGTTCATCATCGTTTCAACGTCTTCATTTGGATTGATCGTCTTCAAGCTTTCTTCTAAAGGAGGGCCTATGAAATTGATGACATCCTCCCGTGTATATTTCCCAGGAGCATAGGTTTCTGTCGTATGCAAAAACGAGGCGATAATCAGCTCGTTTGTATTAATCAATGTTCCATCTAAATCAAAGAGAAGGGTACGAATGGTCATAAGCTGCTTCCTTTCCTTTTGTAGTGTTCATTCGATTCCATATAAAACCGATGACTGCTGTTAGTAGTATGGCTGTTATAAGACGGATTAATAACAGTGGCCAAACTGGAATGCCGAGTGGGATGAAAATTAACGTATCCTCCACAACTGCGTGACAGGACACGAGGAATATGAGCGATAGGTACATATCCTTTTTCGAAACGCCATCCTCTTTTACAGCCTGAATCATTAATCCTGCTCCATAGGCTAAGCCAATTAAAAGTCCTGCAACCAATGTTGTCGATGCGTTCCGCTCCACTCCAAGAAATCGAGTAAAGGGTGCAAACCAACGCGAGAATGTATCAATCCAATTTTTTTCTTTTAACCACTGCATGGCAACCATGAGAGGGATGACAATCGCGGCGAGCTGCAGTACCGCAACCATGGCAGTTTGCAGACCTGTCAATCCGACCATGAGCCACCCATCTGGGACTTCATTTTGTGAAATCATCCCATACTGAGCCATCTCTGATCCACCTTGCCAAAACACATTGATGAGAATCGCTGAAACGAACGCAAGCGAAAGGCGTACCCCAGCGACAAACCACCATTTCACCCCCACTTTAGAGGCAACAGTCGACTCGATGAGAAGGTTATGAGAAAACGACATCATCACAGCTAAAATAAATACTTCTTTTACCGAGAAATCAAACGATACAATCGCTGCGATGCCCGCATATAAGTTTAAAAAATTTCCTAATACTAACGGAATGGCTGCCTCTCCTGATAAGCCAATCCATTTCATAAGAGGAGCAACCCAGTCACTCAACCATTGGAGGACTGGGGTTGCTCGTAAAATCGTCACAAGTAGCGTAATTGGAAAAATCACTTTACCAAGTGTCCATGTTACGTTCCATCCTTGCTTTAATCCTCGTTGTAGTACACCAGGCAAAAGAGACCCTCCTTACTCTACCTTCTTCCCGTTGTAATAGCGATCGGCTCGATTTTTGTAACGACGATAGATAATCATGCCTACCGCCCAAGCGATAAGGATGATGGAAATAACCTGTGCTGTACGCAGGTTACCGATAATATATAAACTATCCGTACGCATCCCTTCGATAAAATAACGACCGAATGAATACCAGATAACATAGCTTAAGAATACTTCACCACGTCTTGGATTGTATCTTCTAAGTAGTAGAAGGAAAGCAAATCCAAGGATATTCCATACCGACTCGTATAAAAAGGTAGGATGGTACATAACGCCATCAATACACATTTGATTTGTAATAAAACTAGGTAAGTATTGCATGAAGTTATTATAAAATGCTTCTGTAACTGGACCACCGTGGGCTTCCTGGTTCATGAAGTTCCCCCAGCGCCCAATGGCTTGACCTAAAATAATACTAGGTGCAGCAATATCGACAAGCTTCCAGAACGGCACCTTGCGAACACGTGCAAATACAAGTGCAGTCAGCACCGCACCAATAATCGCACCATGAATGGCGATACCACCTTGCCAGATTGCAATGATATCGATAAAGGAGCTATTTTTATACCGTTCCCACTCAAACGCTACATAATAAATACGGGCACTAATGATGGCGATAGGAATGGCAAACACTACGAGGTCCACGAATGTATCTTTTTTCAAGCCAAGGCGCTCCGATTCTCTCGTTGCCAACCATAACCCTAGAAAAGCTCCAGTAGCAATGATGAGTCCATACCAATAAATAGTGAGTGGACCTAGCTGTAAAAATATTCGACTGAGAGGTTCAGCACTACATGTCACCCTGGAAACCTCCCTTTGTTATATCGTTCTTATTTTCACCAATCATATTGGTAAGACGCTCGGAGAATTCTTCAGCTGCATTAATACCCATACGCTTCAGACGGAAGTTCATCGCAGCCACTTCAATAATAACCGCTAGATTTCGGCCTGGACGCACGGGAACCGTAGCTTTCGGAATCTCTACATCCATAATTTTCATCGTTTCTTCTTCGAGACCAAGACGGTCATACTGCTTCTTTTCATCCCATAATTCAAGGTTAATCACCATCGTGATTCGCTTATAATTACGAACAGAACCAGCTCCGAATAGTGTCATGACGTTGATAATTCCTAAGCCACGAATTTCGAGTAAGTGCTCAATCAACGGAGGAGAGTTTCCGATTAACGTATCATAATCCTCCTGTCGAATTTCCACACTGTCATCCGCAACGAGACGATGACCTCTTTTAACAAGCTCTAGGGCTGTCTCACTTTTACCAACACCACTTTGACCTGTAATCAAAACACCGACACCGTAAATATCCACTAATACACCATGGATAGCTGTAAACGGCGCAAACTTCGTCTCTAGAAAATTGGTTAACCGACTAATCACTCTCGTCGTCTTGTATGGCGAGCGCATAATCGGAACACCCGCTTCATTAGCCGCTTCGATAAGCAGGTCCGGAACCTCCATCGCACGAGTAATAACAATCCCAGGTGTTACATCTGTACATAACTTTGTGACACGATCCTTCTTCTCTGCATCTGTTAATTCAAGGAAAAAAGAAAGCTCTGTTTTTCCAAGCAGCTGCAACCGCTCAGAAGGATAATATTTGAAATAACCCGCCATTTCCATTCCAGGACGAGAAATATCACTTGTAAAAATTTCGCGGTGAACACCATCTTCCCCCGCTACAATCTCTAAATCAAATCGATCCAAAAGATCCTGTGTACGCACTTTTGACATATGTATGCCCCCTGACCTTTATCCTCTTAATCACTTCTCCTATTGTAGCATTTTTTACAATTATCTGTGGATATAATACGTGAATTGTGTAAAGTTTGTTTTTATTTTGGTGAAATATGGGGATTTTGGGGACTAGGTGAGGATAGGTTTGAGGGCTTATATATGCTCGCTTCTCCTCTTGTTTTGCGCGGTTCTCCATCACTTATGCTCGCTTCTTCTCTCGATTTGCGCGGTTCTCCCTCGCTTATGCAGTCAAGTCCTTAACATTGTGTAAAAGTATCCATGATGTTTTCAACTT
>NZ_AVBF01000022.1 GCF_000770635.1 Pontibacillus yanchengensis Y32
CTTTTTTAGTTATAAAGAAGCATTGAATTTTATAATTTCCTATAAAGTAAAAAAAGAACATATTCCTGTTAAATAACGGAATCTATGCATAATTCAACATCTCACTCGAATAATAGACGTAGGTGATTATGATGAGTCCAATCAAAAGAAGATCTTCAAAATCAAAACAAAAGCAGATTGTAGAGAACCCTAAGGATTTTGAACAAATCAAGATCTATCAAGATATTCAAGTAAATATTGACCAAATCATTGAGATATTTGGTAAAAGTCCTGAGTTAGTAACGAAAGTTGTTCGTGAGTCTCCTACACCATACTCCATTGCCTTTTTAAGAACATTGGCAAATGAAACACGTGTAGATGAAAATATTACGGAACCACTTGTCGAATGGGGGATGAATAGTTCCTCAGGGAATAACGATGTAACTTCTATCACCAACCATTTAAATGTATCCAGTAAAGTTAAACAGACCCAAACTTTCAAAGAAATTGTAAATGGAATGTTGGATGGTTGTGTAATACTGTTCGTTCAAAACTCTGATGTTGGACTTAAAATTCCCGTAGAACCTACACCTAGTTTTCGAAAAGTAGAGGAAACGAAAATCCAGACGGTTGTTCGCGGCCCTAGAGAAGGATTGGTGGAGGATCTAGATACAAACATGTCTTTACTCAGGAGAAGAGTCCGTAACTCTAAATTGCGTTTTTCTCCAATGAAAATTGGCAAGGAAACCCACACTAAAGTAGTAGTTACTTATGTGGATGACCTTGTTGACCAGAAAACGCTTGATACAATAATGGAACGATTAAACAAGATTGATACAAATAAAATTCTAGACAGTGGAATGGTCGAGGAATTAATTGAAGATCGTCGGTACACACCCTTTCCAACTATTAAGTCCACGGAAAGACCTGATATTGTATGCGGAGAAATTTTGGATGGACGTGTTGCCGTACTAGTAGATGGAAGTCCATTTGCACTGGTAGCACCAGTTACCTTTGTATCCTTCTTTCATATTGCGGAGGATTACTATGAGAAGTTTGATTTAGCTACATTTATCAGGAGTATTCGTTTACTAGCATTTTGGATTTCATTAGCTCTACCGGCAACCTATATTGCTGTTACAACCTTCCATGCAGAACTTCTTCCCACCAATATTTTGATAAATTTAGCAGCTCAAAGGGAAGGCGTCCCATTTCCAGCATTTATAGAGGTTATTATGATGGAAATTATTTTTGAACTACTAAGAGAAGCTGGTATTCGAATGCCTAGACCAATTGGTTCAGCGATTTCTATTGTTGGCGCACTGGTTATTGGTGAGGCAGCTGTCCAAGCAGGTCTGATTTCTGCTGCAATGGTAATTGTTGTTTCCCTAACAGCCATAACAAGCTTTATTTCCCCTTATTATGCGTTTAGTGGCGCGGTAAGGATGCTTAGATTTGTTCTCATTTTATTCGCAGCAACATCTGGATTTTTTGGAATGGCGGCGTTCACGATTGCGATGGTCATACATCTATCGAATGTTACAAGCATTGGTAAGTCTTATTTATCACCAATCGCACCTTTATCCATATCTAAGTTAAAAGATGTACTATTCAGATTCCCCCTTTGGTGGGATAAGTCTAAATTTTATCGGGCATTCCAGAAAATAAAACGAGTAACAAGGGGGTAGCACGATGGGCAAAACATCACGAATCGTTCTGTTTCTTAGTTTTATGTTTATGGTGTCTGGATGTACAGGTGCTGAGGAGCTAAACATTCAAGCGATTGTAACCGCTATAGGATTTGACAAAGGGGAAGATGGAAACATTGATACTCACTTTCAAATCGTCTACCCTGGTGGTTCAGCTCAACGTCTTGGTGGCGCTCCACAAGGAGGACAAGGTAACGCTGTCTATACCTACACTATATCTGCAAAGACAATGATGGAGACGGTGGATAAGGCTCGTAATCTGGTACCCCGAAAGCTATTTTTCCCTCATATAGAGGTAATTATATTCGGAGAAGAATTCGCAAGAGATGTAGGCTTTTCCTATTTGATTGATTACATGGAACGAGACAATGAGGTGCGCGATGAGATTATGGTCTTTACAGCTAAAGACGATACGGCAAAAAATCTTCTATCTGTGTACACCTCCCTAACAGCAAACCCTAGTGAGGGGATCATTGCTCGTGTTAATAATACCTTTAGTCCAATGGGATTAAGAGATGGTATCTATTTAGAAGATGTTATCCGATGGACATATGGTCATAAGCGAGACACAGTAACCATGGGAATTGTCCGTTCCAATCCTGAAGCCCCCGCAGACACTAAAGAAGCGATGGAAAATATCCATGCTAATCAAAATGCCTATGATTTAACAGGTATCCCTTTGTATAAAAAAGATAAATTAGTCGATTGGCTAACTCTTAAAGAATCGAAAGGGTGGGCACTAATTGATGATAAGGCGAAAGAAACAATCTTCATTTCAACTGATTGTCCTAGCGGAAGTGGCACATTTGGATTTCTGCTTAAAGATGTAAAAACCAAAAAGAAAGCTACTGTAAACGGAACTGATATAACCATTACCGTGTCTCTTTCTGGACGTGGAATCTTAAGAGAGTTCCGATGTGATGGAAGTGTAAAAGACCCTGCTTATTTAGACAAATTAAAACAATCTATAAATAAACAAATGGAACTTTATATGGATGCTACCGTGGAGAAGGCAAAAGAAAATGAAGTCGATCCATTCGGCTTTGGTAATTACCTTTATCGGAATCAACCTAAAGAATGGAAGAACATAAAAGATAATTGGATGGATGTATTTATAAACAACACAAAGGTAGAAGCAGAAGCAGATATAGAAATCACCGGTGTAGGTACAAGGAGGAAAAGCGTACATGAACAACCTAAACAAGAGCAATAAATGGGTTTTTGGTTGCCTATGGGTTTTCTCTCTAACTTTACTGATAGGCTACTCAATGGGCTATAACCTCTTTCCTATCACCAAATGGATTAGTACTATATTCGAACCAATCCATATCTCTTTATTCGGTGAGCCGAAATGAAAAATAACATCACACATCTACAGTTATTCTTTATTACTGCCAATTTCATAATCGGAAGTTCGTTGTTATTAGCTCCACTCATTACCGGTTCCGTAGCCCATGAGGATGCCTGGCTTTCGATGATACTGGCAGTTGTAACAGGATTACTGTTCAACGTACTTATGTTGTTTTTAATGAAGAAGCTAAACTATCAATCCTTGTTTGACATTATCGATCAAGCATATGGAAAATGGTTAGGTACTCTCGTAAACCTTGTTCTCCTTGTCTTCACCTTTCACCTTTGTGCACTAGTTGTTGGAAACACAGATGACTTCATGGTAGTTGTGAAACCCGATACAGCGCCTTACTTTTATCAATTTATCATGATTGCATTAGCCATGTATGGAGCTGCAAGCGGACTTAAATCATTGGGGAAAACCAATGAGGCGATGAGTTTGTTATTTTATACAATCATCTTCTTATCCATTATATTATTAATCCCCAAAGTGGAATTTCAAAATTTCAAGCCATACCTTTATCATGGGTGGAAGCCTGTTATTCAAGGAGGATACAATTCACTTGGTGTTCCCTTTTTGGAACTCATTTTGATGACTGCTATTTTCACGTTTGTAAAAGAGAAAAACAAAATCAGACGATATTATCTCATGTCGATCTTATTTGGGGGTAGTATTTTAACTGCCTTCGTAGTGGCTGCCATTGGAGTTGAAGGTGCCTTTATGGTTCAGCGAGAAACATATCCCACGTATTCCTTAATGCGGGATATTCATGCAACGGTGGTCTTTGAACGAATTGAAATTGTTATGGGTGTTATATGGATTTTTGTATTATTCGTAAAGATCACTACCCTTTTTACAATTATCCTGTTAGGTCTCCAACATATCGGCAGATCTAATGGATATAATGCCTACCTGCTTCCTCTTGGCATAGCGATTTGGACATTGACCAACCTAACCCACGAGAATATAGTTGAAAATGCCGCTTTCACTTCCCAAAACTGGACCCTTTATTCTTTTACCATCTATCTATTGGTGATACTATCCTTACTAATTGGACTCGTAAAACAGAAAAAAGGGGGCCAACAACAGAACTCTGGATAATAAAAACACGAATGAGCTAAGCACCCATTCGTGTTTTGTCATGATTATATTTATGATGTTTGATTATATTCTGCTCGTTTTATAAACGATAGCTCTTCTTCGATGACACCACAAGCAGCACATTGAATCCGGACAGAAGGACCTTTGTATTGAATATGCATTGGAGAAACGTTGTCGGCTGTATATTCTTCAACAACCTCTCCTGTTTGTGGATCCTTTTTAATAGATGTAGCAACTTGCTCAATCACATTAAAGCGGGTACGATTGGATTTGCAACTAGGACATAAATACGGTGCTGTCATGATTATCCCTCCTTTAGTTGTATAGGGATAGTTTGTGTTACTTTGCCATTTTTACTCTAGCAACGAATTTATACTAGCCTGCCCAAACGTCCTTTGCATAAACTCCATCTGTCTGCAGTTGATCTAACCACTTCATCGCAGCTTGTTTGGTAACGTGATGATAGTCCATGTAGCAAGTAAGAAGTGTGTCCTCAACAGCCGGAGCCATTTCACTACCATCCCCACAAACATATAAGCGAGCTCCGTTATCAAGCATTTGGATGAGTTCTGTCCCATCTTTTTCTATTAGATGCTGTACATACGTTTTTGGTTGATTTTCTATACGAGAAAAAGCTGTATGGACATGCACAATACCCTCTTGTTCATAGTGAGTAAGTTCATCTTTATATAGATAATCATGCTCTGGATGACGACATCCGTAATAAAGATGTGCTTCACCTAACGCATAACCATTTTGCTTCAACGACTGACGTGCTTGAAGGAATCCACGCAGCGGAGCTAATCCTGTTCCAGGACCTACTAATATCATTGGGGTCTGACTATCTTCTGGCAGTTGGAAATTAGATTGAGGTGTACTGATAAAGCATGCAATATCTTCACCTTCTTGTACATTAGCTAAATAATTGGAAGCGACCCCTTTATACTCTCCATTTCCACTCCAAGCTTTCTCTCTCACAACACTTACAGTAATACTTGGGCTTTGGGCTTGAACACTTGGAGAACTTGAAATAGAGTAATATCGAGCCTTTAAAGGTGGTAGCAATGCAATAAATCGCTCAAAAGGTAATTCACAAGCTACATATTGTTCAAGTAAATCAATCATTGTAATACGTTTTTGAAGTACTTCTTCTTTGTATGCCTCTTCCTCTAACAGTTGCTCTAGCTCTACTTTATGAGGAGGACAAGTCGTATAAGCTGCTAACTCTCGAAGTTGAGCTCGTGTAACTGGTTCTTGCATTTCCACATAATGAACCAATAAGTTTTCCACACTTACTGGCTGCTCTAAAGGAAGATGAGATGCTCTTCCTGAACCACCGTGCATGCTTACAAGTGTGTTTGCTTCCATACCAAAACGATTAAGCACTCGGTTCACTAGCTCTTGCCTATTTTGTGGAATGACTCCTAAGTGATCCCCTTCTTGATAGGTAACACCATTTGGCAATCTCACTTCGATATGCCTGGTACTTCGCTCACTCACATCACTTTGAAGTTCTTCATTTTTCAATAGTTTTGCTGTGAAGGCTTGATGAGTCTTGGCAAGAGGCGTTGCCGTAACACCACTCACAAATTCCATTGATAATGCATTGCTTGTGGCATCTTGCTCTGTGTTTAGTTGAATATCTAACACATCAGCTATATTAGGCCATAGCTGTTCATCCCATTGTTCATATTGCCCTTCAAAGTCGTCACTCGCATCTCCTTCCCCTCTTTCTGATAAACGAGTAGCTCCTTTTTCCGCCATCTTCTCATCGATGAACGATGGAATTCGCTGATAGGTGTTGGCCCAGTTGCGATCACCACAACCAAATACAGCAAAGCGTACACCTTGAAGTTCATTTTGCCCAGCCTGCTCTAGCCAATCGATAAAAGCATGAGCATTATCTGGTGGATTACCGTTATATGAGGCTGAAACGATCAGTACACCGCCTTCAATTGGAAGGTTTCCTGCATACTCATCCAATGAAGCAACTGTTGTACTAAAACCTTGTGCCTCTCCTGTTTCGGCTAACTCCTTAGCAATACCTTTAGCAGTCCCTAGGTTCGATCCGTGTAGGAGAAGTAAAGGAGTACCATGCTTAGGTATGTTTTGTGACTGTTTTGAATTAGATTCTTCGGCACTCTTTTCTTCTTGTGATGATGTCATGGCAAAAGCCATTTGATTTTTCCTAGGTTTTACTTGCATTGTAAGTCCATCAGGCTTCAAAGTTAGTGTTTCTTTTATTTTGAGTTCATAGTTCGTATGATCAACAAATTCAAAATTCTGTAACAACATGCCAAGCACAAGCGTCGCCTCATGCATCGCAAATTGTTGTCCTATACAAGCACGTTGCCCATTACCAAAAGGTTTAAAGGCATGGTGTGGAATAGCTTCTGGGTCCTCAAAACGTTCTGGTTTAAACTCTTCTACATCTTCGCCCCAAACGCTTTTGTCACGGTGCAATTCCGGTATTAGTACAGTAGCTGTTTCCCCTTTTGAAAATGGTATTCCGTCTCCTATCGTGGTATCTTCTTTTGCAGATAAACCAAACGCAGGAGCTGTTGGCCATAAGCGTAAGGATTCATTAAGGATGTTGCGCACGTACTTAAGTTTTTTAACTTGTTTATAGGTTGGAACACCATCACCTGCAACTTCATCCACTTCTTGATAGGCTTTTTGCAGTTTATCAGGATTCTTCATAAGAAAATGCAATGCGAACGAAAGCATCCCACTGGTTGTCTCATGGCCAGCAATTAAGAAGGTGATAATTTGATAGCGAATATTCTCGTCATCAAGTGCCTCTCCTGTTTCTGGATCTTTTCCTTTTAGCATATGAGACAAGAGGTCATCTTCCCCTTGGTCTCCATTCGCTTTTCGTTCAGCAATTAGTTGATCCACAAGAGAGAACATATCCTGGATGTCTTCTTGAAATTGACGCTTTGATCTCACCATCACTCGGTCTTGAATACCAAAACGTTGCGTTTGACTCATCGCTTCATCCATAGCGCGTACCATGCTTTGAATAAACGGATGAGGTTGCTCGCGATAGAAACTGTTAAACCGGTAATTAAAGCCACAAAGTCCAATAGTGTCTAATGTAAGTCTTGTCATATCCTCTGGAACTTCAATGCTTTCATTTGGATTTAAACGTGCCCATTTCTGAACAAGTTGCACAGCTAAATCGGCCATTTTATCATGGTAACCTTTCATCGCCTGCTGACTAAAACTAGGAAGGAGGATATTGTGTGCCTTTTTCCAATTAGGTTCACTTGTTTCACTTGTAAAAAGGCCATCCCCACTAAATGCTCGCACTTTTCTTAGAGGTGTGTGTACTTTTTTATCAAACCGACGTTCATCACTTAATTCCTTCACAAGCTCATGACTAGATACATACGTGACATGGCGGCCGGGAAATTCAAAATCGAAGATTGGGCCATATTGTCTTGCGAGCTTCATCAATGACTGTATTGGCTTATTACGATTTATTAAAGGTAAATTACGTAATGGACCATAAGCTTTAGGAGACGGTACAGATCTTGTGTTTGTCATACATTATCATCCTTTTATACTCAATTAGTCGTAGTAAAATCGAACGGAATGAACATTCATTCCGCATCAGGCAAAAAAGAGAACAGAGCACCTTAATGCGCTCTGATCGCATCCCAACAACTCTCTTCTACTCCTTCAAAAAGCTTCTCATTTGGGTCAACATCCCCTTCTCGAACTAACTTGTGCAGTTCAAGAAATGCACCTAATACGATGGCAATTAATGCATTGGCAGGAAGATCCCGAATAATGCCTTGTTCTTTCCCTTTTTCGAAAAAGGAACGAATAAAATTCAACATTTCTTCAAACCGTTCTCGACTAGTTTGATTTAATACGTGAGAATGGTTATGTGTTTTGATAAAATATAATGCATGTTCATGTTCATTTGTAAATTGAACCATGCCGTTAAATATTTGTCGGAATTGTTCACGTGGAGAACTGCCCGCTTCCGGATAATGTTCATGCAATATGGTAATACATCTTTCCACGTACTGCTGAAAAAGTTCATTCACCAAATTTTCCTTATTAATGAAATATCGATAGATGGTTCCCGCTCCAACTTCAGCTTTGGTAGCAATCATCGGTATCGTAGTTGCATCAAATCCTCTTTCAGCAAATAAATGTAACCCAGCATCGAGAATATGCTCTCGTTTACTCGTTATTTCTTCCATAATCACTAGCCTCCAATGCTCTTCGCCACCATTTACTCACTTTATATTTGTAAGAAAGACCGTACGGAATGAACGTTCATTCCTAATCTTTTTCTATAGTATAAAAACATCATCTCTAATTGTCAATGCTATGTAGAGAGCAAAAAATACATTGCTCTCTACGCCAGTTGATTATGAACTTCTTTCATTTGCTCTAAATGGCGTAACTCGTGCCACCCAATAAATTCAATCCATTGCTCTAGATTCATGTCACCAAAGAGAGGGTGAGGAAATGTTCGATGTTGAAGTAGTTCTTGGTCCTTATTGTGAATTAAGAATAGTGTCGCTTCTCTTGATTGCTCTAATCCTTGTTTTGCATCTTCAATCGTTTGGAAATGCCCCTTGGGTTGAACGGTCTCTGGTGCATCCACCTTCTGAGTACGAATCGTCGTCTTATGAATTGGTTTTTCTCCTACTTCCTTTACTTCACCGTTTTTAATTGCATGTTCAATCTGTTTAATCACGACATTTTCCATTAGATATAAATGTTCTAACACTTCTACAACAGACCACGTATGCTGATCTGGCTTTGTTGTAGCCTTTTCATTTGATAGTGTGTCGACAAAATTCAAAACCTCTTGGCGTTTTTCATCTAACCCGTACATGCTATCATCCTTTCTATTTGTTTCCATATTTTAAGTGTAGCATATACAACGACCATTTGGCTTTTCACAGCTTGTAGGCTATCGTCCACACGAAGCCTGGTGGATATGTATAAAATAAAGAAAAACCCCATCCGCAGGAACGGATGAGGCTATAGAATTTAGCAGTCTGTAGCTCCAATGTCACCAATTTCAACTTGACGAGTTTGCAACACTTTAAGCGTTAAGTCTAGAACAACTTTTTCTGTAATTTTGTCAAATGTGTCACCAAGCATCGTGTATTCTGGTGAGAAATCAAGCTCGTAGAAGTCAGCTCTTACTAGCTCACAGAAAGGTTGCTCGTTGTAGAATACATCGTTCTGGAAGTAATATTTATCAAGTCTAGGCTTTTCGCCAATTTTTGGATTAATGAATTGTGATTTACTTTCTTCTGACACACCAAATGCAGGTCGTGTAATAAAATCTTCATCTGTTAAATCGGCAAAACCTGAGAACGGTACATTGGCAATACGGTCTCTGATTTTTCCTTCACAACGATCTGTAGCATATTCAATGTCTTTACGAATATAACCTTGAACGAAAAGTTTAGCACGTGTAACCTGACGTGTTCCATCCCCTAGTGTGTTACCAAATGCTACTGGCACAAGCTTACATTGTGTTAGTACAGCATTTTTTAACACTCGTTTGATTTCAACTGCTGGTGGATCAAGTGGAATATCTGCTTCTACAACAATTTGAAGTGTAGTCTCTGCCAATAGGACAGGGACCTTCACCACTGCATTTGAAATCGTAGTAGGATCCACATTGGTGTCCTGGAACTGAGTTTGTGTTTTTCCTTTTACTTTGCACTTATTATCTTTTGAATCTTTGCCATCGTAGCCATGATGAGAATCATAATTATAATCGCTCATTGAAAAACCTCCATTTACATATTTGGGAGTTATTTGTATCCCTACAATACTGTATGCTCAAAGGTAAAAGTCGTATAGGTAGATGGTAGAGGACAAACCACCATTTATTGTCTTAACACGATTGAACCTGCATAAATTCAACTCCTAAATGGAGGACTAGTTTTTCAGAAATGGTCTGATAGGCATCATTAATAGAGACATCTTTCCTACAAAAGATAGATTGATGAACAACCCCCTCAAGCATAATAACTCCTTCTTCTGCCAGGAGGGTCGTATTTAATTGATCCTTGGGAGTCTTTGGTATGAAATTATAGTTATGGATGATAAGTTGATTTTCAATCGAGTCCACTTCATAAACAGGAAAAGGGGATTCAATTATTGGCTCCATCGACAGTTCTATATCGTATTGCCCTAACAATACAGGTGTTTTTATACCCAGATAATGATGCTCTTTAATCTCTTTCTTATAGGAATATCCGTAAAGCTCATTGAGTCGCTCTTTATGCACTTCGGAAGGTGTATTCTCAATTTGTATTTGGTTGGAAATTACAGCACTTGCCACATCACAGTATGGTGTTTCATGAAACGTTTGTTCTGTATAAAAAAACTTGGAACGAACATTCTCATTTGCTCGATCTTCCTCATCAATAAATCGATACGTTTCAGTAACAGAAGAAGGTATTAGTGGTGGACGAATAAAATGCTTGACATTAATCCATGCTTTAAAAGGGATCTGCACTGATAACATGCTCTCCAATTCATTTAGCTCATATTCCTTTTCATTCTCATTTAACAGATTCGTAGAATAAGAGTAGGTCCCTGTTAATATCTGATATTCTTGCGTCGACTGAATCTCTTCCATTACATGAACGGGCTCCTCATCAACTTCTTGGTGATCCTCATTATAATCATCCAAATTATTAGAGGTGTTTACTTCTTCTTCTGTAAATGATAGTTGTGTATGTTCCTTATCTGTCTCTACATGCTCAGCACTTTGAAAACTATTTTGAACAACATTATGGATCAATTCTCCATATGAAGAAGAAGACTGCATTTGCTCCTCTTGATGGGAATCAACTGTGTGTGCTGACGGTAAATTCTCCTCTTCTATTAGTGATTCAAAATCGTTTAAATCAATAGTCTGTTCATTCTTCGTTTTATCTTCGCTATCATTAACTCCAAAAGAAGCTTCACCGAAGTCAATCGATTTCCCAGCGTAATTTCGCCTTAAATACCTACGCGGTTTGCGCTTTTTACGCTCCTTTTTAGTCGAGTTCTCTCCTGTAAACCGACTCACTTGCTTCCCTTTCGGTGCATTATTTATCGCTGCATTGTTCATCCACGGTATATTCACAGAATCCTCCTCCCCAAACCAAACCTTTTTATTTTATTATGTATGTCATTTGCCTAAATTTGTTCCTGGATTAATAAGATGGTTGCTGAAGCATGATTTTAGTAATTAGTACTATATATAATGGTATAGATACAAAATGTAAGGGTGATGAAATGGAGTTAACTAAATTTGTGGATGAACTACCTACAATACCTACCTTAAAGCCTAATGCCATTCTAAATGGTGTGCCCTATTATGAAGTGACAATGCTTCAATGCCACCAACAACTTCATCGTGATTTACCACCTACTACTATTTGGGGATACAACGGAATGTATCCTGGTCCTACAATAGAAGCATTTAGCCATCAATTAATTCGTGTTTGTTGGAAGAATCAACTTCCAACAAAGCACTTTCTTCCAGTGGATAAAACGGTTCATGGAGCAGAGCCCCCCAACCCTGAAGTCCGGACAGTTGTACATCTCCATGGAGGAGCCACCCCGGATTATAGTGATGGGTACCCGGAGGCATGGTTTACGAATGACTTCCAGCAGGTGGGGCCTTATTTTGTGACAAAAACCTATGATTATCCTAATCTACAACCCTCGACAGCTCTTTGGTATCATGACCACGCTGTAGGTATAACGAGGTTGAACATATACGCTGGGTTAAGTGGCTTTTATTTGATTCGGGACACACAAGAACAGATGTTGAACCTCCCTAGAGGAAACTATGAAGTGCCGTTATTGGTACAGGATAGAAGTTTCAATGAAGATGGCTCTTTATATTACCCTTGTGAACCTGAAGAACCTGTGGAAGGTGTCTGTCCATCTGTTGTTCCGGAGTTCTTTGGAGACACGATTCTCGTAAATGGAAAAGTTTGGCCATATTTAGATGTAGAGCCTCGTCGTTATCGTTTTCGTTTATTAAACGCTTCCAATTCCAGATTCTATAATTTTTCCTTGAGTTCAAATCAGTTTTTTTATCAAATTGGAAGTGATCAAGGATTGCTCGAGCAACCAGTCATGACCAAAGAAATACTTCTTGGACCTGCTGAACGAGCAGATATCATTGTAGATTTCTCCACCCAGTTTGGTAATACTATTACCTTACAAAATAGCGCACCCTCACCTTTTCCAGGTGGAGACCCACCTAATCCTGAGACAACAGGATTGATTCTACAAATCAGAGTCATTCGTCCTTTATGTAGTTTGGATCAAAGCACAATCCCTTATTATTTAACGTATATGCCGACATTATCTGAAAATCTTGCATCAAAAAATAGACTTTTATCTCTTGATATGGCTAAAGATGCATATGGAAGAGAAATCCATTTATTAGATAATAAGAGATGGGCAGACCCAATAACTGAATGTCCAAAACTTGGTACTTATGAAGTGTGGTCCTTTATAAATACAACGGAGGATGCCCATCCTATTCATATCCACCTTGTTCGCTTTCAAGTGCTTGATCGACAGCCATATAATGTTGACGTATATCAGCAAACAGACGAAATAGTCACAACCGGTTCTAAAATTCCCCCACCACTCAACGAACGTGGTTGGAAGGATACGGTCATTGCAAACCCTGGTGAAATAACAAGAGTCATTTTTGCAGTTGGTCCATTCTCGGGTTTATATGTATGGCATTGCCACATTCTAGAACATGAAGACCATGAAATGATGCTCCCCTACATTGTAATAAAATAGGTTAAGAGCGGCATTGCTAGACTTGTGTTCTGCAATTTGAAATGATGGTTCTTCCAATATACCCTTTTTTTATGGCTGTGTTAAAGTTTGGTGTTGATATAATAATTAGTTTTATATTCCTCCATAATAGCACCGTACTCTTGAATAACTGGTGAGGCTGGACCCGTTACGTTTGTGAGGAAGGGGCTGCGGTGAAATGGTTCGCTTTCCGCGGAGGAACATGCAATCCTCGTTCGGCTACGCCTCTCTGTGGGGTCTCGCATTGTCCCTTCTTCCGCAGGAGTCTCACCATTTCCCTCCACCCATCGGTATGTCGGATAACGGAGTTCAGCACCAAAACCCTTAGTCCAGATTATGCTTCTTATCTTGAATAAAACTATTTAGATTAATTGATTCCAAAGTCAACACCAAACTTTAACATAGCCTTTTTTATAGAAAGAATTCAAAAGTGATGCATTATAATCTTAGGCGGGAGGAGCTCCTAATGAAAGTAAGTGTACGAAAAGGTGATTCCCTTTGGTATTATAGTCAATTATTCGGAATTCCCTTTGAGTTAGTTGTTGATTCCAACAGATCCTTTAATCCCAATCAACTATCCATTGGGCAACAGGTTCAGATCCCTGGTTATGTTGTTACTAACTACTCCATCAACCCAGGTGACTCCCTATGGGGGATATCCCGTCGGCAAGGTTATCCTTTAGATGTTTTATATTTACTTAATCAGACGATCAATCCTAATACACTACAAATTGGTCAAACCATCCTTGTCCCTATTCGTGTTACTTGGAGGGTGGTTAATGGGAAAGAAGCTTATTCCTACTCCACTATGGTGAATGACATAAACCAACTAGTATCCATTTACCCATTTATTCGCACCCCTTCTATAGGCAATTCCGTATTGGGTAAACCTATACCAGAGCTTAGAATTGGGAGAGGGAACAAACAAATTCATATCAATGCTTCCTTCCATGCCAATGAATGGATCACCACCCCAATCATGATGAAGTTTTTAAACGAATACCTACTTGCCCTAACAAACCAAACTCCGATACGCGGCATACAGTTAAACCCATTTTATAACCAAACAGACCTCTCAGCAGTACCTATGGTCAATCCAGATGGAGTTAATCTTGTTCTGGAAGGACCGCCTGAAGAAGAGCCTTATCGTTCCCAAGTTTTGTCGATTAATAATAATAATATGAATTTCAACCGTTGGAAGGCGAACATCCGTGGAGTAGATTTAAATAATCAATACCCAGCTAAATGGGAGTTGGAGAGCGAGCGAAAACAACAAGCTCCATCCCCTTTCAATTATCCTGGACCTTATCCTTTATCTGAACCAGAAGCCCAAGCTGTCGCTGAACTAACACGTTCTAGAGATTTCACAAGAGCTCTAGCTTTCCATACTCAAGGAGAAGTAATTTACTGGGGATACGAAAGTCTGGAACCACCAGTTGCTGAAGTAATTGTGGAGGAATTTGCACGTGTGAGTGGTTATCGTCCCATTCGATTCATAGATAGTTTCGCGGGTTACAAAGACTGGTTTATCCAAGAATGGCGCCGTCCCGGATACACCGTAGAATTAGGAAAAGGCACCAGCCCGCTCCCACTCAATCAGTTTGATAAAATCTATGAAGAAACACTGGGAATATTTCTAGCAAACTTGTATTTATAGCAGCCTATATACAAAAAGAAGACGATTTCCCATTGGAGGTCGCCTTCTTTTCTTTCAAAATATTATAATACTTCTTTACATTCATTTGTTACTCCACATTGCGGACAATCCGCATATAGCATTAAATTAACTAGCTTTCCGTTCGAACCTTCCATCGTATTTACAGCTACTGCTCTGGCCGGAACGGCATCCTCACTAATTTGATATTCTTTTTGCAATGGAGCTTCAAAATCAAATATATGTCCACAAACGAGACAACTATAACCATCTCTACGTTTTACTTCTTGAGCCATGTAGATCCTCTCCTTTTTATTTAAATTGTTTCCCTTTAAAAATTTTTATAAAACAAAAGGTTAAGAACTACATCTTAAGTCAGTAGTTTTGTTTTTAATCATTGTATTTTCTTTACATAGTACTAGTAACCTAAAACGCTTTTTATGGAAGGAGTTTCACTTGTTATTAGAAAAGGAATAGTAAACACAAAATGCTAGATAAAGAGGTGATTGAATGGGGATCCTGTCAAAGCTTTCAAAGTTATCCAAATATAAAAATGATGTCAGCGCCATTAGTAAAGGACGTACTGGTCAGCGTGTAAAAAGACGTGCAACAGGTAAAGTTACAGGTAAAATCATGAGAAGATTATTTAGATAATATGTAATTGTGGGGGCTATTTCGGTTTCGGAGCAAGATTCGGGTTTTCGGAGCAACTTCTTCGATTTCAGAGCAAAATTCGAATTTTCCGATCAAATTTTTCGATTTCGGAGCATAATTCGAATTTTCCGAGCACCCACCTATTTTGTTCCATTAAAACCAGCGCTATCTTATCGATAGCGCTTCATTGTTCGACATGATTATGCTGTTTGTTCCTTTTTCATAGGCAACAAGATGGTCCGCTGAAGAGGTACAACTCCCATAGGAGCATTCCGTTCTATCCATTCATATGACTTCCCATCAATAATAAAGTGCCGGTAATCTACATACTCCACTTCCCTACCCTGGCTTTCAAGCTCGGTCTGAATGGCTTCTATATAGTCTTGATGGTTTGTGTACCTTTCATCAAAATCAATTCGAATAGCACCTTTGCGATATCCAAATAACCAATTGAAAAAGGTAAGTCCAGCAATAGCTCCTATAATATTGAATATAATTTGCATGAAGAATCTCCTTTCTATTTTATAGAAAATCAGCTTCTTTTCATTCATACGAAAGGAAACACATTCACGTTTCAATATTTATCCAAAAGCTTATTCTCCTTCTTTCCACTCCTCTGATATCACGGCTTTTATATACGTTCCATCCTTCTGCTTCACTGCTATAGCATTGTCTGTCCCAACCCCAGTAATTTTATAATATGTAGTTCCTTCTTGATATGTATTAGAAACATTACCGGAATAGTCGCCTTCCTTTGTAATGTATTTCGTCACAGAGCCTATTTTTTCGCCTACTTTTTCCTTCTCTATTACCATGGCATCAGAGACTACATAACTTTCTCCCTCATATCTAACAAACTCATACGCCCAACTCTCACTCGAACCTGACTGGCAGCTAACTAGGAATATACTTATACATAACCATCCAAAACTAACTCGTTTGATGATATTTATCATTCCCTTCCAACTATTAAAAGAGGTAGCATGACTCTAATCATCCCGATTTGTTTCAGGATGTTCTGGAATACTAGTAAACAGCTTCAACAATTGATCTACACACTCTTCGCTTGTAAATCGCCCATTTCCTGTTTTCACCATTTGCAGATTTGCATAAGTAAGCATAGCTAAACTTTTAGCATCCGACTCGTTTAATGACTTAATTCGATTTCTCATGTCTTCTAAATCAACCACAGACATAGCCTCCATCTACTATAGTAAGTTTAAAAGCTAGTATTTATTTTGTATTACTAACTTATTAAGAAGAGTTCCCTCTCATGTGAACAGGATTATTCCAAATCATTTACATTCTCGAGATCTTCATCGCCTTTTAATAAAACAAATTGGAAACCTCCATACCCAGCATTATATCCGTTGACATCACCAGTATGTTCAGGGAATATTCTCTTACCATTTTGACTGAACCCAGACCAACCAAAATGCAGATCAGGATTGGAATCAAAAATATTTCCCCTACTAACAGAGACCTTAAGTTTTTCAAGATAAAAAGCCCAGTCATTTGGCATTTCCATTATCCCAAAAGTGTTTGGAAGTGAGGAGAACCGCTTTTCCATCTGAACACCAGGTGTAAACAAGTGCTGACCTTCAGATACACGATAATATCTTTCATTCATCAGGTAAAAAGATAAGGACGTAATTTGGTCTGCTGGATGTATATTCCATGTAATAACATAGCTTGAAGGGTCACTAGGATCCACTTTCCAAACAAATGGTTTCCCTCCGTCCATATTGATTACTTTCCACTCATGTTTATCCCAAAGCCAGTGACTAACCCCAAACTCATTTGACGCAGTTTTAAAAGGAACAAACACATGCTCCTTATCGATAAAGTGTCGGTCCTGAATAGAGGTAACCTCAGTAGCATTATTTTTTTCATTCATCCGCTTGATGAGTACTTCGTTCTCTTGAAGACGCATTGGTGCGGCTAGATAATACCAATAAACTAGAAATATGGCTGTAATGACCATAACTGATAGAAACACAATTTTTATTCTTTTTGTCATTATTGGACCTCCTTAAATAATGAGTACTCGGATTCAAAAAAGAGCTGGTCCCCATTTTCATTGTGTACCAAAATGCCTTTCCCATCTCGCTTGATATAAATTAGGGGTTGAATCCCGCTTCCAAATTGTGGTTCTGTTCCTTTTAAAACATAAGGAAATATCTCCATCACATCCTCTTTTGGCTTTCCTTGCTCCATTTTCTTAAACCATTCCATACCATTAAACTCGCTTTGTTGAAAAGAGGGAAGGGAGGATTGAAAATCTTCTTTAAGAATTGGATTCTCACCTGAGGGGTGCGTTGTCACTAACTGAGGCTGATTAACAGAAGCGATATAAGTAGACAACTCCCCCCTATAGTAAACTTGGTCGTGCAAAAATGATCCTAGAATTCCTAAAGAGAAAAAGAGAAAGGACGCTCCGAACCCAACCCAAGCAAAAGGGCGATACTCATGCCACGATTTTTCCTTATTGTTAAGACAAAAAAAACCAAAAATCAGCCATACACCTAGTGGTAATATAGGAAATAAAGCACGATCTCCTGAGATTTGTAGTGTGTAATCAAAGGTGAACATGCCGATGTATGTGATAAGGAAGACTTTCCAAAGTGAGAGTTCAGTCTTATTTTTTCGATATATGTAGATAACTAGAAATATTATAGATCCCCAACCGAGGAGAGATGTTAAGATGTGAATAATTCCTGTCTCGAAATCTGTCCAATCATTCAATTTTATTAACTCCTTTTGTTAGATTAATCTCGTTCATGTTATCACATCTTACTCTTTCGGATGTTTGAAAATGTGAAATATTTTCCTCAAGGGGTAACTAAAATATACTACATAATAGATTCTGCTCTGAATTTATTCTTGTAGAACTCCTAGGGAATACACATAATAAAAACGCGTGAATATGATTAGCTCTATTCACGCGTTCTAGTTAACTACTATTTACTTTGCAGCATCTTTCCAATATTCATAAGAGTGGACTACTTCTCCTTGATAAGATGAATCATCTTCAAGGACATCCTCTGTCTTATCTAACTCTGTTATCATTTCTTCTTCTCCCTCTTCATAAAAAGAGATATAAGGTGTCTCTTCCATCTCCTGCATTTCGACGGATATGACAAGATCTTTGCCAAGATTGTTAGCAAAAGCTACTTCCTCTTTAGACACATCAATGATCCCACCTGGTCCTTCAGAGGAATCTCGAAATGCCATAATGGCAGTATGATCCAATTGTTTGATTACCCATTTAGAGAACGATAGATTTGGTTGACCTGGCGTCTCATGGTCATCTAACCACATGGCGAGACTTACACTTGTTTCTAAATTTGAATTGTCTTCAACTTTGTCTACAAACAATTCCATATTATCTTTCCACGTGTTCATCACAGCTTTTTTATCTTCAGACCATTCTTGTAATGTATAAGGTTCTACATCCAGATGGATTCCATCAAATTGCTGTTCTTCTGAAACACTAGAGTTATAATTTGTTACATAATCCACAAACATCTTCAATCGTTTTTCACCTTTTTGCAGGGCCCATATAGGATGTCCACCCATTGCATGTACTTCAATCCCTGCTTCATGCGCCTTTTCTACAAAATCTTTATAAACGGAGAAATTTTTCGTCCGATCTAAACGTGTGTACAGAAAGTTAAGGTTATTTTCTTTGGCAAACTCTATGATTTCATCTGGAGATTCTATTAGGTTGGAAGCGTGCCAAATATAAGTACCTCGAACATTATTGGATGGAGTAGGTTGTTGATTATCTTCCGTTTCGGTTGTTTTATTATTTTTTTCGGTAGACAGGTAACTGTACTGATCAATGGAATATCCAATGTAGGCAGGATTGTCTTTTAAGTGCTTTTCTAACACATGAAGATGCATCTGCATATCATCTGTGCCTTCCTCATAAAATGACGTAACATCTTCTCCTGTGTCAGCCAAGGTAACCCCTACCGAAACCTCCTTATCTAATTCGTTGGCTATTTCTAATTCATCTTTAATTAACGCAATCACACCACTTGAACCTTCGATTGTGTCACGATGAGCTAGCACCGTAATATGATCGAATTGTTTCATTATCCATTTTTGAAAAGGTGTCTCTGATTGATTCGGTGTCTCCACCCCATCTAAATAAAATGGAATAGAAATACTAGTAGTCAGCTCAGCGTCATTGACTTCGTTTTGAAATGCACTTAGATTCGCTTTCCAATCTTCCAAAACGGCTTTTGAATTTTCCTCCCATTGCTCTGTATGCTGAGCTTGGATGTCCAAGTGAATCCCAGCAAACTTTTCATTTTCGGAAACCATATCATTATACTTCTCAACCCATTTCGTAAAATCCATAAGTGCTTGTTGATTCTCTTCAAGCCCCCATGAAGGTTTCCCCTCTAATGCATGAACCTCTATCCCTGCTGCGTTTGCTTTTCGAATAAATGATTTGTAGTAAAAGCTGGAACGATTGGTGTTAATGTTTAGATAAATTGTATTGATGTCATGCTGTTTACTCTTTGAAATAATCTCTTCTGTCTCCGTTGGTAGGTCTGCTGTTTCTACACGGAGCACATTTTGTTTATCATCCGGTTGGGACCAACCAACTAGAAGCATAGTCATACAAATTAGTAGAATAAAATAAAAAGGATGTTTGTTCATTCTTTTCCTCCAAGTCATATGTGTAAGTTAGATTTGTATAATTGTTCATGTTTTCTATGTACAGAATGAAGGATGTTTACTATCTGAAAAAGTTGGTAAAACATGAAACAATATGCAATTTGTTTTTGCACGACTTTAATCTAACATGGTTCAAAAGAGATTATCATCGAAAAATCAATTTCGGCATACCGAATAATGATTAACGGAGGTACGCAAAAAAACAACTCCTTGTTCACCCTCTACAAGCTTAAACAAAGCTTTATCGTAGCGATTTTTACCACAGAGAGGATTTATATAATTAAGACCCCAGGGTAGTAAGTGAGAAAAACATCAAATCTTCTTTTCTTACAAAAAAAGAGCAAATTCCATCCAAGGAATTTGCTCTTCTTCTTCTATCCATCTCTATACCGTACCGACTTGCCCCCCCTGTTAGGAATGAACCTGCTGATCGGTAAACTGCTCCGATTCGGTAGACCCTTTCAATGCAGTAGTTGAAGATGTCCCTCCTGATACTACTTGAGCCACTTCATCAAAATAACCTGTTCCAACTTCACGTTGGTGTCTGGTTGCCGAGTACCCATATTCTTCACTAGCAAACTCGGCTTGTTGAAGAGCTGAGTAAGCTTTCATTCCCTCGTCTTTATACTTTCTAGCCAATTCGAACATGCCGTGGTTTAGGGCGTGGAAACCGGCAAGTGTTACGAATTGAAATTTGTATCCCATTTCAGCAAGTTGTTGCTGGAAGGTGGCGATCGTTTGTTGGTTAAGCTTCTTTTCCCAATTAAAAGATGGAGAGCAGTTATAAGCCAACAGCTTACCTGGGAATTTTTCATGGATGGCATCAGCAAATTGTTGCGCCTCCTGAAGATTCGGTTCAGACGTCTCACACCAAATCAAATCAGCATACGGAGCGTAAGCTAGACCCCTGGAAATGGCCTGGTCGATTCCTGCTTTTGTCTTATAAAATCCTTCTGGTGTGCGCTCCCCTGTCATAAATGTAGCGTCATAAGGGTCAACATCACTCGTGATAAGATCAGCTGCATTTGCGTCCGTTCTCGCAATTAATACAGTTGGTGTACCCATTACATCGGCCGCAAAACGCGCAGAGATTAAATTTTTCACAGCAACTTGCGTCGGTAACAAGACTTTTCCACCTAAATGACCACATTTTTTCTCAGAGGATAGCTGATCTTCAAAATGGACTCCAGATGCTCCAGCTTCAATCATACTTTTCATTAGCTCAAATACATTTAATTGCCCTCCAAATCCCGCTTCTGCATCCGCTACAATCGGAGCGAACCAATCGGTATCTGTCTTGCCTTCCATGTAATGAATTTGATCAGCACGTTGAAGCGCTTGGTTGATTCGTTTAACAACCTGCGGAACACTATTGGCAGGATAAAGACTTTGATCAGGATACATATGACCAGATAAGTTCGCATCTGCCGCAACTTGCCATCCACTTAAATAGATCGCCTTTAAGCCAGCCTTCACTTGTTGCATAGCCTGATTCCCTGTTAGTGCCCCAAGTGCATGCACATAATCTTCTGTATGGAGAAGTTTCCATAGCTTCTCAGAACCTGTTTTGGCTAATGTATGTTCAATATCGATTGAACCTCTTAACCGTATAACATCCTCTGCTTCATATGGACGGGTAATCCCTTTCCAACGCTCCTCCTGCTTCCAATGCTGCTTCAATTTCTCTACACGTTCTTGCTTCACACCAATTCCTCCTTCATATTAGCTCGCTTACAATTGTTCATAAGCCGGTATTGTTAAAAATTCCGCAAACTCATCTTCTCGAATAAGTTTAGTAAACAGAGCTGCTGCTGCTTCATAACGGTTGTTTCGGTAAGTTTCATAGCCAACTAGTTGAGCAATTTTCTCCAGTTCTTCCTGCTTTATTTCCTCTACAAGCTCCAATGTTACCTTTCGATTATCGGTTAACTTCCCTTTAGGATGACGAATCCACTGCCATACTTGAGCTCTTGATATTTCTGCTGTCGCCGCATCTTCCATCAAGTTATTTATAGGAGCAGCCCCTCTACCCATGAACCAGGAAGCAATATACTGTATGCCAACATTAATATTAGTCCGTAATCCTTGTTCTGTTATGTCTCCTATTGGTACTTCCAATAAATCTTCAGCTGTAACCTCCACATCTTCTCTTTTGTTGGCGATTTGATTCGGAGAAGGCATTCCCTTATCAAACACTTCCTTAGCGGTCAAAACCATGCCCGGGTGGGCGACCCATGTCCCGTCATGTCCATCATTCACCTCACGCTCCTTATCAGCCTTCACTTTCTGGAAAGCAAGCGCGTTTGCTTCTGGATTATTTTTAATAGGTATTTGAGCTGCCATACCACCAATTGCTGGCGCATTACGTTTGTGGCACGTTTGAATGACAAGCAACGAATACGCTCGCATAAATGGAACTTCCATTGTCACTTGCGCTCGGTCAGGTAAAATCACATTAGGATCGTGGCGGAACTTCTTCAAGTAACTAAAGATGTAGTCCCAGCGACCGCAATTTAATCCAGCCGAATGGTCTTTGAGTTCATATAAGATTTCATCCATTTCAAAGCTAGCCAAAATGGTCTCAATTAGTACAGTTGCTTTAATTGTTCCGTTCGGAATACCGAGCTCTTGTTGTGCGAATACAAACATGTCATTCCACAAACGTGCTTCAAGATGATTTTCCATTTTTGGAAGGTAAAAATAAGGACCTGAGTCACGCGCGATAAGCTCCTTTGCATTATGGAAGAAATACAAACCGAAATCGATGATGCCAGCTGATACTGGAGTACCATTGATGGTCACGTGCTTTTCATCCAAATGCCATCCTCTTGGTCGAACCATTAAAACTGCAGGATTTTCACCTAATTGATACACTTTTCCTCTATCATTTTCAAAGTAAATCGTCCGTCGAATGGCATCTCGCAAATTAATTTGTCCTTGAATCGTGTTAGACCAAGTTGGGGAATTAGAGTCCTCAAAATCAGCCATAAACACGCTAGCTCCTGAATTCAGCGCATTGATAATCATTTTCCGGTCCACAGGTCCTGTAATCTCCACCCGTCGATCCTGCAAATCATCCGGTAAAGGGGCAATCGTCCAAGCGCCCTCTCGGATATCAGTAGTTTCAGGTAAAAAAGTGGGCTTCTTTCCCTCTTCTAATCGATGTTGGATATGGGTGCGTCTTTCCAAAAGCTGTTGTCTACGCTCCTCAAACTTATGATGAAGCTTTTCAATGAAATCTAAAGCTTCATCCGTCAGAATTTCATCAAATCCTTCTTCCATTGAACCATTAATTTGAATGCTACTCCGATCTGTCTTCATCTTTTTGAACCACTCCCTTTGTTATAAAACAAAAACTACATAAACAATACTATTATATAACAGTTATTGCAAAATTTTTTACTCTTCTTGCTTAGATAGACAACGTTCACATTCCATCATGTACTTTTGACTGTTACTATCCATCTTCTCCCCACACTCAGGACATGCATGAGCTGACATTTTAATTTGTGTCATACGTTTCACCCTCCTTTTATATAACAGTTTAAATATTATTTATTTGTTATACTACAGTTTACTCGCGCCCTATCTGTTTTGCAACAGTTTCGACAAAAGTTTTTTGAAAATTTTCATTTTTAATGGTTAGCTAAGAGAGTATCACATAGTTCTTGGTTTGGTTTTAATGTCCTTAAATAGTATCTTTTACAAAGCTCTGTTGGGCAAAAATATTCTATAATTCTGATTGTACTTTTGTCGAAAAACGGTAACATTTCAACTATATCCCAGATGATATAATAAACTTAAATGATACAGGAGGGGCTCCTTATGAAGCGAACAGGACGTTTAACATCGGTAGGATTGATTTTTCTAATAAAAGCTTATTTTTATACTACCGATTACATCCATGGAGTGGGAGTTAGCCCGTTAGAGTGGGCAATATCCATCCTTCTTTTAATTGGGGTCTATTATTTAGGTCTCCATTATGATAGATCCCGATATTATGCTGGGATAGTCCGGGACCTTTTCGATCACAGCCAGACAATGCTTTGGACTTACGAATGGAACGGAGATCGTTCGTTCATTTCAGAAGGATGCGAAGCGGTGTACGGATTTCCTCGAGAAGCGTTTGAATCTGATCCAAATTTGTGGCTTAAGCAGGTCCACCCATCTGACCAGGCGATTGCTGATGAATTTGAAATAGAAACGTTGAATGGAGAGCAACGAACTGCCCGCTATCGCATTTATCATCGAAATGGCAGTATTAAATGGATTCAGAATACAGGAAATCCAGTTTACAATAGAAAAGGAGCGCTGGAAAAAATCATCGGCGTGACGATTGATGTCACAACAGAGGTCGAGACTCAGAAAAAGCTTCAGTCGGTTCAGTCTGCCATTGATGAAGCAGCAATTGTCACCATGACAGATGCCTCAGGAACAATAACATATGTCAATGAGAAGTTCGTACAAATATCTGGATACTCTTCCTCTGAGGTAATTGGAAAAACTCATAAGTTGATTAATTCAGGTTTTCATAGTTCATCCTTTTTTAAAGAAATGTGGGAGACAATTCAATCAGGAAACTCCTGGAAGGGGTTAATTCGAAATCAAGGGAAAGAAGGTTGTATATTCTGGATGGATGCAACGATTGTCCCAATTCTTGATTCGGAAGGTAAGCCATATGAATACGTGTCTATTCGATATGATATAACTGAGCAAATTGAATCGAAACATCATATTCAATATCTAGCCTTCCATGACCAACTTACAGGCCTGGGGAATCGTCATGCCATGAATACTGATCTTGACAATACTATGAGTGACCGCCCCTATCATAAACCGCTCTCTTTGCTGTTTTTAGATTTGGATCGGTTCAAGACTATTAATGACACACTTGGACATCGCTTTGGAGATCGAGTACTCAACTCGATTTCATTTATACTAAAGTCCTTTTTGGGAGATGAGGCAAAGCTTTACAGGTATGGAGGTGATGAATTTATCGTGCTAGTTGAAAACGGGGATGAGGAGCAAGCTGTCTCCATGGCACAAGATATGATTGCAGCGTGTTCTGAGCCGATTCAAATTGATGGATGTGAGGTGTACACAACTCCAAGTATTGGAATTAGTTTATTTCCTGATCATGCGGAAACGTCAGAACAGTTGCTACGCATGGCTGATACCGCTATGTATGCAGCAAAAGAACATGGGCGCTGTGGGTATCGTTTGTATGATACATTTTTAGATGAAAAGACGAGCCGAACAGCTTATATTGAACGAGAACTACGTAAAGCGCTCACGGAAGAAGATTTCGAACTTCATTATCAACCAAAAGTTAACCTTGTAACCATGGAAGTCGTAGGTTATGAGGCCTTAATTCGTTGGCGTCATGAAACAGAAGGTTGGATTTCTCCAGGTGAATTCATTACGATTGCAGAGGAGACAGACGTAATTTTTGGTTTAGGTGAATGGGTGCTTCATCAGGCTTGTCGAGATATGAAACAAAGTCAGAAACAAGTTGCAATTAACATCTCCCCTCGCCAGTTTGAGGACCCGATGTTTCTTTCAAAGATTAAGGGAATTTTCAGACAGTATGAAATCGAACCTTCCTTTTTTGAATTTGAAATCACAGAATCTGTCATGAAGGATAAAGAAAGGACGCAATCAATTGTTCAAGATTTAAAGAACATGGGTATCCATATATCTATCGATGATTTTGGTACAGGTTACTCGAATCTTGCCCTCTTGAGTGATTTGAACATTGACGTTCTTAAAATTGATCGATCATTTATCCAACAATCGAATGAGGAACTCGTTGAAACGGTTATCCGTATGGGGGAAAGTATGGGGTGTTCCATCATAGCTGAAGGAATCGAGACTAGAGAACAGGCCATGTGGCTAATAAAAAGAGGGTGTTCGGTTGGACAAGGGTATTGGTTAGGAAAACCTTCCCCGATTGCAAAGAACCAAACAATGAATTGCTAGGGAGAACAAACAACAAAAGTGCAAGCGCCCGTTTTGCGACGTATGTACTGGACTGAACCTTAGGAGATAAAGGAAACACGAAGAACTTAGTAATTCGATGTTGACTTAACGTACAGAGTTGAGAGAAGCACACTAGTCGCTGGCGTTGGAGCTGGACGTGACCATTTCACTTTTTAAGTTATACACAAGCATTGAATTTTATAATTTCCTAAATGATTATAAATAAAAAGCCTTAAGCTGTTTTTTTACAGGCTTCAGACTTTCTCTTGGTTAATTTATAAACTTCTTTTTCACTATCTGTTATTGTTATAAGCAAAGTAAATAAGTGCGAAACCAAAAGTTCCGCACTTATTATAATTATCCATGTATTAAGTTAACCACTCTCTTACCTCATTTAGAGCCTCTTCGCTATCATCACCAATACAGCGGACTGTAATTTCGTCTCCATTTGTTAGCCTTAAATTAATTAATCCTAAAAAGCTTTTCAAATTCACTTCAATCATACTGCCATCTACGTATTTCTTCAAAAAGATTTCAGAATCAAAACGTTGGATTTTGTTACTTAGCTCAATAATGGTTTGAGTCTCATCGATGTTTACTGTAATTACCTTGGAAAGTTCGCTCATGATTAGTTCCTCCTTATGGATATTAAATTATTTTGGAAGCTTTAAAGTAATCATTTTAATCCCAAAAATCAGACCAGTTATACCTGGTTCACCACATAGGTTGCTTGCTTTCCTTGTAAAACATCTGCTACATTTTGCGCAGCTTTCGTTTTCAATTCTTTTTCAGATTCTTCGGAGTACCAAGCAATGTGTGGTGTTAGTAGCACCTGATCCATTTCCAGCATAGGGTGATCTGCTGAAATAGGTTCTGTTTCCAGCACATCTAATGCAGCTCCTGCAATGGCATTGTTTTTTAAGGCTTCTACTAAAGCTTCCTCGTCCACAATCGGACCACGTGCAGTATTAATTAATGTAGCGCTAGGCTTCATAAATGAGAATTCAGCTCCTCCCACAAGACCCCTAGTTTGCTCATTCAATGGAACATGAACGCTTAGAAAATCTGCTTGTTGGAACAGTTCTTCCCACTCTACTGACGTAACACCGGCGCGAATCGCATCTTCATCTGTTAGGAACGGATCGAAAGTAACGATTTCAAGTCCGAATACTTTGGCTTTCTCAGCTACTGTTCTGGCAATGTTGCCAAAGCCTATTAAACCGAGCACTTTTCCCTGTAAACGTGAAATAGGCTTGGCCCAGTTAAAGTTCCAGTTTCCGTTCTTAACCTGTTGATTTTGCTCCGCTACTTTTCTTGCGGAAGATAATAGTAACGCCAACGTATGATCAGCCACCTCGTCTAAACAATAATCCGTTACATTGCAAACGGAAATACCTTTTTCTGTAGCTGCTCTCACATCCACTGAATCGTAGCCTATTCCATACCGCGCAATGACTTTACACCGCTCCATCTCCTCAATGACAGATGCAGTAATCTGTGAGTATTGAGTTAGAATTCCATCGGCATCCCTACAAGCTTCAATGACCTCTTCTTCTGTTTTACATTGATAAGCTACAAGCTCTCCACCCGCACGTTCAATCACCTCTCGCTCAGGTTGGAGCGTATCGTATTCATAGTCTGTAACAACTACCTTAAACTTCATCCTATCTCTCCTCTTTTACGCCATGAATGTTAATAAAGCAGTAATGGTAATAATACTGGCAAGCGTTGTTACCAGGGTAATGCTTGAGACCAGTTCTGGTCGAGAATCAAATTCAACAGCATACATCGTTGTTGTAGCAGCAGATGGCATCGCCGCAGATAAAATAAGTACTTTTCCAAGTAAATCGCCCATCGGTAGTATCATCACGAGACCGAAAGCGATTAATGGTGATGCTAGTAACCGAATGGCAGATGCTTTCGTAATCTTTCCCCATTCCATCGACTTGATCGAAATATCAGCTAACTGCATGCCTAGTACAATCATAACACCAGGAATTGCTCCATCCGCAATGAGCTTAATTGCGGAGAGTATATTCTCTGGCATTGTCACGTTTGTTACATTTAATAGCAAGGAAATAATCGCTGCATAGGTTGCGGGCATTTTCATAACTGATTGAAAAGCTAGCTTCATTCCAGACTGACCTCGGGCTGCATAGTACACACCGAAAAAGTTCATGATGATCGCTTGCAGGACAAGAAAGGATATAGAGTATGCAAATCCCTCTTCTCCAAATGCAAACAATACAATCGGAGCACCATAATTACCAGAATTCATGAAAGCAGTAGATAAAATCATCCCACTTTCTTCGGCTTCATTGTATCCACTCACCTTTTTCATCACCTTATTAATGGTAATGATGGAAACCAATAAACCAATAGAAAAAATTACAATGCTAACGTATTCACTATTCAAATCAGCATCATAGAATGTTTCAAAGACAAGGCATGGCGTTAAAATATATATTGCAATGGTTGAAACTGATTTAATGTCGAGCTTTTTCCACTTTTGTATGCCATATCCACTTAAAAATACAAGTAGAACTGGCAAAACGACTTCTATAAATACACTCAACAGGCATTACCACTCGGCGATAGTGCCGTCCTTATGTCTCCATACAGGATTACGCCAGCGGTGCCCTTCGTCAGCCATTTTCTTCACATGCTCTTCATTAATCTCAATCCCAAGACCTGGTCCTTTAGGCATTGCTACATAGCCATCCTTGTAATCAAATACAGATTTATCCTGAATGTAATCAAGTAAATCACTACCTTTATTGTAGTGAATTCCTAAACTTTGCTCTTGAATAAACGCATTATGACTTGTGGCATCCGTCTGCAAGCAAGCTGCGAGCGCGATTGGTCCAAGCGGACAATGGGGCGCTACAGCCACGTCATAAGCTTCTGCCATCGTGAAGATTTTTTTGCATTCTGTAATCCCGCCAGCGTGTGAGAGGTCCGGTTGGATAATATCGACGTACCCATTAGCTAATGTATCTTTGAAATCCCAACGAGAATACATGCGCTCCCCTGTCGCAATCGGTGTCGTCGTGTGTGCCGCAATGTCACGCAACGCTTCATTATGTTCCGGTAGAACAGGTTCTTCAATAAACATAGGCTTATATGGTTCTAACTCTTTCACGAGCACTTTGGCCATTGCTTTATGAACGCGTCCATGAAAATCAATGCCAACCCCAATATGATTGCCAACCGCTTCACGGATTCCCGCAATACGAGAAACTGCTTTCTCTACTTTTTCAAATGAATCAATGTATTGCATTTCTTCTGTACCATTCATTTTTACGGCGGTAAACCCTCTGTCGACAACATCCTTGGCAGCTTGTCCTACATCAGAAGGACGGTCGCCACCTATCCAAGAGTACACTTTAATCGAATCACGACATGCGCCACCCATAAGTTCATAGATGGGAGCATCATAAAATTTGCCTTTAATATCCCATAATGCCTGGTCTATCCCGGCAATGGCACTCATTAAAATTGGACCTCCACGGTAAAAACCAGAACGATACATAACATTCCAATGGTCCTCAATATGGAGAGGATTTCTTCCAATCAGATAATCACTCAGTTCATTGACTGCAGCTTTCACCGTTTCAGCACGGCCTTCTACCACTGGCTCTCCCCAGCCTGTAATGCCTTCGTCTGTTTGGATTTTCAAAAAGCACCATCTTGGAGGAACTACATATGTTTCCAGATTGGTTATCTTCATCGTTACTTGCTCTCCTTCCTTGCCCCTTTGATTGCTTCTCGGAATTGGATTGCTTTATTGGTTAGCGTATCGAAATCTTTAGCTTGAATAGCTTTTTTATCAAGAAGTGATCCGCCAGCACCTACAGCAGCAGCACCATTTTCCATAAACGTACCAACATTCTCGGCAGTAACCCCACCTGTTGGAATCATCGGTATATGACCTAGAGGCCCTTGAAGATCTTTAATGTACCCAGGCCCAAATGAAGTGGCTGGGAACACTTTAACAAGATCCGCCCCACTCTCATACGCTGTCACCATTTCCGTTGGCGTTAAAACACCTGGGATTGAAATAGCACCATATCGGTTCGTTAGTTCAACCATTTCTTTATTAAAAGATGGAGAGAACACAAAGTCAGCATGCGCTTCAATTGCTCGCTTCGCTGTAGCTGCATCAAGAACTGTTCCAGCTCCTACTAACGCTTGATCACCATAAGTATGCTTGATCTCGTCTATCATGCGAAATGCACCAGGAGTATCCACGGTAATTTCGAGTGCACCAACGCCTCCTTTGATAAGAGCATCCGCAATATGGTGGATGTCTTCTTCCTTTGGTTGCCGAATTACGGCGATAAGACCAGAATCGATTAACTGAGAAATTTTCTTATGCTTTGTCATCATGTTCCTCCTCCATTACCTTTTCACATCTTGACCAGGATTTGATTGATTGGATAAAAATTGTTCCAATGTAGGTCTAGTTGGCAATCCTTCAATATCGCCATTTACTTTTACAACGAGTGAACCAATGGCATTCCCTCGCTTCACTCCTTCAGGGATGGTGTGTCCATCCAAGTAAGCACTGATCACACCTACCGCAAAACCATCTCCAGCACCAACTGGATCCACTACTTGCTCAACCGGGAATCCTTCAACAAATGATTCACCATCAGATAAAATGTACGCACCATCTTTTCCTTTTTTGACGATGATATGCTGAGCTTCCGATGTTTTCAGTTTCATAGCCATAGCTCTGACATCTTTTTCTCCTGTGAGAAAAGCTCCCTCATCCTCGCCAGCAAGGATGATGTCTGAATGTGTGGCCATTTCTAGTAAGGTTTTTTTTGCTTCATCTAGATCGTTCCAAAGCTTATAGCGAATGTTTGGATCAAATACAATCGGTATACTGTGCTTTTGCGCATAGGTGATAGCCTGAAAAACAGCCTCTTTACAGGTTGAACTTAATGCAGGCGTTATCCCAGTAAGATGTAAAACGCGAGCTTCTTTTATGTAGTCTTCACTTACATCTTCCTTGGTTAAAGTGCTTGCTGCGGATTGATGACGATAGTAGTGAACACGCACGTCTTCTGGTGACAATGATTCTTTGAAGAAGATACCAGTAGGTGCTTGATTAGTCAGCTGAACCTGCGTAGTATCGACTCCTTCACCTCGAATAAAGTGGTGAATATATGTGCCGAACGGATCATCCCCAAGCTTACTCAGCCAACCCGACTTATACCCAAGCCGAGCAAGACCAATCGCAACATTAGACTCCGCTCCCCCAATTTGCTTTTTGAATTGATGTACATATGGAATAGGTAAAGACTCATTCCCTGTAAAAAGGACCATTGTCTCCCCCATGGTTACTACGTCAATCTGTTTCATAGAGCTCACCTCTTTAATAGATGTTTTGGAATCGCTTACTGTAGGATGAAAAATATATGAATTTTGCTATGGATGTGCGTGTTAATTAGCTTTAGTTCAGAAGACTTAATTAGGACCTTAGTGAGATCTTGATATAGGCAGGGGGGCAGGGTGGGGGGGGCCTGGATATGCGTGGGTTCTTCCGCGATATGCGTGGGTTTCCCTCTGATATGCGTGGGTTTTTCCTCGATATGCGTGAGTTTTCCTCTGATATGCGTGGGTTCTTCCACGATATGCGTGGGTTCTTCCACGATATGCGTGGGTTCTTCCACGATATGCGTGGGTTTTTCCTCGATATGCGTGAGTTTTCCACCTATATGCGTGAGTTTTCCTCTGATATGCGTGAGTTTTCCTCTGATATGCGTGGGTTTTCCTCTGATATGCGTGGGTTCCTTCTGATATCCGCTGCTTTCCCACGATATCCGCTATTTTCCCACCTATATCCGCTGCTTTCCCACCTATATCCGCTACTTCTCCACCTATATCCGCTACTTCTCCACCTATATCCGCTACTTTTCACGCCTTGCCCGTAAGCTACAGCATTTCCACCACTTCCATAATAAAAAAAGAAGGAGGATTCTCTACAGGTGTGCAAAGAATCCTACTTCATTACGTTATCCTCCTAGGCTCACCAACCACATGGAGACTGGTGGTGCGAAAATGATGATGGCTAAGGAAATTAACATAGCTATAAAGAATGGCAAGATTGCCTTCGAAAGTTGTTCGATAGATAAGCCCGATATACCTGAGCCGACGAATAGATTTACGCCTAGTGGTGGTGTAATGAATCCGATTGCCAGGTTTACGACCATGATGATACCGAAATGGATTGGGTCGTAGCCAATGTTTGTTGCAATTGGCAGTAGAATTGGCGTCAGGATAATAATGGCAGCTAGTGTATCCATGAAACAACCTACAATTAATAATAAAACGGTAATCATTAACATGATAACAATTTGGCTATCACTTACAGAAAGCATCATGTTCGCTACTTGATCTGGAATACGCTCGATTGTAAGTAAACGTCCGAATGCTGTTGCTGTTCCTACAATAATCAAGATAGTTGCTGTGGTTAATGAAGAATCAATTAACAATTTTGGAATGTGCTTGAACTTTAGCTCACCATACAAGAATAGTCCTGCGATTAAACTATACACAACAGCAATTACAGCTGCTTCTGTTGGTGTGAAGTAACCACCATAAATTCCGCCTAAAATGATCACAGGAATAATCAATGCCCATTTAGCTTCCCAAAATGTGCTAAAGATATTGGATAGGGTTGTCTTCTCCCCTGTTCCACCATAATTATGTTTTTTGGAATAGATGTACGCCCAAATCATAAGAGATAGACCTACTAATACACCAGGGAAAATACCTGCAACGAACATGTCGCCAACAGATGCGCCACCTACAACTCCGTAAATAACCATCGGAATACTTGGTGGGATAATAACACCGATTGAGCCTGCTGCTGCTACAACAGCGGTTGCGAATTTTTTATCATATCCTTTACGTACCATGGAAGGAATCATAATTCCGCCAATTGCCGCTACAGTTGCTGGTCCTGAACCAGAAATAGCAGCGAAGAACATACATGTTACGATTGTTGCCATTGCGAAACCGCCAGTTTTGTTACCAACTAACGCGTTTGCAAAATTAAATAATCGTTCTGATATACCACCTTTACCCATCACTTCACCAGCGAGGATAAAGAATGGAACAGCCATAATTGGGAAGGAGTCCATAGCTGTTACTAGTTCCTTCATAAGAAAATTTAACGGAAGTGCTCCTGTGTACACGATCGTTGCAAGTGTGGACAAGCCGAGCGCAATCCCGATTGGTACACTTAAGAGTAAAAAGAGGGCAAAGCTTCCGAATAATATTCCTGCTGTCATTACTCATCCCCACCTTTCACGTCTTGCATTTCTTCACGATCATTTTTTAAATTAATCTCATCTTTACCGATTAACATCCGGATTTGCTTATAGATGTTTTGGAGTAGTCGAATTGCTGTCAAACCTAAACCAATTGGAGCCGCTAGATAAACAAGACCCATAGGGATATGTAAAGCTGGAGATTGCTGACCAAATGATAGAAGTTGTAGAGAAATTGAAGTTCCATATCGTACAACGAGAATAGCAAATGTTAAGAATAGTAAGTTTGAAATAATAGATAATATGAGCTTTCCTCTGTCTTTTAATAGAAGTAACATCACATCGACTTTTAAGTGGCGTTGTTTTTTTACACCGTAACTGATTCCAACGTAGACGAGCCAAATAAAGCAGTAGCGACCTAGTTCTTCAGACCATGACAGGGAATTTCCAGACAATCTCATGACAACCTGTAGGAAAATAACAGAAACCATGACTGAAGAGAACAGTACTAATAGGGCTTCTTCTATACGTTGGTCAATTGTTTTTAGTAATCTCATCGTTTCACCTCAGATCATGCTTATCTAGCAGTAGTTTATAGTTTGATAGATTATAGAAAGGCGTAAATGTCCGGTTAGCTACGTACAAACTATCAACTGTAGTAGCAGAAAGTTTGCTGTGAGCTGACTCTAGACATATTGCGCCAGTAATAATGAATCCTCTTCTTTTCAAAAAGGGAAGGAGGTAGAGCAGAAAGCCCTACCTTATCCTCTTCTTCTAAATGTACTTATTCTGTTTCTTTCTTCGCTTTTTCAACTTCTTTATAGATATTGTCTACAACATCTTCACCAATCTTGCTCTTGTATTTTTCTACAACTGGTTGAACAGCTTCTTTCATTTCTTTACGGTTTTCTTCACTAATTTCAGTGTACGTCATGCCTTCTTCTTGAAGTTTCTTCAAGTATTTCTCATTCGCTTCACGGTTTAGCTTCTTCTCATACTTACCAGCTTCAACAGCTGCTTCTTCAACAATCTTCTTGTTTTCATCAGAAAGGTTGTCATAGAAGCTCTTGCTCATTAAGAATACGAATGGGCTATAGATGTGGTGTGTATTAGAAACGTGCTTCTGTACTTCATAGAACTTTTGTAGATAGATTGTTGCATATGGGTTTTCCTGACCATCTACTGTACCTTGTTGCATTGCTGTAAATAGCTCAGTGAAGGCCATTGGAGTTGGGTTGGCTCCAAGTTTGTTAAATGCGTCTAAGTGTAAGTCGTTCTCCATCGTACGTAGCTTAAGACCTTCGAAGTCTTCTATTGATTTGATTGCACGCTTAGAGTTTGTTACATCACGGAAACCATTTTCCCAATAAGCAAGTCCTACAAGGTTTTGACTTTCAAGCTTTTTAAGTAGACCTTGACCTGTTTCACTAGCTAGTACTTTATCTGCTACTTCCGTATTCGGGAATAAGAACGGAATATCAAATACGCTAAATGCTGGAACGAAGTTTGCTAGTGGTGCTGTAGATGGAATTGTTACCTCTTGAGATCCTGTTTGTAGGTTCTCTGTCATTGTACGGTCATCGCCTAGCTGACCACTATGGTATGTTTCAACTTTTATCTGGCCGTCTGTTTTCTTTTCAACGATTTCTTTGAACTTAAGTAAACCTTTATATTGTGGGTGTTTGTCGTTAAGGCCAATTCCTGCTTTGATTGTTTTTGATTCCTTAGAACCTGAATCTGAACCTGAAGCGCTTCCATCATCTCCAGAAGCAGAGGAACCTCCCTCACTGCCGCATGCTGCTAGCACTAGCACCATAAGTGCTGTTAGTGCAACTGTGAAAAGTTTTTTCATGACCAATCTCTCCCTTTTTTTGATATAAAATATTTATTTCTTAACGACCGCATGGCCGCCAAACTCGTTTCGTAGGGCTGCTACTACTTTTCCTGTGAATGTATCGTCTTCTTGGGAACGATAACGCATCATCAAGGACATCGTAATAACAGGTGCTGCTAATTCAAAATCAAGTGCAGACTCAACTGTCCACTTTCCTTCACCTGATGAATTCATTACTCCTCGAATATCATCTAATTTTGCGTCTTTACTAAATGCATTTTCAGTAAGTTCCATTAACCATGAGCGAATGACAGAACCGTTATTCCAAACGTTAGCAACCTGCTCGTAATTGTAGTCGAATGGACTCTTCTCTAAAATATCGAATCCTTCGCCAATTGCTTGCATCATTCCGTACTCAATTCCGTTGTGAACCATCTTTAGGAAGTGACCGCTTCCGGCACGCCCGGCAAAGTGGTAACCGCTTTCAATTGCAGTATCAGCAAAAATCGATTCAATCTTTCTGAATTCTGTTTCATCGCCACCGATCATGTAGCAAGCTCCATTTCGAGCACCATCGGTTCCACCGCTCGTTCCTACATCAAAGTAGAAAAGACCTAGTTCTTGTAACTCTTCTGCACGTCGAAGCGTGTGTTTATAATTAGAGTTTCCTCCATCGATGACGCGATCCCCTTCATCTAATAAAGGTTTCAACTCTGATAAAACCTGTTCTGTAATATCTCCTGCTGGGACCATCATCCAAATGGTACGTGGTGATTCTAGGTTGTCTATGAGACTACGAATAGAATCAGCTGGAGAAGCACCATCTTGTGCAATGTTTTGTACTTGTTGGTCGTTGACGTCTGTTGCAACTACTTCATGACCATTGTCCATCAGGTTCAAGGCTAGATTGTAACCCATCTTCCCTAGACCAATAAGACCTAGCTTCATATAAAGGCTCCTCTCTGTCTCTAAAACTATGTAAGTTTTGAAAAAATGCTGAAATATTTTTTCGTTAAATTCTATTATACATAAAATTTTTTTCGTTACAAGCGTTTTCATGAAATTTTTTTCATCGATTTCACTTCAATTCAGATATGTTATCGTTTACACTATTTGTATAAGATTTTTAATGTAAATGAGGGAGTATAATGGAGGAAACTGCATCTAAGCACGTATTGCATCGTATCCAAACAATCTACAGTCAATTTAGTGAAAAAGAAAAGCTCATAGCAGATTATATATTGAAAGATCCGCAGCACATCATTCACTCTACTATCAACCAGGTATCAGAGGATTTAATGGTCGCAGATGCAACCGTTTTCAGATTTTGTAAGCGGTTAGGATTTAAAGGATATCAAGCGATGAAAATTGCCTTAGCATCAGAAATCGTAAATCCAATTCAGGATATTCATGAAACCATATCTGAAGAAGATTCCGAGATCGACATTACCTATAAAGTATTTAACGCCAACATTAATGCACTCGAGCAATCGAAAGAAATCCAAGATCAAAGTATGATGAAAGAGATTATAGAAGTTCTTTCAAATGCACGTTCCTTGAATTTCTTTGGTTCAGGAGGGTCCGGAATTGTAGCAGAGGATGCTCAGCATAAATTTATAAGAACCGGTATCCCAGCCCATGCCTATAGTGAATCCCACCTTCAAGTAATGGTGGCGTCTCAATTAACGAAAGATGACGTAGCGATTCTCATTTCTCACTCTGGCTCTAATAAGGATATTATTGATGTTTTAGATATAGTGAAACAAAATGGTGTTCCTACAATAGCCATCACAAACCTTGCAAAATCAGTCTTATCTAAAAATGTGGACTATGCTCTTTATACTGCAGCAAAGGAAACAGAATATCGTTCTGAGGCACTCGCTTCAAGGATCGCCGAACTTACTATAATTGATGCTTTATATGTAAACTACTGCATCAAGCACAAAGAGCAAACACAAGAAGCAACACAAAAAATGCGTGAAGCAATATCTATGAAACGTATCTAAATTTAATAGGAAAGGAAACATTCCATATGACACTATATACAATCGGTCTAGATATAGGCACTACTAGTACAAAAGCAGTCGTATTCCAATATGATGGCAATGTTGTTTCTGAATATGAGGTTGGATATGAATTAGATCAAACACACCCAGGCTTTGCCGAACAAGATGCGAATGAAATCTATGAAGCAGCCACAAGTGCAATCAGGAATGCCATTCAGCAAGAAGATGTGCCGGAGGAATCGATTTCAGCTGTTGGTATGTCAGCAGCGATGCACTCCTTGATATGTGTGGATGATAAAGGACGAGCTCTCTCCCCTTCCATCACATGGGCAGATCGTCGAAGTGTTGAGGAAGCAAAGCAATTACAGAAAGAAGAACGGGACATCTATTTACGAACTGGTACACCGCTCCATCCTATGTCTCCTTTTGCGAAGTTGCTTTGGATGAAACAAAATGATTATGAACCTTATCATCAAGCATCTAAGTTTGTATCTATTAAAGAATATTTAATTTATCGTTGGTTCGGGGAATTTGTTGTAGACTATTCTGTTGCTGCGTCCTCTGGTTTTTACGATATTCACAAGCAAGAATGGGATGAACATGCACTTGAATTAGCTGGCATAACAACGACCCAACTATCTCATATCGTTCCAGAAACGTATCAATTAAAAGGCTTATCTGATGAGGCAGCTGAAAAAATGGGACTACTATCCACCACTCCATTTATTGCAGGGGGAAGTGATGGACCTCTAGCGAACCTCGGTATTGGAGCAATTGAGCCAGGTGAAACAGCGATTACGATTGGCACAAGCGGCGCCATCCGCCAGTTCACAGCTAAGCCCTCTGTCGATGATAGGCAGGAAGTGTTTTGCTATAGTTTTTCAGAAGATCTATGGATCACCGGAGGACCTACAAATAATGGAGGGATTGTCCTAAATTGGTTAAAAGACCTGTTTTCCAATGAAGGATATGTACTTTCCTTTGATCAGCTTAACCATCTTGCAGCTGAAGCACCAGCCGGAAGCGATGGACTACTTTTCCTTCCACATCTTAACGGAGAACGCGCCCCATTCTGGGATGCAAATGCCAAGGCAAACTACATTGGCCTTCGCTCTACTCACGAAAAGAAACATATGATTCGAGCCGGGATGGAAGGCGTTATATATAGTATCTATCACATTGCACATGTTCTTGAACGACTAGGTAATCACCATGAAACCCTTTATGCAAGCGGCGGTTTTGCCCGTAGCCCACTCTGGTTGCAAATGCTCTCCGACGTGTTCGGCAAACCCGTTCATGTGCCCAAAAGTCACCAAAGCTCAGCTTGGGGTGCAGCCTGGACAGCTTTGTATAGTATCGGAGAAGTTGATTCATTGGAAAGCATCAAATCGTCCATCCCGATGCAAACAAGCGTACAACCAGACATGAGCCAACACGAAATCTATCAGCAAATGTTTGCAGTTTATCAAACTATTTATCCTGCGTTGAAGGAACATATTCATCAATTACAAAAGATAAAATAGTAAAAAGAGGCTTTCCTTATTTTTAGGGAAGCCTCTTTTTATATCAAATGAAATAGATTTTCGTAAATTAGAAGCACAGTCCTATAACACCAATTGTTTCGTGTTATCTTTTTTCTACTATCTACTAAATCGTTCCTTATAATCCCGTGCAAATTGCTCAAATGTGTATGGGGATTTTCCTGTAATGTCAGTAACCGTATTTGTAATAGCTGCACTATAGCCTAATCGGTTTAACTGGTATAATTCAAGTCTTGCATCCACGATACTCTCATGTAATCCCTCTTCAATCAACATCTGTCGGGACTCTTCTTCTGTTATTCCGCAATACGTTATCTCTTTCCCTAATACATTTGTTAAAGTAGACGCTACCTGTGCACATGAAATCGCTTCTGGGCCAGTAAGTTCATAAGCTTGTCCATCATGTCCTTTTTCGGTAAGAACATGATAGGCGACGCTTGCAATATCACGCGCATCAATATAGGAAACCCGTCCCTCTCCAAGTGGAAGGTAAAACGAACTGTGGTCCCCAATGGTACCACTATTGAAATTCACAAAGTTTTGCATAAAGGAATTTGGACGTAAAAACGTATAGTGCAGACCTGTTTTCATCATCTCCCTTTCTATAGATCTGTGCCACCTCGCCAATTGAATTGCTTCATACTGTGCTCCACTACCCGATATTTTTACAAGGTGCTCCACACCAGCTTCTTCCGCGGCTTTTATGACATTCATAGATAATGGAATGAAATTAGATACAAATGGGACGGCAAAAAACACTTTCTCCACTAAGTTCATGGCGTTCATTAATGAAAAAAAGTTACGTAGATCAGCTTGAATTGTCTCTACACCTAAAGCACGCAGGTCTTCCACATTCGTTGAGGATCTTACAGCAGCTTTCACATCATAGCCATTCTCAGAAAGCATTTTGGTTAATGGCATACCAACATTACCAGTGGCTCCAATAACTAAAATTGATTTTGCCATCACTATCCCTTCTCTCATTTAATGTCTTACTACTTTTATTATCTACTAATTTGTTTTAATACGGAAGCCAAAAACTATATGGTATTTTATTCCTATTATTTTTCAAGCACTGAAATAACACTTACACCTCTATTTATGTAGGTTTTCTTCATCTCTTTATATTGTTTAATGTGCTAAATTTATTAATCTACCATGCTACAGTATCAAAATAATGGTATGATATACCTATATAATGTAAAAGGGGGGGGGAGCGAATATGTATGTTGACTTATTTAACAACTTAGCCATTACAGTTGCACTACTTTTCATAGCAGGAAAATTCTTTGAAAACAAACCTCTTGATCGAACCTCCCCTTTATCTACAAGGGTATATGCTGGGATTGGCTCTGGGATTCTCGGTTCGTTATTAATGTTCAGTACAATAGAAGTCACGGATACAGTAATCTTAGACCTAAGACATTTAGCCGTCATTATTGCGGCTATCTTTGGTGGACCAATTTCCGCCATTCTTTCAGGAATTATTATCGGATTAGTCCGTTTTACGTTGTATGGTATTAGTGAGACATCTCTAATCGTAGGTTCTGTTGTTGTTGTAGTAAGCCTGGTGTTAGGGGGAATAGCTAATACTTCTCTGGCTAAAGTAAAAAAATATATCATTATGAATGGGATTTTCATCATTGTAAATTCTATGATGATTCTCTTATTGGTAGAAGATTTACTAATAGCTGAAGTGGCGTTAGCATACCATATTCCTTTTTCCATAACAGGAGGATTTCTGACGTATTACATGGCAGAATTCATTAAAAAGTCGAACGAAAACAATCGAACGATTCAATATTATAAACTGATTGCTGAAAACTCAACAGATGTTGTATCCACACACAATAAGGTCGGAACTATTAAATACATCTCTCCTTCCTGTCAAAGCATTTTAGGCTATGCTCCTTCAGAACTCATAGGAAATAACGTATTTCACTATATTCATCCAGAAGACTTACAAGAAGAACAACCCCCATATGTGTCTAAATCAACATCAAGCCAAACCCTGGAGTTTCGCTTTTTAAAGAAAGATGGAAACTATGTATGGCTTGAGACAACCTTCAATCGTATGAAGGGGCTTTCTCATAATGACGATTTTATTTATTCATCCAGAGAGGTATCGGAAAGAAAACATATGGAGAAGGAAATAACAGACATGAATCACAAGCTTCAGAAGCTATCAAACCTTGATGGATTAACGGGTATTCCTAACAGGAGAAATCTAGATTATTCACTGGAAAAAGCTTGGTACGATGCGATTAATAATCAGACGACCCTTTCATTTATCTTGTTTGATATAGATAAATTCAAAACCTATAACGACACATACGGCCATCATCAAGGAGATGCTTGCCTTAAGGAAGTTGCGGATATTATAAATAATACCGTCAGGGAACAAGATTTGTTCGCGAGATATGGTGGAGAAGAATTCGCAGTTATACTTCCTGAAACGAATAAGGAAGAAGCTAGTTTGTTAGGTGAAGCCATTCGTAAAGATATTTTTAATGAAAGCATCCCTAATATCGACTCTGAAGTTACCCCGATTCTTACAGTAAGTGTCGGCGTCACAACCATTAAGCCAAGCTATGATTCTGACCATACAATGCTGATTGTTAATGCTGACAAAGCACTCTATCAAGCGAAGGAAGATGGACGCAATAAAGTTTCCTTCTATAACAAGGATTATGATTATAGAACAAAATCGCAAGCGCCCTGCTAGCGACGTATATGCTGCGGCCCACACGACGAGGCAACTTCACTTTTTTAGTTATACACAAGCATTGAATTTTATAATTGTACTCTATACAATCAAAAAGCCTTAACATTTAGTTAAGGTTTTTTGTTATCAATCTTTTGCACTAGTAAAAATTTGGATTACGTTACCTTTCTTTTTAGCATCTTCATCTAATCCAGCACCTATGGCAATTCCAAGCATAAACCCTATTGGTAAGCCTAGCGCTAGTTGGTCGAATAAGAGGGAACCGAAAACCAACCCTAAACCAGTACCTATAGAAATAAACACACTCATGTAATAACCTTTTGTTACTAATTTATGTTCTTTTTGCATATGAGAAACGATATTACCTACAAAGGATCTGTGTTCTTTCACATTAGGCTCCTTCCCATGTTCGACCTTCTCATATAAATCATGTAAATGACTTTCTAACTCTAGTAAGTAGTCACCGCATGCCTTGCAATTACTAGAATAGGTAGATGCTCTATGTATGATTCGCTGACATCTCTCTAATTCAAGTTTTGAAGTATCTTCCTCATCTAGTTTTTCTTTAATGTTTACAAGAAGTTCTTCCAGTTTTTCAGCATGATTCAATTGCAAATTATTCTCCCCCACTCCTGTGATATAAAAAATAAACCATACAAATTATGCCATATTTCTTCCTATAGAAATATTCAAATCTGTGTGATTTTCCATATTTTATATCGAGTATCCTTTACACCTCTTCTCTACAATACCTAATCTGAATACACTTCGTTTTTATTTTGAATACTTCACCAATTAATTGTTATTATTTACCGAATTGGTGTTTTACTTTTCGTATTTTTGTGGGTATTATTTGCTTTTCATTGTTAGGAGTAGGACATTTTTTACGTCGCATTGCTAGAATGGAAGAACTTATTGAAGAATTAGAAAAGAGGAATCAACCCTAGTGATAATAGAATAAGGCGAAACTATACTTGCATTAGAAACCTTGCCATAGAAGCTTCTATTCTCTAAAATTTATATGATTTTTATTAAGAACGAGGCAGATCAAGAAATCTATTCTAAAAAAGTACTCTCTCCTAGATTATCTCTTCATAAGAAGGGAATATAATACTCTAAGATTTTCTTCTTGCAATCTAAGTGGGTTGATATTATGATAAGAACGAAAGCGCTTTCGATGCTGAGAGGGTGTAACTATTTATGGTAACTATTTATGATATTGCAAAAGAAACAGGGTACTCTGTAACAACTGTTTCTAAAGCATTGAACAACTATTCAGATGTTAGCTCTAAAACAAAACGAGCTATTTTAGATGCAGTGGAAGAAATGGGGTACTTGCCTAATTCCCACGCAAGAACATTAACCACCAAAAAATCCTGGACAATTGGCGTTATATTCATTGAATCTCTTGGTGTTGGTATGAAGCACCCATTCTTTAATGCAGTCATTGAAAGCTTCCGAAAGAATGTAGAGGTTCTTGGATATGATCTTCTTTTTGCATCACGGATGATTAATAATCAACAAAAAAGCTACTTAGAGCAATTTAAATATCGCGGTGTAGATGGTGTCGTCGTGGTTTGCTCTCTTTTTGATGATGTACAAGTAAAGGAACTAATGGATTCGTCCATTCCTACAGTTGTTATTGACCTACATAGTAAAGAATCTGCGGTTGTTAATTCAGATAACTTTGCCGGAAGCTACAAAGCCGTGGAGTATTTATATTCATTAGGTCACCAATCAATAGCCCATATAGCTGGTCATGCAACAACATTTGCAGGACAAGAACGACGAAACGGATTTATGACTTCCATGAAAACGATGGGCTTGGATATACCTGACGAATATGTTGTGAATGGGGATTACTTTTCAAGAGAAGGTGGCTACAAAGCCATGAAACAGCTACTCTCCCTCCCCAATCCTCCTACTGCTATCTTCACAGCAGCAGATAGCCTAGCCATCGGTGCAATGGAAGCAATAAAAGATGCAGGATATCAAGTACCAGATGATTTTTCAGTGATTGGATTTGATGATATTGAGTTAGCCCAGTTCATTAACCCACCACTTACGACGGTACGCCAGGATACAGAGCTAATTGGAGAAGAGTCAGCTGACCTACTAATTAAGCAAATCAACTCACAACAAAAAATTGCTCAAAGTGTCGTTGTACCTGTAGACCTTGTCATTCGAGATTCATGCAAGGCGTTGGTTAAAGAAGAAAGCTCAAAACCATCTTAATTAAGAATAACATGGAGCACTATAGTCGCCACCGTCCTTCTTAAGAAAATTCTTGTTTTAGGCATGACATTTATTATGAGTTTTATTTGTGCACGAGTGACTGTGTTTGAAGCTAAGACATATAAAGACTAACTAAAAAAAAGCTGCATCCTAGGGGATACAGCTTTTTTTCGTCATATTAAATTTCAAACCAATTGTTATGAACTGTTTGCTTATACCAATAAAAGCTTTCTTTCTTCGTTCTTTCAAATGTACGATAGTTTACGTGAATAATGCCAAATCGCTTACTATAGCCTTCTGCCCATTCAAAATTATCTAGCAAGGACCAAAGGATATAACCTTTAATTGGAACACCTGATTTAATAGCACGATGAAGAGCTGTTAAGTGTTGTTTTAAATAATCAATTCGTTCTTGATCATTTACAATACCATCTTTCACCTCATGGTTATAACAAGCACCATTCTCCGTAATATAGATTGGGATATCCCCATAAAGCTCTTGAAGATGGGTCAATACTTTGTAGAATCCATCAGCATAGACAGGCCAACCGATATCCGTTTTATCATAATCAACCCAAATCGGTTCGATATCAAACATCCCGTTTCCTTCTTTATACCGAGCTACATGCCCTGAATAATAGTTAATCCCCATAAAATCAATAGGTTGTGAGATGATGTCCATGTCCCCTTCTTCCACTTTCAAATAACCATTATGCTTTGCAAAAATATCTTGAAGTAGCTGAGGATACTCCCCCTTGAAGACAGGATCCATAAACCACTGAACTTTCCATTGCATCTCTCGTTCACAAGCATCCTTATCTTCCTGAGCAGGACTATAAGGTTCGAGCCAATCAACATTCGGTGCATACCCAATTTCACCATCTGGTACAATGTCACGAAACGCTTGGACCGATTTTCCATGAGCTAACAAAAGATGGTGGGAAACATCAATTGCTGCTTGAAGGTCCTGTTTTCCAGGAGCATGCATTCCTATATAATTTGATAAAAAGGAAGCGCACCATGGTTCATTGATCGTAATCCACTTTTTCACTACGTCTCCAAACTCACGGAACATAGCTGAAGCGTACTCTTGGAAAGCATCTACTGTATTACGATTTTCCCAGCCACCGTTTTCTTGCAAGGATTGAGGTAAATCCCAATGATATAGTGTAATAATAGGCTCAATACCATTATCCACTAATTCTTGGATTAAATTACGATAATAGCCTACTCCCTCTGGATTCAAATCACCTGTTGCGCCAGGCATGACACGAGGCCAGGAGATTGAAAATCTATATACATCTACACCTAACTCTTTTAAATATTGAACGTCTTCTTTATAACGGTGATAACTGTCACAAGCTTCATCTCCATTATCCCCGTTTTTCACATTACCCGGAGTATGTGAAAAGGTATCCCAAATCGAAGGGGCTCTACCGTCCTTATTAGCTGCTCCTTCGATTTGATAAGCTGCTGTTGCAGCACCCCATTTCAAGTCCTGTGGAAATTCTATTGTAGTCATATGTCTACCTCCGTAATGTTCTAGTATTGTACAGTATTCATTTTTGTTTTTACGTCGGAATGAACTCGTATGTGTAGCGTTAATTATTTCACTGATCCTTCTGTAATACTTGAGATAAATAGTCTGTTAAACATTAAGAAAATCAAGATTAACGGTACTGTGGCCCAGAATACGCCAGATAAAAGCATTCCAAAATCAACGTTATACGCGTTGTTTAGTGAAGCAAGTGCAACCTGTAACGTGTAAGATTCTGGACTACGAAGAACAGTGAACTGCCATAAGAATTCTCCCCATACAAGCGTAAAGACGATAATTCCGAGTGTTGCAAAAGCTGGCTTTATTATTGGAAGAACGATACTTCGATAGATTCTAAAATTAGAACAACCATCTAATTTTGCCGCTTCAATTAGTTCATCTGGAACGGATTGAGTAACATATTGACGCATCAAGAATATGCCTAGAGGATTTAATAAATACAGAATTCCAGCTCCGAACAATGTATCTAACCATCCTAGTTTAGACACGAGATAATATTGCGGAATAAGTCCCAATTGTGGAGGGACTACCATCGTTAGCAAGATCAACACAAAGAAAATATTTTTTCCTGGGAAGTTAAATTTAGAAAATGCAAAACCAGCCAACGAACTAATGATTAACACAACGACCGTAACGCTCGTACATAGAACAATGGTATTCCACATTGCTTGAAAGAATGGGATGGAATCTAAAACCATCTGAAAATTTTCTACCAATTTTGTACCAGGTATGATAGCTGGAGGGATGGAATTATATGCTTCACTTGGTCTTGTTGCCATTACAAACATCCAGTAAAAAGGAAACAATGATAAAAGAGAAGCGATGATTAACACCACATAAACCGGTAAAACTCCAACTGAAAACTTCTTCTTATTATCTTTTCGCATTTTTCACCCTCCCTTTCTTAAGCTTCTTACCTGATGTTAACCAAGTATTGATTGATGCTACTACTACGATAATAATCAGCAATAGAACAGCTGTTGCTGATGCTGTACCAAATGAATTCAGATTAAAGGCATCTCTGTATAAATACATAACGACTGTCATCGCTTCATCTCTTGTGAAGGCTGAGGATCCTAAGAATACAGTCGGTTCAGCAAATAGTTGCATTGCACCAACAGTAGACATGAACACAGTTAAGAGAATGAAAGGCTTTAATAGCGGTATGGTAATATGAAAGAATTGCTGAACCTTATTTGCTCCATCAATAGTCGCTGCTTCATACAAGTCTTTAGGAATACTCTGAAGACCAGCTAAGTAGATGATGGTATTGTAGCCAACCCAACGCCAGAAAACCATGAGTGAGATTGCGATTTTGGCGCCCCATTCCGATGTTTTCCAATTGACGGGATCGATTCCAAACCAACCAATCACATAGTTTGCTAGTGCTGATTCATTGTTACTGAAGAAAACTCCGAATACGAGTGCAACCGCAACCATTGATGTAATATATGGCATGAAGATTGTAACTCGGAAGAAGTTTGTAAATTTAATGACCGCCATATTTAAAAAGTATGCTAAGACAATTCCTACAATCAACTGAGGGGCGGTACCCATAAGTCCCATAATGACTGTGTTATACAAGGACTTCCAAAATAGTGGATCCTGTAAGACTAAGGTGAAGTTTTGAAGGCCAACAAATTCCATGTCTCCAAAACCACTCCACTTATTAAAGGCTAGCACGATACTAAATAAGGCAGGATATAAGCCAATAACACCAAAGATGATGAAGAATGGCGCTATGTATAAATAGCCTGATAACATATCCTTTTTACGTTCAGATAATTTTCGCTTTTTTGGAGCTGTGGATTCTTGTTTATTTCGGGTTAGTTCCATTCTCTGAACCTCCTATCAATAAGGGCTAGATAGTGAAGACCATCCAGCCCTTGATATAACACTATCTCTTCAGTACATCTTTGATTCGTTTTACAGCTGCATCCCATTCTTCTTCAGGATCCGCGCCTTGTGCAACATTTTGAAGAGCTGTTAACACTTCATTATTTACTGTTACATATTTTGGACCTTTATACACTGCTGGTATATCTTGAGCTGCCTCGGCAAATACTTCAGCGGTATTCTGACCTCCAAAATATTCATCTGAATTCTGTTTGAATTCTTCCATTTCATATACAGAAGGTGCTGATGGGAACAAGCCACTTTCGGCAAATGATTTCATTTGGTTTTCCGGTTTAACTAGCCATTTAGCAAACTTGTACACTTCTTCACCATGTTTCGTTTCCTTAGGGATAGTAAGATAAGAACCTCCCCAGTTACCTTTGAACTGGTCAGGTAGTTGGGTTACACGCCAGTCACCTTTTGCTTCAGGTGCGTTTTCTGTCATGTATCCTTTTAACCAAGCCGGAGCCATTTCTACAGCAAATTCACCTTTATTTAATGCCGTTGCCCATTCTGGTGTCCACATTTCATAGGAACCAACATATCCTTTTTCTTTTAGTTCAACAGCAAAATCATAAGCGTCTTTTACTTTGTTATCCTCGTTTTCGATTAATAGTTCACCATCACGATTGAAATAACTTTGCTTCAATGCATCCATATTTGCACGGAATGCCATTTCCATACTATCTACCATTGGCTTTCCTGTAGCTTCTAGAACCTTAGAAGCAGCATCCTTAAATTCTTCAGGGTTAGAAATCATATCACTAACTTCTTTAGGTTCTGTCGGTAATCCAGCATTCTCAAATACTTTTGTATGATAGTACATCGCTTTCGGTCCGATATCAGTAGGCAATCCAAATAAGAAGTCTCCTGAACCATCCTCAGCCATCTGCCATTTCCAATCTAAGTACTTGTCCTGTATATCACCTGCACCTAATTCATATAAATTCATAAAACGACTTTTCGCTTCACGGAAACGATCTAATTGGTCAACTTCAATCATAGTCAAATCCGGTGCACCTGTTCCAGAAGAGATCGCAGTGAACAAGCTATTGTGGTGATCACCTAACTCAGACTTACGAACATTAATGGTAACGTTCGGATTCTCTTCTTGGTACTGTTCAGCTAGAGACTCATAATTTGTTGCTCCAAATACCCAAAAATCCAACTCAATTTTCTCGTTTCCTCCGTCACCTTCGTCACTAGCAGATCCTTCCTGATCACTACTACACCCAAACAGAAGTACACTAGAACTCAAAAGCAAAACGATCAATAAATAAAATTTCTTCATTCTTTGTCCTCCCCCAAATATTAAATAGTCATAATTCCAATAATCTAAGGCTCCACTTTTACGAAACCGGTTTCTACTTTCTTCAAAAAAAAGAAACTTTTAACTTTCTTTCGTTTATTTTTAAGTTTCGAAACCGGTTTCTTTTTTTAACTTAACTTGATTATATGATGTAATGTATCCGTTTTCAATAGTTTTTTGAAAAAAAAGAAACCGATTTCGATATTGAACTTATAGTGAAAAGAGTCAAGAAGTCCATAAAGACTGTCTATACAGGGATTCTCCTTTCTTTTAGCTAAGAGCAACAAATAACAGCATCTTGAAAATCCTTTTCTTGAATGAACACACTTCCGTTTTTATCCAGTTTATATGCGATACCAGCTTTCCTTAGTCTTTCTTTTGCAGCTTGGATTAATTCTTCATTTTGGGCAGAAGCATCAAACCATATCTTATAAGTTGTTGAAGAAGGAGTAGCGCAACCAACTAACGCAAGTATTAACACCAACATTATCATCAGAACTATTTTTTTCAACTTGACCTTCTCCTCCTTCAATACTCGCTTTTCCAATAATTTTTATATTTCTTTTCTGAAATAATCCATGATAATCCACCATATACGGAACCAAAAGTAATAGCCGAAATCAGAGTTGGGATTACTGGAAAGTTGTTATTAAACAACACATCTAGTATATAGGTGATAATAAAGTACCCCGCACTTCCTAATACGATTCCATATAGAAAGAAGTAGTTAACAACTCCCTTCTTTCTTATTTTCTCCCATTGTCTTAAATGTCTTTCATAATAGTTGTACATGGTGATACCTCGCTAAATAATATCTTACTAATTATATTAAGAACGTCTCTTCCGTCTTACCAACCATATCGCTAAACCAAGTATCACTATTAAACCTACACCTACCATAGCAATATTCTTGATATTTGGAACAGTTGCTTTGAAATAGATTGGTGTCGCTTCTGTTAGAGATATGTCCCATGTTAGTGTATTCCCATCTTTTTTCGTTGCGTTATGTTCCTCTATTACATCCATAGGTAATGTTAATTTAAACTCTAGATCAAATTGATTTAATACCGTATTCATTAAATCAATAGGCAAACTGCTATCAATGTCTTCAAGCATAGATTCATACGACTTCGCTAAGTTCACTTCTCCATCAACAGTATATGTAGTTGTAAAGAATTGATCTTTCTCCTCTAATGAAATAAATTCATTTTCACTATTAGAATGGTTTTGCAGCTCCTCGGCGGTTAATGATTGCTCAGCATGATAATGCAACCCTTCATCTGATGGTTGCTTTTCAAATGAAAACCCTTGTTCTTGAAAAGCTTCTTTCATACGATTTTCCATACTTTCATTAATAACCATTTGTGCTTGCTGAGGAAGAATAAAGTCCACATTTACATCCATCGAACCATCTTTATTTACATACACATGCGCTGTACCATCTGCACAACCCGTTAGTATAGCGACTAGTGAAAAAGCAAGCAACAAAGCTAGCACTTTTCGTTTCATCATACCCCTCCCTTGTGTGTAAAATCGAAACATAGTAAAAGCGACCATGAAGTATTAGGCCGCTTTCCAACAATTATGTGTTTTGTTGATTGTTTTGAATATATCGAATTAGGATTGTTGTTCCTGAAATGTTCGCAATAACACTAACAACTAGTAATATAATCCATCCAAAGATTGGAAGGCTTTGTGTAAGTAATATCATTAAAAAAACAATACCAATGATTACAAATAATAATCCCAATACCATCTTGTTCATTCTCTACTACTCCTCATTACTGATCAACACTAGCCAATGCAATCGCTTGATTGCCGAACTCTTCCCAAGCTGTTTTGAAATTTTCAATATCAATGGGACGGTTCTTCGTTGGGTGTAACGGATCATTGATAAAAACAGAGTGCTTATTAAAACCGGTTACGAGAACGGAATGAATTTTTCTTGAAACTTGGATCGTACCATTTTTGGTTTCCCAGGTTTCCCAGGTTTCTTCCGGTACTTCATCATACGTGCTGGCCAAAATGACAAGTACAGGAGATTCATTAGATAAAGATTCTTTTATTTCATCTAGATTGCTTCCGGTTAGATTCTTGACTTGATTTGGCATGTATTGATTTGCAAGTTCTTCTAACGGTTCATGATATACAGATAAACCAGGCTCATCATATGTGTACATGTTACCGACAAATCCTTCGTTAGGATTCCCATACAACCCATTCTCTTGATAAGGCACCTTTTTCACTTCCTTTGCAAGCGTCATTTTATCGACATCGACGCCTGCATGTTGAAGCATCATAGATAAAGAGGTTACCTCGCACCCTCTTGGTAATTCTGGCAGCTGTTGAATATGAGGGGCATCGATTAACACAGCTGATGAGTTATTTCGACTTGTTTCAACTGTAGTATGTTCAGCATCAGGGGAACTTTTCATTGTTACTAGATCTTCAGAGCCAACTTCCCCATCAAGCATCTCTCCATCTACTAATGTAAAAAGCAACACTCCCACAATTAGAAGAATTGCAACTATTCCAGTTGTTTTCATTCGACTTCAACCTAACTCCCTTTAAAATACTTCATCCAAAAGTTACCACATGACAAAGAAAGGTTATGTCGTAATTTGTCGATATACTTAAATTTTTCAGTTTGTCTCCTCTAGTAAACTAGCTAGTACGGTAAGGATTTCTTTCTTTTCTACATCCTTACCCGAATAATGTAGGTTCATCCATGAAACGGCTGGTATGACAATTACAAAACACGTTGCAATTAGAGTGATCATCCACACAGGATAAAGGGTAGGATTTTTCATTACTCCACCTAGTAACAAAAGCAAGATAGATGCGATGACCCCATTCACAAAAGGTGAAGGGAATGGAACCTTCTTCACCTCATCTAACCTTAGGATGAAACTGTGTATTTTCACGCGTAGTAGTCGTCTTTCTTTGCGTGTTAGTTGATGAAATTTTTGATCAATATGTGGTATATCGGTGAATGATATCTTTTCATACGATTTAGGGCTGGTGGAAGTTTCATATAGGTAGGATTGCATTTTGATTAGAAAGATGTTCAATTCGCTTTCATCTAGCAAATTGATTATTTGTCTACTTAGCTTACCATCCATCATACCATCCCTCCTTATTTGTACTATATTAGGAGTAGATATGAAATATAATAGATTTTTTCTAATGAGTTTTAACCTTATAAGAGGATGGTATACGAAAAAAAAGACGATTTCTTGATAGAAATCGCCTCTAGTAAATGGTGTTTATTCATATACAGTTACTTCTACATTTTTGCGTCCAAATGCTAGTGCATCAGATTGGTTTGGAATGAATACGTCGATACGGTTACCTTGGATTGCGCCACCGATGTCACCAGCGATTGCTTTACCGTATCCTTCTACATACACTTCAGAACCTAATGGGATTACATCAGGGTCTACAGCAATCACTTTACGATTAGGATTTGCACGCAAGTCAATGCCTGTACTTGTTACACCTGAACATCCTGAGCAATAAGCAGTATAAGCTGTAGCTTCTACGTTAATTGTTTTAGCTACGTTATTGTCTTCTTGTTGTTCTGCACTACTGTTGTTATTAATTGTTTTTGTTTCTGTTTGATTACTAGATGTGTTGCTTTCTACTTGCTCAACCTCTGCTGAAGCTGAACCATTTACTGCTAGTTCTTGTCCAACAACTATTGTGTTTGAGCTTAAGTTGTTCCACGCTTTAAGGGAACCTACACTTACGCCATTTGCATTAGCAATACTCCATAACGTATCTCCGGATTGAACAGTGTGAGTTCCGTTTGTTGATGTTGTTGTTGTTGTTGCTTCACTTGTAGTATTTTCTTCTCTATTGTTTACAGTCAATGTTTGACTTGGATAAATTGTATTTGATGAAAGACCATTTATGTCTTTTATATCATTTACGGAAACTCCATAATCCTGAGAGATTCCCCATAACGTATCACCTTTGTCTACTACAACATCCTCAGCGCTTGCTGTTACTGTAGTTCCTACCGAAATCGTTGCGACTGCTGCTACTGAAAGAATTGTTTTTTTCATGGTGTTCAGCCTCCTTGGCGAATTGATTACTCAAGAATTTGGATTTTTTAATGAGCTCTCTGTTAATTTCACATTGACCACTTTAACACTCACAGCTAATACTTCAATAACAATGAGTAAACATTTGTATTTCATTCGTTACATTGTTTTTACGTTATTGTAATATAATTCCCTTATAGGAAAGGAATTCTCCTTTAAAAGTCAAATACTCCCCCTTCTAAACCCCTCAATCACGCACCAAATTAGTAACTTCCTAATTTATAGAAATATTTCTACATATTAGCAGAAAGCATATACACTCTTATTTCGTGAGCAAAATATTTGCAACCAAAAATATTGCCTTGCGCATATACCCGCTCCCCCACATCCGGTGCCAACATCCGGTGCCAGACCCCCACCTCTGTACAGCTTTACCATATTATCAGAATGGGGGTCTGGCACCCTCTAGTGATTATCTACTACATAATTAAAAGATTCCTATGAAGAATCTACTATTATTATAAAAAAAGTGAGAAAAGCGTTTTATTTATCCGAATTTTGGAAATACATACCATGAATCATAATTTAGGAGGGTGTATAAAAAAGTGGAAATACGTGATTTGCTTGATGAAAAGAAGGCTGTCTTTGAATTGGAAAACAGTATTGAGCAAAACACCCAAGAAGTATTTGACATGATGAAAGACTATGTAAGCCAAGTGTTTTTAGAGCAAGAAGATGTCATTCTGTCGATGGAAGAGAAACACATCACCGTTGCTGCCTACAACAGTTTATTTGGTATTAGTAAGTATGATGACGTGTCTGTACTTCGAGATCCTGAATTAATAACAGAAGCAGGTATGGAAGCCTTAAATGAAACAACCAATTGGAAAAAAATCGCCCTACATGAAAGCCGTAACTCTTTTATCACTGGGTTGATTGTATTTTACTCCCAGCACAATTCACTCAACATTCAACAAGAAATTGGTCGCTTATACGTTAACAAAGACCAAAAAGCTATCTTTAAAGGTCTTGTTGGTGGAATGAGAATCGAAATCATGGACGCTGAAATGATTCCAACCCAATTACCTGAGATTATCCAATCTTGTATTGAAGATGCGTTTTTTGAAGGTTGTACCTATTGGGATGAAGAGGAAGAGTATGAGCTAGTAAGAGTTTAATAGAATAATATGAAAAGCTCTAGCATAGTCGCTAGAGCTTTTTTGTGCTTAATATAAGGTGCCGAGATTTAAGGTGCCAGTCCCCCACTGCTGTAGTGTGCTACTACACAAAAAAACCCACATCCTAAAGGATGTGGGGATTCACTTACGTTTATGAGTTTGCTTGATCATCTGATTGCTGGTTAGTCTGTTTTTCTTTTGACTCCTCTTCAGATGTCTGCTCTTGCTCTTCTTCAGGTTGAGCTTCTTGCTCATATTCAGCTGTACTGTTTTGTTGATTTTCATTCGTCTGAGCATAGTCTGTCTCTGTTGTCGCGGATGTCTCTTGGTATTGCTTTTCTGTATCTAGGGAGAAGTTATTTACGTTCCCACGAGATACATAGCTTTCAATCAATGCCTTAAGATCCATACCTGTTGTTTCTTTAAGGGATTCCTGAATGCCTAGCATAGTAGAAGTAACGCTGTTTGCGACTTTTGCGGAACCGCCTTTAGAATCTGAGCCACCCATATCAATAACCTTCATATCTTTAATTTGAGAAATAGGTGCAGATACTTTCTCGGCATAGTCAGGCAATACGTTGATAAGCATTTCCATAATTGCTGCTTCCCCGTAGTTCTCCATCGCTTTGGCCATGCGTTCTTTGGATTCCGCTTCTGCAATACCACGCTGACGGATAACTTCTGCTTCTGATTCACCTTTAATACGCTCTTGATCCGCTTCAGCCTGTGCCTTCTTCGTTGTTTCATAGGCTTGAGCGTCAGCAATGGAGCGACGACGTTTATTTTCTTCTTCTTCTAGTTCAACTGCACGCTGCTTTTCGATATATTGAACTTTAAGTTCTTCTTCCTTAATCTGCTGATTAAGCTTTTGACGTTCAATTTCGCCAGCCTGCTCTGCATTTGCATTAGCACGGTTTGTTTCTTTTTGGAATTCTGCTTCTTTAATGTCTTTCTCTTTACGAGATTCCGCCACTTCTGTCTGACGACGGTTTTCCTCGTTTTGAGCTTCCTGATCGTTCTTCGCCTGATAGATGCGCGTTTCCTTCTTCGCATCTGACTCAGCCTTATCAGCGTTTTTCTGAACCTCTGCAATATGCGGACGACCAAGGGCATCTATGTAGCCATTTTCTTCGTCCACGTCCTCCACATCATTCAAGGCAAAAGAGGTTATTTCAAAACCCATGCCTTTCAAATCAGCTTCGGCAATATTTTTTACCTGAGTGTTTACTTCTTTAAAGTCGTTGTACACTTTCTCGATTGGAAGTGACGCAATGATGGAACGTAAATGACCATTCAACACATCTTTTAACTCTGATTCACGTTCCTTTTGTGCTTTTCCTAGAAATTTCTCCGCAAAGTTTGCCATAATCTCCAGGTCACTACCGATACTGATTACAGCTGTACTTGCCACTCGGACAGGAATACCTTCCTTCGTGTAAGCTTTCTCAGAATTGACCTGTAGCTGGAATGATGTCAGGTCAATTGGTGTTGCCGTCTGGAACATACGCAGACGATAACCGCCACCTCGAATAATTTTCATGGAACGTCCATTTTCATCCTCAAAAACGTTGTTCTCTGTTTCCGGATCTCCAAGCTTTGGTCCTGTTACGATAAGTGCTTCGTTGGAACTTGCTGTCTTGTAGCGAATGCGGAATATAATAAATGTCGCAATTCCCCCAATAACAAGTAAAGCTCCTAGAATAGATAAAATAATGACAACTGCTGCTCCCTCTAGCATAAAAAGCCTCCCTATATAATTTCCGAACTTCATCCATTTTCTCACAATTGGTAATGATATGGAAGATATGGATGATTACACTATTATGTACCGAAAAAGGGTAGCTGAACGTTTCAGATTTCTCAAAAAAAAATAATCAGGTGCCTGACCCCCACCGCTTTAATGCGTTACTCTGGCGGGGGTCAGGCACCTGAAATTTATTCATTTGATTCATCTGGATTTACCATTGATAGTAATAAATCCATCGGAATTTTAAAGTTATCCTTGCTAATTAACATATTCTTTAGATCCTCTTCGTCATCATCATAATCTCGCTTAAGGTCTCCGATTTCCTTGTGCAGCGCTTCCATTTTACGGTCTAATTCTGCAGCCGATTCTGCCGCTTCTTTTAAGTCGTCTAATAAACGTTTAGGAATTTCATATTCATATTTGTAGTAGATTTTGTGTTCTAAACTAGCCCAAAAGTCCATTGCTATCGTACGAATCTGAACTTCTACATATACCTTTTCTTCCCGATCAGACATAAATACCGGCACGGTAAGAATTAGGTGTAAGCTCTGATACCCATTCGGCTTAGGATATTCGATATAATCCTTCGAATCGATTACATCGATATCCTTTTGACCTTCAATCATATCTCGCAGTCGATAGATATCTGAAATAAACGAACACGATATCCTTACACCAGCTATATCTGTAATGTGTTCCTTAATACTATCTAAAGAAAGTTCAATACCTTTGCGCTTTGCTTTTTTGAAGATGCTTTCCGGGGATTTCACTCGTGAGTTGATTTGTTCGATGGGGTTGTAATCATGGATATATTGAAACTCCTGTTTCAGAATATCCACCTTCGTCGTAATTTGATCCACTGCAAATTTATAAGACATCATAAACCGTGTCATTTCTTGTTTTACATATTTGAGTTGAGCTCTATCCAATTGATTCGGATCATCCATAGCTTCTTACTCCTTCATAACAATTTTCTAACTAAGACACAGGCTACACGAGTAACCCTTTTCTTAAATCTTATCATACAAAATAGCATGTTGTTTATTATCTCGATGTAGCGATGCGACTTTTATTGTAAAGCAATGTTCCGCCCAAACAAAAAATAGTCATTCATCATAGAGTATAAAGACTTTAAAATGGGAGGTAATTTCTATGTATTACCCTTATCAAGATCAACGTGTACACCAGCAAATGAATACCCAATACATGACATTAGTGGACCCTTATGTTGTCCAAACGTTACAATCCGTAGTCGGCAACGTCTTAATCGTAGAAACAACCAAAGACACTATTCGTGGCAAACTTATAGAAGTAAAACCTGATCATATTGTTCTTACTGCAGGTGACTCCACCTTTTTTGTACGCATCCAGCAAATTGTCACAATCATGCCAGATAGATAAAAAATGCCAGAGAAAAGTGCCAGACCCCCACTGCTTTAACGCAACACCGCAGTGGGGGTCTGGCACCTTTTTTGGCAACTTTTTTGTTATCTAAACGACACAATTAATCCATGTTGGCAAGCTGTTTGTAAATCTCGCCACGTTTTATTGACCAGATTGTCTTCCAACACAGCTGTAATCCCTAAGTATGGAAAAACAGATTGAGCTGCTCGTAAACTTTCAGATGCTGCATCTTCACAGACAATACTAATCTCCGAGAGTTGTTCATCTGTAAAATGTTCTCCGCTAACATGGGCATTCCATGAATAGTTGACCACTTCATAAAATTGAGTTCGAGCCTTATGTAAGTCTATTTCAGCTTGTTGGATTTTTTCTAAAGTGAATGCGTATTTCTCCCCTTTTTCCCATTCTTGTTTTTGCTTCTCTGCTAGCTTCTTACATTCTTCTAGAAAATGTTGACCAATTCCCAAAGCCACTGCAGCAAACTGCACCTTAGCAAATTGCAAAAAAGGATACGAATAAAACGGCTCATCATAAAGGGTAGCTTCCATACTAAAGAGCAACGCCCTATCCTCTGGAACAAACGCATCCTTTACTCGAATTGTTTGACTGTTTGTTGCTTTCATACCAGTCGCGTTCCAATCACCTAACAACTCAACCTGGTCTCGCTCAAAAACAAAGGTACGCATTTCAGCATCTTTTCCATCCTCATGCTCAATCATCGCGTTCACCGTAAACAATGTAGCGAAAGAAGATCCACTGCAATACTTCCACTCCCCATTCACAACATACCCACCATCTACTGATCTAGCAGTGCCACTAGGATAGCCACTTCCAGAAATAACAGCTTCTCGATCGGAGAACTTTTCACGATACACACGCTCTGGTAATAACTTCGTAATAAAGCCTCCCCCTGAACAAATGCCAATTAACCAACCAAAATTCCCCTCTATAAAAGAGGCTTCTTCATAGATTTCGGTAGCTTTGGGTAATGTGGTCATGTGGCCACCAAATTGTTCCGGTACTAACAGCTTAAACAATCCCTGATCATAAATATATTCCAGGACATCAGGCGCAAGATTTCCCCGGTCTTCCATGGCTAGAGCATCATCTCGAACTCTGTTGCGTATTTCGTCAGAAAAGAATTTCATTTCCTAGCCTCCTTACTTTCCACATTTTTCTTCTAACACTACTATATCAAACTCCACAATAGAATCAGATAATACATTGAAACGTTTCATGTTTCTTTTCGTAAAGACTTATTAAGAAGGAAAGAGGTGCTTCCTGTGTCAAAACCAATCTATTGTGATAAATGTAATCAAGAAATTACAGTTCGAGATGATCTAGTTACTGCCCTAATGGTTGTTGAGGTGGTTCCCTACCATGAAGCTTGTTATGCGAAGGACTTAAAGGGTGCAAAGACATTTTTCTTAGATAACCAGCCCCTTAATGGTTTTTCTGGAAATATAACCTTCATTTTCGCCATTATTATAGGATTACTCTGGCTACTTATAGCCGATGGAGGATCAAAAGCCGCTTCATTGCTAGCACTCATCCCAATAGGATTTAGAATCTACGCTTACCTTACATATGAAAGACACGTAGAGAAATAAATAAAGCACAAAAAAATGGTGCCTGACCCACTAGCCTTGCATGGATGTAAAAATATATAATATATTCAAAATT
>NZ_AVBF01000023.1 GCF_000770635.1 Pontibacillus yanchengensis Y32
TGTGGGCCGCAGCATATACGTCGCTAGCAGGGCGCTTGCGCTTTTGTTCCTAAAGCTTATAAAAAAGCCCTCTTTCCTGAGGAGAAAGAGGGGAGTGGCAAACAACTTAGGTAGCCCAACCATTTAGAATCATCCTGAACAGCGATTCTAAAAGTGACATCTAACGGACGACTCTTTGGGGAATTCGTTCCCTAATTACTGATCGTTCATTGGTTAAGTCATATTTTGGGTCCTTGTTATGGGCGAAACAACATGGGACAATTCGCTTTGTAATAGGTTCCTAACCACCTTCGTGAATGTTATAAACCATTTTCTAATTAGCAAAGACATAAGATGTGTTTATAGAGATGTCTAGCTTCCAGCTACAAATGTGCTTTTCTAAACTCTGGACGATAAGGTGATATCGAATGAAACATGGTTTTCCTGTTTCCTTTATCTCGCCATTTCTGGTGGAGTTTAAAGATGATTAAGGTTCGATTACATCCTTCTCGCGTCGGTAGCAACATCGTACTGGAGACCATTTTTACCAACGTCTATAAACATGAACTTTAGCTAATCGTTACAACAGAGCATGTTAGTCAGGTTAAAGCTTCTTGGTTGATAGTACGTTAACAACTCTTTCTCAATCCAGAAAGCGTAGTACTGATGTTACATGGTTGTTGAAGCTGTCTTAGAATGTGTCCATCTTGATTCTTAATCTTGAGCCTACGAGTATCGTGTCATATACCCTTTCACTATTTCTAGTGTAGGTGTGGTGGGTACTGACTTTTCATCATGAATCTTTGTACAGGGAGCAATGAACTTGATTTATTCCTAATCCGAAGTAAGTCGCATTCTCGAATTGGAGGGGAGATCGAATGCTTGAGCATATTCATTTCTTGCCCCTGCTTGTTGAATGGAAGCTTAACATTCAACAGACTAGATGTTTTAGTGTTCGTTTGGGTCTGTTTTGGTAATCTTCAACCTTTTCCTCTACGGTCGCTGATATGGGCTACAAGTAAATCTTCCTCTACACAGGAGGTGTTCCCTATCCTTGACCATCATCGGGGTTCGTTTTTTTAGGAACGAACTCGAATGGTTGAGCCACCTAAGTTGTTTGGTGCTTTTTTCTTTTTTTGTTATCTTCTTTACATCTTTAGTATAGCACGTTTTTGGCGGAATCAACGGTAAAATTGTGACGCTTTTGTGAACGCTTTCACAATTGTTGTTTTGCTATCCATAGGGTTGTTCCAATCTACAAGATGCACCATAATATGGATATACATTTTTCGTTTAGGAATTTATAAATTTTAACGCTTGTGTATAACTAATAAAAGTGATGCGGCCACGTCCAGCTCCAGCGCCCAGCGACTAGCAAACTTCCTGCACCTCCTTACGATAAGTCAACATCGAATCGCTTGCGCTCTTCGTGTTTCCTTTCGGCCCACACGACGTGGGTTGGTTCGATGTTGCTGCGTGAGGCAGCGGTCTTAATCGAACTTCCTTACGACAGTTTGTACGTCGCTAAACGGGCGCTTGCGCTTTTGTTCTTAAAGGAGACTTGGTTTTGACAGGAATTTTAACAGGAATCATTTTGTTTTTAGTATTTCTTGGTTTTGGTGCTTTTTTGGAGGTGCGTGCAAAATTATCTAGATTGGAAGAGAGGATAGAAAAGTTGGAAGGTAACGAGACAACGACCTCTGAATAGAGTTAAGATAGGAAATTTTGCTGAGCGAACTAAAAAATGGAGTTCTACTGGAGAAGCCCATTTTTTATAGCACAAACCACTTACTTTGTATATCGATTCGCATAACTGGACGCAGCATATGCATCTGGCTTTATTTTTACGTCAATTCCCATTTGATCAATGCGCTGGGTCATATCGGAAATGAGATGTCTTGTTAACCCTTTGTGTCCTATGTCGAGATGGATTTCAAACGAGAAGGAAGCGCCTTTTTGTTCATAGGGTAGAAGAATTTCGGCTATTTCCTCTAAGTATTCGGGGGTGAAGTAAAAGGCAATGTCTTGACTAAGCCAGGTTTCGGTGGAGATTTTTTCTTTAAGGCTAGTAATTGGTCTGCGTACAGTATGATTCCGTAAGCAGCCCCACGCACCTTTTCCTATTCTGTGGATATGAATGGCTGTAATAAATCGAGTATAATCGCGATGTACATGTGAATCGGAGCCTAGTGATAGGCGATAAGAGGCAGACGGGTCATGTTCCACAAACTTTTTTATCCGTTCTTGTACATCCTCAATAGACATGTTTTGATTCGTTTGATTATAAAAATACGGGTTTTCAAACATGTTTTCACCTCAATATACAATATGCGATGCTATTTCTATTTTATTCATAGAGTCGAAAACTGTGTGTTAAGTTCGTGTAAAAATTCTATCTAAAGGAAGATTTCTTACAAGCGCACTCTTCTTGACTGAAGGAAAGAACTATATCTATAATAGGTACATCTTAAGGCTAGGCAAAACATACATAGTGTAATGAACTAGCACTTTATTATAAAGGGTGGTTTCATGGCGGCAACGAAGCAAAAAGGGAGCAACGCATGGATTTATTGGATGATAGGCATCATATTAGCAGGAGCAGTGTTAATTGTTGTACTAGATCGTCAATTAGGTGGAGATGAAGGTGGTTCAAGTAGTGGTGAAACAGACTTGAGCTATGAAAATCAACCGTACATGGGAGAAGAATCAGCTCCTGTTGAGATTATTGAATTTGGTGATTATTTATGTCCTCATTGTAAGACATTTGAACAAAGTTTAGTTCCAAAAATAAAAGAAGCTTTCGTTGATACAGGAAAAGCGAAGTTCTACTTTATGAATTATCCTGTTATTGGACAAGGATCTGAGCGAGCAGCTCAATTTGCTGAAGCTGTGTATCAGGAACTTGGTAAAGATACATTCTGGGACTTTCATAAGCATTTATTTGAAATTCAGCCAGAGGATGCTTCATTAGTAGATTACAACAAAGACTTCTTTAAGCAGGCATTACAAGATGTAGTTGACGATGAAGCAAGTATTGATAAAGTTGTAACTGCTTATGATGACGGAATGAAAGACGCAGTGCAAACAGACAAAAACATGGCACAAAGCCTAGGTGTGCAATCAACACCTACAACAATTGTGAATGGAAAAGTGTTTGAAGGAGAGTCATTTGCTGACCTTGAACAACGTGTTGAAGAAGCTATGAATGAAAGTGAATGATAGAGAAGGGGTGGTATCAGTATGAAACTGGTACCACTTTTTTGTTTTATTGTCCTAAGATACAACGCTTGTGTATAACTAAAAAGGAGGTTTTATTTACTTTCTAAAAAAAATGATTGCTAATTCTAATTCTTTTAAAGTCCAGTCGTAATAAATTACAATTTTTAGGTGGAGTGCTCGTTTCATATCATTAGTGTCCTTTGTGTTAAGATAAAACAGGTTAGAATTTAAAGGAAGAGGGACTGTTTAACGTGTTCAATATTCGAAACTTGAATCGAAATGATATAACCTCAACCATGCTTGATAATTTTAATCGAAAACAAGAAACACATCGTGTACTTGTTCAATGTGATGGAATGTTACGTGAAAGAGATGATGATTTTGAAGATGAATGGACACTAGACCAGAAGCGGAGTATTGTAGATCACTTTGTTCGAACAATAAACTATAGTGGATCAGTTATTGTTGCCTTTGATTATAATCGGGTTGTAGGATTTGCTGTACTGGAACCCTATATCTTTGGAGCAACCAGTCGATATTGTGAGCTTTCTTATTTGCATGTAACACGAGAAGCAAGAGGACATGGGATTGGAGAGGCACTATTTCATGAAGTTAGGGAAGTTGCTAAACGAAAAGGTGCTCAAAAATTATACATAGGAGCTCATCCATCTATTGAAACGCAGTCGTTTTACCATAGAATGAATTGTATATTAACTAAAGAGGTTTATCTTCCGATATATGAGCGGGAGAAGAGAGACATACAATTAGAGTGTCCTATAGGAGATGAATCGAAATTTAAGTAAAGGAGAACATGTGCATGATTCGAATTTTGATAGCTGACGATGATCCAAATATTGTGCGGCTTGTCGCATTGTACATAAAAAATGAAGGATATGAAGTGGTTCAAGCTTCCGATGGAGAGAAAGCTATGCAAGCGCTTGAGCAAGAACAGGTTGATTTAGCTATTATAGATATTATGATGCCTAAGGTAGATGGGTACGAATTGTGCCGAGAGATAAGGCAATATTATGAAATTCCTGTTCTTATGTTAACAGCGAAGGGGGAAACCCACGATAAGATAAAAGGCTTTGAATTAGGGACAGATGATTATGTTGTAAAACCTTTTGAACCAATGGAATTGATGATGAGAGTGAAGGCACTTCTTAGGCGCTACAAGGTCCAATCTTCAAATGAAGTTGCATTGGGGAATATAACCATGTTCTCCCTGAATAAAGAAGCTCTAGTAAATGGCCAGAAAATGAATTTAGCATTAAAGGAATTTGAACTTCTATTCACGTTTGCCAGCTACCCCGAGCAAATTTTCACAAGAAATCAATTGATTGAAAAAATATGGGGATTGGATTATGAAGGTGATGATCGTACAGTAGATGTTCATGTAAAACGTGTTCGTGAAAAATTAAAAAGGGCACATGCAACAGTTGAGGTGAAGACGATTAGAGGCCTAGGTTATCGGCTTGAGGTAGGAAATTTATGAAAAGTTTATACGTGCAAATTGTTGTTACCTTTTTAGGAGCAGTCCTTATTAGTCTATTTATATCCTTTTTAATCTCTGGGAAGATTTATGAATATCAAGTGTCAGAACGGATACAAAACCGAATGGAACAGGTTGGGAAGGATTTCATACAACTTTATAAAAGTAGTCCTAATATGGAAGTTGATACATATCTAGATGCGATGTCCTCATTCAGTTTTGATGTGCTTGTTTATCGAGAAAATAATAAATCGCTTATATATGAAAATAAACCGTCAAGTTGGAATCTTTCACAAGAAACCATTAATAAAGTTATAAATGGCGGAGTGTATAAACATAAGAGCATTCCACCAAGAAGCGTTGTTGGTTTGCCATTTGAAATGCAAGGAAGTTCCTATGCTATGTTTATTCGCCCTGATTTCACGTTTTTCTTTAAGGATTTTCGAAAAGTAATGCTCATATTGTTCTCTACTATACTAGTGCTTGGGAGCATTATTTTTATTATTACAACAAGGTGGACCATTCGACCAATTAAGAAGCTTACTTATTCAACCAAACAAGTCGCCAAGGGAAATTTTGATGTTGCCATTGAAACGAAGAGGAAAGATGAACTAGGAGATTTAACAAGGAGTTTTAATCATATGGTTCATGGGTTGGATGAGCTAGATGATATGAGACAGCAATTTGTTTCAAACGTATCCCATGAAATTCAGTCTCCATTGACGTCGATTCAAGGGTTTGCAAAGGCTTTAAAGGATGATGTCATTCAAGACGAACAAGAAAGAAAAGAGTATTTGTCTATTATCGAGCATGAGAGTAAAAGGCTGTCCTCATTGAGTCAAAATTTATTAAAGCTTGCAACCCTAGATACAGATCACCCTCCATTTCATCCAATTGATTATGCGCTAGATGAACAACTTAGACGAGTGGTTGCTTCTCTAGAACCTCAATGGTCAGCTAAGGAGCAAGATGTTCATATCGATATTGAAGACACAACGTTTAAGGGCGATCAGGATCAACTTGAACAAGTTTGGATAAACTTATTAACCAATGCTATTCGATACACTCCATTTAAAGGAGAGATTTACATTTCTACAAAATCTTTTGATGAAAAGATTGTCGTATCTATAACGGATAGTGGGATTGGTATTTCAGAGGAAGAGCAATTCCGTGTATTTGAACGCTTTTATAAAGTAGATAAGTCAAGGTCTAGAAATAAAGGTGGTAATGGGTTGGGATTGTCAATTGCTCAGAAGATTGTGCTTCTTCATCACGGTTGGATTTCCATTGAAAGCGAACCTGGAGAAGGTGCCACATTCCATGTGCATCTTCCAAAGACCATTGAGTGGAAAGATTGAGTATTGAGTCAAAGCTAAGTCTTTTTCTGCTTTCAGTCGTAGTGTTGAATATACTTTCATGGTTCCTTCGCCTCCTAAGATAAGTAAAGATCCCATCGTACTTCGTGCTGCCTTTATCTTCTAAGGGGGGCAGGGGAGTTCTGGGTAGAAGGAGGTTCGATTAAACTCGCTGCATCATGCAGCAACATCGAACCAACCCACATCGTGTGGGCCGCAGCATATACGTCGCTAGTAGGGCGCTTGCGCTTTTGTTCATATTCAGTTCATAAAACATAGATATAGTTATGCTAGATACATTTTGAAGGGAGTCAATTTACACAATGAATTGGATTACTAAATTCAGCTTAAAGAATACCATTGCAATTATCATTTTAACTTTATTAGTCGTAGTTAGTGGTGTGATTGCTACGAATAAAATTAAAGTGGAAACATTTCCGGATGTAACGTTCCCTGTTATGACGGTTCAAACCGTTTATCCGAATGCTTCAACAGAGGATGTGGAGGAAAATGTGACTACACCAATGGAGGAGGCGCTTCTCAATTTAGAGGGGTATGATTCCATTTCGAGTACATCAAAAGAAAATGTTTCTATTATTACCATTACCTATCCATTCGGTGAGGATATTGAAGAAGCGCAGTCTGATGTAGAGTCTGCTGTAAACAAAGTTACTTTACCTGATGATGTAGACCCAAACGTACAGGCTTTATCCATAAATTCAACCCCTATTTATCAGGCAGCGTTATCTGCAGAAGATTTGTCGAAACTTCAAGATGATATGGAGACGAACATTGTCCCTAAGCTGGAGAGCATCGAAGGGGTGTCAAGTGTAGAATTAACTGGTAAACAGGACACGAATATTACTATCGAAGTTAATGAAGACGAAGCTTCCTCATATGGGCTTTCCCTTTCTACTATTAAAGATGCTATTCAGCAATCTGAATATAAGTTACCAACAGGTACACTTAGTCAAGAAGGAACCTCTATTCCTGTTGAGATAAAAGGTAACATAGATGATTTAGATGCTATAAGACAAATTGAAATCCCAATTACACAAGGAGCAGCTGGGGCAAGTCAAAGTGGTCCATCTCAACAAGCCCAGAGTCAAGGTCCTCCTCAACAAGGTGGAGCACAACAACAGGCTCCATCAGGTGAAAGCCAATCTCCTGGGGCTCAAGCAGGGCCACAAGCTATTGTGTTATCTGACATTGCAGAAGTGAAAAAAGATACTACTCGTACGGAAATCTCCAGATTTAATGGAGAAGATAGTATTCTGTTGGAAGTGATTAAATCACAAGAAGCTAACACAGCTGCGGTGGCAGATGAAGTAAAAACATATCTAAACGAAACTGTAGAAGAAAACGAGTATGAGCTTTATACCGTATTAGACCAAGGTAAAGAAGTAAATAAATCGATATCTGCCTTACTTAAAGAAGGTGGATTTGGAGCGTTATTCACTGTCGTTGTAATTTTGTTATTCTTACGTAACATTCGTGCAACGTTCATCGCAATTCTTTCCTTGCCGATTTCCATTTTTGGAACGATTGCATTACTGGAGCAATTCGGTTACACCTTAAACATTATGACTTTAGGTGGGTTAGCAGTAGCGGTAGGTCGAATAGTCGATGACAGTATCGTTGTTATTGAAAACATTTATAGGTGGAAGCAACAATACCCAGAAATGAAGCAACGAGAACTTGTTTTCAAGGCGACAAAAGAAGTAATGGGTGCCATCGCTTCATCTACCATTGCAACCATCATTGTATTCTTACCACTCATGTTTGTCAGTGGTATCCTAGGCGAGTTCTTTAGACCATTTAGTTTAGCTGTAGTATTTTCTGTTTCGATTTCCCTTATTGTAGCTGTTATGCTCATTCCTGTATTAGGTAAATTCTTCTTTACAAACGTGACGCATAAATCAGGTAAAGTGAGAGGGAATTCTTGGTATGAGCGCTTCTTGAGAGGGTCCTTAAAGCGTAAATGGATCGTATTCGTATCATCCATTGTGTTGTTATTTGGTTCCTTCTCCCTTGTTCCCGCATTAGGAGTATCCTTTTTACCTACAGAAGGAAGTGAGACGTTTGAAGTTGAAATGACGCTTCCTAAAGATGTGACCTTACAAGACACGAGTGAAGTAGCGGAGAAAATAGAAGAAGAACTCTCAGATGAAGAGGACATTAACTACAATCAAGTCTCGATTGGTTTCGCTAGCCAACAACAAATGCCTGGTACTGTAGCGAATACGAATGAGAATGTAGCGCGCTTCTTTATTGAACTAAAAGAAGATATATCCATTGATGATGCCATGCCAACGTATGAACAACAAATAGAAGAGATGGCACAAGACGAATATGACGAAGCAACAGTCAAAGCGACAGAGATTCAACAAGATGGGCCTCCATCTGGGAATAGTATTGATATCAATCTGTACAGTGATAATTTAGATAATCTCGATCAAGCTTCTACCCAAATTGAGAACCTTTTACAAGAAGACAATCGAGTTAAAAACATTACAAATGATATGGAAGATACAAAAACGAAATATCAAATTGTTATGAACGATGAGGGCGAAGAATTAAATGTAAGCCCATTCCAGTTAATGCAACCGATTCAAGAACGTCTGCACAGTGTGGATGGTGGAACCGTTACGCTTGAAGATAAAGAATGGGAAATGGAATTAACGTTTGATGAGCAATTTAATTCCAAAGAAGACCTGCAAGACTTCACAGTAAAAACTGTTGAAGGGGAAAAACGTCTAGAGGAAATTGCTACGATTAATGAAGTGCAAGTTCCTGCAGCTATCAAACACCAAGACGGGGAAACAGCGAGCACGGTATCTGCAACTATAAAAGGGGAAGATACGGCGAAAATTTCTAGCGAGATCCAAGAGGACTTAGATGCATTATCTCTACCAAATGATGTAGAAGTAGATCTATCTGGTGGTCTTGAAATGATTACAGAAGGTTTCTCTGATCTAGGCTTAGCAATGGGAGCGGCAGTAGGTCTAGTATTCTTAGTATTAAGTATTACGTTCGGTGGTATTATTACACCAATCGTCATTCTCTCCTCGCTCATCTTCGTGCCAATTGGCTCCTTAGCTGGATTGCTTATCGGAGGACAAACGTTATCAATGAGTGCGATGATCGGGATGCTTATGTTGATTGGAATAGTTGTAACAAACGCCGTTGTTTTATTAGACCGAGTGGAGGCAAATCGTAAGGAAGGTATCGAATTAACCGAAGCGATTGTGGAAGCATCAACAACACGCTTACGTCCTATTCTGATGACAGCACTTGCAACAATATTTGCTTTAACACCACTAGCATTATCGAACTCTGCATCTGGCCTTATTTCCAAAGGTCTTGCAATCACCGTAATTGGTGGACTAACAACATCAACACTGTTAACACTTATTTTCGTGCCAGTATTTTATAAAGCACTTGGTAAGTATCGCAAAATTGATACAGATCATAGTATTTAAATGATAAAACGGAACCGAATGGGGGATGAAAGCCTTCATTCGGTTTTTTATATATAACCCTCTGTTAAAATTTAGTGGAGATTTTGGAATCAAATAATCAAATAGTTTTATTCAAGATAAGAAGCATAATCTGGAAGACTTAGATTCGAGATAATTTGGGATGGAGGGATTTTTCCGTTGCTTTAGATGGAATAAAGCTGGCCTGGGAACAACTCGCGTCCTGCCGGCGAGCTGGCAAGCTACCTTCGGGAAGAAAGCCCTCAGGGGATCTTGCCTACCTCTTTCTCCGGCGGGAGTCTCGTCGTTCCCAGGCCACCTTTGCTATTGTTGGGAAGAACGGAAATATGGATTCATTAACGAGCAGGAATACATAATGCATTATGACATAGCTTTGCTTGGATTTATGACCTATCTTTTCAAGCCTGGTAACGAGCTTCTAGCTGTTTGGCTTTCAACATATGGCGATGTTTCCGTTATACCACACGAACGCAAAGATGGGCCGGGAAATGGCGAGACTCCCGTGGAAAAACGGATGTGTCAAGACCCCGCAGGGCGATTTTTGCCCGAGGAGGCTTGACCGTTCGTCCACAGGAAAGCGAGCTATTTCCCGGCCCATCTTTTCTCTAAATAAACACAACGGAAACATTTCTCTAATCCATAATATCTCGAATTTAAGTCTTCAACATAATGGTGCTTATATGGAAGAACATAAAACTATTTCATTATTATATAAACAACAAGCTTAAACAAAGCCATATATAAAAAAGTTCCGATTATCGCCCATCATGCATAAGATGGTTTTATCTATGTATGAAGGGAATGAAGTGAATGTATTATGTTCCAACTTTTCATCCTTACCCATTAAATGCTCCATTGTACAATGCTGAAATGATGTCACGGAGTAATCAGGAAAATGGAGACCAATTAGTAGAAGTATTACTAGCAGGAATTAAAGGTAAAGCTACTACGATGGATTTTTACAATCGTTTAGCAGGGTTGGCACCAAATCAAGAAGCGTACAACGAAATAATTGCTACTCAAAATGAGGAAAGAGTGTTTTTAAGACAATTTACTGACATGTACACCGCGCTTACTGGAATGCAGCCTGTTTACCAAATCGATCAAGCTCGTTTTGCCTCTTATGAAGAAGGTCTGCAAAAGGTGTATGAGCAACAAGTTAGAAATTATGAAGAATGCCATAAAGGTTACTTACTTACTCAACATTTACCACTACGTGATTTATTTTTAGGTGCATGTAATAAAGAGGCAGAGCATGCGGAACGATTTTTTTCTTTTGATGGAAGAATTGAATTAAAAGATTATGGTTCAGAACCATTTGTTCTGGACATTGAAGAAGCAACTACAGAAAATGATACGTTTCGTACTGCCTTGTGGACGGGGGAACATTTCCAGGTTACCTTAATGAGTATTGATGTTGGGGATGATATTGGTTTAGAAATTCATCCGAATGTAGATCAATTTTTACGTATTGAACAGGGGCAGGGGTTAGTGCAAATGGGCGATACAAAGAATCAAGTGAATTTTGAAGAAGAAGTTTTTGATGATTATGCCATTATGGTTCCAGCTGGAAAATGGCACAATGTTATGAATACTGGTAATCTACCACTTAAGCTTTATGCAATTTATGCACCACCTGAACATCCATTTGGTACTGTTCATAAAACGAAAGCAGATGCACTGGAAGCAGAAGGGAACTCATAACTAATAATTTGATAAAAAATAGATTGGTATGCAAGTATGACGTAGTCCACAATTCGTGGATTGCGTTTTTTTATTTAATAGTGATCCATATGAAGCTACTATTCGATTACTTAATAAGAGAATAAAAAATAAAGGAGATGGCAATGAGGATGAAACAACTGAAACGTATTTGTGTAACGATAATTGCAGTGACACTATTGTTACCTTCATTAGCTTTTGCAGATGGAAAGACAGCTGATATGGATTCTGCTGCCAACACATCAGCTGCAGACTTCAGATCTCAGTTAGATCAATTACTGTCAGAGCATTTTGTACTGGCTGTTACGTATATGATGAAAGCTTATGAAGACGCACCTGATGCTGACGAAGTTTATGAAAAACTTGACCAAAACGCTCAAGATATGACACCTGCTATTGCTTCGGTATATGGGGAGGAAGCAGCATCGACATTTGAAGAAATTTTCCGAGGACATAACGATTACTCAGATAACTTCGTCAAAGCTGCGAAGAATGGTGACCAAGAAGCACGGAAGATGGCAGAACAAGAAGTGAAAGAATTTGTTAATGAGTTTGGTGGCTTTCTTGCTAAAGCAACAGATGGAAACCTTTCTGAGAAGACAGCAAAAAACGTGTTACAGGCTCATGAACAAGATGTTGTGAACACATTTGATCATTATGTGAATGAGGAATACCAAAAAGCATATGAATCATTCCGTACAGGATTTCACCGAATGTTTGATATTAGCAAAGCCTTGTCTACAGCCATTACAAAGCAAATGCCACAAGAATTCAATCAGACAATGGCCAACGCTCCATCAGCTGATTTGCGTTCCTCTTTAAATGCATTAGCTTCCGAGCATTTTGCTTTAGCTACTCTCGAGATGCAAAAAGGCTATAACCAAGCTCAAGATTATGATTTTGTAACATGGGCGGAGAATCAACACACAGATGAATTTAAATCAGCAATCAAAAATTTATATGGAGAAGAAGCGGCTTCCATGTTCGAAAAGGTGTGGCAACAAGACCACATTAATGCTCAAACGAACATCGTGACCGCGACACTTGAAGAGGATCAGGAAGCCCGAAAGAAAGCGGAAGAAAGCTTGAAGATGTTCGCTAATAACTTTGGTGCCTTTCTAGCAAAAGCAACGGATGGCAATATGCCTGAAAATGCTGCTACCGAAGCAATATGGATGCACGAGGAAGATATACTAGAAACATATGATCATTATGTATCAGGAGATTATGAAAAAACGTATAATTCCTTTAGAGAAGGATATGGATTTATGTTTGGAATTGGTGAAAATCTAGGAAGTGCTATTGTTACCCAAATGCCAGACAAATTTGAAGCAGAAGCAATGCCAAACAAAATGCCTGACACAGGTATGGGAGGAGCAAGTGCACAGCCCCATTCTATGTCAACATTACTATGGATTACATTTTGGTTGTTAGCTCTTGGTTCTGCAAGTTTCCTGTATCGAAGAAAATCACTGCAATAAATAGAATGACAGGGTAGTAGAGTTTACACTACTACCCTGTCATTCTAGACCTTTTTCATAGAAGAGGTGATGATAGAGTGGATAGAGACTGGAAAATATACTTTACAGTAGTAGGTTTAGTTCTCGTTGTGATGATTGGATTTGAAACGAACGTATGGGCGAAAATCACAAATTCTACCACCGAACAAGCAGGAATTGAATTAAACTCTAATCAGTATTTAAGTGATTCAGAGGATACATCAACTGCTTCCTCCAATAATGTAAAAGAGTTCACCGTTTTAAATAAGAAGAAGTCTATGGATGAAGTAGATTTTGAGATTGAGAAAGAAAAAGAAGACAATGGTATTGTCCCAAAGCATATCAAGATTCCAGCTATCGACGTTGATACAGAGATTTTAAATGTTGGAATTTTGGATAATGGTCAAATGGGTGTTCCAGACGATACAGTAAATGTCGGGTGGTTTGAGCCAGGAACGAAACCAGGCAATACAGGTAATGCTGTTATGGCTGGTCACGTTGATAGCTATCAGGGAGCTGCTGTGTTTTTCTATTTGAAAGATTTGAAGAAAGGCGATGAAGTCACCGTTACGAATAAAGATGGAGAAAAGCGCACGTTTGTGGTACAAAAACTTGAAAGCTATCCAACTGAAGAAGCTCCTATTGAACAAATTTTCGGTAAAACAGACGATCAAAACTTGAATTTAATCACCTGTACCGGAACCTATAACCATGATACACAAGACCATGAGAAACGACTTGTCGTGTACACAGAGTTGAAGAAAGATAAAGAGGACACTCATGTTCCAAAACCAACAAATGTGGAAGTAAACGGTACATTTGTTACATGGCACGCTGTAAGGAAGGAAGAAGTTGTTGGGTACCGCGTGTATGAGAGTACAGATGGTGAATCGTTTAACAAAGTAGCCAGTATTGATGCTCATGAACGAAAAGCCTATTCCGAGCCTAACGCATCAGAATACTCCTATTATGTAACCAGTGTAGACGAAAATGGAAATGAGTCAGATCCATCGGAAAAAGTAAATGGAAGTGATTAGACCCAGGTGGAGAGCCTGGGTTTATTTTTTTAGGGAGATAGTGAGGGGTGTTGGTTGGAAGAATCGAATGTGAAGGAGATGAGCGAGCATGTTCAGATTCGAAGAGAGCAAAAGAGGGGGAGAAACAGCAAAAGCACTAAACATAACAAACCATACAATACAGAAAAACTGTAACCATTCGTACTGTTTTATCGTCATTAATAGTAAACAATGTTCCAAATCTTTAAGGAGGTTGGTTCATGAAAAAGCTCAGTATAATTATGTTAATGGTTGTGCTTATGAGTTCTTTTATCTTTTCGTTGACTCCAACAACGGTTAAAGCATGTTCTTGTGTGATGCCTCCGTCAGTTGATGAAGAGGTAGAGGTATCAGCTGCGGTTTTCACAGGAGAGGTCATCGATATTGAAAAGAAAAGCCGTTCTAGAAAAGTGACTTTCGAGGTTTCGAATACTTGGAAGGGTGTTACTAAATCTGAGATCGTTATTACTACAGGACTGAATAGTGCTGATTGTGGGTTTCCATTTGAGGTTGGTGAAAGCTATCTCCTCTACGCTAACGAATCCTCCATGTATGAAGGGGTAGCCGAATTAAGTACGACTATCTGCGATAGGACAGCTGCTATTGAAGAAGCTCAACAAGATTTAGAAACACTTGGTGAAGGCAAAGCTCCTGTTGAAAATGTAAAGGAAAATGATACTTCTAATAACGGACTAATCTATGGGGCTAGTGTAATGATTGTGGTACTTTTTACTTTTGTGTTGTGGAGGAAAATGCGCTAGTCATTTAAAGGATTTTTATAGAAAGTCTCGAAGTGTGAAGAGAGGAGAAATCATGTATTGGAGGGTTCCTAATGGTGCCACAACGAATAAGTTTAATCACACTAGGTTGCAAGAATCTCCCTGTTCTTCGAGACTTTTATACATATTTAGGTTGGAAAGAAACAGGGCATGGATATCAGAATTATGCAGTTTTTAAAACTGCAGGAGTGATGTTATCCCTATATCCTCTACAATCATTAGCAGATGATACTGGTTTAGAAGCACCCAAAAATACTAGTGGATTCAAAGGTGTTAGTTTCTCCATTAATGTAGATACTCCAGAACAAGTAGACGATATAATAAATGTGGTTGCCGAGGCAGGAGGAAACATATTAAAAGATCCTAGTAATGAAGGAGACTTTCGTTCTGCTTGCTTTGCCGACCCAGAATATAATGTTTGGGAAGTAGCGTATAATCCTGGTTCAACATTTGATGAACGAGGAGCTATGCTTACAATATAGGTAGGAGTGAAAAGAAAATGCTAGATAAAGCAAAACACCTTTTACAAGAAAATCAATTCGAAAAAGCACTAACTATACTCGTCAAGTTGGTAGAAGCCTCACCTAGTCATGCTGAGACCAATTTTTATTGTGCTGTCTCCCACGACGCGATTGGTATGGAACGAGAGGCGATTCCTTATTATGAGAATGCTTTATCAAATGATATAAATGGGGAACTTCGTGAGAAAACATTTGTGCAATTAGGTAGTAGTTACCGGTGTATAGGTCACTATGAAAATGCTAAAACAACACTCGAAAAAGGGGCAGAGGAGTTCCCGGAAAATAGTGCTATCAAAGCGTTCTTAGCACTTACATTACATAACCTTAATCAAGATGAAAATGCATTAACTATGTTGTTAAACCTTCTATTCACATCTTCTTCAGATCCTTGGATTTCCAAGTATAAACCAGCTCTGGAATTTTATTCAGCCAATTTAGAAAAAACGTGGTAAAGGCAGGTGAATATGGTGATAAACAATAATAACAACAACTTTAACGATGTTACAGATCATCAAAAAAAGATTGAAGGACTTTCATTCAATAAAAGTGGACGTCTTCCGTTGCCAATTCGTATAATAGGTTATTTTCTTACGGGTGGTATTATACTGATGACAGTAATAGCATTTGTAGCGAACTTAGTCTTGTAATAGGGCTAACAAGTATTATTTTATTACATGTTTTCCTTCACCTTCTCACATACTACATGTGAAAAAGAGGTGATCATATGACTCAGAATACAAGCGAAACACCAGAGTATATTGTTTTCAAGGATGAACAAGGCGAAGAGCAACAATATAAAGTGGACGCACTTATTGAGATGAATGGCCATCAGTATGTATTGTACACGCATGATAGGGAGACAAAGATGAATCGGATAGAGCATGAAAATGATAAGGCTACGCTTTGTACGGTTAGTGATGAAGAAGCGGAAGCATTGATGGACGCATATCGGAAAGGGTTAGAGGAAGATTTAGAGGAAGAGAAATAGGAGTTAGTAATAAGAAATATAATTGTAGGCAATACAATCAAAAAAGGAGCCCTGTTTAGGCTCCTTTTTCATCGTCTAGCGTACTATAAAATTCAACGCTTGTGTAAAATTGAAAAAAGTGAAGTGGCCACGTCCAGCTCCAGCGCCCAGCGACTAGCAAACTTCCTGCACCTCCTTACGATAAGTCAACATCGAATCGCTATCGCTCTTCGTGTTTCCTTTATCTCATACGGAGCCGTCCAGTTTGTACGTCGCTAACCGGGCGCTTGCGCTTTTGTTCTTACTTTCAAGCTAGATGTCTGACTTTGTGGTTGCTTGCCAGGTGTTGAATGGTTGGCATTTTGGAGACGTCCATATTGCCGCCACTGACTACAATCCCTACATTTTGTGCGTTAAGATGAGTTCCATGTGCTAAGAGGCCTGCGAATGCTGATGCTCCTGCTCCCTCGACTAGGCTTTTGTTGCGCTCGAGCATGTAAAGCATTGCGGATGCGATATCAGGCTCAGTAACGGTAATAATTTCATCTACATATTGGTTGATGATTGGGAACGTCGCCATGCCTGGTTGTTTCACGGCTATGCCGTCCGCAATTGTCTTGACTTGGGTAAGGGAAGAGGACCCCTGTTTATAAAAACGATTGTACGTTGCACTTGCTTCTTTGGCTTGAACACCTATGACGTTAATATCGGGTTTAATCGATTTAGCAGCGACAGCCACTCCGCTGATTAGGCCACCTCCACCAATAGGGACGAGCAGTGTATCCAAATCTGGATTTTGCTCAAGCATTTCTACGGCGATGGTACCTTGGCCGGCCATTACATCGATGTCATCAAATGGATGAACGAAAACGCTGTTGTTCTGCTCTTGATCCTCTAGTGCGGCCTGATAAGCTTCCTGAAAAGATTCACCTGTTAGCATGATAGTAGCTCCATATGCTTTCGTAGCCCGAATTTTTGCCTCTGGTGTATGCTCAGGCATATAAATTTTTGCTTCGATGCCTCGTTTGGAAGCGGCTAGTGCAACGCCCTGCGCATGATTACCTGCGGATGCGGCAATAACCCCTCGACTTGCTTCTTGCTGCGTTAATTGCGAGATCTTATAGCTGGCACCTCTTACTTTAAAGGCACCGGTTTTTTGTTGGTTTTCCATTTTAAAGAAAATATTTTTTCCTGTCATTTCGTTAATGGATGTTGAGGTTTGTAAAGGGGTTCGATGAACGATATCTTTTAGATGATTCATCGCCTCCGTGACTTTTGTTCCTGTTAAGCAATTCCCAATGTCTTCACACTCCTAATGTTTGTTTTTCGTACTCATCAATCTTATCCTGCTTGGTTAAGGTAACGGCGATTTCATCCCAGCCGTTAATAAGCATTTCTTTAGAGTAATTATCAATGTCAAAATGCGCATGAAAATCATACTCATCCGAGACAGTTTGTTCCTCAAGATTTACCGTTAGAGGATAATCCTCAGCTTCTGCACGGTTCATTAATTCCTGAGTTTGCTCTTCTGATAGTGTAACAGGTAGAATACCATTTTTCACACAGTTATTATAAAAAATGTCAGCGAAACTTGGAGCAATAATGACTCTGAAACCAAAGTCTTCTAATGCCCATGGGGCGTGCTCCCGAGAGGAGCCGCACCCAAAGTTTTCACCAGCTACTAGGATGGTAGCGTCTTGATATTTTTCCTCGTTTAAAGAGAAATCTTCTTTCGCTGTACCATCCTCGTAATAGCGCCAATTATAAAAAAGGAATTGGCCAAAGCCTTGGCGCTCGATGCGCTTAAGGAATTGCTTGGGAATGATTTGGTCAGTATCTACGTTGGCACGGTTTAACGGATAAACCTTGCCTGTGTGTTGTTGGATCGGTTCCATGATATCCCTCCTTGAGTAAAAAGTTAAACCGGCTGCTCGGTGTATTGTCTTACATCTACAAAACGACCTTCAATTGCTGCAATGGCTGCCATCTCAGGGCTAACAAGGTGCGTTCTTGCATCTGTACCTTGTCGTCCTTCGAAATTACGATTGGAAGTTGATGCGCATCGTTCTCCCGGTGGGATGATGTCATCGTTCATTGCTAGACACATACTACAACCTGCATCACGCCACTGGAATCCAGCTGATTTGAAGACGTTGTCCAATCCTTCTGCTTCAGCTGCCTCTTTGACTGATTTAGAACCAGGTACAACTAGTGCGTTAATAGAAGGGTGAACCTGCTTACCACGAACAATATCAGCTGCTTTTCTCAAGTCACTTAGGCGAGAGTTCGTGCATGATCCAATAAACACATGCTCTAGTTGAATGGAGGAGATAGATTGACCAGCTTCCAAATCCATATATTCTAGTGCACGTTGAATTTCAGCTTTTTCATTTACCGTTTCTCCACTTTCAGGTGTTGGGACTGTCGCGCTTACTGGAACACACATACCTGGATTCGTTCCCCATGTTACTTGAGGTTCCACTTCGTCAGCATCAATTTCGACTGTTGCATCATATTCAGCACCTTCATCTGTTGCAAGAGCTCTCCACTCTTCGACTGCTTTATCGAAGTCTTCTCCTTTTGGAGCATGGCGCTTTCCACGGATATACTCAAATGTTGTTTCGTCAGGGCTAATCAACCCAGCACGTGCTCCTGCTTCAATGGACATATTGCAAACGGTCATGCGTTCTTCCATAGATAAAGAACGAATGGCTTGACCTGTGTACTCAATAATGTATCCAGTACCGAAACGCACACCATATTTTGCAATGATAGCCAAAATTAAGTCTTTCGCTGTGACGCCTTTCCCTAGTTCACCATTGACCTTTACATTCAACGTTTTAGGGCTAGCTTGCCATAGTGTTTGAGTAGCTAGGACATGCTCAACTTCGCTTGTTCCGATACCAAATGCTATAGCGCCAAACGCTCCATGTGTGGAGGTGTGGCTATCACCACAAACAATTGTTTTCCCAGGGTGGGTTAAACCAAGTTCAGGTCCGATTACGTGAACGATACCTTGATCAGGGTGATCGATATCTGCAAGTTCTACACCAAACTCATTACAATTTTGCTTAAGTGTTTCCATTTGTTTTTTTGATACTTCATCTTTAATGACATTACGGTGGATTGTTGGTACGTTGTGGTCCATCGTAGCGTACGTCAACTCTGGGCGGCGAACTTTACGGTTATTTAGACGAAGCCCCTCAAATGCCTGAGGGGAGGTTACTTCATGTACTAGATGAAGGTCAACATATAAAAGATCCGGTTTCCCTTCTTCTTGATGGACCAAGTGTTTGTTCCATATTTTATCGATGATTGTTTTGGGCTGTGTCATTGATTTCACTCCTTCTTGCTTAGGCTTTCTATGCGTAACAGGTCATGATGCTATTGGTAGCGTCTTGAGACGTGACATGTTCAAGTACGCGACGTGTCATTTCTTTTGTACCTACAAGCTGGCCATTTTTAACATCTAAATCTCCAGTGTGATACCCATCTTGAAGTACTTGTTGTACAGCTTCTTCAACGATGTTCGCTTCTTTTTCAAGATGGAAAGAATGGCGAAGCATCATTGCGGTTGAAAGAATCATAGCTAATGGATTAGCGACACCCTTTCCTGCAATATCTGGCGCTGAACCATGAACAGGTTCATATAAACCAACACCATCATCGCGTAAACTTGCAGAAGGAAGCATACCTAGTGATCCTGTTAATACAGATGCTTCATCACTTAAAATATCTCCAAACATATTTTCCGTTACGATGACATCAAAATCAGTAGGAGCTGTAATGAGTTTCATAGCAGCTGCATCGACTAATTGATGTTCAACTGTGACATCAGGATAGTCTGCCTTTTTCTCTTCAACAACTTCACGCCAAAGTTTACTAGATTCAAGCACGTTTGCTTTATCAACAGAAGTTAAGTGCTTGCGGCGAAGCTGAGCGGATTTAAAAGCATTATCAACAATGCGTTCGATTTCGCTTCGTTCATAAGCCAATGTATCTACAACAGAGTTTCCATCGTGGCTTCGTTCGCTTGGCTTTCCAAAATAAAGACCACCAGTTAGTTCACGGACAATTAAAAGGTCGCTACCATCTACCACCTCATGCTTAAGAGGGGAGGAGTGTAGTAGTTGAGGAAAGCCTTTAATAGGTCGTAAGTTTGCGAAAAGCCCTAATGATTTACGAATACCAAGTAACCCTTTCTCTGGTCGAAGGTGAGAGGGGTTTTGATCCCATTTCGGACCTCCAACAGCTCCAAGGAGGACTGCATCGGCTTGCTCGCAAGCTCGAACGGTATCTTGGGGTAGGGGAGTGCCATGTTGATCAATGGCAACTCCACCAATATCATGTGTGTGGTACGTAAACGTATGATTGAAACGTTCCGTAATGGCATCTAACACTTGCTTTGCAGATTGGATGACTTCGCTACCGATGCCATCCCCCGGAAGCAAGACGATTTGTTTTTCCATCAAAAACATCCTCCTTTTATAAATTTGCTGTTTGTTTTGGTTGAGCATTAGGGTTAAGCAGTACGCGATTGACAGCGTTTAGAAAAGCGTGTGCTGACGCTTCTAATACGTCTTGAGCAGCACCACGACCGTTAATTGGTACGTCATTTACAGTAAGTCGTACATGGACTTCTGCTAGAGCGTCACGTCCTTCGCCGATGGAACTCAAACGATAATCCTCTAGGTGTACCTCTTCTTGAATCAATGAATCTAGTGTGTTGTATATAGCTTCAACACTTCCCCGACCAGTACCAGCTGTTTCTTCTTTAGAACCATCAGGTGTTGTTAGGACAACTGTGGCGGTTGGGATGTTATTCGATCCATACTGTACTTGGAATGCATCCAATTTATACTTAGGAGCATCTTGTGTATCGGTTTGTACATTTGTAAGAATGGTGAAAAGATCTTCATCGGTTACTTCTTTTTTACGGTCCGTTAGACTTTTGAAAGATTTAAAGGCTTCCATTAAGTTCTCTTCGGAAAGGGAATAGCCAAGACTTTCTACTTTTTCTACGAATGCGTGTTTACCAGAATGCTTGCCTAATACCATGTTGCTCTTATGAATGCCAACCATTTCTGGTGTGATGATTTCATAAGTGGAAGCATTCTTTAGCATGCCATCTTGGTGAATACCGGATTCATGAGCGAAGGCATTGCGACCAACGACTGCTTTGTTTCCGGGTACCTCCATACCAGTAAATTTACTAACTAGATCGCTTGTTCTCTTGATTTCACTAAGAACTAAATTTGTTTGATGATCATAATAATTATTTCGGATGGTTAGAGCGACCGCGATTTCTTCAAGACTGGCATTTCCGGCACGCTCTCCGATGCCATTGATTGTGCCTTCCACTTGAGTAGCGCCATTTTCAATAGCTGCTAGGGAATTTGCGACTGCCATGCCAAGGTCATCATGACAATGTGCAGATAGGGATACTTGATCAATGTTTGGTACATTTTCACGAAGGTAACGGAAAAGCTCCCCGTATTCTGCTGGTGTTGTATAGCCTACTGTGTCTGGTACGTTAATGACCGTAGCACCAGCATCAATTACTTTTTCAATGATTCGTACTAGAAATTCGCGATCAGAACGACATGCATCCTCTGCTGACCATTCCACCTGTGGAAATTTTTCTCTAGCATAAGACACCATATCTACGGCAATATCAATCACTTCATCTGGTGATTTCTGTAGCTTGTGTGTCATGTGAATAGGGGAGGTTGCTAGGAAAATATGCAAGCGAGGCTCTGCAGCATCTTTTAACGCTTCCCACGCTGTATCAATATCTGACTTCTTTGCTCTGGCTAAGCCAGTTACGGAAGAATTCTCGATTGTACGGGCGATTGTCTGCACAGAGTGAAATTCACTTTGGGAGGAAGCGGGGAAGCCCGCTTCCATAATATCTACACCAAAACGTTCCAATTGCTTGGCGATTTCAAGTTTCTCTAATTGATTCAAGTTTACGCCAGGGGACTGTTCGCCATCTCGTAGGGTGGTGTCAAAGACCTTAACGTGAGCCATTATTGACCACTTCCTTTTCAGATTTGACTTTTTCAGATTCCTTAACGAAAGGCATTAGCTCTCGTAATTCACGACCAACTTGCTCGATCTGATGTTGGTTCTCACGAACGTTGATTGCGTTAAATTCAGGACGATTTGCCTGGTTCTCAAGAATCCATCCTTTTGCGAAAGCACCTGTTTGGATGTCGTTTAGGACACCTTTCATGCGTTCTTTCGTGTCTTCATCAACTACTCGCTTACCGGAAACGAAATCTCCCCACTGAGCTGTATCGGATACAGAATAGCGCATGTTCTCTAGTCCACCTTCATACATAAGGTCAACAATTAGTTTCAGTTCGTGCATACATTCAAAATAAGCAACCTCTGGTTGATAACCAGCTTCAGTAAGAGTTTCAAAGCCAGCTTTTACTAGGCTTGAAAGTCCGCCACATAGTACTGCTTGCTCGCCGAATAGATCTGTTTCAGTCTCTTCTTGGAAAGATGTTTCTAGTACGCCTGCTCGACCAGAACCAATACCTTTAGCATAGGCTTTCGCAACTTCACTTGCCTGCCCAGTGTAATCCTGGAAAACCCCATATAGGGAAGGAACTCCTGCGCCTTCCTCAAATGTACGTCGTACTAGATGTCCTGGTCCTTTTGGAGCTACTAGGAATACATCCACATCAGCAGGTGGTACCACTTGATTGAAGTGAACGTTGAAGCCGTGAGCAAATGCCAATGCATTTCCTGGCTGTAGATTTGGTTTAATATCATGTTCAAATACGGAAGGTTGATGCTCATCTGGTAGAAGCACCATAACCACGTCTGCTTCTGCAACTGCGTCAGCTACACGCTTAACTACTTGGCCGTCGTTTTCTGCTTTCGTCCATGACTTTCCTGGGCGAAGTCCTACTACTACGTTATAGCCACTTTCTTTAAGGTTTTGCGCGTGAGCGTGACCTTGAGAGCCATATCCTACTACTGCAACCTTTTTCGCTTTTAATACCTCGTCTTGAATATCGTTGTGATAAAGTACCTCTGCCATGTTTGATCATCCTTTCGAATTTTTAAAAGTTTTGGATTATATTAATCTTGCTAGTTCGTATTGATAGGTCCTATTGCAATAAAGAATAGGAGGAGGGGAGGTCAGCAACCTGAGGTTGCTGTCCCCTTTGAAATGCTGTTAGTCCTGTTCGAGCTAATTCTTTAATTCCGTATGGTCGAAGCAATTCAATGAGTGCTTCGACTTTCTCGGATTTGCCTGTGGCTTGGACGGTAAGGCTCTCCTTACTAACGTCAATGACATCTGCTCGAAATGGTTCAATGATACCCTGAATTTCGCTTCGCTGCTGAGCGTTGCTACCCACCTTAATGAGGGCAAGCTCTCTAGCTACTATGGCTTTCTCTGTAATATCGGAAACTTTCAAAACATCAACTTGTTTGTTTAATTGTTTTGTAAGTTGCTCAAGTTTTTGAAAATCTTCTACATCTACGACAAATGTCATTTTGGAAATGCCTTCTGTTTCTGTGCGCCCAACCGATATACTTTCAATGTTAAATTGCCTTTTTTGGAGTAGACCTGTAATTCGGTTTAGTACGCCGCTTCTGTTTTGAACGGTTGCGGTTATAATTCGCTTCATGTTGGTTTCACTCCAATCATCTCATGCAATCCTTTTCCAGGAGCGATCATAGGGTAGACGTTTTCTTGCTGAAGAACTCGGCAATCTAATACGACTGGTTCGTCGTTTTGCATTAGTTCTGGTAGCACTTCTTCTAAATGCTGCTGGCTTTCAATTTTAAGTGCGTTCACATTGTAACTTTCACTTAGTTTTACGAAATCCGGCTGGGTATGAAGGAGTGATTCAGAATAGCGCTCTTCATAGAATTTTTCTTGCCATTGTCGAACCATTCCAAGTGCTTCGTTGTTTACAATTACCACTTTGACTGGATACCGTTTTTCTTGAAGGATGGAAAGCTCTTGCATTGTCATTTGGAAGCCACCATCTCCAACTACTGCAACAGAAGCCTTTTCTGGATTTGCAAGATAAGCACCGATGGCTGCAGGGAAACCAAAGCCCATTGTTCCAAGTCCTCCTGATGTTACCCAGCGATTTGGCTCATTAAAGGTGTAGTACTGAGCTGCCCACATTTGATGCTGTCCGACATCCGTTGTTACAACGGCATCCCCGTTGGTTGCTTCATGAACTTTTTCCATCAACCATTGAGGTACCATTTTTTCATCAGGATTGTTGTACCAAAGTGGGTACTCTTGTTTATATTCTTGAAGATGGCGTAGCCAGTCTCCGTGATTCGTAGATTCTACATCATGTTTTTGAAGAACTTTCAAAGCTTCTTTGGAGTCAGCCACGATAGGAATGTGCGTTGTGATGTTTTTCCCAATCTCAGCTGGATCGATGTCTACGTGAGCGACTGTTGCATTTGGAGCGAAATGTTCCAGCTTTCCAGTTAAGCGATCATCGAACCTTGAGCCAATATTGATAAGCAAGTCGCATTCATATAACGCCATGTTGGCGGCGTAAGTTCCGTGCATACCGGCCATTCCTAGGAAAAGTTCATCGTTTCCAGGGTAGCCTCCCAAACCTAGTAACGTGTTCGTAACTGGTATTCCATGATGGTGAGCAAATTCTTTTAATTCTTCTGAAGCATTCCCGTGGATAATACCAGCTCCTGTAAGCAATACAGGCTTTTTCGCTTTTGCCAATGCATCCTCAAGCTTTTTAACTTGCAGTGGATTTGGCTTAAGGTTTGGTTGATAGCCTGGAAGATAGAAGGTTGATTCGTATTCTTCTTCCGCTGGACCGGATGAAATGTTTTTCGGTATATCCACCACTACAGGACCAGGTCTGCCAGTAGAAGCGATATGGAAAGCTTCTCTAACAATACGAGGTAGGTCACTGATGGATTGAACTTGGTAATTGTGTTTTGTAATCGGTGTCGTGATTCCCATTACGTCTGCTTCCTGAAAGGCATCTGTGCCAATGACGTTTGAGGCCACCTGACCTGTAAAAATAACTAAAGGTAACGAGTCCATCATAGCGTCAGCTATACCTGTAATAAGGTTTGTAGCTCCTGGTCCAGAAGTAGCAATGACAACTCCAGGCTTTCCTGAAACTCGTGCGTAACCTTCAGCTGCATGAATTGCGCCTTGTTCATGGCGAGTTAAAATGTGCTCAAATCCATCTCCAGCTCTGTAGATTGCGTCATAAATAGGTAAGACAGCACCTCCGGGATAACCGAATAGTGTATCAACTTTTTCCTGTATCAAAGCTTTGACGAGTAGATCAGCACCTGTATTTGGCTTAGAGTGAGAGTCTGTGTTCATGGCCATTTTTGCTTCTACCTTCACCTGTAATCCCTCCATTTCAATGAATAGTTTTTTATTAACCGTTCCTCTGTTGGTGGGAACGTTCCCATTGAGTTATTTTTAGTGAAAATTTGAAATTACCTAACTATTTTGGTCGAAAAAAATACCAAGATCTAAATCACCCCAAATACGACCGCCACCTATATGGCGGATGTGTAGGGGCGAAAGATCTTGGCTTTCGCGGTACCACCCTAATTTATAGTATCCTTTCGAACACTACCTTATGAGACTACCCGCAAGATGAAAAAGAGATAAGGGGGGTCTCTTTTGATAACAGGTGCATGGTCAACACCTGGCTGAGCCTACTAAACGAATCGTTCAGCCCAGCACTCAGGGATGATGTCGGATTAAGGTGTATTTCCGGGCTTCCAGCAACCCCGGCTCTCTGTGAATACAGCATCTTAAACCTTTATTCCCGTCGTCGTGTTTCACGACTATGCTTTTATCAAAATACAATGAATGTTTCTCAGCTTACAACAGCGTCTTGTTGACTATCTGGGTAGCATTGTACCCCATCTCTTGTTACAAGTTCTCTAAATAGGGCAAGAAGTTCGTTTGTCATCTCACCTGGTTTACCTTCGCCTATTTTACGTTGGTCAACCTCTACAACAGCGATGACTTCAGCTGCTGTACCAGTAAGGAATACTTCATCTGCTACATATACGTCATGGCGAGTAAATGGTTCTTCTTTCAAGTCGTAGCCATGTTCTTTAGCTAAATCAATAATGGCGTTCCTAGTAACACCTTCAAGTGCTCCTAAATAAACAGGAGGCGTGTATATCGTGCCATTTTTCACAATGAAGATATTATCTGCAGAACCTTCTGTTACATATCCTTGATCATTAAGCATTAAAGCTTCATCTACACCAGCTTGGTTTGCCTCTAATTTAACCAAAATATTATTTAAATAGTTAAGTGACTTAACTTGTGGGCTTAATACGTCCGGGCGATTCCGTCTAGTAGAAACGGATCCCAATCGTAGTCCTCGTTCATATAATTCCTTAGGGAAAAGAGCGAGTGCTTCTGCAATCACCACTACTCGTGGTGCTGAACAGCTTGATGGATCTAGGCCAAGGTTTCCTGCGCCACGAGATACAACGACGCGGATATATGCATTATCTAATTCATTGTGTCTGATCGTATTGACAATAATCTGCTTTAATTCCTCCTTTGTGTATGGAACATCCAGCAAGATAGATTGTGCGGATTCATATAGGCGTTTAATATGTTCTTCTAAACGGAAGACGTTCCCGCTATAGGCGCGAATTCCTTCGAACACCCCGTCTCCATATAAAAATCCATGATCATAAACAGATACTACGGCTTCTTCCTTATTCACGAATTGGCCGTTCAGGAAAATCCATTGACTGCTCATACTAACACTCCTTTCCTTTAAAGTTTTTGTTATGAGATGTGTTAAAGCATTTAAGTTTTAAGATAGCCCCTGCGAAGTCAACTTTATTTGTAGTTGTGCGCTTAGGGCTTTTGTCAACCCCCTGAGTAGAAACAGGAGAGCGTTGGAATTCGATAGGTAATGAACAGCTATCGGTTTGTTGTGATTGATGACAATCATAAGCCCGTTTTGAGCTGTGGTCAACAGGTATATTCTAATTTTTCAGATAGTTTTGACTAATCAGAATATAAGAAACCGCTTACATCGTTGTCTTTATAACAAACCGTGTGGTCGAAAAAAATTATAAAAAAATTAAATTTGTTTTCTTTAAATAGACTGTTGTCTTTCTAGAAAGAACAAAAATGAGCTGTGTAATGGACAACTATTCATATTAAAATACTGTCATGATGGACTTTTTCTCATATTTCTCAAAAGAAAAAGAAAAACCGTGATAAATGTCCAGACATTAAGTAGGCGAACCACATACATTGATTATAGGTCAGTATTAAGAAAGGAGCGTAGCATCATGTCTTCTAAAGAGAATAGAGAGGTTCGCCGTCGAAGTATGTTTGATCAACTTTTCGATATTCATCCTAATCGGTCATTACTCGATACAATGGATCAATTTTTTACAGATGCTTTTGGAGCTGGAGGAGGTCTCCCTGTATCCCGTCACGATAGTAAAAACCATTACACAATTGAGGCGACTTTGCCAGGGGTTTCCAAGGAAGAGATTGATTTGGAATTAATGGATAACACGTTACGAATCACAGTAGATCGACAAGAATCAGTTATCGATGACAATGCTAAAGCAATGAGTGAAAGGAAATCGTATCTTGAAAGAACGATTCGTTTACCAGAGAATCTAGTGTTAAGAGAGATGAGAGCAAAATATGATAATGGGGTATTGAAGGTTCGATTCCCTAAACGTAGAGGGAAGAAGATTGATATTGAGTAGAGGAAAGGACGTGTTAAACGTCCTTTTTTAATTTGTATTAGTAGAGTATAGGGGGGGAGGAGTTATTCAAGATAAGAGGCATTATCTTGAAGACTTGGAATCGAGATAAATTAGTAATCGTAAAAATAAGTGGAATGTTTACGTTGCTTTAGATGGAAAAAAGGTGGCCGTGGAACAACTCGCGTCCTGCCGGCGAGCTGGCAAGCCTCCTCAAGCCCAAGGTCGGGGCTTTCCGGGGTCTTGCCTACCTCTTTCTCCGGCGGGAGTCTCCTTGTTCCACGGCCACCTTTGCTGTTATTCGGATGAACGTAAACATGGCCAGTCTAGAGTGGGGATGGTAATATGGCCTATATTCTTAATGAGAGTAAAGGCCATTCGTTCGCTATTTGATAACTCCATTAGAAGATGAACTGCTTATAGCCTTAGGTCCGATCACAATATATTGGAAGGGTTGGGTGGGAAACGACGAGACTCCCGCGGGAGAAAGAGGTAGGCAAGATCCCCTGAGGGTGCTTTCCCCGAAGGTAGCTTGCCAGCTCGCCCGCAGGACGCGAGTTGTTTCCCACCCAACCCTAATGATTTTAAAGTATCGGACCTATTCCAATATATCTCGAATCCAAGTCTTCAACATAATGGGGCTTTTACGTAACATTCATGAATATTAGTTTAAAAATAAACTACGATCCAAACATTAAATGTTAGAAAATTGAAACATCATACCTTCTCTTTCGTAAATAGTAGGTGGAGAAAGGGGAGTTTACTATGCGTACGGTCATTATTGCTGTGGTGACCATAATTATTGAAACAATTCTATTATGGCTTTTATCTCTATGGATAGGTGTGAATATCATGGAGATCTTACTGCTTGGTGGAATATCGATTTTTGGAGTAGTTTGGTTTTTCCAACATGGTTCAACCTATGCCAGTAATCAAGTGAATTCCATGACTAGAGGTTGGACTGGGCTAGATGCTGGTGGGGTTAGAGTTTTTCGGTTTAAATTTGGTCCAATTGTATTTGGGTTGCTTATATTTATACTAATCAGTCTAGTCATTACTGTTGTTTATTATGGTGGAGATTTAGCTTAATGACACACTCATATGCTTTCTTTCATCTGTATGTAAAAAATGATAAGTAGGTCGTTCCTACTTATCATTTTCTTCTAGTGTGCTAGGAGCAGATTGGACAGTGGCTCCCATATCTGTTGCAAGAGTTACAATGGATTGGTTAATACGCCAAATGTAATATAGCTTATACACAAATAATTGTTGGGAAAGGGATGATCCTAAGTTTGAGTATCGTTCAACAATTTTCCTGTCCTCTTCTAGTTCCCAGACTGTTATATTTCCTTGCCCTTTTATAAGCTGAGTTAGATTTTTTATATTAACGATTAGATAGTTTTTGGTATGTGTTAATGTTTCTTGAATAATAGCATCCATGTCTGGGATGGGGTGGCGTGTTGAATGTAAATGTTTTGCAAAATAATTAATGGCAATTAGTACGGTTAACCATCGCTCAATACCAGAACGAGCTAATCTTCCTGGGCGATTTCTTAGGGAGATGGAATCGATGCGTAATTGGTCAAGTTGCTGATCTAGTTCAAAGCTTTTCTCTGCGAAATTATTATGTGAGTCCTTACCTAATAAGTGATCAAGATAGGCTTCAATATAGGAGGAGAGTTCTTCTAAAAACAAAGTCATGGTTTCAGCTACTTTGTCCTTTGTTTTTGTTGGGAATACTAGGGTAGCAGCAAGTAAACCGATATAAGCTCCGATAAATGTGTCTACTACTCGAACTCCCATGACTTCTTGGGTGATTCCTCCAAGTAGTAAATCGTATAACATAGCAATAATCATGGTAATCCAAAAAATCATGATGGAATAAGAAACAGGGAATAAGTAAAAAGCCATGAAAATACAAAAGAAAATAAACGCTATTTCTACAGTAGTATTTGAGATAATTTGTGCAACTCCGAAGCCAACTACAGCTCCAAGGACTGTTCCTAATGTACGTTGATTTGCTTTAACAAACGTACTTCCTACAGATTCAGTTCCCATAAAGATAATAAAGGAAGAAAGAAGAATCCAATATGGATGTGTTGGAGTGAGTGTGTATCCCAAGTAAACGGATATACTACCGGCAATCACAGCCTGGATAGCTTTCTTTGTAGCTGGATACAATCCTCTATTTTCTTCAGTTGAATCATCTTCTTCTACTATTTCTTCTTCGTGATAATTTCCTGAATGATCTACACGTTCCTGGTGAAGCTCCGAAGCCCCTTCAATGACATGATTCGCAATTGATTCTATACGCCTTACTAAGTATAACCACTCTTCTTGATCTTCGCTTGTTGTGTACCTGATTTGTGTTCGTAATGCTTGAATTGCTTTTTCGGCTCGATTGAGTTGATCCATTACATTATCATCACGCAAAACTCTCACATTTCGAATCGACTCCAGTACATCAAGAAGTGCATCTTGGAATGGTGTCGCTTGGAAAGCTTGCAATTCTCTAAGTCTTTGAATGGTTGGAGACAAGGTCTGCATGAGCATCTCAGCATCATACACATATAGACGAAGTTCATTCGCTCGAATCCCTTTCCATACGTTTCCCGGATTGGTTGTCCCTAATTGACCGGAAATATTTCGTGCGTACTCATTTAATTTTGTTAGATTACGGTCCAATTTTTTTATCTGTCTTGAAGTTAATGAAGGGGAAACCACCATTTCTTTGACGAGATTAAGGATAAGATTCGTTTGAATATGAAAGGAATGCATACTCTTTTTAAGAACTTGATTTGGTTTGTTTTTTAATAGGATAAAATTAAAGAAATAACTATAGAGAATTCCAATTGCTATGCTGAGATAATACCAAGCTACATAATCGAACTGTACATTTAGTATTGTAGTAAAGTAAATAGAAAGAAAGGCAATCATACATATTGAAAAATACCGAATGGAGAATCTAGCTAGATAAAATGCTAAAAAAACGACAAATAAGATTAATACATCAGAAAGGTGGTAGAACCCTAACAGGAAGCTCCCCAATGTGATTGATATAGCACTAGATAGGCCCATGAGCCAAACAGTTACCTTTTTCTGTGCCTCTGTTTCATCAAATAGTACAAAGGAACTGACTAATCCTACAACACCTGCAAATATTGGCATTGTTACATTGGTGCTACTATTATCTAGAAAAAACAAAATATAATTGGTAGTAACGACACTTAAAATAACGCTTAATGTGATTTTGATAGCGGTCATTAATCTCATTCGACCGGGGTCGGATGCGGACAGACGTGCGCTTAAATGACGGATAAATTGGATAAAGGATGTTTGTGAATTCATATCTTTATCATACTTGATAACGACTCTACAGTCCAAGGTATGTGTATTATAGAAAATATTCAAAAATTATTCAGTATGTCTATTCAATAAGGTAGCTTTCCATCTATTAGGTAGGAAAGCTATCTTATTGCTCTCGGTTAAATATTTAACATGTTTGCTTTAACACCATATTATTTACACATAAAGAAGTAATCTTATGCCTGCTAAGAAGTCAATATAAATAAGTATAAAAAGTTTCTACATCACAATTGTTAACCGTTAAATAATTAGGTTGACAATGTTGGTGAATTGCTATATTCTACATACAAATAAGGGACAAAGTAGGTGGTTTAGATGGAATTAAGGACGATGATTTATGCTTCATTATTTGCCGCAATCGTAGGAGCACTAGGGTTATTACCTCCCTTGGTAACTCCATTCACACCAGTACCTATTACAGCACAGACACTAGGCGTCATGCTTGCAGGCTCTCTTTTAGGTGCTAAAAGAGGTGGTTTAAGCTTATTAGTCTTTGTCTTGTTAGTAATGGTAGGCGCGCCACTTCTTTCTGGAGGACGTGGAGGCTTAGGAGTTTTATTTGGTGTATCAGGAGGTTACATATTAAGCTGGCCAATTGCAGCGTTCGTGATTGGATATCTAGTGGAACGTTTTTGGAATCGGATGAATATCGGACTATTCATCTTAGCCAATGTGATTGGAGGAGTTATAGTAGTTTATGCAATGGGGGTTACCTACTTATCTTTTATTACAGAAACTACTTGGGGGCAGGCAGCATGGTCCGCTCTCATTTATCTTCCTGGTGATCTAGTAAAAGTAGTAGTAGCTTCTGTTCTTGCTACACAAATGATGCGTGTTTACCCTCTGATTGAGAAGAATCGCTCCAGCCAAGTTTCAAGAGCTGCATAAAGAGTATATAGGTTTGCCGAATGAGGCAAGCCTTTTTAATTACTGTAACTCTTCCTGTATAATATAGGAAACGTGTGAAAAATGGAGGACTGCACAATGTCTATTATTGGCGACCGCGTTGCACATTACGCATCAAGTCAAGCTAGTAAACTAGCAATCTGTACATTGGATGAACAAGTTACCTATAAAGAATTGCAACTACATATCGACCAAATGCAGCAAATTTTACTATCCCTTATTCCTGATATAAAAGGAAAGAAAATAGCGTTTTTACTTAATCACAGTGTTAGTTGGGTGGAAGTCTTCCTTGCAATTAGTGGAATTGGGGGGATTGCCGTTCCACTCGATTCAAAGTGGAAAGGCAATCAAATGAAACATGTACTAGCTGATTGCAATCCAGATATGGTGATATCTACGGATACATTTTTAGGAAAATTCCCTATACTTGAATCCTATTCCTATCAACCAGTAAGCCGGTTCTATCAACTACCAAAACGGTTCTCTACAATATCAGATGTTAAAGAAGATGATTTATTCTATATAGGTTACACTTCTGGAACTACAGGTACGCCTAAAGGATTTATGAGGACGCATCGTTCATGGGCGGATTGTTTTTCTGAGGGAAAGAAACGGTTTGGGTTAACGGAAGAAGATAAGGTTTTTTGTCCTGGACCTCTAGTACATAGTCATTTCCTATATGCCTCTTTACAAGCTTTACACATTGGGGCGACGCTTTATGTGAACAATCATTTTGATGCGGAAGATGTTTTAGAACGTATAGATCGTGAAGGAATTACTGTTTTGTACGTGGTTCCCACTATGTTTGAAGCTATGCAAAAGGTGAGTCATCACTATACATTATCGAGATTAAAAACATTAATTTCCTCGGGAGCCAAGTGGGGGAAAGAATCTAAGCAAAAAGCAATTGAGTTATTACCTCATGCACAAATCTATGAGTTTTATGGTGCTTCAGAATTAAGTTTTGTAAGTGTGAAAGATATACGGGATGAACTACATGCTGAAGGTAGTATAGGTGTTCCCTTCCAGCTTGTAGAACTATCTATACGTACAGAAAATGGGGAAGAAGCACAAGCTGGAGAAGTAGGTGAACTTTATGTCAAAAGTCCCTGGATATTCTCAGGATATTTGAATAAACCTGAAAGAACGGATGAAGTTTTTGCAGGAGAATGGGCTACAGTGGGAGACCTTGGATATAGGGATGAATCAGGCAACATCCTTCTTGTCGGACGTAAGCATAATATGATCATTAGTGGTGGGTTGAATATTTATCCAGAAGAAGTAGAGCTTGTTATTCGGAACCATCCACTAATAGAAGATGTTCTCGTGTTAGGTATTGAGGATGTCTATTGGGGTGAAAAAGTCGTTGCCATTTATATACCATCTCAAAGTGACCAACTAGATGTGGAAGAACTAAAGATGCATTGTAAAACAGAGCTTCCAAGCTACAAGTGTCCAAAAGATTGGATAGAGTCATCACATTTCTATTATACCTCTAGTGGAAAAGTATCACGTGACAAAATGAAGCAATGGATTCAATCAGCAGTGAGGTGAAAAGATGAACAATGCGGTTATCGTATCAGTTAAACGAACAGCAATTGGTAGAATAGGAGGGGCTTTGGCACATTTAAGACCAGAGCAATTAGCAAGTCCTCTTATTCAATCCATCATCAGTGAGTCGAGTCTAGATCCAATGATGATAGACGATGTAATCTTAGGAAATGTAGTCGGTCCTGGTGGTAATATGGCCCGACTATCCTTATTACAAGCAGGGCTCCCAACTTCCGTTCCTGGAGTAACTGTAGATAGGCAGTGTGGCTCAGGCCTGGAAGCAATAAATATGGCATCACGTCTTGTCCAGGCAGGGGCAGGAGATATGTATATAGCTGGTGGCGTCGAGAGTACAAGCAGAGCACCATGGAAAGTAGAAAAGCCTGAATCTTTATTTAATCCAAGTGGTCCAACTTTTTATGGTAGAGCTCGTTTTTCTCCAGAAGAGATAGGCGATCCTGAAATGGGGGAAGCGGCAGAGAATGTAGCTTCCGCTTATCATGTTTCAAGAGAGGATCAAGATGTCTATGCCTATTCTAGTCATCAAAAAGCGATAAACGCGCAACAAGAAAATGTATTCCAAAGTGAAATTGTACCAGTTGATGGTATTGATGTGGATGAATGTCCACGTCCAAATACTTCGTTAAGCAAATTAGCACGTTTACACTCTGTGTTTCGAGATTATGGTACAGTGACAGCAGGAAACGCATGTCCATTAAATGATGGTGCAGCTGTGGTTCTTATTATGTCAGAAGAGAAGTGTAAACAGCTAGGTCTAACCCCTCTTGCACAATTCATTGATGCTACTAGTGCTGGAGTAGACCCTAATTATCTCGGTATAGGTCCAGTTCCAGCAGTAAGAAAACTATTAGAACGCCAACATTGTAGTATTGAAACAATCGATGTTGTAGAGTTTAATGAAGCTTTTGCTTCTCAAACGTTAGCATCCTTACGAGAATTACGCATTCCGCTCGATAAAGTCAATCTCTCCGGTGGAGCTTTGGCTTTAGGACATCCATATGGAGCATCAGGCGCAATTCTAGTTACTCGTTTAATTACCGAAATGAAGCGTCATCATCTTCATACAGGGCTTGCAACACTTGGTATTGGTGGTGGACTAGGACTAGCTACTATGCTTCAGAATGTACAGGAGGGTTAAAAATGGATGCCAGCTTTATCGGCTCTACTACTGAAGTACATTTGATTTGTATTTCTCCCCAAGAAATTAAAGAGTACGCAGAAGCGATATTCCTTCAAAATCCTATTTATGTTGATCGTAGTAAAGCTGTAGAAGCAGGATTTGAAGATATCCCAGTTCCTCCAACGATGCCCATTGTGTTTTGGCAATCTATTCACATACCTTGGATTTCTGACTTTGATGGGTTCGTTCATACGAACCAGAGTTTCCAGTATGATCAGTGTCTTTTTGCTAATAAAACCTACGAATGTGTAGTAGAACTTACTAATGTTGTTGAGAAGATCCGTCACAATAAAAGTATGACATTTATGGAGCATAAGTTACTCATTTATCATCAAGGCGAGTTATGCGGAACAGCTTTTACAACCTTTATGACTGTTGAGGAGGAGTGACATGAATAAGAAAAGACAACAGCCACTCGTCGAAGAGTTTCCTCGTGTAACGTATGAGCATGTTGCTCGGTATATTCGAGCTTCAGGTGATGATAACCCGATTCACTACGATGAAGAAGTAGCCAAAAAGGCAGGTTTCAACCGACCTATAGTACATGGTATGTGGACACTTGGAGTCATGACCTCTCTTGTTTGGAAATGGTATGGAGCTCACGTGCAACTAACTAAAGTTGATTCTTCTTTTAAGTATCCTCTTTTTCTAGGAGATTCCTTGCTGGTTAAGGGGGAGGTTGTTGAAAATCGAGAAAGTGAAATAGAAATGAAACTCATTGCTGTGAACCAAGATAATCGAACGCTTGTAAGTACTCAAATTGTGATAAGAGGAGCGAGGTAAATGAATGATATGCAAAAAGAAGTAATTATCATTACAGGATCTACTCGTGGTATAGGCAGAAGTACAGCGATTGCTCTAGCCGAATCTGGCGCAGCTGTTGTAGTGAATGGTAGAAATGAAGAAGAAGTTCAAGAGCTTGTCTCCATCATTCGAGCAAATGGTGGATGTGCTGCTGGTTGGAGTGGATGTGTGAAAGAGGAACGAGCTGGAGAGCAACTCGTCCATGTGGCACGAACCAATTTTGGAACTGTTACAGGTCTGATTAATAATGCAGGGATTATACGCGACCAAAAATCGTATCGGATGGAATATCAAGATTTCTCAGACGTGATTGATGTCCATGTAAAAGGTGCTTTTATTTGTAGTAAAGCTGCTATCCAAGATATGCGTTCAACGAATACAAACGGATTTATTTTAAATATTACCTCGTTAGCTGGCCTGATTGGTACGATAGGCCAGGTAAACTATAGTGCAGCTAAAGCGGCGTTAATAGGGATGACTCATACGCTAGCTAAGGAATTAGTAAAGGATTCCATCCAAGTTAATGCCATCGCTCCTGCGGCAGAAACCGATATGACCCGTCCTTTTATAGAAAAAGTGAAACAACAAGCAACACCTGAAGAACAAGCATACTGGAGTATTGGTAGCCCTGAGGATGTTGCAACCTTTATTGTTACTTTTATAAAAGACCGTAAATTAAGAGAGACAGGGGAAATATACGCTATTAACGGGAACGAATCAGGTAGGTGGCTTCCACCTTCATATGAACTACTATAGAACATATAAAAAAAGAGCAAAATCATGTGTGATTTTGCCTCTTTTTTTTGCGTTTTCAAATCGTTCATAAAATATAAAAGGCGCACATGTTGTAATATCTTGCTTTTTAATCTAATTCATTATATTATTAAAACATTTTCATTTTCTTCCACTGAAGACCACCTTATAAAGAGGGAGGTCTTTTTTTTATCCAAAATTCAACGCTTGTGTATAACTAAAAAAAGTGATGCAGCCACGTCCAGCTCCAGCACCCAGCGACTTGCAAACTTCCTGCACCTCTTTACGATAAGTTAACATCGAATCACTGTTCTCCGTGTTTTCTTTATCTCATGCGGATTCATAGGAAGTTCGATTAAGGTCGCTGCACCGTGCAGCAACATCGAACCAACCCACGTCGTGTGGGCCGCAGTTTGTACGTTGCTAAAAGTGCGCTTGCGCTTTTGCTCTCGATTACTTTCACTACCTCTAGTACTAGTACGAAAAAATTATATAAATCTATGGAATAAAGCATATCCCCTCTAAATATATTGAGAAGCAGAGAGGAAAATTTAGTCCACTCAAGATGAAAAAGGGGGATAAACGTAATGAGTAAGAAGCTTTTAGCGGTCTTTAGTTTATTGTTGGTTCTTATGTTTGGACTAGCTGGCTGTTTTAGTGGAGATTCAGAGGATGTAACAAAAGATGATTCAACCGATACCGCAGATACATCTACAGATACCGATACTAGTGAAGACACAGAAAGTACGAATGATGGTGGAGAAGAAAAGATTCTACATTTAAATAACTCATCAGAACCAGGAGCGCTACACCCTGGCTTAGCGGAAGGCACGCACGATTCTTGGCCGCTAAATCACTTGTTCGAAGGATTAACGAAGAAAAGTCCAGATGGGGAAGTCGAACCTGGGATGGCTGAAAAGTGGGAAACGAGTGAAGATGGTTTAGAGTGGACATTCTTCTTGAAGCAGGATGTAAATTGGTCAAACGGTGATCCTGTGACAGCGGAAGATTTCAAATATGCATGGTTGCACGCTCTTGATCCAAATGTAGGTTCATCTTACGCATATCAACTGTACTACCTAAAAGGTGCAACAGAATATAACTCTGCAGACATAGAAGCAGTAAGTGACGAAGACCTAACAAAGCTTCGTGAAGAAGTAGGAATTGAGGCTGTAGATGAAAAGACATTAAAAGTAACGTTAGCACAACCAACACCATATTTCTTGGATTTAACTTCATTCTACACGTACTTTCCAATTAACAAGAATGTACAAGAAGAAAATCCAGAGTGGTATCAGGAAGCTGATGGTTATGTATCAAATGGTGCATTCACATTGGAGGAGTGGAAGCATAAAGAAAGTATTACACTAAAAAAGAATGAGAATTACTACGATAAAGATCAAATCAACCTTGATGGTATTAACTTCTTAATGATTGAGGAAGCCTCTACTACATGGCAAATGTACCGTAACGGTGAGTTGGATTTCCTATATCCACTACCACAGGATGTAGTAGGTCAAATGAGTGAGAATGATGATCCAGAATTTAATATTGCTCCTGACCTAGCTATCTATTACTACAACTTCAATACGGAGAAAAAACCATTTAACAATGCCAAAGTCCGTAAAGCACTTTCTATGGCGATTAATCGTGAAGATTTAGTAGAGTTCGTAGCACAAGGTGGACAACAGCCAGCATATGGTGTTGTGCCAGAAGGTATTAATGATGTTGATGGTGATTTCCGTCAAAATGGTGGTGCTTTATTCGAATCTGATTTAGAAAAAGCAAAAGCACTTCTTGCCGAAGGCCTAAAGGAAGAAGGCATGGATTCTATGGATGAATTCGTGATTCTATATAATACTTCAGAAGGCCACCAGGCGATTGCTTCAGCTATTCAAGAAATGTGGCGTAAAAACCTAGATGTCTCAACGAAATTAGAAAATGTAGAATTCCAGGTTAAATTAGATCGTGAAAAAGCTGGAGATTTCATGGTATCTCGTGCAGGTTGGATTGGGGATTATGTTGACCCGATGACCTTCATGGATCTTTGGGTTACAGATGGTCCTTACAATGATGCAAACTGGAGTAATACGGAATATGATAGCTTGATTGAAAAAGCCAAAACAACGATGGATGCAGCAGAACGTATGGATGCGATGCATCAAGCAGAACAAATTCTTATGGATGAAATGCCTGTTATGCCAATCTATTTCTATACTAAGCCTTTTACAGTGAAACCGTATGTTAAAGATATCTACACACCAATTAACAAATACACCCAGTTCCATTATGCCGATATTGAAAAAGAGTAATAGCCTCTCATCTAAACATGAGTAACGTTTTATTGTCCTGCTACCAATTGAGGTAGCAGGATTAATCCTATATTTAAAGCAAAAAAAAAGAGTATTTTTTGCGCTTGCGCTATTCTTTATGAGTTGGACTGGCTGTGTTGTGTATCTATGTCTATATGAATTGGGGTGAAGGATAGTATGTTTCGTTATACATTGAAGCGATTAGGATGGGCTATCGTAACGCTTTGGGCAGTAATAACAATAACCTTCTTATTAATGCACAGTATTCCTGGGAATCCATTTGCAAAAGAAGGAACAATGCCAGAAGCTGTCTATAATAATCTTCAGCATTATTATAATTTGGATAAACCACTTGTTGTTCAATATGGTTTGTATTTAAAACAGTTAGCGCAATTTGATTTTGGACCTTCGTTAAAGTCTAAAACAATTACGGTGAACGATTATATTGTAAACGGTTTCCCTGTGTCGTTGCATCTTGGCATGCAAGCTTTAGTCATTGCCATTGCATTTGGTCTTATTTTCGGCGTCATTGCTTCCTTAAACCGTAACCGATGGCCTGATTACGTGTCCATGGTGTTATCGATTATAGGTATCTCGGTACCTAGTTTTATATTAGCGACATTCTTAATTAATTTCGTTGCAGTGGAATGGGGGCTCCTGCCGGTAGCGACTTGGTCATCTTGGTCACATACAGTTTTGCCATCTGTGTCTCTTGCGATGATGCCGATGGCGTATATTGCACGATTGATGCGTTCGAGTATGCTTGAAGTGCTAGGTCAGGATTATATTAATACAGCTCGTGCTAAAGGGATTGCCAAGCACATGATTATTTTTAAGCATGCGATTCGAAATGCAATTCTTCCAGTTGTGACAGTACTAGGCATCATTACTGCTAACCTCGTAACAGGCAGTTTTATCATTGAACAAATCTTTGGCATTCCTGGTATGGGAGAAATGTTTGTAAAAGGAATTTTTAATCGTGATTATCCTGTTATTTTAGGCTCGACAATCTTTTATGCAGCTATATTAATCTTCCTTGTGTTTATTGTAGACATTGCTTATACATTTATCGATCCAAGAATTAAGATAACGGGGGAGAGTAAATGATGAAGAACAATGAACAGTTAACCAAGGAAATGTTTCAGAAGGTTCATGATAACTTTGAACATGCAGAAAAAATCAATCGACCAAGTGTGTCGTATTGGGCTGATGTATGGCGTCGTATTAAGGAAAATAAACTTGCTATGTTAGGATTGATACTCATTATCTCCCTTTCTATACTTGCAATAATAGGTCCCTATATAAATGGCTATTCCTACTACGAACAAAACTTCATGGAAAAAAATCTTAAACCTAACGCTGAACACTGGTTTGGGACGGATCAACTAGGACGGGATATATTCACAAGGGTATGGTACGGTGCGCGAATATCTTTGTTTATTGGAGTGATGGCTGCTCTTATCGATTTTCTAGTAGGCATCATTTACGGTGGTATTTCCGGTATGGCAAGTGGACGCACAGACAATATAATGATGCGGATTGCCGAAATTCTATATGCAATTCCTTATCTGTTAATGGTTATTCTTCTAATGGTCGTCATGGAACAAGGCTTATGGACCATTATTTTAGCTATGACCCTTACTGGTTGGATTCCAATGGCCAGACTAGTTAGGGGACAGGTGCTTCAAATGAAAGAACAGGAATTTGTTCAAGCATCAGAAGCACTTGGCGCGAAAACGGGATGGGTATTAAGAAAACATATGATTCCAAACACAATGGGACCTATATTAGTTAACGTAACGCTAACGGTACCTACAGCTATATTTGCTGAAGCTACGTTGAGTTTTCTTGGATTAGGTATTCCTGCACCACAGGCAAGTTGGGGAACAATGGCTAATGATGCATTGGATAGTATCTTAGTCGGAAACTTTTATCAGTTGTTTTTTCCTGCCATTTTGATTTCCTTAACGATGTTCGCATTTAACGTCTTTGGCGATGGGCTTCGTGATGCATTAGATCCTAAGCTGCGAAAATAGAATAAAAGGAAGGAGGGTTTTTGTGAGTAATATATTAGAAGTGAAAGATTTGGTTGTTTCCTTTCATACCTTTGGAGGAGAGGTTCAGGCTGTACGTGGTGTGAATTTTTCAGTGCCAAAGGGAAAGACGGTGGCTATTGTAGGGGAATCCGGTTGTGGTAAGAGTGTAACAGCCAAATCCATTATGCAGTTACTGCCTAAACCTCCAGCTGAGTATAAACAGGGAGAAATATTGTTTAATGGAGACAATATATTGGCAAAATCAGAACGGGACATGCAGAGGATAAGAGGAAATGAAATTGGCATGATTTTTCAGGATCCTATGACCTCCTTAAACCCTACTACAAAAGTGGGAGCTCAGATTACAGAAGGGATTTTAAAACATAAAGATGTCTCAAGAAAAGAGGCAAGGTCACAGGCAATCGAATTGCTAAATCTTGTAGGCATTCCACAACCTGAAAAGCGTGTTGATCAATATCCACACGAATTTTCCGGGGGGATGCGGCAACGAGCCATGATAGCAATTTCTCTGGCTTGTGAACCTGATCTCTTAATAGCAGATGAACCCACGACAGCACTTGACGTGACTATCCAGGCGCAAATATTGAAGCTAATGAAAGATTTACAAAATAAAACAGGAACATCCATAATCTTGATTACTCATGACCTGGGTGTTGTCGCAGAAACATGTGACCATGTAGTAGTAATGTATGCTGGACAAGTTATCGAAACAGGTACAGTAGAAGAAGTGTTTGAAACACCACAACATCCATACACAAAAGGGCTGATGAAGTCCGTTCCTAGACTGGATCAAGATAAAAAGCAACCTCTTATTCCTATCATAGGATCTCCTCCTGACTTAATGGATCCTACAGAAGGTTGTCCGTTTTTCGCTCGTTGTGAATATGCAATGGAAGTGTGTCGTGACCATAATCCGTCATTTGAATATATGGGGGGAAATCAACATGCTTCATGTTGGTTGCACCACCCATTAGCAAAGGCATCAGAATAAAATGATGTAGGGAGGAGAATCTTGATGGGTTCCAAGGAGAATACGTATGAAGCGGTTGTGACAAAGGAGGGAAGAGAACCTCTATTACAAGTGAAAGGTTTAACGAAATATTTTAAAGTGAATAAGCAACATTTAAAAGCTGTGGAGAATGTATCATTAGATATATATGAAGGAGAAACAGTCGGACTAGTTGGTGAATCAGGATGTGGTAAATCTACGGCTGGACGAACCATTATTAGACTTCACAAACCAACAGCTGGAGATGTGTACTTTAATGGAGAAGATATCAATCAGTACTCTGGTAAAAAGTTAAAACAGCTTCGAAGAGAAATACAGATGATTTTCCAGGATCCTTATGCTTCCTTGAATCCAAGAATGACTGTTGAGGATATAATCGGAGAAGCTCTTGATATCCACGGATTAGCACGCGGTAAGAAACGTAAGGAACGGATTTTAGAACTACTTGATTTAGTGGGGCTTGATGCAGAGCATATTAGTCGATTTCCTCATGAATTTAGTGGAGGTCAACGACAACGCATTGGGATTGCACGTGCGTTAGCAGTGGAGCCGAAATTTATTGTCTGCGATGAGCCTATATCAGCTTTAGACGTATCAATCCAAGCTCAAGTGGTGAATTTACTTCAAAAGCTACAAAAACAAATGGGGTTAACCTATTTATTTATAGCACATGATTTATCGATGGTGAAATACATCTCAGATCGCATTTTAGTTATGTATTTGGGGAATATGATGGAACTGGCATCAAGTGATGAACTTCATGAAAACCCGCTACATCCTTACACACAAGCATTGCTCTCAGCAGTGCCCGTGCCAGATCCAAAATTAAAGGATAGAGAACGAATCGTCGTTAGTGGTGATGTCCCTAGTCCATTAAATCCTCCAAGTGGATGTGTTTTCCGTACAAGATGTCCTCATGCAATGGATATTTGTGCAAAGCAAGTGCCAGAGTGGAAAGAAGTGAGAGAGAATCATTTTACTGCATGCCATTTATATGAGTAATGTAAGAACCATAAGAATGTTCTTATGGTTCTTTTCTTATCGTCTAGCTTAAAATAAACATGGTAACATCATCGGATGCAGTTTGTACGTGGAAAACCGCACATCCTGAGCTTTTGTTCATTGATGCTATTTAGTAAGGTGCTACATTCTCCTGTTACAGAGGAGCATAACTTTTTCGTGTTGCAATGAAATCAGCTAGTAAGTAAATGATAATGTAAATAAAGAAGGAATAGTATAGCTTCCACTCCTCACGATCGTACATATCAAGCCATTCGAATATAGTTTCAGCTACATATGAACTTAAAAATGCAAAAATGATAGCTTTGATGACAGGATTTACGTTTGGTTTAATTTGGATTAAAGCCATTGTAATAACAGGTAGTAATGTGAAATCCCAAGGAAAGAAAGCTGGTATTGTAGGCACTACTTCCGAATGATAATGCCATAACCCCAAACTAATACCGATTAAATCAAACCACGATGATACAAAAAGTACAAAAAGACCTGCTGTTAACAAACGCCAGGTACTATCTTTTTTTCTTAAAAAAATCCATAGAACCCAAGGAACAACAGCTAAAATGAAACCAATCCACCATTGTAATGAAAAGAGTACACTCTCAAAGAAAATGCTAGTAATCATATCATTAGCTTTTTCTATTAAATTGTAGGCATCTGTCATTTTGTTGGTAACACTTTGGTCCATTTCCATTTAATCACCACACTGGTATTAGAGAATTTCTTCTATTTTTCTCTTGTAATCTGTCTATTATACAGTGTGGTCTTTTATTGACCTACAGACTAGTGGGAACCATTGCTTTAATACAGGTTGAAAAGATACTCACAACCCCTATAGGTAAGCATACTATTCTATACGGATATTACATTAATATTATATTCTATAAATAAACCTGTCTCGATAACACCTGGAATTGCAGCAAGTCTCATCTCATCATTTTTATCAATTGATGAAAAATAAGCATCGAGTATGAGGTTACCAGCTTCTGTTATAACAGGGCCATCTTTAGCTGTAGCTTGACGTAAGTGGACTTTTTCAACAGGAAAAGTGGATAATTTCGTTTCCACAAGGTGAAGTGCGCGTTGATCAACTTCAATTGGCACAGGGAATTTTTCTCCCAAACGGTTTACGAATTTTGATTGGTCTACGAGGATGTAATTTTCTGGTGAGCTGGCTATAACGAGCTTTTCGTGAAACATGGCACCACCTCGTCCTTTAATTAAATGATGGTTAGGGTCCACTTCATCTGCTCCGTCAAATGCCCAGTCTGGTTTAGCTGTGGCCAAAGTAGTTGTGGGAATGCCCAGTGTTGCACAGGTAATCATTACCTCCTGTGAAGTGGGAATGGCAGTGACCTTATATCCTTTTTCTTTTACATAATCGGCTATAGTTTGAAGCGCTAGAAAAGAAGTCGATCCTGACCCGACCCCTATTACGTCTCCATCTTTTGCCCTTTGTGCTATTTGATCAGCAACGTGTTGTTTAGCTTGTTTATTAGAAATGTTACTCGACCACTGTGTATGAGTAGCTAATGGATTGTTCCACATAATTAATATACACCTCTCTACAGGTTACTCTATTCCTATAGTACCCGATTTTCTTTGTATGACACAAAATATGATTTCTTCTGTTAACTTATATCTGCTCCATCCTATGTTTGAGTTTGCATATGATTAGGGAACGATAAGGAATGATTACGAAATTATTCTTCGTTGGTATAAAAAATCTCCTTACCTGTAAAGGAAGGAGTATTTATATAATGCTTGGTTATTATGCTTTTTTATTGGAGTGGTTTTCATTATGATCGGCTGGAATTTCATCCGGTAAAGGATCGACAGTATGATTGTACTGGTACCCTTTTGAAATAGCAGCCATCGTCAGAAGAAGCACTGCCACCATGATAATCATGCATACAATTAATATGGCAAACACGTGATGTTCCCTCCTTAACTAAACGAAGCAATCAGACTATATACCCCAGTTTATCACAGCTCTAGAGGGGGAGGAACAATAACTTTCCACTATACAGTGTTTAAATCATACTCCAGCGCCAGCAATCTTCTTGATTACGTTACATCCTGAAGACTGTGCTCGGTGGAAGCTTATGCTTATCTTCAGTTCCTACATCAAGAGTGTCAGAGGAGGAAATTATGATTTATCAGCTAAAGATAAAACTAGAAGGAGAAGAGGTACCAGTATGGAGAAGGGTGGAAATTCCTTCTAATTTCACATTTCAGAATCTCCATAATGTAATCCAATCTTGCTACAATTGGCAAGACAGCCATGTTCATATGTTTACATTACTCAAGAATGGTGAAGTGCCAGTGAAAATAGGTATGAACCTAGGTGAAGATCTATTTCCTGTTGATTATTTTGAAGATAATGAAAGGATAGATGCTTGGTTGACATCTCCTGGGGATACACTTACGTATCAATATGATTTCGGAGATGACTGGTTACACACGGTAGAATTAGAGGAGACATTTGAACAGCTACCTGAGATGATTTATCCGCGTTGCACAAGAGTAAGAGGGACAGCACCTAAAGAAGACGGAAGGATAACATGGGAAGGCTCTGAAGAAATTAAGGATGAAAAAGTATATATAGATGCTATCAATAAAAAATTACTGAAAAAGTTTCATGAAAAAGAAAAATCACAAGGAGATATTAATCAAGAATTATTTGATAATATCGTAGCGTTCAAACAGCGCAAGCCTTGGAAGAAAATAAGCGATCATCAAGTAATTGCTATTGAAAATCCTATAGAATGGCAAGAAGATTTTGGACAGTTTAGCTTTTGTTCTATTTTAGGAAGTAATGGCCAAGAATTTGGTGTTGCAATATACTTTGGATCACAAGGCTTACGAGAGATGGACAAAATTTTAAGAAATCAATTTGAAGAAGAAGATACGTATGAGATGCAAAACCTATTAGTGACATTTGTAGATCGAGAGGAACTAACTAAAACCGATTACCAGGAAATTAAAGCCCAGCAGTTAACGTTTAGAGGTAAAAATCAATGGCCACAACTAAGAAGCTTTTTACCAACTTACCATCCATGGTATGTGAATCATAAGGAAAAGAAACATGTTAGTTATATTTTATCTGTGATACTTGAGTTATTAGATTCAACTATCGATGAAAAAGAGATTAAAACAAAGCCACCAGAATACTTTGCCATTTTAGAAGCTGAAGATGGATTTGAAATATCTACCCTAATGGCACATGTTGAAGATGTTAAGTATGACCACGAACTGTATTTAGCTCAAGAAGAAATGGAACCATTAAAATTTCAAAAACGTCTAAATGAGCCTATGCGATTGGATCAATTTTTCTTACCAGACCCAGTTCAGGAGGAGGAAGGTGTCCGTCCATATTATGTGGAAGTAACGGTCTTTTTTGCACCCGAGCAGCAGCAAATGCTTGACGCTCAAGTACACCCTGCATTACCTCCTTCTCATTTACAACGATTTATTAAGGATCAATTCATGAATCTAGGGATTCCAAATGAAGTACAAGTTGCCAATAAAGCTTTATATGAAACAATAAAACCGTTACTCGAAGCTTTAGGTATATCTCATTCTTATTTGAATCAAGACGAGACGATGGATGTCATCAAATCTGAAATGAAAAATCAAAACTATTCCTAGAATAAAATGGCACGGTTAACCTTTGTTGGTTAACCGTGCTTATTTTATAAGAATAGCGTAGTAGCCAACATCGTGGCGACTTATTTGGGAATTGGATAGAAAAATAGGGAAGCAATGGGGCTATTAATTTAAGTCATGTATTTGAAAGTAAACATCCTTAGCTCTCATTCTTTTTAAGCAATTTACCTTCTGGTGCAAACCACCCCAACAAACCAATTGCTACCAGAACTCCGTAGAATGTTACTGTCCAACTTGTGCTATGTGGAAAGTGGTGAGGCAATACACCAATTTCCTTATGAGCAAGTGTGATAACCGCTAATTTAACCCCGACCCATGCTACAATAGCATAAGCGGTGGTTTCTAATGCTGGCCGTTTTTCAAGTAATTTTACAAACCAAGTAGCAGCATATTTGATTAATATAAGCCCGGCAATGCCTCCTAGTACAACTATAATAAATTTTCCGCCATCCATACCCCCAAAATCACCTATAGGAGAATTTGGAAGACCTAGCGCTAGGGCTACTGCAGCAAGAATAGAATCAATTGCAAACGCAAGGTCTGCGAGAGCAATCTTACCTACTGTTGGCCAAAAGCCTTTACCAGTAGTTTCTTCTTTCAAATCCTCTTCAATGTTTTCGTTTTCTTTTCCAAACTGAGCTTTAATAACATGTTTTAAGCCTAAATAAAGAAGATAAGCAGCACCTATTGCTTGTATTTGCCACACATTAGCAATAAACGAAATAGCAAAAAGAGCAATAAACCTGAATGCAAAGGCCATAAAAATACCGTATTTAATGGCCCTCTCTTTTTCTTCTTTTGGTAAATGCTTAGCAATGATCGCAAGTACTAGTGCGTTATCAGCTGATAATAACCCCTCTAGCCCTATTAGTATTAATAACGTCCATGTATATTCTAACCATATTGATTCCAAAAAGATTCTCCCTTCTTAGCAAGGTATTAACATGGTTCATGATAGTAGCGTATATTTCCACATAATTGCGTGAGATAAAGGTAAAGACACAAAATAATCAAGCATTCATGTATAATATTTGTAATAAAGTTCTTAATCAATAGCCACTTAATATTAACCTTCCAACTTCCGATTAAATAATTCTATATAATAAGAAATCTCAATAGGGATTTCTTACTCCAATTAAAGATAAAAGGCATGTATTAATGCTTTTGTTACATTAAAGCTTTCTTGTGTTTTGAAATGTTATAATGAATCCTCAATATCAAGTGTTTCAATGCAAAAAGCTTGGGAACATTTTTTTAAAGAAAGGATGAAAAAACAATGATCGAACATATAGTTATATTCAAATTTAACGACCAAACAACAGAGGATCAAAAAAAGGAAGCAATCACTCAATTGAAGTCTCTTAAACAAGAGATACCTGGGATTATTGATATCCAGGCAGGGGTGAATTTTTCAGATAGAAGCCAAGGGTTTGAATTGGGGTTAACAGTACGTTTTGAAGACAAGCAATCTCTAGAAAATTATGGACCACATGAGAAGCACCAAGAAGTAGTGTCTTACTTAAAAGAAATAGGACTATCAGATATAGTTGTTGTAGATTTTGAAATTTAAGGATAGAAAAATGCTTTTAAGTGATTATAGTCACTTTTACAATAGGAATTTAATTATCAAAATTAACTATTGCAAAACAACCACCTTTAGCCTTATAATATTACGTTGTAGTATGGATAAAGGTGGTTTTAAGAGGTGTTCGTTTTTTATCGGAAAAACGGCCTGGTGATCAATATTACCATCAACAGCTCAGTTGCCTAATTTTATATCCTGCAAATATAAATAGATAGGTGGAATCAACAATGGAAGAGAAAAACAATTATCAAGTATTGCTTTATTATAAATATGTAACGATTGAAGATCCTGAGCAATTTGCACAAAATCATCTTGAGTTCTGCAATAGCTTGGGTTTAAAGGGAAGAATCCTTGTCGCATCTGAAGGGATTAACGGTACAGTATCAGGGCCTAAAGAGCAAACGGAGAAGTATATGGAAGCGATGAACAATGATTCTCTTTTTGCCGATATGCCATTTAAAATTGATGAAGCAAGTGGTCATGCATTTAAGAAAATGCATGTTCGTCCACGTCCTGAATTGGTAACGTTGCGTCTTGAGGATGATATTAATCCGCATGATTTAACAGGGGAGTACCTGGAACCGAAAGAATTTTATCAAAAAATGCACGATGAAAATACAATTATTCTTGATGCCCGTAATGATTATGAGTATGATCTCGGTCATTTCCGTGGCGCTATTCGTCCAGATATTAATTCATTCCGTGAGCTACCGGATTGGGTTCGTGAAAATAAAGAAATGTTAGAAGGCAAACAAATTCTAACCTATTGTACAGGCGGAATCCGTTGTGAAAAGTTCTCTGGCTGGTTGAAGAAAGAAGGCTTCGAGAACGTTGGACAGCTTCACGGAGGAATTGCCACATATGGCAAGGACCCAGAAGTACAAGGTCAGCTATGGGATGGGCAAATGTATGTGTTTGATGAACGCATTAGTGTGCCAGTTAACCAGACAGAACATGTTGTCGTAGGGGTGGACCATTTTGATGGGAAACCATGTGAACGATATGTAAATTGTTCTAATCCTGACTGTAATAAGCAAATTCTATGCTCCGAAGAAAATGAGTACAAGTATATGAGAGGCTGTACACCTGAATGTAGAGTCCATGAACGTAACCGTTATGTAGAAGAGCATAATATGAGTCAAGATGAAATTAATGAACGTCTTCATGCACTAGGAGAAGGCGAAAGTCAAGCTTCATAAAAAGTGAGTAGATTTTTTAAGTCTCTAAGGAGTACCATTCCTTAGAGACTTTTTTTACAACTTATATTGAACGAGAGCGAAACTAATGGTTTGGGCTTGAAAAAACGACTAAAAAAAAGGACAATAACATAGAGTACGTTACTGTAAGAAAGGGAGTGGCTTTCTTGAACATAGAGATTATAAAGTGTCACGGATCGAATAATGACTTTGTACTTATAGATGAACTGTTTCAAACCTATCATTTTAGTGAATCTGATCGCGTATCAATTGCAACTACGCTATGCGATAGAGATGGATTAATTGGAGCTGATGGTATATTGTTCACGATGCCTAGTAACCATGCAGATGCTAGGATGAGAATGTTTAACCCAGATGGTTCCGAGGCTGAAATGTGTGGGAATGGACTTCGTTGTGTCGGGCGTTATGTGTGTGAGAAATTAGATAGAAACGAAATAATGGTGGAAACGAACGAAGCAGATTTATCCGTTGTCAAAAAAGGGGAAATCTATGATGATGTCCCTGCTTATGAAGTATCTATCGAGCCAGTCCGTTTAGACCCACAATTGTTTATGAAAACAGAGAAGAAGCTTCATGTGGAGTTGCCGATTGAAACATTATCTGAAGACCTCACATTTACGGCTGTATCTGTCCCAAATCCCCATTTAATTACAATGGTACCTGAAATTCATGATGAGAATCTATCGTCCATTGGCAAACAAGCTAATGAAGATAAGAACTTATTACCATCAGGAGTAAATGTTAGTTTCATTCAACCATTGGGAGATCAAAAGATATTTGTGCGGACCTATGAACGAGGTGTAGGCTTGACCAATGCATGCGGAACGGCTATGTCTGCCTCTTCATTAACGACTGTGTTGTTAGAAATCAATCAACTAAGTAAAGAAATCTATGTCTATAATCGTGGCGGCTATGTCATTTGTGTTGTGGAAAAACAAGGGGACGAATACGTTATCAAATTAAGAGGTAACGCTACCTATGAGTATAAAACAACACTTGATATTGACCTTGAAAATAAAACATGTAAAGAACAATCGGATCGAGTATGGTTTGAGCAAGAAAAAGAAGCTTACGCAAAATTACAAGAACATGCGAAAGAAGAAATTAACCTAGCTGCTCATGAGTAGGTTTGGCAAAAAATGTATGAAGAATAAGCTCTTATAATAATTAGCAATGTAAAACGACCAGTTGTTCATACTCTGGTCGTTTTGTTTTATATACGTTGTGCCGAAATCGCCCTCGGGGATCTTGCCTGCCTACCTCATTCTCCGCCGGGAGCCTCCTTGTTCCACTACTACCGTGGCTATTATTGGGATGAACGGAAACATAGCCAGGAAGTAAAATTGGGGTGGTCGCTCCTGATTTGGAAAAGTTGCTTTGAATTTGGCAAGAGTCGCTCCTATATCCGGAAAGTTGCTCCAAATTTCGAATACTCGCTCGCAAAGGCTCCCAGCACACATTTCATCGCACATCCGATTCCGGCTAGGGAGCTGTATCTCTCCAAAATAGCGGACGCTCCTGTTTTGAACAAGCTGCTCAGAATATTGTCATGGTCGCCACAATATCTCTACTTAAAGTCTTCAAATTATGCCTCGTATCTTGAATAACTCTTACCCTTTTTATTTAGTGTAAATACAAATCCTAATAGCCATAGTACACTACATAATATAGAAGAATATGGTAAAATGTAGAAGGTGCATAAAAGGTCATGAATCATAAGTATAAGAGGAGGATTTTAGTGAATCTTGCCTGGTTGATTGTTGCCTGTGAAATTGGCTTTTGGTTGTTCATTGTATTTGGATTAGTTACTCGATATATATGGAATAAGAAAAAACTTGGCTTATTCCTTTTAGCCTTAACTCCTGTTATCGATATTGTACTTCTAGTAGTTACTGGTATTGATCTTTATTATGGATCTAAAGCTACAGTTATACATGGACTGGCAGCAGTATATATAGGTATTTCTATTGGTTTTGGAAAGCGGATGATCGAATGGGCTGATGAACAGTTTTCTTATTATGTAATAAAACAAGGACCAAAACCAAAAAAACTGTTTGGTATGCAAAAAGCTGTCCACTATTTTAAAGGGTGGTTACGCCACCTCATATCTTACCTAATTGGAATTGGATTACTAGCAGGAATGGTATTGTTTTTACGAGATACTAATCAAACAGAGCCTCTGGTGCAATTAGGAAGAACATGGACAGTCATTTTGGGGATTGACCTAATGATTACTATTAGTTATTTCCTCTTTCCGAAAAAGGAAAAGGTAAGAAAAACCAGTATTGGATAAAACAATTTTAATGAAATCCATACAAGAAGTATGAATAGTTGCAAACTAAGTTGGAAAACTATTCACGAGGTGATTCCTATGAAGAATCTTCTTATACTGATTGTATTGCTTGTTGTTTTGTTGTAATGTTTAGGATTTTAATAAAGCTTTTATCCTCCAAAGGAAAACCACCATTTATATGGAAGGGTTTTCCTTTTTTTGTATAAAAGAAAGGGAACTTGTGAAAAATAAGAAAATATTTCTTTATATTATTTTTTAAGATTGAGGAGAAAAATATGTCTGATTTTTTACAATATCCTTTAGAGCATTTCATCATGTTATCTGTCGTTATAGGTAGTTTATTGGGTGCTTATTTTATATTAAGAATTAATTGGAAACGTTATGGTCTTTTGTTTTTTTTAAGTGGGTTAATTGGAAATATACTTTGTATGATCTTCCTATTACTTAACTTTTATAAATTTCCAGTCGTTCCGTTTCATCTTGGTATAAAAATGCCGGTTTCTGCTATTTTGACTGCTTTTCCATATTATGTTTTATTGGGGGTTCGCTATAGTCCTAAAAGATGGGCATGGAAGATTCCTTTTTATATGGGGATGGTGAATCTTGGAATATTAGTTGAAAAGTTATTGGAAGAGTACACAGAAATTATTGAATACACAACTTATTGGGATACATTCGACTCATATGCAGTATGGTGGGTATATCTTTTGGTATTTGAATACATAGGAGGACGACTTATACCTCAGGAGGATCGTAAACCAATACATGTTAAATCATTATGGTATGGTCGATGGGCATGGTTTGTTCTGCATTTTATTTTTTTGGTGACCATTTTTTTAGCAGGCGTTTATGTAGGATGGCTGTTGTAAAATAAGGGAAAAAATAGTGTTCCTATTTAGCGATGCGAAGAGGGGATGATCTTATTTTCCTATTTAAGATTCCCTTAAATTTTAACAAATGGTCTTTGAAAAAACTATAGATAAGTAAACCTAGTGAGAGGGGAAATAAGCCAATTAACAATACATTTTTTCTTTTACATTTTATAAAGTGTGCCTTACACGCGAAAAAGAGAGTGCCCATAACTAGAGATGTATAAACTCATCTAGTTTATTTTCTGTACCTAATCTAGGAAAGGATATAATGAGTGGGATAAGGACGTGAATCCCACAATTTGGGCTGAGTATTTCATTGTTAATATATTGTCTTTAGATAAAGTCATTTTATCATTCCTAGTGGAAGCTCTATGATATGGGGTGCAAAAAATGTAAGTTTCCTTCTAGTACAGAGGGATATACTTTATATAATCGTTAATAAGTAAATCTGAATAGGGGTTAATAATGAATCGAACGTTCATGTATCTAATTTTAGTAGTAATGGTATTGTGTATAAGTGCATGGTTTAGCAGTAACGTCTTTTCTCTTAATGAAACTAATTCATCAAAAAGCAATTCAAATGCTCTAAAAGAAGCAGAGCAAAAGATTCAATCTTTACAAAAACAAATAAACAATTTAAAAAAAGAAAACCATTCTATTAAACTAGAGATTCCAGAAGAAAAAGCTTTCTTTCAAAACAACGTTATTTCTAGAAATAACCTGTCTATAGAACAGTTAAAAGATATTCTAGGTGAACCAAAGTCTATTGAGGAGTATGATTCTATTAAAGGAACTCAATATGATTTTCACTATCGAGAAGCATCGTTCACGTTTGAGAAATCAAAAAACCAAACTTGGTTAAAGTCGTTTTCATTTACTCAACCTATTATTATGACGCAACATGGAATTACAGTAGGTGATACTACCCAGAATGTTGTGAAAGCATATGGTAATCAATACCGTATTGAAAAAGATGCAATGATATATGGAGGCAAGTCCAATACTATACTATTTATCATAAGAGATGACCAAGTTAAAAGAATTCAAATTCGGTATGATTATGAATAATATCTTATATTAAATGTTTATATTTTTTAAATTCGCAAATAAGTAGGAAGGAAGCATGTATATGAGTCATGCATTTAAGATTGCGATGTCCATACTTCTTATAAGTATCGTATTTCTAGGAGGCTACATTGTTGGGGAAAAGCAAACAAGTACCGTCACAAGAAAGGTAATGGTTGGATATGAGGGGGAGGGACCTCAGCAAAGAATTAACTATGATAAAGTAATTACAAATGCACAAAGTCAGAAAACCGTGGACCGGCTTTTGCAATTAATGTTGTATAGTAAACAACTGGAGAACGTAACGATGGATGAGGAACCTGATATATATATAATGGTGAATAGTACTGAGAGAGGTATAAGCTTAGTTCGTTCAGAAATTTGGTTAGCTAAACGAGAGGCTATTATCAAAATGGAAGAAGGAGATTATCGAAAACTCAACCTTAGTGAGACTGAAAAACTAAAAGAATTAATCGATTATAAAGGAAGCTAGTTGATTTTGATGGATGACAATGGGACCCTCATAAACTGAGGGAGCTTAGGATGTTTTGGTAGGTAATGAGGAAGAAAGGATATAGCCCACTAAAAAAAATATTCCCATTCCAATGGAGATGTTGAACAGCATTTCATGACCAGATCCAACCATAGGATCATAGTTTTTATAGGGACTTAATAGGAGTGCGCCAAAAATATCTAAAATCAATAACGTGAAAAAGGTTTTATTGTAGATAGCTTTAACTCTCTCATTTTTATTCTTAACGGTTGTATGTACCATATAGGATGCGAGTATAAACAAAAACAGTAGTGTGAAATACGTGCTCACTGAATTTTCCCCCAATTTCTAAGAACATGTTACTCAATGCTAATGATACAATATTAACATATAAAAGGTGAAAAATTCTCATAATGGAATATTTGTCAAATAGGTTACTAATTGAAAGGGGAAATATATGAATGGTAAAGTTCGGGGTAATAGGTACAAATTGGATTACAGATCGTTTTCTAGAGTCTGTTAAGGACTTAAAAGAGTTTGAATTAACAGCAGTACACTCGCGTACAGAGGAAAAAGCAGAGGAATTTGCACGAAAGTATAATATTTCAAAAACGTTTACAGACTATAAAGATATGGCAAAGAGTGACACTATAGATGCTGTATATATTGCGAGTCCAAATTATGTACATAGTAAGCAAGCAATAGTGTTCTTGAATCATAAGAAGCATGTGCTATGTGAAAAGCCCCTTGCTTCAAATATTAAGGAAACCCAGGCAATGATTGATGCAGCTACGAAGAATGAGGTTGTGTTAATGGAAGCTATGAGAACAACACTTGTCCCGAATTTTAAACGAATACAAGACAATTTGTATAAACTAGGTAAAGTGCGTCGATATGTTGCTAGCTATAGTAAGTACTCATCACGTTATGATGCTTATAAAGAAGGGACTGTATTGAATGCATTTAATCCTACCTATTCAAATGGCTCCTTAATGGATTTAGGTGTGTATTGTATTTATCCATTGGTTGTTTTGTTTGGGGAACCTGAAAGTATCAAGGCTTCAGGGGTATTACTCGACTCAGGAGCTGATGGATCAGGTAGTATCCTAGCTCAATACAACGATATGGATGCGGTGATAATGCATTCAAAAATGAATGATTCTCATTTACCTTCTGAAATTCAAGGAGAAGAAGCAAGTATGATCATTCACGAAAATATATCGACTCCAGAATATGTAGAAATCAAATATAAAGATGGATCAGTGGAAACGATAAGCGAACCTCATGAGCAAGAGGAAATGTACTATGAAGGTGAAGAGTTTATCCGCTTAATACAACAAGGGAAGAAAATGTCCACTATTAATACTTTACAAAATTCCCTTACCACAGCAGTCATTATGGAAACTGCTAGAAAACAAATAGGCTTGATTTACCCTGCTGACTAATCATTGACTGTCTTCGCATAATCCTTCCGTTATTCGAAATACTAGTAACGACTAGGAGGGATAGGCATGTCGAATGAGGATGTAGTAAAAACGTTAAATAAATTTCTACAAGGTCAATACATGGGTATCCATGCTTATGAACATTACATAGGCAAGCTGAAGGATCGGTATGTAAAAAAAGAATTCCAAGGAATTCAACAAGACCATAAAGAGCATGCTCAAAGGGTTGCTGAACGAATTCAAAATTTAGGTGGTAAACCAGTAGATGATGAAGGAATTGTAGGATCATTACAAGGTTTTATTGGGAAGTTTAGTATTCCAGAAGATACAGATGGGATTATAGAAAGTGCAAGGAAAGGTGAGAGCTACTATGGTATTGAAATTTCCGAGGAAATAGTAAAAGGCGATTTAGACAAAGAAACTCACCGAATAGTAAAGGGAATACTAGACAAAGATCGAAAGCATGTTGATTTGTTGGATCGAATGAGTCATGATCGAAGACCATAGTATAGATTAGCATTCCTTTCCTCATACTACACGTACATTAACATAGAAAAGGATGTGAAGTACGAATGGATCCTAAAAAACATGACTTAAATTTGCTAAAAGATGAAAAAGTAGCTCCCACTATGAATGAAGAAGATTCATATGGAGAAGATGCAACACAAGAGGAAATAGAGCATGGCGAGTCAACCAAGGTAACTCGAATCATAAATGATGAGATTGATCCTAGTTAAAAACATTCATTAAAATCATAGAAGTCCTTTTGGGGGCTTCTTTTTTTTGTGAGAGTATAATATGGTAATATTTTAGGAAGTGTACAATTGGAGAAAGGAACTTATAAAATAGATATGATAAGTTACATTTGGAGTGTGATGCTTCCAACACCTCCTCCATACGCCTAGCAGAAAAATTAGGTTTTCATACCCCTGTTGAGTACTCTGTATTTATATGAGTGGCTCTGTTAAAGTTTGGTTTTGATTTTGGAATCAACTAATCAAAATAGCCTTATTCAAGATAAGAAGCATAATTTTGAAGACTTTGATTTGAGATAATTTATATAATTACCATTACTAACTGGTCTAAAAAGATGGATGTTTCCGTTGCTTTCGTGAGAATAAAGGTGGCCGTGGAACAACTCGCGTCCTGCCGGCGAGCTGGCAAGCCTCCTCGAGCCCAAGAGCGGGGCTCTGCGGGGTCTCGCCTACCTCTTTCTCCGGCGGGAGTCTCCTTGTTCCACGGCCACCTTTGCTGTTTTGGGAGGGACGGAAACATGGGCAGAAAAGGGAGTTTTAGGTTTTCGCTCCTATTTTAGAAAAGTTGATCTATATGTGGCGAGAGTCGCTCCTGTTTTTAGAAACTCGCTCCTAATTTCGAAAACTCGCTCACAAAGGTCTTCATACACCCTGACGCAAATCCGACCTTGGTTGGTACGGCGCAAGTCACCAAAACTGTAGTTGCTCCTGATATTCAAAAGTCACTCCAGAGCCCATAATTGTGGCAAAAGGTCGCTACTACGCATAGCAAACTCGATCAATTTTATGGCA
>NZ_AVBF01000024.1 GCF_000770635.1 Pontibacillus yanchengensis Y32
TTTCTCTAATCCATAATATCTCGATTCCAAGTCTTCAAGATAATGGGGCTTTAACAGAATACTAGTGCCAATACATTACAAAAACATCAATGAGGAAAGGGCAGTTAAGAATTATTTCACTGCATTATTCATGGAAGATGCCATTTTCTTTAAATATGAACGAATAGAAAACCAAAAAATTAAATAGATGATTACAAAAACAACAACAGCAATACTAATGGATATTGGATCTGCAGGTACCCAGCCAAAGCCAAATGCAAGTGCAAAATACACTACAATGGAAAGAGTGAAGTGTAGACCTAATTGTTTTAATAAACTCCATTCATTTTTATCAAAAATAAAGGAGGCGAAACTGAAATAAATACCTACTATTAAGCTACCCAACATATTTAACCAAACTTCATCTACAGAAGCTTCTACTTCTATTATCTTCATAATAGTTAGTGCAATAAATGTAAAGATTCCAGCAAAGCCTATTCCAACTATTCCTCTTTTCATTAATTCAACGACCATTCCCATCTCCTCCTAATAATTTTTGTTTAAGTGAAACGACATAGTTCCTAGTAACGTATTCTTTATTACCCGACTTAAAGTGAACACATAAATTACCATTAAAGGCGACTTCGAATTTTTGTATCATACGAGTATTGCCAAGAACGGATTTTGAAAATCTTGCGAAATGAAAGGGTTCAAGCAAATTTTCTAATTCATATAACTTCATTTTTAATTCGACGTCTTGATTATGGATGCGTGCGTACACCTTTCGTTTTTCTGCATAAATAAAATCAATATTCTCTGGTTCGATTAAGATGGTTTGTTCTTGGTCGGTTCCTATAATTCGTTCAGGAGTGGGATGTTTAATCCGTTTCATTAATTGGTCTAATTCCATACTCCAAGATTGAGCATGAATGGTGACGGATAACTCGTTATATTCATCCCGGATATCAATATTTACATGCATGTGTAATCACCTCGATTCATTACAAGTATTGCAAAGTCTTGCTGTAATCGCTACATCATTTGTATAAGATGTCGATGTGTATGTATAAGAAGCTAGAATTAACTCATAGGAAGGTTTTGTTAAACGTATAAATTAATTGTAAGGAAGGGATATACATGGTTCAATGGGTAAAGAGATTATTAGCCAAGCGCAAGGTCATCATCTATACAACATTTGATCAAAGCGATTATATGAGAAAGTATCAACAATTATTGGCTAATGGTCTAAATGTAAAAGTAAAGGTTACGAATAATGCCCCAACTACGGTGAATCAGGAGTTTACAGGTAATGATCATTTTCAAATGAAGCAATTTGATTTAAAAGTACCTAAACAAGATGCTGAGAAAGCTAAGCATTATATAGGTATTGGTTAGTATTGAATTTTTAGGAAAAGTGGTGGGAGTTTTGGATACAGTTGAGAATAACCCAGCTGGTTTTTGGATAAGATTTGGTGCGTTATTGTTAGACGGGATTATTTTAACGATTCTATTTTATCCAGTTACGTTTATATTTAGTTCTATGGGAGTAGGGGACACAATAATAGATATTACATCAAGAATGTTAAATCTTATTTATGCAATTGTTCTGCCTCTACTTTGGTCAGGTTATGTAATCGGTAAACGTATTGTTGGAATACGCATTGTGAACATGGATGGTTCTGATGTTGGCTTTCTAACAATGGTTCTAAGGGTCTTTGTCAGCGGGATTATATATTTAGCCACACTAGGGATTGGAGTTATTGTAAGTGCTTTTATGATTGGACTTCGAGAAGATAAGCGAGCTATACATGATTTAGTTGCTGGGACATATGTAACATATAATAGACCGTAACACAGGAAAGCTGCCCCTATAGTGGCAGCTTTTTTTAGTTTTATTACTGTACTGGAAGGAAATAGAATACTATCAATAAATAAGGGGTGTTAGAGATTTATGATGGAAACGTTTAAATTAAAGACCAGATCTCATGATCAAATGGTTGATATTACAGAAACTTTAGAGCAATGGATTAGCGATAATAATATAAAGGATGGCGTGCTCGTTGTTTCCTCACTACATACAACAGCAGGCATTACGGTTAACGAGAACGCTGATCCAGATGTGAAGACAGATATGCTAATGAGATTGGATGAGGTTTATCCTTGGGAGCACTCAAAAGATAAGCATGGTGAAGGAAACACAGCATCTCATTTAAAAACAAGTACAGTAGGCTCATCTGAAACAATTATTGTACAGGATGGAAAACTGGTTCTAGGGACCTGGCAAGGAGTTTATTTTTGTGAATTCGATGGACCTCGGAGTAGACGTTACGTGGCAAGGATGATGGAATCGTAAAAACTTCCTAAACGATGAAACCAATTATTACAAAATCTCGTCTAAAGGTGTAAATGAAAGCTTATTAGGAGAGCATGGTAAGATTTCTATTATAGTAATCTACCAATGCTCCTCTTAATAAGTTTATTTGGTTTGGCCTAAATGATGGTAGATTAAACGAAAAGAGAACATTTACAACTAAAAGGAGGAACGGTGATGAAAGAATCATTGAAAAAAATCGGGCTAGTGGTTGCAGCAAGTTGTTTTACCGTTGCCCCATGGTCCTCATCTTTTGCTCAAGCGGATGCCAAATATAATGACTTGTCGGAAGATGTAACAGGTTATGAAGAGATTCAATTTTTATCAAACAAAAACATTATCAAAGGATATCCAGATAGTAGTTTTAGACCTGGAGATGATGTGACTCGAATGGAAGCAGCGATTATGCTTACAAGGGCATTAGATTTATCCACAAAAAATCGTCCTGATCCTAATTTAAATGATATTTCTAAAGATCATCCACACTATGAATATGTTGCGACCGTTGTAGATGAGGGAATTTATCAAGGGACGCCTTCCAATCAATTTTTGCCAAGTGAAAGCATAAAAAGAATTGACATGGCGGCAGTGCTAACAAGAGCTTACGAGCTAGAGAGTGGGCCAATCACCCCGGATTTTCGTGATGTAGCTGATGATCGACAATATATGACCAAGGTTGTTTCAAATGGTATCTCTGTCGGATTCCCAAATCAAACATTCCGTCCTGATATCGCTACAACCCGTGCTCAATTTTCAATCTTTCTAGCAAGAACAATGGATGATCAATTTAAAAATCCAACAGTTAGTTCAAATTTATTAGAAGATGCTGAAGATGGAAAGATTCGTAACTGCTTTGCTCCGCTAAATCAAGAGATAACATACGAGGAGTTTAAGGAAACACATGGTAGCCCTGAAAAAAGACTAGATTTTGATAATGGGTTTTCCGCAGAATATGGAAAGTGTACGTATAGCTTTAACGGAGAACGACCTCAAAACATGTTTAAATTCATGTATTTTCCTAAGGATGAGCGTCTAACGAAAGAAAAGATGACCAATATGTTAGGTGAGCCAGATCGCTCCAATGAACAAAACAATTCTACTATTAATCAAATATATGAGTTAGAAGATTACACTGTAAAGCTTGTATATCCTTATCAAGAAAACGTTCTTCATCATATTGAAGTAATGCCTAATCATTATTTGGATCCTACATGGTTATTGCAGAGTGAATATATTAATAATGTAGAGCAGGTGAATGGAAAGCCTGTCATACAAAACCCTGAAAATCAGCTAGCGCTGGTGAATAAGGATAACTATTTACCATCAAGCTATACACCAGAACTTGTCCGTCCGAAAGTGGACTTTGTATTCGGTGATCAAAAATTAAATAAAGCACTGATGAGACCAGAAGCGGCTAATCACCTTGAAGAGTTGTTTAATGCTGCTGCAGAGGATGGTATAAATATCCTTGCTACATCTGGTTATCGTTCGTATGAACGTCAGCAAACATTATTCCAACAAGAGGTTGAGGAATCTGGTAGAGAAGCTGCAGAAGAAGTAGTTGCTATACCTGGATCCAGCGAGCACCAATCTGGATTAGCTATGGATATTACCTCACCTTCTGTTGACTACCATCTTGTGCAACGATTTGGTGATACAGAGGCCGGTCAGTGGTTAGAAGAAAATGCATATAAATATGGATTTATATTACGCTATCCTCAAGGTAAAAAGGATGTAACTGGCTATCAGTATGAGCCTTGGCATTTTCGCTATGTAGGTAAAGCATATGCAGAGATTATTCACAACAACAATATAACTTTAGAGGAATATTTTCAGAGCATAACAGAAATTTAAAAGTAACCTGCTATTCTGAAAATGCATCAACGAACGTAAACATCCTTGCAATTCTATAAGTGTGCAAGGATGTTTTTTTGAAATATTTGATAGGTTTTGGAAATATTATTGTATGAGAACTAGAGCAAGGAAACCTGCTAAAACAATGGAAAGGTAAAGAAAGGGAAGCCAGCGAGGAAGGGCTGGGATGGTTTGGGTGATAAGATTCTGGTTTAGTTGACGTTTGGCTTTAACATGTCCTAAAGTGGATGCTTTTTGTAAATATTTATTCGCCTTTTCTGTGTCACCCTTTTCCATAAGAAATAAACCATATTCATATAAGCGATCTCGATCATTTGGAGAATAATGAACACATTTCTCTAAATAATTTGGGTCATTCTTGTTAATGTAAATTCCCTGTTTAACCTCTTCTAACTGTTTATTCAATCGTATCCCCACTTTCATGTAGAGTAGTGAAGCAGGTTGAACTACTCTACATAATTATGTGGAGATGTAAAGACTTAGTCGTTTGCAGTAGTTTTTTATATTGAAAGATAAGTTCCGCATTAAACTTACATACCTGGTAAATTTGGTCTTGCTGTTATGGCGTTATAATAGCTATATATAGTAAGCAATAACAATAATAGAAGATAAATAGAGTACATTATGATGACAATAAAGACTGCTGGGAGTACTTGTGTGAGGAGAATAGCATTTCCTATTGTAGCAATGGTTAAGGATATTGCTAAAAGTTCAGGAGTGTCGTGGTAGTCTAACATATATATGTTCACAAGTATTAGTACAATCGTAAGGAAAGCAGATATTGTAAACATAACTGTTTCAGAGATGGTTGGGGCAGGTGACATCGATATTGTAGCTAACACAAGGCTTGTCCAACAAATGAAAATGAAAGATGAACTGGTAATAAGAAACTTTTTCATATTTGCATTCCCTTTCTACTATATATCTTACATTTTATTTTAACATTAAATGTAATTATTTGGTGGGTAGATTGGAGGAGTTTAGGTAGAAAAACTTACATACATAGAAGGAGAGAGTGAGATGGCTTCACGAGGACATTTATAAATAGCAAATATTTTGTACTATTGAAAAAATGAGTACCGATCTTATCTATAAGTAAGGCAACATTTAGCTTGATAGTTAATAAAATTTGGACAAACAGGGGGAACAAGCCCTTTATTATGTCTTAACATTAGCACTTATCATCATACATATTGAAGTAATGAAGCTTGACATAACTCCAAATCTAGTGGACAACTTATATGTAGTAAACATTGATGTAAAAGGGGATTAGGGAGATTGATATACATAGTTCCTTTATTTTGAAGCTACTTCTAATTCCTCTTTTTCATCAATGATAATGAGGTAATTATTAGCTCATTATTTAATTTCATAACATAGGTCTCTATTATGTTAGTATTTTTAGATTAACTTCTTGCATCAAATTATTAGCAAATTGTGTTCCAGAGTGTACTAAGGTATTTTGAGAAAGGCAAGATTATTTTCGACATGGAATTAAACGGTTTTAACTAGATGGGGACGTTGGCTCATGGCTTTTAAGATAAACAACTTATCTTGACTTGTCAGCATTCTCCAGCTACTAGCTTTAATTTTCATTCCATTCTCCTCCTTGAATTTTAGATCCCTTTTTGACATGCACACCTTGTATCTTTGATTCTAATTGTCTATACCGTCATTTTAAACAATTTAAACAACAAAAATATCTACAATGTTCGATGGAATTCGAGTTAATTAGATGGGATTTTTAAAAATAAAGAGAAGATTTTGAAGAATGCGAGGTAGGGGTGTAAGCTTTTGTAGAGTGAATTTTTTAGGAAAATGACTATAGTTATGTAAGAAAGAGTCAATTTCCTGTTTTCCTTCTTACAGGAAATGAACTCTTTCATCAAAATAGGAATTACGCAATCAACTTTCTGCATTCATCAGCACATTTACGACATGCTTTAGCACATTTTTGGCAATGGTCGTGATGGTGTGCTTCACAAGAATCAGCACACTCTTCACAAGCTGTGATACATACTTTAGCGATTTCTTGCATATATGGAGAATTTCGAGTGATGGACTGTTCTAAAAATGCACAAATGTCAGCACACTCTCGATCTAACCGAATACATTCTACCATTGCATTTACGTCTTCCTCTTGGAGACAAGCATCGTAACAATGATTGCAAGCTTCCATACATTCATGTAATGCCTTTAATACAGATGGGAAATTTTCATGCGTCATAACAGTGTTACCTCCTAAGTATTGGTTCTAGTAAGGTTTACCATTTATTTCTCTTTTCTAAACGTATTTTATACACTAAAGAAAGGTTTAGTGCACCTTACTCACTCCATAAATGATTAGATGTTGCAAAAGAGAGGGCGGTGGGCAAGATCACGAGGGGGGGAAGCGCTGAAGCTAGAGTCGTAAACGTTAGAAACTTATACTTTTGATTACTACTAAAAAAACACCTTCTCTAAATTTAAGAAGGTGCTAAACAAAGATCTATTAACTTGTAGTTAGTGGTATGAGTTTTTCTAAGCTCTCTAGTTTGGTTACATATTCATCAAATGTTTCTTTGTCTTTGTCATCTAGTGCTTTGTCCACTTTAAATTGGCAATAATTCAGATCTAGTTGGACGTCCATTAGGGAACGAATATATTCCTGTTGATAAAGGCTTTCCAACTCTTTTATTGCTAAATTAATACTATCCTCACCATTTAGAAATACTTTGATACACCAGCCAATCCCTTTTACATATCTTCTTTCTTCTGTAAGGGATAACTGATCACCCTTTGTGATGGACAAAGTATAGGATGGTGTTGTATCCAAGCTACGATCGACTTCATGTTGAAACGATGTGGTCGCGACAAAAGAAGGGTACAATTGGTTGGCTCCTTTCTAGAATGGTTTCGTAATGAGAAATTCTATTAAAGTTATCATAAATTCTAAGAAAATTCAAAGTCAAATAGGTTGCTTCTCTACATTTTATAGCCAGGCTTTTTTACTTTCATATAAATTCATGTACACTAAAGGCAAATGTTTTTTTAGGAGGTTCACCATGAAGGTAGAAGCAGTTGTGTTTGATTTAGACGGTGTTATTGTGAATACAGTTCCCTACTATTATAAGTCTACGAAGAAAGTGGCCGATGAAATGGGAGTGCCATTTACTGAGGAAGATAACTTAGCTTATCAAGGAAGACCTCGTCTTGATTTAATTGATGCATTAGCAAACCGCTCCGATCGAACATATTCTTATCAAGAAAAAATTGACCTTGGTGAGCGAAAGAATCGTTATTATCAAGAATATATTTCTAGCTTATCAGAGAAGAATATTATGCCTGGCATTCTTCCGTTTTTAGAAGAAACCAAACAAGCTGATATCCCAATTGCACTGGCATCTTCTAGTTCTAATGCTCGTATGGTTTTGAAAAAGCTAGGGTTAACTGATTATTTTTCTATTATTATGAATCCTAAAGAACTGAAAAAGGGAAAACCGGACCCTGAGATTTTCCTATCTGCTGCAGATCAATTAGGTGTGAAATATAATCAATGTGTTGCTATTGAAGATGGTGAAGCAGGGTTAGAAGCCATTCTAGCTACCTCCATGTTTTCAGTAGGTGTTGGAACTGCTTCGTTTCTGCAACAAGCAGATTGGCATATCGAATCAACCAGGGAGCTTTCACTGGATACATTACAGGAAAAAGTAAATATCAAAGAAGAACACCGCCCTTCTGAATAGGGCGGTGTTTCTATGTGTTCAAGATAATATAGAGATAATTTTCGTAGTGATTTTTAGAAGGAAAATATTGGATTTTTCCTATACAAATTTATTAATGACTATCTGTATTTTTGCGTTAGGCTATGTTAAAGTTTGGTGTTGATTATGGAATCAACTAATTAAAAATAGCCTTATTCAAGATAAGAAGCATAATCTGGAAGACTTGGATTCGAGATATTTTATATAATTACCATTACTAACTGGTCTAAAAAGAGGGATGTTTCCGTTGCTTTCGTGAGAATAAAGGTGGCCGTGGAACAACTCGCGTCCTGCCGGCGAGCTGGCAAGCCTCCTCGAGCCCAAGAGCGGGGCTCTGTGGGGTCTCGCCTACCTCTTTCTCCGGCGGGAGTCTCCTTGTTCCACGGCCACCTTTGCTGTTTTGGGAGGGACGGAAACATGGCCAAAAAAGGGAGTTTTAGGTTGTCGCTCCTAATTTTTAAAAGTAGCTCCTATTTCTTAAATCTCGCTCCTAAATTTCAAAAGTTGTTCCTGTTTTCCGATTCTCGCTCTAAAAGTAGAAAAGTCGCTCCAGAGCCCATAATTATGGCAAAAGGTCGCTACTACGAATAGCAAACTCGATCAAATTTTATGGCAATTGAGGCCATAGGTCCGATTGCAACATATTGGCAGGGTTGGGTGGGAAACAAGGAGACTCCCGCGGGAGGAAGAGGTAGGCAAGATCCCCTGAGGGCGTTTTCCCCGAAGGTAGCTTGCCAGCTCGCCGCAGGACGCGAGTTGTTTCCCACCCAACCCTAACCCTCATAAAGTATCGGACCTCACCCTTATTATATCTCGAATCTAAGTCTTCAACATAATGGTGCTATTATGGAGGAACATAAAACTATTTCATGATTATATCAACAACAAACTTTAACATAGCCTTGCGTTAAAAAAGGTACCCCATTCATAGCTAGTGGTAGTAGATACATATATATAAACTAAATGTTATCTATTGGTTCAATTAAAGGGATTGCCAATACAGGGGGTACCATCATGAAAAGGTTTCAAACCTTATTTTTTTGTGGACTAGTTCTGTTATGTTACTTAGTGTTGAGTATGTATCATCATATACAAGCCGAGGAAGAAAAGAGTGCTGGATATCTTGTATTAGGAGATGACTGGGCTAGAGGGTTGCTTGGGAACGGAGGGATGGGAGAAGGGTATGTAGGCTTAATAAGCCAAGCCTTTGAACGAGAAGGTTATCACATATATGTTGATCACCCATATCCGAAACCTTACCTTACAAGTAGTGAACTGCTGACACAATTAGAGGGGAAGGCTGTACAGCAAGGAATATCTTTATCCGATTTTATTACAATTTCCATTGGGTTGAGTGACATTCAGAAGCTGCTTACTGTAGAAGAAGATGCAAGTGTTGGAGTAAGGGAAAACGTTTTAACAAAATCTTTGCAAAAAGTAGAGTTTAATGTGAATGAATCTATAGACATTATCCAAAAAATTCAACCTCAAGCTGAGGTATATGTATTTGGTTATGCGACACCAGATGTTCCATCCTTTATGAAAGATATCACAAAAGACCTCATCTTGCAGTTAAACAAGACATTAGAGAAATCAACAGATGGGAAGAACAATGTGTCTTATGTAAAGGCACCGACCTATATTCCAATGGAGAAGAGTTCTGTTACACTATTGCCGAACGAAAAAATTTACAATCGTATGGCCAAGGCTTTTTTACAAACCTACTCAGAACGACATGGTCTATCATTTCAATCAACTGATTCTGAATGGAAATGGGGAGATGAAGAGTCTTACGAAAAAGTTATGAAGTATGCCAAAAGCATGCATTCTTTAAAGGCCATCACTAGAGAAGAAGCTATATATTTTTTTAAATACCTTGCACCTCATGTGGAGAAACCACAATTCACCTATGAATGGAAGGATATTCAAGTTTCACATGAACTTTATCCATTGTTGGTTAGCATGACTGATATGCAGATAATTCGAAAAAGTGATTTTTTTAATCCTAAGCAACCCATCACTCGAGCTGAAATGGTAGCTATTCTTGCAAGGGCATTAGATGTTCCACCAACCATTTCACCTTTATTTACTGATATTCCTTCAAATCATTGGGCTAACCATTATATAACTGGATTAGCTGAGATTGGGATATTAAATGGTTATCCAGATGGAAGCTTCAGGCCAGATCAAGAGGTTTCTGGCACTGAACTTTATAGGATTTGGGAAAGAATAGTTAGGGAAATTAACTTTTCTAAATAAAACATTCAAGGACTTATCACTACGTATATAGATGAAGTAGAAACAAGTCCTTAATATGAAAGCTAGCTAGATTGAGCAAGTCCAAAGTTAAAAGCTATTAAATGCTTTTTGGAAGCATCACGTAAGTTCGAGAATACTTTTGCTATGTCATTTGGTAATTCTTCTATTTTTAGGAACGTTTCATACATGGCAATGTTGTCAATTTCACCTTTTACTCCAGTTTGAAATGCTTCTTTTAGAGTGACGGGTGTTGTAATGTACTGTTTTGCATTATATACTGGTATCTCTATTTCATACTGCTCCATTAGTCTTTTGATTGCTTCTATGTGCTGTTGTTCGGCTTGTACAATCTGAGAGAAAGGAAGAATATTCCCGTACTTTTTTGTAACGGCTTCATACCTTGCAAGGGCTAAGTATTCGTCTTGAAGCGCATACGTTAATGCTTCTTCAATAGAGATATCTTGATCTTGTAATGCTCCTTTTGCACCAAAATCACTTGGTACAGCAGTTTGTGCATTCATACGTGATGAGAACATAAATACAAGTAGCATTACAGCAATTAATATCCATCTTACTTTTCTGGATAATATCCATTTCATAATAGCCATCTCCTTAAGATTATTCTATGGTTAGTTTTCCTACACTCTCCAAATTCATACAAAAAGGAAAAATTGAGCATATCGATTCGTTTATATTTTCCAATAAACAGGAACACTAACCTTGAAATCATCATCGAAAGGAGATTCTACAATATGAATCAAGAACAAATTAGAACAAAAATTCAAGAAGTAATGGATACACATAAAGTAGGTTCTTTAGCAACTGTTCAAGATGGTAAGCCACATTCACGTTATATGACATTTCACCAAGAAGACTTGATCTTGTACACTGCAACAGACAAAGACACGCACAAAGTAGAAGAGGTTGAACGCAACCCATTTGTTCATATTTTAGTTGGCTATGATGGAAAGGGATTTGAGGATCCTTATGTTGAAGTTGAAGGTAGAGCTAAAATTAATGATTCTAAAGAGATGAAAGAAAAGCTTTGGAACGATTATATGAAGCATTGGTTTTCCGGACCAGAGGATGAAGATTATATTATCCTTGAAATTCATCCTACTCAGATTCGTTTAATGAATGTAGAGGGAGAAGAAAGCCCCCAAATATATAAGCCCTAAATAAAAAACCTGAAAGCCAATGTGTTGGCTTTCAGGTTTTTACTGATGAGACAGGCATCCATATTATTGGCGATTAAAATTCAAGGTTCTATTATCTTGTTCAACTTTCAAACCGTCAATAAATGGTTCTAGATCATCGATGACCTCTAGTTTGTTTAAATCTTCAGCATCGAAGGTAATAAATCCTTTTACAATTAAATTCTCATTGCTATGAGATACGGATGTGACTTCTTTTTCCTCCAAATACTCGTCCATTGCATCGGGTGTTTTAATACTAATTTGTTCTTGTTTTACATTTAGGTCCTTCACATCTTCAACAGTATATTCAAAAGTAAACTCATGAAGGTTCTTCTCTAAAATCGTGAGCTGTTCATCTTTATTAGAAAATGCATACGTATTTTCATCTTCTTTATCTTGTGAAGAAGTTCCTTCATCTTGAGGATCTTTTTCATTACTCTCATTTGTTTGTTGGTCTTGTTCAGATTGGGTTGACTTATCTTGATTATTATCAGATGTATTACTGCTTTCATTGCTATCATTTGAGCAACCTGCTACGAGTAACATAACAAGCATACTCGTTAGTAGAAGTTGTTTCATTTAAAAATACCCCCATTATAGTCTCCAAAGAATTATAGCATATTTGGAGAAATAAAAGAAAGAAGATTCCTACAACTTTAATAGCATTAGCTTTTGAGTTATGGGTAAAATAAGTATGAGGAAAAGGAGGGGAAACCATTGGGATTCCATACACTTAAATGGATTAACATAATCAGTTACCTTTATTTATTAGTTGCCTCATTTATTTTGGCTGGCGATATTGGTGGTGGGGTAGAAGAGTATGTGTATGTCATGCCCTCAGGGTATGCCTTTTCTATTTGGGGAGTAATTTATATATTACTAGGACTACTATTAATCGCTCAGTTTACTCAAAAAGAAGCTATGGAACAACTAGTCACAAAAATTGGGCTGTGGTTTCCCTTAAGCATGGTATTATCAGGTACTGCAGTAACGGTAGGGACTACACCAGCTTTCTTTTATATAGTAGCATCCTTAGTAACTTTAAGTATTGTTTATACGAAAATACAGCATACCATATATCGAAGTACATTATACCGATTTCCTTTTTCGTTATATTTAGGTTGGACATCTATCGCTACAATAGTGGATGCCTTTATTATTATTTATTCAAATGGTATATCAGAAATTGCCGGACTAAATCAATTAGAGTGGGCAGTCATTATGCTCTCTGCTGGTGGGGTTATTGCTATACTATTTCAATTTTCCCATCATGACCGTATATTTCCAATTGTATTCATATGGGGGTATGTAGCTATTATAGTGGAACAAAATCATTCCTCTATCATTTGGACTACCGGAATAGTCATTGTGGTTCTTGTATTCTTGATAGGATGGGGCTCATGGAAAGAGAAAAACAGGTGGTAGCTCATACATAAAATTCACCTCTTGTCTGACACTAAGTGTGGGAATAGGAGGTTGGAACATGAGCTATAGTACAAAAGATCAAGTATCGTCCCTACAGTGGTGGCAACTGTCGCTTATTGGAGTTGGATGTATTATTGGAACAGGATATTTTTTAGGGTCTTCTATTGCTATACAGTTAGGCGGACCTGCAGTAGTGGGAACGTTTTTACTAGCTGGAATAGGTACATATATCGTATATATGGCATTAGCAAGCATGACCAGTGCTCATCCTGAAAAAGGTTCGTTTCGTGACTATAGTAAACACGCATTTGGTCATTGGGCTGGCTTTTGTAATGGGTGGGTCTATTGGACCTCTGAACTTTTAATTATGGGGAGTCAGCTCACTGCGCTTGGTTTGTTTACGAGGTTTTGGTTCCCAAATGCTCCGCTATGGCTATGTTCACTTGTTTATGCAATATTAGGATTACTAGTGATGTTTACAGGAGTAAAAAGTTTTGAACGCATGGAAAATGGTTTTGCTGTTATTAAAGCTGCAGCCATCTTGATGTTTATCCTGCTTGCTGGACTGGGAGTATTGGGTTTGCTTAAAGGAACAGATTCTCCAAATATATTAGGTGATACTATCTTCTCAGCTGGACTTCCTAGTGTCTGGGGGTCTTTTTTATATGCTTATTATGCTTTTGGAGGAATAGAGGTTATAGGTCTTATGGCCATACGTCTAAAAAACACAGACGATGCACCTAAAGCAGGCCGTCTTATGCTTATATTACTTACCGCTGTGTACGTTTTGTCTATTATTGGCGCATTGCTGCTTGTTTCTTGGAAACAGTTTACTGCAGATGAAAGTCCATTTGTGACAGCGTTAAAAGCATTTGATCTACCTTATGTATCCCATCTATTTAATGGAATCCTAATTATTGCAGGATTTTCTACCATGGTAGCAGCATTGTATGGAGTGACCACTATGATTGTAACCTTATCAGAAGAGGGTGATGCTCCACGGGTGTTTTCTAAAAAAAGCAAACGCGACTGGCCATTCACTGCACTTGGGTTAACTAGTGGTGGTCTTCTATTCTCTATACTTGTTGCATTATGGCTGCCGGAAAAGGTGTATGAATACATTACAACCGCAGCAGGCCTTATGTTATTACTTAATTGGGCTTTTATCTTATTAGCGTACCAAAAGTTATTAAAACCTACTGGTTGGCTTACTATTCGAACGTGGCTAGGCATTGCGCTTTTAGCAGTAGCAATCTCTGGTGCATGGTTTCAAGCCACTACACGTCCTGGTGTTTATGTAAGTATTGGATTTATTGTACTTATTGGCGTAAGTTGGCTTGTGTTTCGAAACAAAATAGCAAGTAGGTAGGAGGTTCATAAGTATTTTAGGATAGCCACATTATCTTGAAGACTTAAGTTCGAGATAATTTTGATAAGAGAGATGTTTCCGTTGTTTTAAACAGAGAAAAGATGGGCCGGGAAATAGCTCGCTTTCCTGCGGCCTCACATGACGTGAGGTCGGTCGCGTTTGCTACAGGATGTAGCGAACTTACTCGACCTTCCTTGATTACTTACAGAGTCTCCTCGGGCCAAAATACTGCCCTGTGGGGTCTCGACACATCCGTTTTTCCGCGGAGTCTCGCCATTGCCCGGCCCATCTTTGCGTTCATGTGGATTAACGGAAACATAGCCAGGCTAGAGTGGGACGTTCTGGATAATGGTTTTCGCGAAGCAAGGAATGGTACATGACACAAAGTGATGCTATGCGGACATATAGTCCCCTATTCTTCGATTTAAAGGCTATTTTGCATTCGTAACGGACATACAGTACGCTATTTAGCCAAAATCACCTAAAATTAATGTGTTTTTTCACAAATAAGATACTATATGTTCGTTAGAAGATGGCCAACGTATTTTCAAGAGTCCGATCGTAACATTTCAGCAGGGATAGGTGGGAAAGGTATAAAAAAATGAACTGGACTCTTAATAAATAAAACCCTATTGTGGCAGTCTTGATGAAGACTGATAATAGTAATTGTAATAGCGTACGGACTACACAAACAATTTATGTAGGAAAGCCATTTCATACAGCATATAGTTTACAAACTTTTTTATACAAATTATTGAAAATTAATGCGTAAACCGGTCCAAGCGTGGTATATTTCAAAATAAGCCCTTAAACATTCGTGAGTAACAAATAAAAGGAATTAGCTAGGTAGAAATCCAAATTCCTTTGCTTTACTCTCAAATATAAGGGAAATCCTATTTATTTAAATTCAAGGAGGGTTACAAAATGAACATGTTTATCAAAGCACGTGAACTTTTCGAAAAGGATTATCAAACAAGCCAAGAGGTAAGACACTATAATGCTTCTATGCAAGGTGGAAAAGTAAAAGCAAACAAATCTCAACCTAAGCTAAGAAGAAATCCATTCAAAAAATAAAAGGAGCACGAGTTTATTAATATGACATGAAATTGGAAAGTACCTGATTTGAAAAATAGTAAGGCGTTGTAAAAAGAAAACTTTATTGATGACAAATCACACAGGTACTTTCCATAACTTTGTTTTACTTCTACAAACTTCTTCTCATCTTTCTACGTATTTCTATGCTTCCTTCAGATACACTTCAGAAAAAATTCTTTTGTTCTACTACTTTCCCAAAAACACTTCCTACAGTGTATTATCTTTCTATATACTCGTACATACATCTATACTTTCACTAAAACTGGAGATTGGTTTATATTTTCATCCTTCTTAGACTTTATACATAAATTTCATCATTACATGCGCAGCTAACCTACTTGTCATGTCTCTGACATCTTGAGAGGGGTCTATTTCTACAATGTCCATGGCTTTCGTTTTAGGATGTTGTGCTGCTTTTTTGATGCTAGATAGTAGTTCTCTGCTTGTGAAGCCACCTGGTCCGATAGCTGGGCAACCTGGCGCATGGGCTTGGTCGACAGAATCCATATCAACAGATAGGTATAGGAAATCTACTTCATTGGAAAGACGTTCTAATTCCTTGTCTATAATAGGTAAGATTCCGTGCTCTTCTATGTCTTCCATCATATAGACATGAATGCCTTTATCATGGGCATATTGATCATAAGCTTGTGCATTGGAATAATTACGAATGCCAACTTGGACAAGGTGCTCTCCTTTTATAATCCCTTCTTCTAACAAACTACGAAATGGTGTCCCGTTTGTACGACCACCATCCTCTAAATTACGCACATCATGGTGCGCATCCCATTGAATCACTCCAATAGTTCCATATTTTTTTTGAAAGGCATGAATGGAAGGAAAGCTTATGCCATGATCTCCACCAAGCATAATATAACGGTCACATGCATCTGTTTGAAGCATTTCTTGAATGCTGATGTGTAGGCGATCCAAGGTTTCTATTACACTTGTAGGATGTATAGGGACATCACCAAAATCCACAATACCTTCATTTTTAAAATCATGCTTTTGAGTAGCAGCATAGGTGGAAAATGAGTTTAGTGCTTTCCGTATAGTAGAAGGCGCATTGGCTGCCATAGATAGGGAGATAGAAGATTTGGAAGAGGGAAGGCCAATAAGGCCAACCTCTCCTTTCCTTTCTTTGCTAAAGGGGACGATTGTCTCGGCCACTTTGGTAACATATCGGTCTTTAAATGTTGCTGGATTAGTTGGATTGAGATAGGTGAAGTGCATTTCCTTCTTTCCTTTCCCATAGGATTTGACCAGACTTCATTACGATACGAGTATGATTGACGCCGTAATGGTATGGGATATAATGATAATTCGGCGCTTCCCATACGACAATATCGGCTTGGTCTCCAATTTCTAGAGAACCTGCTATATCGCCTTTTCCAATTGAGTGTGCAGCATTGACTGTCACAGCATTCCAAATTTCCTCAGGTGTCATTTTTAATTTAAGAGCTGCAAAAGACATGATTAGTTGCAGGTTTTCCGTTACGCAGCTTCCAGGATTGAAATCTGTGGCCAGTGCAACGGATGACCCAGAGTCTATTAATTCTCTTGCTCTTGCGTATGTTTCTTTTCCAAGATAAAAGGTTGTTCCTGGCAGCAGAACAGCTACTGTATTTGATTCGCTTAATTGTTTAATCCCGTCATCTGATGCTGCAACAAGATGATCAGCACTAGCAGCCTCCAATTCAGCAGCTAGTTCAGTGCCTCCCAACGAGTCTATTTCATCAGCATGTATTTTTACCCCAAACCCTTTTTCTAGGGAAGCTTCCATAAAGCGCCTAGATTGTTCAATGGTAAAGACACCCGTTTCACAAAAAATATCCGTGTATTCAGCAAGTTCTTGTTCCTTAATCGTATCTAAAAGGAGCGTCATGCTGTCTAAAAAGGCATCTTCGTTTCCTTTGAATGATTGAGGTACAGCATGAGGTCCTAAAAATGTTGAAACAAGGTTTATTGGATACGTTTCTTTTAAAAGCTGTGTTACGCGAAGTTGTTTTAGTTCTGTATCTGTATCCAGTCCATATCCACTCTTAGCCTCAATGGTTGTTGTTCCATGAGATATCATCCGTTCAACATGGAAACTGGCCTTTTGATAAAGTTCATCTTCAGAAGCTTGGCGAGTTGCTTCAACAGTAGATAAAATACCTCCGCCTTGTTTTAATATGTCAAGGTAAGGGACGCCTTGTTGTTTTAAGGCCATCTCTTTTTCTCGAGATCCACCATGAACGAGGTGGGTGTGGGGGTCGACCAGACCAGGTGAGACAAGGCGACCTCTGGCATCAATGGTGTCTTCGGCTTGAATTTGCTGGGCTTCTTGACTTGTGCCAATCCAAGATACCTTCCCATCAAAAATGGCAATTGCTGCATCTTCTTTTACAGTTAGATTTTTCATTGCTTCACCTTTTAAAGCTTGTGAAGACCGCGTTGGTAATATTAATTGTCCAATATTTGTGATGAGTTTATCGTGATTCACTTGATCAACTCCTAATTAATTTAGTCGAGCATGGGAATATCAATGTTTTTCTGTTTTGCTATTTCTTTGGCTTTTTCATAACCAGCATCAGCATGGCGAGCGATACCCATTCCTGGATCTGTTGTAAGCACTCGGTTTAAACGTTCCTTAGCAAGCTCTGTGCCATCTGCCACCACAACCATGCCTGCATGAAGGGAATACCCCATTCCTACACCACCACCGTGATGGAAAGAAATCCATGAACCTCCTGCTGCTGTGTTGATAAGAGCATTTAGTACAGCCCAGTCTCCAACAGCATCACTGCCATCTTTCATAGATTCCGTTTCTCGATTAGGGGAGGCGACGGATCCACAATCCAGATGGTCTCTTCCAATTACAATGGGTGCTTTTATTTCTCCGTTCTTTACAAGTTCATTAATTGCTAGACCCATTTTTACTCTTTCCCCATATCCAAGCCAACAAATCCTAGAAGGTAACCCTTGAAAGCTTACTTTTTTCTGAGCCATGTCAATCCACCTTATTAACGGCTCATTATTAGGAAAAAGTTCTTTTATTAAACGATCCGTACGATAAATATCCTCAGGATCACCAGATAGTGCAGCCCATCTAAATGGACCTTTTCCTTCACAAAATAAAGGACGAATATAGGCAGGGACAAATCCAGGGAAATCAAAAGCTTGCTCTACACCTTCATCTTGGGCAACTTGTCGGATATTGTTTCCATAATCAAAAACGATTGCTCCTTTGTTTTGAAACTGCAGCATTGCTTTTACATGGCGCGCCATTGATGCAGAAGAGAGGGTAACATAAGTAGATTGATCTTGGTTTCGTAATTGAGTAGCTTCATTCAGTGAATAACCTACTGGAATATATCCATTTAATGGGTCATGTGCGGAAGTTTGGTCGGTAACGATGTCAATTTGTACGTTTCTGTTTAGGATATCTTCATGAACTTCAGCTGCATTTCCTAAAAGGCCAATGGATAATGGTTCACCTTTTTGTTTTGCTTCCATAGCCCATATAAGGGCTTCGTCAATCGATTCAGTCATTTTATCAAGGTACTTTGTCTGAAGACGCTTTTCTATACGGGCAGGGTCGACTTCAACCGCTATGACAACGCCACCATTCATTGTAACAGCAAGTGGTTGAGCTCCACCCATCCCACCAAGTCCAGCAGTAAGGGTGATGGTCCCTTTTAGACTGGTTTTGAAATGTTTTTCTGCTAATGAGGCAAACGTTTCATAAGTTCCTTGCAAAATACCTTGTGTACCTATATAAATCCAGCTACCAGCAGTCATTTGTCCATACATCATAAGACCTTGTTGGTCAAGTTCATGAAAGTGCTCCCAGTTCGCCCATTTTGGGACTAGGACGGAGTTGGATAACAACACACGTGGCGCTGCTTCATGTGTTTTGAAAACTGCTACTGGCTTACCGGACTGAATTAACATCGTTTCATTGCTTTCTAGTCGTTGTAAAGTAGAAACAATAGAATCAAAAGCTTCCCAATTGCGAGCAGCTTTACCTATCCCTCCATAAACAACTAATTCCTCAGGTTTCTCAGCTACTTCTGGATCAAGGTTGTTGTAAAGCATGCGAAGTACAGCCTCTTGCTCCCAACCTTTGCATTCGATATCTAACCCTTTTTTTGCGCGTATTTCTCTTTTTTCAGTAGTCATCCATTTATTCCTCCTTGAGATTTAGAATTAGTGGGGAAAATGTTCCACGAAAAATCACTCTCTTTTAGCCATAAGGTAAGTCGCTCTATATCCTCAGAAAATACTCTATCCTCCTTGATACATGGCACAATCTGACGTACTTTTTTGTAAAGAGAGGAAGTGTGAGAACTCATTTTTCCTAGTTCGCGGTGTTCAAGTGCTTGCATGGCACAAATTAATTCAATGGCCAATACACGCCTAGAATTCTGTAAAATGGAATAAGCGTGCCTGGCCCCAATTGTACCCATGCTGACATGATCTTCCTGATTGGCTGAGGAGGGGATAGAATCCACACTTGCAGGATGAGCCAGTGTTTTATTTTCAGAAACCAATGATGCAGCTGTGTACTGCATAATCATAGCACCAGATTGTAATCCTGGTTTTGCACTTAAGAAAGGTGGGAGATCATTTAGTTGAGGGTTAACTAGTCTCTCTATTCTTCGTTCTGAAATGCTAGCCAGTTCTGCGATACCTATCTTCATAAAATCCATAGCCAAAGCAATTGGTTGACCATGAAAATTACCTCCTGAAATAATGGTTTGACCATTTTCTAAAATAAGAGGGTTATCTGTAGCGGCATTGGCTTCAATTTCTAATTTCTCTTTCACATAATCAAATGACTGCCACGAAGCTCCATGAACCTGTGGAATACATCGCAATGAATAAGCATCCTGTACTCGTTTTTCCCCTTGGTGAGTTACAAGATTGCTATCTTGAAGTATATGATTGATTCGCTGAGCTACTTTGATTTGTTGAGGGTAGCCTCTAGCTTCGTGAATGGCAGGGTGAAACGCATCTATTATTCCGTTTAAACCTTCCAATGTTAAAGCAGCAATCCATTCAGCTTGGTAAGCGATTTTCTCTACTTCTAAATAATTTATTACACCCTGAGCAGTCATTGCCTGTGTGCCATTAATGAGAGCTAAACCTTCTTTGGCTTTTAATTCAACTGGCTTTATTCCAAGAAGGCTAAAAATGGATTTCGTAGTATATACCTTTTCCTTATAAAATACGTTACCTTCCCCTATAAGAACGAGTGCAAGATGAGACAGTGGAGCAAGATCACCTGAAGCCCCTAATGAACCTTGTTGAGGAATAACAGGATGGATTTGTTCATTAATTAAGGTAGTTAACTGTTCTGCTATGGTCATTCTTATTCCTGAATACCCTTTAATAAGAGCATTTAACCGAAGTAGCATCATCGCTCTTGAAACAATTTCCGGGAAAGGTTCTCCAACCCCACATGCATGAGAACGTATGAGGTGCTGTTGGAGTTCATTGACATCTTGTTCTTCAATTTTAACATCACTAAATTTTCCAAATCCTGTATTAATACCGTAAATGGTTTGACCATTCTCCACTATCGACTCGACCACATTTCGACTATGTTGTATTTTTTGAATCGAAGTTGGAGCAATTTGAATTTGTTCTTTGTCGTAACAAATACGCTTAATCTCTTGTAATGAAAGAGTATGACCCGTTAAGGTAATCATTGAATCAAACCTCCTTATCTTCCCTTAGTTCGTGTAGGCAGAAGTCTTCTACATTACTATCATCTTTGAAGTTTTATAGTTAGCTATGAAAGAGAGACAGTATATTTATTGTTAGAAAATTTTAAAAGTTCATCTTTATTTTATGCTTCGTCATAAAAGCGCGCAATAAACTATGGTAAGGTGATGATTCATTAGCGGGATGAAGGAAATAACATGGTTATGTATATAGATGAATTTAATCAAGTTAATTAAAGGATGGTATTTTCAGAAGTATGATGACTTTAGTAGGGGGAAGGTAAATCTAAGTGATAGAAAGGAAGGAAAGTGTGAAAAATATATTAGTATTAAATGGTCATGAGTACTATAAACACTCGCAAGGAGAACTAAATAGTACGCTGTTCCATCATATAGTTAATAAAATTTCAAACAATTATCATGTAGATACTACTGTATTACAAAATGGTTTTGAAAAAGAAGAAGAACAACGAAAAGTAATGTGGGCCGATTATATAATTTATCAAACACCAATTTATAATTACAGTGTTCCGGCGTTGTTTAAGAATTATTTAGATCTTACGCATGAACATGGTGTTTACTTTACAGGAAATACAGATAAATATGGTATTGGTGGAGGAAAGTTAACAGACAAAAAGTACATGTTTTCTACCACGTGGAATGCACCAAGTACAGCTTTCCATAACAAAGATTTGTTTTTTGAAGGAAGAGGAGTGGATGATGTTTTATTCCATCTATATTTAAGTCATAAATATGCTGGTATGGAAAAATTACCGACATTTTCATGTTTTGATGTAAAGAAAAAGCCAGATGTAGATAAATACCTAAGAGAATTGGATATGCATTTGAGTAAATATTTCACCATATGAAGTTTGAAAATCCTTTAAGAACAACATAATAAAGCTCAGAGATTAATCTCTGAGCTTTAGGCTAGTTTCCCTTTTTAATGGTAATGCTGATAAATTTATCTGTCTTTGTTTCAAACTCGATATCAACGTAGACAGGGAACTCTTTGTCATCTTCCTTCACCCATAACTTGAATTGTTCTACAGAAGTACCATTCTTTGAAGATTTTCCAATGTGAAGATAATCTTTCACCTTGGCATTTGGATATTTTTCTTGTGTCTTTTTAACAGCCATTCGTCCCCATTTTGCATAAGAGGGGACTTCAGGTTGTGCACCAACACTTTGATATGGTTGGGAAGAAGGTATAGCAAAGGGACTATATATAATAGAAGTAACAAGAAGTAAACAAATCAAAATACGTGTCATAGACATAACCTCTAAACTTTTTATATTAGTGTCTGTGTTCAAATGGTTAATATGTATTCTTTAGAGGATTGGATAATATTACTAAGCTATTTCGAAAAAGTATAGGTAGCATACAAAAAAAGATACCCTTTAATAAGGGCATCTCTGTTCATGTTAGATTAGGAAAGAATTGTAACCTTGACTTGCTTGCGGCCAAAATCAAGTGCGTTTTGTCTGCTTGGAATAAAGACATCAATTCGATTGCCTTGAATGTCACTGCCAATATCACCTGCAACTGCAGTTCCATATCCCTCTACATGAACTTTTGTGCCAAGAGGAATAACATTAGGGTCAACTGCAATTACTTTTTGATTAGGATTTGCTTTAAGGTTAATTCCAGTTCTTGTTACACCGCTACAACCCGCGCAATTTGCTGTATAAGCTGTTGCTTCCATTGTGATTGTTTTGTTTTCTTGTGTTTTTTGTTTAGCTTGGGATTCTTGTCCTTTTTGTGAAGAAGCATGCTGAACTGCTTTCTTTTCTTGTTCATTTATATAAGCAACTGTGGATGTTTTTTTATCTAGGCTTGTTTTGTTTTCACTTACGTTTGCTGCATCAGTATTTTCAGTAGTGTTCTTTAAGGTTTGAGCATGCACTTCTTTATTCTCTGATAGAGTAGTACCTGCAAAACCTAGGCCAATGAGGATAGTAGCGATAGACGTCATGATTAGTTTTTTCATGATATTCCTCCTGTCTTTCTTCGACTAATTGCATTATAACAATGGACCTAGGACAATCCCATTAAAGAGGGGTGACATTTCCGCTACAAATTGAATACAAAAGTTACAAATATTACATAGAGACAGTTTTATCTTTTATACTAATAGCTGTTAAGAAATGGAGGAGGTCTTTCCGGTTTTTTTATAATAGGGTATGATAAAAGGAGAAGAGTACATAGCTTATATGGTGGTTACAAGAAGGGATGGTAATTTTGAGAAACAGGATAAATGAATTATCAAATTGGATGGAAGAACAACAAATAGATGTTGTTTTTCTGAATTCCACAGAAAATGTTTTTTACCTCACAGATTTTCATACTGATCCACATGAAAGGTTGATGGGACTGTTCATCTTTCAACAAGCTGAGCCCTTATTTATCTTGCCAGGTATGGAAAAGCAGCAAGCTATTGAAGCAGGTTGGTCCTCAGAAATAATTGGTTATGCGGATCATGAAGATCCATGGAACTTAGCAAAAGAAGCAATTGAAAAACGAGAACTTACTGAAGTGAACAAGGTTGCTTTTGAGCAGGAAACATTGCCATATCGTCGTAGTCAATCTTTACTTACATTGTTCCCAAATACACAGGTAACCTCAGCAGAGGACAAACTTCATTATATGCGCGTAATTAAGGATCAATCTGAAATTGAAATTATGCGTAGGGCTGCTAAAATGGCAGACTATGGAGTTAATGTAGGTGTAGATGCTCTACATGAGGACGTAACAGAAATGGAAGTTCTCGCGAAGATTGAGTACGAGTTAAAGAAAAAAGGCATAAGAGAAATGTCGTTTTCAACTATGGTTCTCTTCGGAGAAAAATCGGGTCATCCTCATGGAAATCCAGGAGATCGAAAGTTAAAGCCAGGGGACTTTGTATTATTCGATCTTGGTGTCGTATTGGATGGATACACGTCAGATATAACTCGTACATTTGTGTATCAACATGCAAGTGATGCTCAGAAATCCTTATATGATACTGTTCTTCAAGCTCAATTAGCTTCCCTCGAAGCAAGTAAACCAGGTACAAGAATAGGTGACTTGGATAAAATAGCACGTGACATCATTACAGAGGCTGGTTTTGGAGACAGATTCCCTCATCGCATCGGTCATGGTCTAGGCATTAATGTTCATGAGTTTCCTTCGATGAGCCATCTGAATAACGATAAACTACAAGAAGGGATGACATACACCATTGAGCCTGGCATTTATGATCCATCTATAGGTGGTGTGCGAATTGAAGATGATGTTCTGATAACGAAAGATGGACATGAGACCTTGACTTCTATCCCGAAAGAGTTGCAGATTATTAAATAATAAATATGACCCTGTTTAGAAGCTAAGTCATCTTGGGTAAAAACAAAATAGATAAAATAAACTGCCCCTTACTTTTTGTAAGGGGCAGTTTCACACTACTATGCTTCTTCTAAGATTTTAACTGTAACATCATGACGGCGACCAAAATCTAAAGCATTGCTACGGTTAGGGATAAATACATCAATGCGATTCCCCTGTATAGCACTACCGATGTCTCCGGCTACGGCTTTTCCGTACCCTTCAACATGGACAATTGAACCAAGAGGAATAACGCTTGGATCAACAGCGATCACTTTTTTGTTAGGATTTTCTAAAAGGTTGATTCCTGTTTTTGTTATACCGATACAACCATCGCAATTTGCCGTATAGGCTGTTGCCTCAACCTGAAGAGTTCGTTCTACGTTTTGTTGTGTTTGTTTTGATTCCACATTCTTGGTAGCTTTGTCATTTTTTAGTGCTGGAGTATCTTTCTTTTTACTAAGATCTACGCTTTTAACAGGTATTTCAGAAGCAAGGAATGCACTAGGTGCTTCCTCTTGTTTCGTTGTATTATCTGCTGAAGCAACTGTGCTTTTTTCTGTTTCTAGTGCTTGGGCATGGAACGCTCCTACACCAATATATCCAAAAAAGGCAACGGCACCTACTACAATTCTCATTAATTTATTCATGGTTAGCTCCTCCTCAATATTCTATTTCATATAAACACCAGAAAAGCCACGGATTCTTTATAGAATCTGCGGCTTTTTTTAATCCAAAACATTAATTACATTTAAAGGAGTAAACAAAATGTCGTTGATTTGTTTTCCATCGTGTAAGCTAACATGCCTATACAAGTGTGTAAACCATAAAGGAAATATTTTTTAATAAAGGTTATAATTTAACATTGGTTTTAAAGTGTATATTGGAGAGATAATATCCTTATAGCATAAAAAAACGTTTCTTGTTCAATATAAGAATACAACACAGCTTAATGCCATCTAGAAAAGGAGATACGTAAATATGAATAAGAATCGGATGATCGATTGGCCCACGTTTTTAGGGGCATTTATGTTACTTTTACTCGTTGTCGTTCCGTTAGTTATCTTTCCTGACAAGGGCGCTGAGTACGTTGACCTTGCCAATACATTTGTTACAACCAATTTTGGGGTACTTTACCTATTAGTTGGATTAGGAATTTTCTTCTTCCTCATTTATGTGGCCGTTAGTGACAACGGGAGGATTAAATTGGGGGAGGCAAATGAGCAACCCGAGTTTAACAACTTCTCATGGGCTGGAATGCTTTTCTGTGCAGGGATTGGCTCGAGTATTTTATATTGGGGGACGATCGAGTGGGCTTATTATTATCAAGGTCCACCATTTGGTATTGAACCTGGTACAGAAGAGGCTATTGCATGGGCGTCTACGTATGGAATTTTCCACTGGGGTCCAATTGCCTGGGCTATTTACACACTGCCTGCTTTGCCAATTTCTTACTTTTACTATGTGCGTAAAAAACCAGTTCTTAAAGTTAGTGAGGCAACACGTCCATTGATTGGGAAATATGCCGATGGTCCAATTGGTACGATTATTGATGTATTATTTATGTTTGGACTACTTGGTGGAGCTGGAACCACGCTTGCTTTAGGGACACCTATGATTGCTGAGGGAATCAATAGCTTAACAGGATTACCTGTTAATATGATAATGAAAACTTTTATTTTAGCTCTTGTTACTGCGATTTTCGCAATTAGTGCCTATTCTGGCCTTCGAAAAGGGATTAAGATATTAAGTGACCTCAATTTATGGTTATCCTTTTTCTTACTTATCTTTGTATTTGTTGTAGGACCTACAAGATTTATTTCTGAAACAACTACAAATAGTATTGGTTTATTATTAGATAACTTTTTCCACATGAGTACTTGGACAGAGCCTTATAATAAATTAGGTCCATACGATAAAACAGGATTTCCAGAAGCATGGACCGTTTTCTATTGGGCTTGGTGGCTAGTTTATGCTCCATTTGTAGGGTTGTTTGTTGCAAAGATTTCACGTGGACGATCCATTCGTCAGATGATTATGGGGACGATACTATATGGAACAATTGGAAGCATATTGTTCTTTGGCATTGTAGGAAACTACGGGTTAAACCTTCAGTTGACAGGCCAATTTGATGTAGTAGGAGTTCTGAACGACCAAGGTGCTCCAAAGGCAATTATAGAAACCATTGGCCAGCTTCCACTAGGGACTTTTATGATTTTTATTTTTACCATTCTAGCCATTATTTTCTTGGCTACGACATTTGATTCAAGCTCCTATATTTTAGCTTCAGTAGTACAAAAAGAAGTAGAGGACGAGCCAATTAGATGGAATCGTTTATTCTGGGCATTTTCCCTGTGTTTACTTCCACTTGTGTTAATGTTCTTAGGTGGATTGGGGACGTTGCAGACAGCAGCCATTGTAGGAGGATTTCCACTTCTTTTTATAATGATTATGTTGGGTTGGTCCTTTATGAAAGCTTCAACGAGTGACATTCAAGCATCGGAACACTATAAGCCAAAAACATTTGCTTTAAATTATAAGAAGATTCTTGAACGCGTTCGACGTCGTAAGAAGAAGAAGCAAGACAAAAAACAAGGACCTGTGGATGCTCATTTTGAAGAAGAAGAAAAGGACAAAGACCGTGGCGAGGATGATAAGCCGCATAATGATAGGGAGTAATTTGTCTACGGTAACATATAGACATGGAAACAGGGTTATCGTCCAAGTGGATGATAACCCTGTTTTTCGTATTGTAATTGTTAAAATTCCATTCTTGTGTATTACTAAAAAAGTGATGAATCCACTTCTAGCTCAAATGAACCAATCACTTCCTGTGGGCCGCAGCATTTACGTCGCTAGCAGGGCGCCCCGAGCTTTTGTTCCACAGAGTTGTTCTTTTTGAAGGAATAATAGTATTAGAAGCATTAATAGCCCAATGAATGAAATCCATGCACCGATTAACGTTCCTTTGTACCATAACAATGGGGTATTTTCGTAGGCGTAATAAAACCAACATAATAGTGCCAGATAACCAAATAAGATGTGGATCACAGCTGAAACATAAACATGAGGAACATAATAGGGAGTGTGCCTCATCATAAACCACGAGTAGAAGTAGGCAGTTAATACTCCAATTAGCATAATAAGCATACAGAAAAACATTATGAATAGATTCAGCATGTATCCTTCTCCTTTTTTTAGTTGTATTGGTATGTAGTTTAGGCTAAGCTGAAACTGGATAAACATGTTGAAAATTATAAATGTTTGCTTTGTTACTATATGTTATGAAACAAAATATTATCTAATACAATGAAGAAGATGAATAGAAGGAGGATTATAAGTGAGTAATAGTGCAAATAATCTTGTGGCTACGTTCTCCATCGTTGGTTATGATCCTGCAACAGGAGAGTTAGGAGTAGCTGTCCAATCCAAGTTTCTGGGGGTAGGTTCTGTTGTTCCATGGGCTAAAGCTGGAGTAGGTGCAGTTGCGACTCAATCTCTTGCAAATCCTTCTTATGGACCAAAAGGATTATCCCTTTTAGAAGAGGGTGAAGAACCAGAAGAAGTAATCAAACAATTAACAGCAGAGGATAGCGGGCGTGATATGCGCCAGGTTGGAATCGTAGATGCAAAAGGTCGTGCTGCTACATATACAGGTGTAAGTTGTTACTCCTATGCAGGCGGTTTGACAGGTGAACACTATGCTGCTCAAGGGAATATTTTGGTTGGGCAAGAAACTATTCAAGCAATGGGGCAGGCATTTGAAAAAAACACAGGTTCTCTAGCGGACCGGTTGTTAAAAGCATTGGATGAAGGTCAACAAGCAGGAGGAGATAAACGTGGAAAACAATCAGCAGCTCTTTATGTTGTAAAGGAACAAGGGGGATATGGAGGTTATAATGATCGGTTTATTGATTTACGAGTAGATGATCATGACCATCCGATACGAGAACTTAATCGCATTTACCACTTGCAACAATTATATTTTGGTGTAACAAAAGAAGAAAACATTGCTGAAATCAAAGGCGAAGTTAAGGATGAACTACGAGAGCAGTTGAAACGCTTAGGTTACATTCCTACCGTATATGTAGTTGACTCTATTCTATATAAAAACTTCACTGCCTTTTTACACCGAGAAAACTTCGAGGAACGAGAACTAGAAGAAGGTAAGATCGATTTAGAAGTGCTGGACTTTATGAAATATAAATCTGTATGATGGACTCCTAATAAGGGGGTCTTTTTTTTGTCTAACGTACTATACACGGGTTATGTAAGTGGATAAATAGTGGCCAATTCTAATTCCAGCCTTCAGTTGCTAGCACATATGGGATAGGTAAGTGTATTTTTAAGCTTGAGTTACCATATAAAATTTTAACATTAGCTTTTCAAACTGACCTAGTTATTGCTTTGTTTATCAACTATGATAGATAGGAAATAAATTTTTTCTATAAACCTGTCACAAAAATAAGTGAAATGGTGTCTCCTATATGAAAGCTGTTCGAAAGGAGGAGCTGCTTTGGAGGTGAAGGCTACTGTGATAGAGAATACGAATACAACATCACAAGATCACGATGCTTCCTATATTAGGTTTCAACAACTCTTCAAAACGTATTATCCACGAGTTGTTCGAAAAGTGATGACTATTGTAAAGAATAAACAAGCAGCAGAAGATATAGCTCAAGAGGTTTTTATGAAGCTATATCATACTGATTGGGAAACAATTGAACATATGTCTGCGTGGTTAATGACTACCGCAGTGAATACAGCATACAATGACATTCGTTCAGAAAAGCGTCATAAAGCTAGAGAAGAGAAACAAACTCATTATTCTGAACAAGCAGTTGCTTCCATAGAAGAAACATTCATGATAAAAGAAGATGTTACAGAAGTTCAAGAAGTATTAAAGAAGTTAACAGAACGTGACAGAACAATACTGTTGTTAAAATACTCTGGATACAATTACTATGATATAGCCTCTGCCATTCATGTGGAACATACCTCAGTGGGGAGCTTATTGGCTAGAGCTAAGATGAGGTTTAAAAGTACATACAATCAAATGAAAGGAGAGGGTTCAAGTGAACTGCGCTAATCTTGGATTACTTCAAGCCTATTTAGATGATGAACTAACAAGAGAAGAGAAGAAGGATGTAATGCAGCATTTAGAAACCTGTGAATCATGCAGATCGTATGTGCAAGAGCTACAAGAGTTAGAAGTTTTGGGATTTGAAAAGTTAGGTGAATCAGAAGTTGAAGTAGATTTAGAAGCAGCTTGGGATCGCTTCGAGCACCAACTTATGAATAAACATGAACAACCATCAAAAGTATTGAACTCTCAAGAAAAGGAAAACTCATTAAAACCAAAAAGGGGATGGGATCAAATGAAAAAAGCAACAAAACGATGGATTATGACAGGGGCAGCAGCTGCAACAATTCTTGGATCTTTTGCAATTCCACAAGTTCAAGTAGCTGCAGACAACTTTTTATCTATTTTCCGAGTTAACCAAGTAGAGATGGTTAAAATGACCGAAAATGACTTGAGAGAGGTTGAGCACTGGGTGAGACGCCAAGAGGAAGGTACGATGAGTCTAAATGGATTAGGTGAAATTGAAGTATCAAATTCGAATGAGCATCAAAGTTTTGATGATGAAAATGAAGCTAAGCAGGCTGGGTACAACGTTCCTGCTATTTCAGGTTACGATATTGAACATGTAAGTGTCGAGCCTACCTCAAAAATAACCTTTAATCTCAATGTAGAGAAAGCTAATGCACTGCTTACCCAAATCGGAGCGGAATCAACATTTGATCAAAACCTAGACGGCAAACCTTTCTCCGTTCAAGTACAAGACACAATTAATGTACATTACGAATCAGATGGAAACTCTGTATCCTATACGTCCATTGGAAAACCTGAAATTTCAGTTCCAAAAGGTGCATCGGTTGATGAATTGCGTGACACAATGCTTGCGTTACCGTTTATTCCTGAAAATGTAAAACAACAACTAGAAAGTATTGATAACCTAGAACACACTTTGCCGATTCCATACGTGCAAAGAAATGGTAGCAAGTCAGAAGAAGTCAGCATAAACGGTATGAAGGGCTATGCAGTTGAAGCGCAAGGGAATACCTTTTTGGTATGGCAAAGTAATGAACAAATTCACATGCTAGAAAGCTACGCTCATGATGGCGAAAATGTAACTCCTAAAAGTCAACTAGTTGACATGGCTAACCAACTAATTAAATAAAGTAATCTATTAGAAGAGAATTGGCTGATCCCGTATAGGGATCAGCCAATTGGTATGGGAGGAATGGGAAACGTGAATGTAATTGAAGCTTCGAACTTAACAAAAACCTATGACGGTAAAGGTGGGATTTCCAATGTTACGTTAGAAATTGGTGAAGGAATTGTTTATGGTTTTTTAGGTCCAAATGGTGCAGGCAAAAGTACATTTGTACGAACTATGCTTGGATTATTGAACCCTACCGGGGGTGAGGGAAAACTGTTAGGGGAACCTATTGGTAAACCTGAATCGCGTGAAAAGGTAGGCTATTTACCAGAGCTATTTCGTTACCCAGACTGGTTAACAGGCCGAAAATTGCTGGAAAGCCATGCTGAACTATGCAATATGCCTGTTAGAGGACGGAAAAAGCGTATCGAAGAAGTCATTGAACTAGTTGGTTTAACTGGGAGAGATCATGAAAAGATTAAAGGATATTCAAAAGGAATGTCACAACGTATAGGATTGGCATGTGCCTTATTAAATGATCCAAAGTTAATCTTTTTAGACGAGCCTACCTCAGCACTTGATCCAATAGGAAGAAAAGATGTTAGAGATTTGATGCTATACCTCAAAGACCAAGGTAAAACCATCTTTTTGAATAGTCATTTGTTAAATGAAGTAGAAACCGTTTGTGATCATGTTTCTATCGTACATAAAGGAGAGCACATTGTTCAAGGCGAGTGGAGACAGCTTATGATGATTGAAGCTCAAGTGGAAATCGTAATTGCTGCAAATTCTAATCAATATATGAATCAACTTCCTGAGTATGTAAAATATCATGAAAAGAAAAATGACGAAGGTGAACTGACACGATGGACAGTTCAAATGGAAAAACAAGAACAAGTGCCTGCACTTATTTCAAGTTTAGCTTCAGCGGGAGTCCCGGTATTTGAAGTTACGCCAATAACTCCACACTTAGAAGATGTGTTTATGCATTGGGTTAATCAGAAAGAGGAGGGTGCTTATGTGGACAATCGCTAAGTTAACCTTTCGAGAAATTGTGTCGAAGCGTATCTTTCTTATAACCATTTTAATGACGATTGCGTTCGTTACTCTTTATGGGGTTGCTATTCATTTTGCTGTGCAAGAAACTGGGCCTATGATGAGTAACACTATGGATAATGCGCTACAAAACAAATTCTTCGCGTCCCAGTTATTAGGGGTAGGGTTATATTTTTCTTCGTTTATTACAGCTCTGCTTGCTATACTTTCAAGTGTAAGTTCAATTGCGAGCGAAGTCGATAGCCATCAAATAGATACATGGCTTATGCGACCTATCTCCAGAACACAATTTGTTTTAGGGAAAGTAATTGGCTTAGGTGGTTTATTGGTGATGTATGCCATCGCGCTATTTGTAAGCATAACGTTAATCCATCAAATTGTTGGTGGAGAGATGATGGAGTTACCTATAGGTATAGCGCAAATGATGAAAGCCGTAAGTATTTTTATTCTACAGCCTATTATTCTTGTAACTCTTGGGGTAATGTTAAGTACACGCATGACCACCCTAAACGCTGGTATCGTACTTATTATCCTATATGGAGCTGCTTTTATTGGTGGTTTTGTGGAGCAAATTGGTACGCTTATGGAAAAGGCTGCATTAATTAACATAGGTATTGTTACAAGTTTAATATTTCCAGTTGATGCAATGTACCGTAAAATGACTGTTTTATTATTTGATACAGCTGATAATCCAATAAGTTTTGCCCAACAAGGAATGTTCGCAAGTGCTTCAGCGCCAAGTAATCTAATGATTATTTATGCCATTTTATACGGTGCTGTTATGCTTTTTATCGCTATATTGACATTTAAAAAACGAGATGTATAGGAAATCCTGATGTATGTCACCATACATCAGGATTTATTTTTAGATAACTTATTTCAATTATAGAGGAATAATGTGGAAGATTTGGATTCGAAATAATTGCAGTGGCGCGATGCTTGAAAAGAGTGGGGGGGATGGGAAGCAACTCGCTTTCCTGAGGGCGGGCTGCGAGCTAGTAATCCTACTAGGGCCAAAATGCTTCCCTGCGTAGTATCTACCAACCTCTTTCATTCGCGGGGGTCTTTCTGTTTCCCACCCAATCCTGCCGATATGTTGCAATCGGAATTGGCAATATGTAGGACAACTTTTTTTGGCGGACATATATTCTCTTATTTACTGTAAAAATCCTCTTTTGGAGAGGCTAAGGGACATATAGTATCTTATTTGTGAAAAAACACAATGCATTAAGGTGTTTTAGGCTAAATAGCGTACTGAGTGTCCATTTGGAATGCAAAATAGCCATTAAATCGAAGAATAAGAGACTGTATGTTCGCTAGCATAGCATCACTATCTGTCATAAACCATTCCTCGCTTCGTGGATACCGCTATTATGTTCACATCTTAGAACATGTACGAATATTTTTTATACATTTTTTGAAACGTTTTTGTCATACGCTCGTAAAAATAAATAGCTCAAATCTAGTTTTTATTGGAATCATTGTAAAAAAATACAGCGTTTCTGTTTTCAAAAGAACATAGGTATTGTAAGCTATAAATAGTAACTTTTTCCAAATAGTCAGACACCAGGAACCAGTTTTTCTGAATAACCTCTTTCAAAGAGTTACTGTACTAAAAAAAAGGGAGAGAGATAAATGAAGAAAAAGTGGATGTCGGGTGTATTATGCACCGCATTATTAGCAGGGAGTTTCACGCCAGCTTTAGCGGAAACCTCCTCGAATGTAAACGTAGAAAAGATGAAAACTGCAGCACTCCAAAAAGCCATTAAGGAAGCTGAGGTTACAAGGGAAGAAGCTTTAGAAAAAGCAAAATCTTTTGTTAACCTTTCTGAAGATTATCAAAATGAGAACGTTCGTTTCGATAATAATAGGAATGGCCTCACAGTATGGTCAGTCTCTTGGAGTAAACAAGAAGATGGAAATCATCATCATGTTGATGTTCGTGTAGATGCTGAAACAGGTGATGTCATTGCCATGGATAAGCACTTTCACGGAGCACAACCAAATCGTGCTTTCTCACCAGATTTCGAGTATGAAAAAGCTGTTACCATTGCCAAGAACTACATAATGGATGAATTCCCAGACAAAATGGGCAAGCTTTCTCTTGATGAACAAGCAAATGAAAGATACGAAGAGCGACCATTAAGTCAACAGGATGCATATCGAGTTAACTTTAATCAAAAAGTGAATGATATTCAATTTGATCAGAATAATATTCAAATTGAAGTAGGATCTGATGGTGAAGTGAAGGGTTTTCATTATAGTTGGCGTTCAGACGTAACTTTTGAGGAACCAGAAAATGTACTATCTAATGAAAAAGCATTTGAACTTCTTAAAGAGCAAATGAATGTAGAGTTACGTTACCATGTAGACCCGTATTTAGAAGAACGAACAGGAAAAAAGGTAGAACCTAATTTAAAGTACACTCCAGTACTAAAAGATTATGAACATGGTTTACCAGCGTATATGGATGCTCAAACAGGGGATTGGTTAAATTATGAAGGAAAGCTACTATCTGAATTAGAAAACACTTATGAAGTAGCAGAAGAACCTGTTGCAGAAGAAGCTACCTCCAAAGAAGAGCCTGATGAAGATCTTACTCAAAAAGAGGCAATTCAAATAGTAGAGGATACATTTGACCTTCCAGATAAATATACACTTGAAGATGCTCGCTATGAAGACCATAACCCAATGCCTTCAGGGAATGCTACCTGGAGATTCCACTACAGAGATCAAGAGCAAGCAGCTCCGATGAGTCTTAGTATCCAAGTAGATGCAAAAACAGGACAAGTGTTAAATTTTCAAGATGATATGATGTATCGCTATGGAGAGGTTTTACCAGAAAATTATAAAGTGAACATTACAAAAGAAGAAGCTAAAGAGAAAGCTGTGGAACTAGTTAAGAATATAGCGCCTTCTAAGCTAGATCATTTATATGCAACCACTGTTCAGGAAAGCACCTATAATGGCAGTGATAAACCTACATCCTACGATGTAACATTCGTCCGTAAAGAAAATGGAATCATAGTTGAAGGTAATGAAGCTAGAGTTTCCATTTCTACTAAAAATGGTGAATTGCTTCGCTATAATCTTCGGTGGAATGACTTAGAATTTCCAAGTGCGGAGGATGTATTATCAAAAGATAAAGCCAAAGAGGATATTCTTTCTCATTATTCAATGGATTTAAGTTACCATTTACCTAGAACTAATGATGAGGAAGAGCGCGTAACAGAAGCTATGCTTGTTCACCAACCAATAAGAGATATTTCCCAATACAATGTGTTTTATGATGCTAAAACAGGCAAATGGGTTAATGCAGAAACCGGAAAAGAATATACCAAAGGTGGACAAAAGCCACAGGATATTGAAGGTCATAAGGCTGAGGAAGCATTATCTACCATGGTTGAACATGGAGTATTTAAACTGGATGACGAAGGTAATGTAAACCCAGATGAGAAGGTTTCTCGTGGTGATCTAGTTAAATATATGATGGTAGCCCTTGGGTACGATCGCTATTACTCTTCACAAGATATCGATATGTTTGAAGATGTATCGAAAGAAAATGAAAATTATCGTTATATCTCTACAGCACTTCAACGAAATATGCTGGATAACGATTCTGATAATTTCAACCCTAACGAAAAAGCAGAACGTGAATTTGTAGCAAAACTACTAGTTACAGCGCTAGGGTATGACGAACTCGCGAGCATGGATGGTGTATTCTCAACTGATTTCAACGATTCAGATGAGATGGAATTCCAAGGTCATGTTGCATTAGCGACAAGGTTAGGAATTTTAAATGGAGAAGAAAGTAGCTTCAATCCTAATGAAACAGTTACGAAAGCTCAATTTGCGAATAGCTTGCTCGCCTTCCTTGAAGTAGAGCCAAAGTTAGATTAATTACAATTTAAAAAGTACTATACAAAAAACGTCAGGTGATTTACCTGACGTTTTTGCGTTTTTCTATAGACTAATTAGGTAAACCTAACTCTGAAGATGATTTAAAGAAGGAGGTTAAAGTCTTGCTTTTAAATATAGTGGTCTTGTTAATTGGAATAGTTATTGTAACTACGGGATTTTTGTTGCGATTTAAAATACTACGGATAAGACAATTAGAAGATAATAATGAAGAAATGATAGCTAGAATTGGAGGTATGGTGTTAATTGTAATCGGTGCAATCGTGTTAATTTCACCAATACTCTTAAGAGGGGGGACGTGAACTTTTGGACAAAAAGATAGCCCCGGCCTTATCGCTAACCGGAGCTTACATGGCATTTCTTTTTCCGTATAAACCTTGAATAGGGAGGATACTTACTTAAGGGGAAGATACCACCTTTTGGTATTCCCCATTCTGAATAATGCCATCCACGGTAATGGACCTTGTAATAGGGGAGGAGTTTGATCCTACCGTATGTACATATTCAGAAATAACAAACTTCATATAAGCATCATTCTTAGCGCCATCTTGCAGAGTCTTGACAACAGCATCTGCGTTGATTAATTTAACCAACATCATCCCTGATTGATCTTTTGAAAAAGGAAGCTTAGATTTGGTCAAATCATTTATATGAAACAGAAATTCATCTGTATCATCTTGTTTTCGTAGTGTTCCAGAAACAACCACATCTCCACTAAAAGTGTAGGTTGTGGTGGGTTCTTGTTTAATTTCTTGCAAAGTCATTGCATCAACTTGATCTCCAGGTTTTAGAGAGTCATAGTCATAACTCTGTGACTTTACTTCAGGCTTTTGCTGAGGACTTGAGCCTCCACCTAAAGAACTTTTACTATTAAGAGAATCCCGACCATCATGATTTTCTATCATAAAAGGCTGTGCTGTAGAAGAACCTTCCATATCACCTATTTGATTAACTGTCAGCCCACCTATCAAAAGCGTTATGGTTGTACATACAGTAATTGCAGCAGGTCTCAATAGATAGGTGATGAATTTTGGTCGCTTAGGATATGTGTCCTGACTTATAGTTTTAAATACATCTTCTTTGTCTTTAGATGAAAATGATGTCGGTATTTCATCTTTATAATGATTTTTCATACCTCTCAATTTTTGATCCAAGCTCATGACTGATCACTCCTTAGGTTACTACTATCTTCAAGGATATTCGCTAGTCTAGTTCGCGCTCGATTCAAACGAGTCTTAACGCTTGACTCTTTTTGGTTAAGAGAGTGAGAGATTTCTTTAATAGAAAAATCATTAAAATAGTATAGAATCAGCACTTCACGATACTTGATAGGGAGTTGTAAGATGAATGTCATAAATTCATGTGACTCACTTTCATCGACAATCTGTTTTTCTGGTGTCTCATTATCTTGTGATTCGGTAAGGTACGTAATCATTTTTTGAAATAGATTGTCATGGCGAGTGTGAAAACTTCTCAAGTAATCTTTACTCTTATTGATCGCTATCGAAAAAATCCATGTACGAAGGGAAGACTTATACTGAAAAGTGTGTAGCTTTTTATATACAGTAAGAAACGTTTCTTGAGTTATATCATCTGTATCTGCTTGATTTTTTACATATGTGTAAATAAATCGTTTCACATCGTCACCGTATTCATCCATAATTTTTTCAAGAGCTTCAGTAGAGTCCATTTCTAGTACATTAATTGTCTCTTCTTGATGAGAAGGATGTTTTTTGACCATGATTTGTTCTCCCATCCTGTGTCATCCTTTCGCAAATGAATCCTACCATTAATAGTGCGTTCATATATAAGACGGAAAGACTTTTAAACAGGATTCACTTTTGAAGAATTTTTTTAAATTCTAATCAGAAAAGAAAGTGTGGCCTTAATATTCTGGGCCACACCTGAAATTTAGGATGCTGTTTTAAACCTTGGAAAACTAGTCGAAATAGCTATAATTCCCATTAAAGCTATTAACATAGGGTAAAAGGAGTATGGGATGATTGCTAATGGTGATATCTCTCCGAATTGCGCCGCAGTAAGTAACTGGGCACCATACGGAATTAGGCCTTGAATGGTACAAGAAAAGATATCAAGTAAGCTTGCAGACTTACGAGAATCAATTTCGTAATCATCTGAGATTTGTTTTGCAAGTTGTCCAGTTGTAATGATGGCAATAGTATTATTTGCTGTTGCCAGGTTTGTTGTACTGACTAGTCCTGCAATACTCGCTTCCGCACCTTTTTTAGAACGAACACCTCTAGTTAATACATTCAATATAAATTGAATGCCGCCATTGTTTTGAATCATAGTCACTATTCCACCGAGGATAATGGTTAATAAAATCAATTCAGCCATACCAGTCATTCCTGAGGTGATTTGTTCTATAAAATTCATTATAGAATAATCAGCCGTTGTAACCCCTATTATTCCTGCTAGTAGGATACCTCCTAATAATACACCTAAAACATTAGCCCCTAATAAAGCTGCAATAAGAACACCAAGGTATGGGAGAATGTTGATCCATTCGAATGAATCAGCTGTTACCGCTGATGAACTCCCTAGTGTAAGGATGAATAGGATCGAAATGGTAATGAATGCTGCAGGCAATACGATGAAAAAGTTTGTCTTAAATTTATCCTTCATTTCGGTCTTTTGTGTGCGGACTGCTGCTATTGTCGTATCAGATATAATAGATAAGTTGTCACCAAACATTGCTCCACCTACCACTGTAGCAACAGTGATTGCTGTAGGAAGTTCCGTTTCCCCGCTGATTCCAACCGCGATAGGTGCTAAAGCAGATATGGTTCCAACTGAAGTACCCATTGCTAATGATATAAAGCTACCGATAATAAAAATACCAACAATTATCATATTTTGGGGTAAATAGGTTAAAGCGAAATTAACGGTTGCATCAACCGAACCTATACCGTTTGCTACGGAAGAGAACGCTCCTGATAATAGAAAAATCATAACCATGATCATAATATCTGGATGTCCTGCTCCTTGAGCGAATTGTTCAACTCTAGATGATAAACTTGTTTTTCTAGAAATAGTTAATGATAGAATTGCTGCAATCACTGCAGGAATTAACATAGATACCTGATAAAAATCTCCTGTGATAATCCCAGCAAGTAGGAAAGTAGCTAAAAAAACGATAAAGGGTAATAACGCAATGGGGTTTGAGTGCATTGACTTGTTCATGATGTCACCTCTTCCTTTAACACTGTGTATAGTCCTTTTGCTATATAAACCTCTTATACGTTAAATCGTTAAGGTGTTAATGTCAATGTGAGTGCTTATCTAACAGAAGTTGTAAAGTATTAATTTCTTAGGAAAATTGAGTGGTGAATTTAATGAAAAAGTCGGAGAATTCCCTGTTACAAACTTGTTACAATAAATAGTTTTGTGTAATAAAAAAAGGAGCATTCCGTGGAATGCTCCAAATTAATTTGAAATTAAATGATGTTGTCTACATCTTCTGCCTCTGTTACTAATAATAAGACCTTACCTTCATCAAGGCGTTCCTCATATGTTTCAGCTTCATCCTCAGATAAGCCAAGATCCTGGAGCTTATTACGAAGTTCATCTCCTTTTTTGTTAAACATATTACCTACAGCTTCTCCGAAATTTTGTTCTTTGAGACCAACTGTATTTGCATCTGAGTTGTCGGCAATACGTTCTGTGCGATCATCATCATGACTCATTACATAAATATTATCTTTGTGTATACCTTGATTTGAAAGTTTTTGTACATCGTTTTGAAGTTTTTCGTCATTCGTGTATTCTCTTACAAATGGTTTCAATTTTATACCTCCTAAATGTTTGTTTCAATGACATTATTCCCCATATATATAACTCGAAACTTGCTAATGTGTGAAAGGATTCAGGTGAATTAGCAAGATGAAAGACCTTATTTTGATATCTCTGAAAAGAAAATGTAATAAACCTGTAAAGTTATGTCGTGCATTTTTTTGGTAGAATTGGTTCTAACAGCATAAGTCGAACAAATTAGAGAAGAGATGGAGAGTGAACATTATGAAAAGACACCTTTTGGCAATGGGGATGGCGATCGCGCTTATATTGGGTTTTGGTCATGCACAGAAAGTTTCAGCAGCTTCTGAAGGCGAGAATTTAATCGCAGCTGCAAAAAATCATATGGGTACACCTTACGTTTTTGGAGGAGCATCACCAAGCGGATTCGATTGTTCTGGCTTTACTCAATATATGTATAAAAAAATGGGCATTGATATCCCGCGTACAACAGGATCTCAAGCAAACGTAGGGGATAAGGTAAGCAAGTCTAATCTAAAAGTTGGAGATTTAATATTCTTTAAGAATACATATAAGCAAGGTATTTCTCACGTAGGAATTTATGTAGGTAACAATAAGTTTATTAGTGCTACATCAAGCGAAGGTGTGGATGTTGTTTCATTAAATAATCCTTATTGGGGACCTAAATATGCTGGTGCTCGCAGAGTAGCAGATTTTGATAAGAATGAGTTATTCCCAGACCTTTCTGAAGATAACAAAGCATTTGAGGCAGTAAAGACTCTTACAGCTTCAAAGATCATCAATGGTTATAGAGACGGTACATTTAAACCTGATGTTTCCATTTCTCGTGGGCAGGCAGCAGCCCTCATTAACAATGCTTTAAAAGTAGATACCAATTCGTCTGTTTCTTTCCCAGATGTTGCAGAAAATCACACATTCGCTGAAGACATTGCAGCTATGAAAAAAACAGGTATTATTAAAGGCTTCCCAGATGGAAACTTTAAACCAGACGAAACAATTGCTCGCTGGCAGATGGCTATTATGATGAATAGAGCGTTTGATTTGGAAGAGAAGTTAGCAGCTAAAGTTCAAACAACAAATGGTGATGATAACCACGCTATAGAACTACTAAGTGCTTCTGATGAGTCCGGTTATTTCAAAGCAGATGCATTTAAGTCAAGTGCGGCTACAACTCGTGCGGCATTTTCAGTAGCACTATATCAAGCTATGAATCAATAATTGCATTTACTAATAAGACGAAATAAAAGCCTCTTCGGTTTCAGGAGAGGTTATTTTTTTGTTGATCTTACTAGTTGTTTATAGAGCTATTTATATCAGTTTATTTTCTTTACATATATATTACCCAGCTTTCTTCCATTACAAACCATTTTTAGTACAAAAAAAGATTATTATATAGAGGTAGAAATAGGTGAAGTTAGGGAAAAGGGTAGTATCATTAATAAGATGAGAAAATAAAAAGATTAATATATTACAATAGACTATAGCAATTACTAGTAAGGAGGATCTTAACATGGGGAATTCTCACAAACAGCAGCTTATTCCATCAACAAGAGATAAAGGTAAGTTTTTTTCCAAAGAAAAATTTTGGAGTAAATTACAATTGTTTGCCAAAAAAGCAGGACATTCAGTGGTCTATGCTGCATTACTTTTATATTTCACGTTACAAAAAGATGATCTTCCAGTTTGGGTTCGTACAACAATCATCGGAGCATTAGGTTACTTTATCTTACCTTTTGACCTTATTCCAGATTTTGCTGCAGGAGTTGGTTTTACAGATGACCTCGGTGCATTAGGGGCAGCTTTGCTACAAGTAGCCATGTACATTGATGAGGAAGTAAAAATGAAGGCTAAGGAAAAACTTCAAATCTGGTTTGGTTCGGAAGTGGATACAACAGTTGTGGATCAAAAGCTGTTTTTAGAGGAATAGACTGTTAGTGTGAAAGTCTGCTCAACTTTTGGGCAGACTTTTTATCGTTGGCCAGGAAATAATAAAATTCAATGCTTGTTTATAACTGAAAAAGTGAAGTGGCCACGTCCAGCTCCAGCGCCCAGCGACTAGTGTGCTTCCCTCACCTCTGTACGATAAGTCAACATCGAATCGCTATGGCTCTTCGTGTTTCCTTTATCTCCTACGGAATCAGGGGAAGTTCGATTAAGATCGCTGCATCACGCAATAACATCGAACCAACCCACGTCGTGTGGGCCGCAGCATATACGTCGCTACCCGGGCGCTTCCTCTTTTGTTCTTTAGGAATTTAACGCTTATGTATAAAAAAAGTGATATAATCCCGTCCAATTCCAGGGACCAGAGAGCGCAAATTTATTAATCCCCCTTATTGATAAATCAACTTCGAATGGCTACTACTCTTTTGTGATTCCATATTAATGAGGGTAAATCGTAACCAAAAGGAAGCGTTTTCTGATAGACTAATTGTGAAAAGAGGTGAATGGTTATGAATATAACAATACTTGGGGCAGGCGCATTAGGAGCTTACTTCGGAGCTCGTTGGGATCAAGTAGGTCACGAGGTTCAATATTTAGTTCGATCAAGACGGGCTGAGCAATTACGTAATTATGGTTTGCATCTACATAGTGTTCAAGGAGATTATACGGTGGAGCACCCCTCTGTAGTTGAGGACGTTAGTGAGCTAGAGCAAACAGATTTAGTAATTTTAGCAGTAAAAGGTTATCATTTACAAGATGTGATGCCGGAGTTAAAGGAATTAGTGCAAAAAGGTGCTAAAGTTCTGCCTCTATTAAATGGGATGGAACACATATTCAAGCTTCAAAATGAATTAGGTATAGAGAACGTTATAGGTGGATTGTCATATATTATTGCCACATTAGATGAGAAGGGGCATGTGGTTCACTCTAGTCAGTTACACGACATTCATATTGGCTCACTTCATTCTTCCCAACATGAACTATGTAGGCAATTGATGAATAGTAGTTCTGAGGCAAATATGAATGTAAATCAAAGCCAAAATATAAAGGAAGATCTTTGGAAAAAGTATATGTTTATCACTGCTTTTTCAGGGATGACAACAGCTGGGAATTTTACAGTTGGTACGATTCGTGAAGAACAATCAACATATGAAGTCACCAAGCATGTTTTAAATGAAATGAAACTATTAGCTAATGCTTATGATATTCCATTAACAGAAGAAACTATTCAAGAAGGCATATCAAAATTTGAATCACTGCCAAATGAAGCAACTTCTTCTATGCATCAAGATAAACGTAAAGGATTACCTTTAGAAGTTGAACATTTACAAGGGGGAGCACTACGTTTGGCTGAGAAAGTAGGCATAGGCTTACCATATATTCATATGTTATATGCTTTAATCAAACCATATGAAAGAAGGAGTAAATAATAATGATTCATTCAAAAAAATATAATTTTGCTCTTGCAGAAATGTAAATGGTTAGAGGCCCTAATTTACTTTCTATATCTATTCTATATTAACGAAAGAAGGTTATTTGTTGAGAATACAACATTCATTTATGAATAATGTTCGATTACATTTTAAAGAAAATGGAGAGAAATGGTTGAATGAATTGCCTTCAATTCTTTCCTATTGTGAAGAAAAATGGGAAATGGTTATACAAAAACCTTATAATCTTTCTATTAATTATGTCGCTCCCGCCATAATGAAAGACAATAATGAGGTGGTAGTAAAAGTTTGTATCCCAGGCCTTGAATTTCGTGATGAAGTGGAGGCTCTTAAACTATTTGAGAATCAAAAGATGAATACTTTACTAGATTATGACTTAAACAGAGGGATCTTAATACTTGAAAAGCTAATCCCTGGAGCTACCCTAGTTGAAGTAGGGGATGAACGCCAAGAGACACTTATTGCAGCAAATATACTTAAGAATCTCCATATTAAGGCTCCTAGAAAATCTTCTCTACATACTACCAAACAAAGGGAAAAGAATCTTGAAGAAATTATTACACAATACCCCACTGGCTTAGGACCTATATCAGTTGAGGAGCTCCATAAAGCGCTAGATATTTTCACCTCAATGAACAAAACTGCAAAACATGACTGGCTTCTACACGGAGATTTTCATCATTACAATATTCTTTCATCAGATCATTATGGGTGGATGTCTATTGATCCTAAGGGACTTATTGGGGAACGTGAATATGACCTTATTCAATATATGCTCAATAACTTACCACTTGAGAATGCTTATGAGACAATTGAAAATCGAGTGAATCTGTTTACTGAAGAATTGTCTCTTAAAAAGGATCGATTACTATTATGGGGCTATTGCCATTCTGTACTATCTACCGCGTGGTCTGTTGATAAAGATGGAACCTATTCAAAGCCTTTTTTTAAAGGGATAAGCATATTTGAGGACCTATATAACGAATATTTCACATAACACACTATAATAGAATATGAGTACTATTTTATTGTGAAATGACTCCTTTCATGAAATTTCTCAGTTTATCCATCTTGCTTGAAAGAATAATATCCATTTCCTATAATAAATAATAAATTAAACAGTTTATGAAACCACAAGGGGAGCTGTATTGGCTGAGAGTGAACAATTTGTTCTAACCCTTATAACCTGTTAGGTAGTACTAGCGTAGGGATGTGGCTTTCGTGATGGTGCTAAGTAAATAATGATCTAGGACTCTTCCATCTCAAAGCAATCCCTTGCTTTGTTTTTTTTATGTTATTGGCTAGATTGCGTTTATAAGAAAGGAAGGGAAATGCAACATGAAACATACTTCTGTTTTGTTTATGGTGGAATCCTCCATTTTCGCGGCTATCGGTTTAGTGCTTAGTCTACCATTTTTATCCATACCGTTATGGCTTCAAGGGGGATCGATTTCATTTGTCATGGTGCCAATTTTAGTTATGGCATTTCGATGGGGGTTAAAAGGTGGCTTAGTCACAGGCTTGCTAGTAGGGTTGTTAAATTCCCTTATTCAACCTTTCATTGTTCATCCTATACAATATATAACAGATTATCCTCTCGCCTTTATGCTAGTAGGTTTTGCTGGGGTGTTTGCAAACTCAATTCATCATGCAAGGAATGATGGTCAGTCTAGACAACTTATTATTAACTTATTACTGGGTACATTTCTTGGTAGCGCATTACGATTTTGTAGTCACTTCTTAGGAGGAATAGTTTTTTTCGATTATCTAGCACCTGAAGGGACACCAGTTTGGGTCTATTCTCTAACGTATAACTTAGGGTATATGCTTCCTTCTTTTATTGCTTGTGCAGCCTTGCTAGGATTTATGATATGGAAGCAGCCTCGCTTAATCCAAAAATAACATATGGGTAATACATCCTAAATAATAGCATAGAAGTGTAAAATCCTGTCTTTTGTGAAATACATTTACGAAAAAACAGATGTCAGGGGTTTTTGCAATGAAGTGGAAACTGATTTTGGGACTGATAGGTATTATTTGTTTACTTTGTGCTTGTAGTAATGAGGAGCAAGCAATACAACATAACCAAGATAAGAACGAAGAAAATCACCAAGAAAATGACTCAAATAAAGAGAATCAAGGACCTGAAAAAGGGGAACAAAGTCAGGTAACATTAACCTTTCAGCCCGCTGAAGTGAAGAAGCTAAAGTCAACTCAACCTAAGGATGACTGGGAGAAGATAGGGAAGAAATTAGTTAATATCACAAAAGATAAAGAAGGTTCCCTTTCCTTTTATAGTCCAGTCTCAAAGGAAGAAACTGATTCGGAGAAGAATGAAGTCCATGCTATCATAACTGTAGAAGAAACCCAATACGATATTGGTATTGTAGGACAATATGGTATGGATGCTATCGATATACAACAAGTGGATGTTACCAATGACAAACAAACAGAGCTACTCATTACTGGCGATATGGGTCCTACATCGAATGAAATGAATGTTATAGGCTATCAAAATGAAAGCTTGGTGAAACTGTTGACGGCAGGAAATGGGGACTTGGTGAATATAGACAATGATGATGCTAAAGAACTTATATCTCACTCAAAGAAGGCGTCACCTCCATATGTATGGGTTTATCGATGGAAAAATGACCATTTTGAAAAAGGAGATGTGGCAAAAGCTACACCAGGAAAAGCTGTCCTGATTGTGAAACGAGATAATCAGAAGGTTCTAAAAGTGATTATGGAAAAACAAGACCCGAAATACTTCCAATATAGTAAAGGGAGACTAAAGCCTGTAACGATAGATGGGTAATTATCAGAATGGAGAGCCTGTTCATATTAACAGGCTCTCCATTTTTTAAATGTTTAGAATGTGGCTATCAATATTGGTTTTTAACAATTCTTTTTTCTGGTACAACATGAGGTGAGTTTTCTATATATAAGTCTTTGTAATTTCGTTATTTATGAGTGTATGCAATTAAAATAATTTGCTCCTCCGATTCATTCTTAAGTTTATTTTCTAATGCTTTAATTTCATGGAGCATTTCATCGGAAAGATTGGCTGTATTGTAATCTTCCATCATGGACTGGTTTTCCATTATAAACCCTCCTTTTTTGTTTAGTAATAGCACGTAGCAAGATTATTTATTCATTCCATGTTAACTAAATATCTTTTTACCTGACCGAAATCTTTAAGAAATGTTTACTAAGCTTGGTTTTAGTGTATTAGAAGTGTAGCAAATACATCATTTGATTATGGGAAGAGACAGGGGTGAATATGATGAATAGTCAATTAAGTAGCCAGCTCTTTTTATCAAAATTAATTGCACAATATGCCAACATACATCACCAAAGTATTGGTGCAAAAGCAGAGGAATACATCCGTCAATTAGGTATTCGTACAGGAGAATGGGTAGAAAGTTTCTATCTAAATCAACCTTATACATTATCTGTGGATGAGTATGCTGAGTTAATTGTAGATATAAAAAACTCAATCGGTGGGCATTTTGAAATTGATTCTGTCCATCCTGATTGTGTAGTAGTGAAGGCTCATCAATGTCCATTCGGGGATGTGGTTAAGGATGCACCTCATTTGTGCATGATGACATCTAGTGTGTTTGGTGGCATAGCCTCTCGACATTTTGGATATGGGAAAGTAAGCATTCAAGAACGAATAGCAAATGGTGACGATGGATGTAAGGTTTATATTTATTTTTCACCAAATGAGGTTGAAGGTGAAGAATATATAGATTTACCCGTTACACCAGAACAAGGGGACCCTTTTACTTGGGAAGAAGAGACCATTAAAATGTTAGGTGAAGAATTACGAAAAAGCGATGACATGGTTTCAGAATTATTAGCAGAAATTGAAGAATTGAAAAAACAGGTCAACAAACAAAAATGAATTGATTAAAGAGTGCAGCATCTCTGTGCTCTTTTTTATGCGTGAAATTTGCTGATTGTATTCGTTACATTGTATGGTGAACTAGCAGTACTCAAACAAAGAAGGGAGTCTAATGATGACATTTCGAGCATTACTAGCAACAAAACAAGAAGAAAACGTTACAACAGAGATAGTAAACCGAACAGAAGCAGACCTGCCTGAAGGAGATGTAACCGTTAAGGTTGCTTATTCAAGTGTGAATTATAAAGATGGTTTAGCTACAGTCTCTAAATCTAAAGTTGTACCACAATACCCAATTGTACCTGGAATTGATTTAGCCGGAACTGTGGTAGATTCCAGTAATGAACGTTATGAAGAGGGAGACCAAGTAATTGTTACGAGCTATGAGCTTGGTGTTTCACATGATGGTGGATTTAGTGAATATGCCCGTGTTAATAGTGACTGGATTGTACCTTTACCTGAAGGCATGACATTAAAGGAAGCCATGACATTTGGTACAGCAGGATTTACAGCTGCATTATCTGTTCATAAGCTAGAACAAAATGGTTTAACTCCAGAAGATGGTCCAGTTCTAGTTCAAGGGGCTACTGGTGGTGTTGGTAGTATGGCTGTAGCGATGCTATCAAAGCGAGGATTTAATGTAGTGGCTTCAACAGGGAAAGAATCAGAAGCAGACTTCTTGCGATCTATAGGGGCTTCAGACGTTATTGGTCGAGAAGATGTGACTCCAGAGAAGGTTAAGCCATTACAAAAGCAAACATGGGCAGCTGCAGTTGACCCTGTTGGTGGCAAACCTCTAGCTTCAGTACTTAGTTCACTGAAATATGGAGGTGCAGTCGCAGTAAGTGGATTAACTGCCGGAGTTGAAATTCCAACAACAGTTATGCCATTTATCCTTAGGGGTGTAGATTTGCTAGGCGTTGATTCTGTGTATTGTCCAATGGAGACTCGGAAAAAGGTATGGCAACGAATTGCGACTGATTTAAAACCAAATCAATTAAACACCATTGAACGTGAAATATCTTTAGAGGAACTACCTCATACATTAAGCGATATTTTGCAAAGTAATGTTAAAGGACGTACGATTGTAACGTTAGGGGAATAATCCTATCGACATATACGGTATAATAAGGACATCTGCCAAGTTGGTAGATGTCCTTTCTCATATTTGTTTACCTTTATAAAATGTTTGTTATCTCTAACCTCTACCAGGTTGGAAACATGAGCTATTGTTCCTTAGTAATAAAGTTACAGGATGTAACATTTTGTGCTAACATAAAAATAGATTTTACATAAGACAATGATAATCAACTGAGGAGTGAAGGAATGAAAGAACATAAATTCATGTATGACATCATTGGTGTAGGGATTGGCCCTTTTAATTTAAGCTTAGCTGCATTACTGGAGGATCAACCAGAGATTAATGCACTCTTTTTTGAACAAACTGAAACATTTAATTGGCATCCGGGAATGTTGATTGAAGGTACAGTCATGCAAGTTCCATTTATTGCAGACTTAGTAACAATGGCAGACCCTAAAAGTAAATATACATTTTTGAATTATGTGAATGAACATGAACGTATGTACCAATTCTACTTTTTACAACGACTTGATATCCCAAGAAGAGAATATAATGACTACTGCCAATGGGTAGCAAACGACATAAATAGTTGTAAGTTTGGTTCGAAGGTGGAGGATATCCGACATTCAGAAGAAGGAGAAGATCATTATATAATAGACATTATGAATGTTGAGTCAGGTGAGCAAGAACGGTATAGAAGCAAACATATCGTAATGGGAACAGGTAGTGTACCAACAATGCCCCAATCCTTTCAAGATTTACCTAACGAAGATGTATTTCATACTGCAGAATTTTTATCTCATCAGGAACGATGTAGACGTGCAAAATCTATATCGGTTATAGGCTCTGGTCAAAGTGCAGCAGAAACGTTTCGTGAACTTTTGAAGGAACAGTGTGAGTTTGGCTACCGTTTAGATTGGATTACAAGATCTGGTTTTGCGTCGATGGAAGAATCAAAATTAAGTTTAGAGCACTTTTCACCAGATTATGTTGATTATTTCTATCAGCTCCCACAGAAGCAAAAAGAGGAAGTGTTTGCTTCACAAGATTTATTTTATAAAGGCATAAGTAATCATACAATTACAGATATTTATAACCTTCTGTATGAAAATTCAATAGGTACAAATGAAGTGAATGTAAGTTTGCGTGTCCTTTCTGAAGTAGAGAATATTCGTAGGAAAGAAGATGGAATTTCATACGAAATTAATTGTTTGCATACTGAAAAAAAGGAACGTTTCACTCTCGATAGTGAGGTGGTAATTGCAGCAACAGGGTATAAACCATACGTTCCAGAATTCATTCATAATCTGACATCTCTATTAAGATGGGATGAAGAGGGCCGTTATAAAGTTCTTGGTGATTACCGTTTAGATAAAACAAAAGAAACTAGTAATGAAATATATGTTCATAGCGGAATCTCGCATACACATGGAGTGGGATCAACCAATTTAGGTTTGGCTGTTCATCGGAATAAGGTAATTATAAATCATCTAATGGGGAGAGAAATATATAAAATCCCTGAGAAAAATGTATTCCAAACCTTTGATGTATAAAAAAGTGCCTATGATCAGCTAGTCCGTTCTAGTTGATCATTTTTTGCTTAATTAAAAAACTTAAAAAGACTACATACCTACAAATGTTTCTGATGGGGTTAAAAGTGAGGTGAATATGAGATGAAACATCATCAAAAATGGCCGCTTACCAAATGGATATGGAGTTCTTTTATACGAACTGCTCTTATACCTTTATTAGTCGTTGAATTGTTATTTATAGGGATGTATTTTGTAACATATGAATGGTCTAAACGTACTACGGTTGACTCTTTGAGAGAAGAGGCTCATCAAGATCTTCAACAAATGGCCTCTAGAGAAGGAGAAGTTATTGCAAATCAAATTCAATCGATATCAAATTCAACTAATCTGTATCGCAAACAAGTTGCGAAGGCATTAGAAGTTCCAGCACAGCTTTCTCCTGAAGATGAAAACCGTCTAGGTTACTCTAGTAAAGGCGTTTATTATTCAAAGAGTAATCTTGATAATGATGGAGCTGCAGTGTACTATAGTGCAATAAGAACAGCTGCTAAACATGATAAAGAAAAGGTAGCCCAACTCCTATCAACGCAATCCTTGATGAAAGACATATATGAAACGCATTTATTAGCTTCTGCTGTCTATATGAATACATATGATTCACTAAATATTATTTATCCTTATTTTGATGTATTAGATCAATATTCAGCTAGCATGTATATACCTCAGTATAACTTTTACTTTAAAGCCAATGAGGAATATAACCCTTCTAGAGGAGTTGTGTGGACGGATGCATATTTAGATCCTGCTGGTAAAGGTTGGATTGCTTCTTCGATTGCCCCTGTTTATAATCGAGGTTTTCTTGAAGGGGTAGTAGGAATAGACGTGACGATATCGAACATAGCAAATAATGTATTAGACTTAAACATTCCGTGGAGCGGTTTTGGTATGCTGATAGAGGAAGATGGTACAATTCTTGCTCTACCGAAACAAGGAGAAGAGGTATTTGGCATCACAGAATTGAATGAACATACCTATCAAAGTGCAGTCATGAAGAATACGCTTAAGCCTGATAAATTTAACATGTTTAAGCGTAAAGAGACGCAGCATATTGCTTCCATTATGGATGGGAAAAAGAACGGTATGACAAAAGCGAATTTGAATAATGAGCAACAACTAGTTGTGTGGTCCACTATTCCTGAAACAGGATGGAAGCTCATGGCAGTTGTGAAGGAAAATAATATTTATAAGAATATCTCTACAGTAAATTCCCATCTAATTAAAATTGGTGTGCTCATGATTGCTGGCTTACTCATTGTCTACTTACTTTACTTTTTATACCTATACCGAAAAACACATAAGATGAGTAATCAAATATCTGAGCCATTAGTAGAAATGAATGAAATGGTTGATGACATAGGAAAAGGGAATTATTTTCAAAGCCAGAAATCCTTTTCTATTATAGAATTGGACAAAATATCTAATAGCATTACAGCAATGGGGCACAACTTAGGGAGTGCTTACAAGGAATTAGAAAGTGCTCAATCCAAAGTAGAAGATAAGGAGTCAGACTTAAGGGCACTTATCTCTTCCATTGATGATATCATCATGCGTATTGATTCTGATGGTCGCTATATTAATATTTGGACTAGTGATGAACAAAAATTAACTCGACCTAAGGATGAACTGTTTCGCTCTTCTATACAAGAAGTGTTCCCTAAAGAAGATGCAGATTTATTCATGTCTACCATTAAAGAAGTGGACAGGACAAAGCAATCAAAGAATCTTGAATATTATATCCAAACTATGAGTGGATATCGCTGGTTCCAAGGTCGATTATCACCTATATATGGTACAGATGATCAACAAAAACATTTCGTGCTAAGTGTAAGGGATATTACGGATTTGAAGGAGCTACAAGAATCCCTTCGACATGCCAAAGAAGAAGCAGAGCGCGCTTCAGCGGCTAAATCTGACTTCTTGTCTAGTATGAGTCATGAGCTTCGAACACCAATGAATGCTATCTTAGGATTTGCTCAGCTACTTGAATTTGATGCTGATGAATCTTTAACAGAATCTCAATTGGAAAATGTAGAAGAGATAATTAAGGCAGGTAACCACTTACTAACTTTGATTAATGAAATACTTGATTTAGCCAAAATTGAATCTGGAAAACTAACTGTATCCATTGAGCCTGTCGAAATAGCACCTGTGGTTGAGGAAGTTATGAGTATTACCCAGCCGTTAGCTGATAGACGAGAAATCACACTTGATCAGTCCATAGAACCATATGAATCAACATATGTTTATGCTGATCGAACTCGATTGAAGCAAGTTTTGCTTAATCTATTATCCAATGCAGTCAAATATAATGAAGATAGAGGGAAGATTCGATTTAGCTGTTATACACAAAATGACCATATGCAATTCATCGTTGAAGATTCTGGTTTTGGTATAGAAGAAGAAGAAATACAACATATATTCGAACCATTTACTAGAGTGAAAGAAGATAGCCCTATTGAAGGTACAGGTATTGGTTTAACGTTAACAAAGCAACTTGTCGCGATGATGAATGGAACTATTTCGGTTAAAAGTCAGGTTGGAAAAGGGAGTACATTTTGGGTTGAACTTCCTTTGGTAGAAGAAGTAGAGGGTATAAACCAAGGTGTATCAGCGGCTATCAATGAAGAACCTTTTAGCTTTGTTAACAAAAAGAAGTTATTATATATTGAAGACAATCCTGCTAATTTACATTTAGTTCAGAAGATTCTTCGTAAGTATGATGATATTGAATTGTTTTCTGCTGTTAATGGTGAGATTGGGATTGATTTAGCTCAAGCACATGAGCCTGACTTAATTTTATTAGACTTAAATTTACCAGGTATTGATGGGTATGAAGTGCTTGAGAAACTGAGAGGAATTCATGAGACAAAGAACATTACAATTGTAGCAATTAGTGCCAATGCAATGCCGAGAGATGTAGAAAAAGGTTTGGCAGCTGGATTTCAGGATTATATGACTAAGCCTTTACAGGTATCTAAATTCTCACAAATGATTCATAAATACATGTATAAGGATGATTGAGAAAGAGTGGTAATATGTCACAAACCCTAAACAAAGTAACCGTTTTCCCTTATACTAGTATTATGAAATTATAAATTTGTAGGATGGTGCACATGCCATATAGCATTTTAATAGCAGATGACCAAGAAGCTTCACGAAAGCTACTTAGACAAATGATTGATAAGATGGTAGTGGATTCGTTTGAAATTATCGATGAGGCAAAAGACGGGGAAGAACTTATAGAGAAAGCATTATTACATCAGCCCGACTTAGTTCTTTGTGATATAGAAATGCCAAAAATAAAAGGAATTAAAGCCATTCGAGAGATTCAAAAGAGTATGCCAACACTTGACTATATTTTTACTACTGCGCATGAATCATTTGCTGTGGAAGCATTTGAATTATATGCAGTAGATTATGTATTAAAACCTATTCAAATGAGTAGGCTAATGCTGGCATTGGAAAGAGCTAAGGCTATTTTGGAAAAAAAACAGCCTCAACCTCCACAAAGAGCGAAAGCTTTTACACGTATTCCAATAAGATTCAACCGTTCCATGTATTATATCCAGGTTGATGATATCTTGTTTATCGAAAAAAATGATCGAAAGTCCATTATTCATACTATTAGTGAACAATACTCCTCGTCAGAAACTCTAGAATACTTTCTAGATTATCTAGACAATCGTTTTGTACAGTCACATCGTTCCTTTATTATTAATCTTACTCATGTTGCAAGGATACAAACATCTGGGAAGAGTTATCTAGTGTATTTTGATGGGTACGAAGAGCCTGCTCAAATTTCAAAACAAAATATCAACCGAGTGCAGCAACTATTGGATGCACCTATTTAGGAGCAACGTTCTTCGTTGCTTCTTTTTTTGTTTTATAGGCTGCTACATCACGTAACAACATCAACCAAACAAGGCATTCTGAGCTTACGTTCTGCATGGATAGATAAGGGAAACTAGGTTGTAGTGTTTTATATGTTGAACAATTCCCTCTAAATATGTTTTAAAAAGGTAATTATTGGGGGTGAATAGGTGAAGGTTACGCTTGAAAGGGGTGTTTTTACGTCTATATGAGCGTTTTTCGTTTTGACCATTTTTTGGTTTGTTGGTAATCTATAGTTGAGGTTAGTAATTGGTTAAAAAGTATTAGGTCTTTCGTTTCGGTAAAGAAGTGCTTAATTTTCTCCTTTCGATTATTAAGTAGCATAATTAATTGTTTTTACCATATTGGCCTCCAAGAAGTATAAATAAAAAGAACCCATTTATAGGGAATTAGAGACGACTGGAAATATATAGAGACGGAAAAAGTAATGCAGTAATGCATTGCTTTTTTTATGATTAATATAGGTAACTACAATAAATAATAAAGCGTCTACTAGCTCAGTATCACTTCTCTAGGCATGTGTGCATATAGTACATCACACTAAGTGTGAGTCTATAGGGAGTGATGTTTCCATGGAATTAGGTGTTACCCATTGGTTATATGCGATCATTACATTACTTATCATTATGACGATGGTATTTCGAAAAGGTGTAGTATTACCAACGTTATTAGGAACTTTTATTGTGGCATGGGTATATAAAGGCGATGTTGTAAGTGGATTTACAGCAGTATTTAATGCAAATCTAGTAGCTGCAAAGGAATTGTTTAATATCTTTTTAATCATTACATTTATGGTTGCTCTCTTACAAGCATTAAAGGATCTTGGGGCTGATCGAAGGATGATACAGCCAATCCAAAAGGTAATGACGAATGGTCACATAGCCTATTTTGTCTTGGTAGGTATTACGTATGTAATTTCTCTGTTTTTCTGGCCAACGCCAGCTGTGCCCTTGATTTGTGCGTTATTAGTACCAGCGGCTGTAAGAGCTGGTTTACCTGCTATGATGGCTGCTATGGCCGTCGCTTTAGCAGGTCAAGGAATGGCTTTATCCTCTGACTATATTATGCAGGTAGCACCTGGTTTATCTGCTAGTTCAGCAGGAATTGATCCTTCTGAAATTGTGGATAAAGCGCTTGTTCTTTCTATTATTACTGGTGTTGTGGCAATCGGTCTAGCATATATGTTGAATAGAAAAACCATACGACATAAACATGACCCTAAAATAGAAGGTGAATTAAAAGCTCTACAGGGGCTGGCAAAGAGTGAGCATAAAGGAAGTTTCAATAGGAATGATATTGGATTATGGAGTAAGCTGTTTGCCATCCTAGTACCTTTATCTATGGTCGGGGTTATGATTTTTATGGTTGCTACAAAATTAGGGTCAGGAAGAATGGGTGGTTTCGAAGGAGGAGATGGGGCAGCTTTTATAGGTGGAGTAGCCGTTATTCTTTTGTTAATGGCAACTGTCGCTTTCGGACGTCACCGTGCTCTTGATTATATTAGTGATCATATAACAGACGGATTTGTATTTGCATTTAAAGCGATGGGTCCTGTGATCCCAATTGCTGGTTTCTTTTTCCTGGGGAGTGCTGACTTTTCTGGAGCAATTCTCTCGTTAAGTGATCAAACACCACCAGCATTCTTATTTGATCTCGTTCAATCTTCACAGGAGTATTTGCCACAAAGCAATTTATTAGCAGCATTTAGCATTCTTCTTATCGGAATCATTACAGGACTAGATGGTTCTGGATTTTCTGGGTTACCATTAACTGGAGCTTTATCTGGAGCATTAGCTGGAAATGGAATGGATCCAGGAACACTTGCAGCAATTGGTCAAATGGGTTCCATATGGACTGGAGGAGGAACTATTATCGCCTGGTCCTCCATGATTGCAATTGCAGGTTTTTGTGGCGTGCCAGTAATGGAACTAGTAAGGAAGAATTTTTTTCCTGTTATCATTGGCTTAATCATAGCAACTGTTTTGGGCGTAATCCTACTATAGCTTAATCACGTGAGCATTGTAGTATATGTACTGCGATGCTCTTTTAATATTTCATATAAGAGGCATAATCTTGAAGACTTGGATTCGAGATAGTATGAGTTGGA
>NZ_AVBF01000025.1 GCF_000770635.1 Pontibacillus yanchengensis Y32
TTACAAGTTGTTTTGTTCAGTTTTCAAAGATCAAATGTTTCGTTGTTTTATGTCGTCGCCTCAAAACAGCGACTCAATAAATATACCATTTTATCGAAAGTGCCGTCAATAACTTTTTGAAGTTTTTTTGGCTTTTCTCTTTCGTTTATGGTGTTTTTTGTTGCCGTCGTTAGCGCAACGTTTACTAATGTACCATTCACTTTCCTTTGAATGCAATGGATTTTTTATATTTTTTTAAAAGAATTATATACATTAAAAGAACACCCCCGTCATGGAGGTGTTCATTCATCTCTATTAACTTAAGAATATAAAGTACATTAGGAATACAACGAAAAGGAAATACATAACCGGATGGATTTCTTTCGCTCTTCCTTTTAATACCATTGTAATCGGATAGAAAATGAATCCAATAGAAATCCCTGTTGCAATACTATACGTTAGGGGCATTGCAATCACGGTTAGAAAAGCTGGAACGGCAATTTCAAACTGATCCCAGTCTATATTTTTCAAGGAAGATGACATAAGCACGCCTACGATAATCAGTGCTGGTGCCGTCACTTCTTGCGTTACCACACTTAACAATGGAGAGAAAATGAGAGCAAGAAGGAAAAAGCCTGCCGTTACGACGGCGGTAAATCCTGAACGACCACCTGCTCCTACTCCAGCTGTAGACTCAATGTAGGAAGTCGTTGTTGATGTTCCTACAACTGCACCTGCAACTGTTGCGGCTGAGTCAGCAAATAATGCTCGACCGGCTCTTGGCAATTTATCATTTTTCATCAAACCAGCTTGAGTAGCAACGGCAACTAATGTACCTGCTGTATCAAAAAAGTCTACGAATAAGAACGTTAAGATGACGATCCACATTTCCCCTGATACAAGAACAGAAGGCAATTGTTCAATGGCAACGCCAAATGTCGGCGCAACAGAAGGGACAGAACCAACGATCCCACCAAAGCCTGACGGAGCTGAAATTAATCCAGTTATAATACCAAGGATAGATGTAAGCACCATTCCATAAAAGATGCCACCCTTAATACCAAGGGCCAATAGAATAATAGAAATAGCAATCCCGAATATGGCTAATAGCGTTGTTGGGGTTGATAGGTTCCCTAGCTCAACCAATGTTGCATCACTGTTGGCAATAATACCTGCATTCTGGAATCCGATAAATGCAATGAAGAGACCAATACCCGCTCCAACTGCCAGCTTTAAGTTGGAAGGAATCGCATTGATGATTTTTTCTCGCAAGCCAGAGACCGTTAATACAATAAAAATAAGTCCTGATACAAGTACTCCAGCAAGCGCCTTATCCCAGTTAATCCCTTGGGACAATACTACTGTGTAAGCAAAAAACGCGTTCAGACCCATTCCCGGAGCAAGGGCTATCGGATACCTCGCAAACAATCCCATGATGAGTGAACCGATCGCGGCAGCTATAGCCGTCGCTGTAAATACAGCTCCTTTATCAATTCGTGTTACTCCTTCTGGAAGTTGCTCAATACCTACTAATGCTAGCGTATTCGGATTTACAAATAAAATATACGCCATAGATAAAAATGTGGTGAGACCCGCAATAAATTCTGTACGGAAATTCGTGCCTAATTCATCAAACTTAAAGAACTTCTTCATCGATTATTCCTCCCTCTCACCTGTCGTTTCTTACCTAAGCATCTTTCTTCTTTACCTTTAGCTAGAACAAAAGGTTTATATGAAGAAAAAAACTCCTGACCATATAATGGCCAGGAGTCTCTAGTAAACGTCCAAAGTAAATTATCCACTTTTCCTACTCATTAAAATACAATAGAAAGGAATCATCGATAATTCACCTCGTAGTCGAACCATTTACGGTAGTTCGGTAGAAACTCTTGGGCCATATCCCCAATATTATACGACGGTGCATGTATGATTTTTATGATTACAGAGTCTATTGTACTAGTCGTTTCAGAAATCGTCAACACAAAACACGAACATTTTTTAAAAATACAATAAAATTGTTCGATTATTCCCACTCAATTGTGGAAGGTGGCTTGCTGGTTACATCATAGACAATGCGGTTCACATGGTCGACCTCATTCACAATTCGGTTCGAAATTTTTTCTAGTACATCATGAGGGATTCTTGCCCAATCGGACGTCATTCCATCAATGGATGTGACCGCGCGAATACCTACTGTGTAGTCGTACGTTCTAGCATCTCCCATCACACCGACACTTCTGAAATCAGGTAGCACGGTGAAATATTGCCAGATTTCTCTGTCTAAACCAGCATTTTTTATTTCTTCGCGAAGGATAGCATCGGATTCTCTTACGATTTCTAGCTTTTCTTCGGTAATCTCGCCGATAACACGAATGGCTAACCCTGGTCCCGGGAACGGCTGACGCCAAACGATATGATCGGGTACACCTAGTTCCGTCCCTAGGGCACGAACCTCATCCTTGAAAAGTGTATTAAGCGGCTCTATTAAATCAAATTGCATGTTCTCAGGCAGTCCGCCGACGTTATGGTGGGATTTAATGGTTTGAGCTGTTTCCGTTCCGCTTTCAATGATATCCGTGTACAGGGTACCTTGAGCAAGATAATCTATATCTTTCAGCTTGTCCGCTTCATCATCGAATACATAGATAAATTCATTACCGATAATTTTTCGTTTTTCTTCTGGGTCTGATACGCCTTCAAGCTTTGATAAGAACCGGTCTTGAGCATCAATTTTAATCACATTCATGTTGAACCCTTCGCTAAATGTATCCATTACAGATTGTCCTTCGTGTTTGCGAAGCAGTCCATGGTCTACAAAAATACACGTCAACTGATCACCAATAGCGCGGTGAATCAAAGCAGCAACAACAGAGGAATCCACTCCGCCACTTAGAGCGCAAAGGACTTTTCGGTCGCCTACTTGCTCTCTTATTTTGTTCACTTCAATATCGATAAAGCTTTCCATGGACCAGTCAGCCTCAGCCTCACATATATCAAAAACGAAATGCCTTAGAAGTTGATTCCCATACTCTGTGTGGCGAACTTCAGGGTGGAATTGAACGCCGTACATCTTCCTTGCTTCATTACTCATGGATGCAACAGGACATGAAGGGTTTGTAGCATCCACCGTAAATCCTTCCGGTGGAGCGATGACTTTATCGCGGTGGCTCATCCACACAACCTGCTTCTCTGGTGTTTCAGCAAAGAGTTTCGAGGAACCATTAAGCGTAATGTCAGCTTTACCATATTCACGCTCATTTGAACTTTCCACTTTTCCACCAAAATGATGAGACATTAACTGCATACCATAACAAATTCCTAGCACAGGAATATCTAATTCAAAAATTTCTGGGTCGCAACGAAAGCTATTTTCTTCATAAACACTGTTTGGACCACCAGACAGGATGATCCCACTCGGATTTATTTCGCGAATCTCTTCTGCTGTAAGTCGATGGGAATGCAATTCACTATATACACCAAACTCACGAATACGCCTTGTAATTAGCTGATTGTATTGGCTACCAAAATCTAATACTAGAATCATTTCATTAACTTGTGCCACCTAATCCCACTCCTTTTCTATTAACTATATTATGAACAAAAGCGTTGAAGCTGGTCATGGCTTCATCACTTTTTAGTTATACACAATCATCGATTTTTATAATTCCCTATGCAATAAGAAAAGCTCAGGGCGCCTTGGTCACCCCCGACAGGCTTAAGACAAGCCTCGAAGTGGCGCTTTTTGCCACAGCGAGGCTTGACTTAAGACCCCGAGGGGGTAGGCGCTGGAGCTAGACGTGTATGCGCCAGAAACTTATACTTTCTTTACTTTCAAAAAAAAAAGGGACTTCCGCTCCCTACATGAAGACATAGGAAGACAGAAATCCCTTGATGTTATACACCACGCGCTTGACTTCTGCCTTCATAGTCAGAGCATTTCAGGTGCTCCGGTAGAGACTCTCGAACCGTATTATCGAGTATATATGAAGGTATTCAATTAAGTTGAACTCATTCTAACAACCCCAGCGTGGCCGGTCAAGACAGTGCCTTTTTAATTAAATTTTCCCATAATTCTGTTACTTTGTCCCAAGGTTGATCTTCCGTATCATTACGATACAGTAGTCGCTCATAATGATGCGTCAAAATCCCCATTTCATTGGACTGAAAGTGACGATCAATTTCTTTAGAGAATTCTCTCAACGTTTGATCTGACGAACGCGTCATGCCACCTTTATCATCCAATGCCTTTAAAAGGAAATGATAGGCTGCTTCATAGTTTTCTTTATTCGGCTCTTTTTGGAAACGACGTTTGTAGAAATACATCAACCAATGGTAGCGATAAATATAGAGTACAATAGAAAGTACAGCTAGAAGTACTATACCAACCCAGAATGTAACTCTACTAAACAGTGATTTTCCTTCGCTTGAGCTACCACCAGGGTTCAAGTCTTCTTGGTTCACTTCGGGCTTTTCTGGCTGCTGTTCATTGAGCTTGTCCTCAAGGTTTTGTTGTACCTCAGAATCTTCTTCCTCTTCTGTCTCCTCTAGATAGAAATCCGTATGGTTACCAAAGCCTTTTGTTGGCTCAAATGGTACCCAGCCAACGTTAGGGAAGTAGACTTCTACCCAAGAGTGCGCATTTCCACTTGTCACTTCATATACATTGTAGCTTGTATCATCTTTGGTGATGGAATCAATCTGTTCCCCTCCAGTGAAGCCTTTTGCCCACCTAGCTGGAATTCCTACAGCTCTTAGCATGACAACCATTGAAGATGAAAAGTTATCGCAATATCCTTTTTGCGTATCAAACAAGAACTGCGCTACATAATCCTCATCTTCACCTGGTACAGCTACATCTTGTGTATCATAATCAAATCCATTGTTTGAAAAATATTGTTCAATTGCACGGGCTTTATCATAGCGGTTATCTTCTTCAGACACGATTTCTTCGGAGAGATTAACCACTCGCTCTGGTAACGAATCAGGCAATTGTTCATAGGAATCTTCAATGTATTGAGGGTCTTCTCCACTCGCCTCTTGTAACTGCTGGAAGGAGTAAGAAGGATTATTGTATTCTACTTTATATTCACCAAGCTGAATGGACTTCCCGTTGTTGAATGGTTGAATAACACCAGTCTTAAGGTTTACTTCAAAACTTGACGCATCACTCTGCGTTACTTTTTGGATACCGTAAGGATACACCACCTTTGAAAACGTAGCATTATCTCGTAATGCGATAGTTGCTGTTCGCTCTTCTGTTTTTACATTTTCTAAAGAAAAGGTATCGACGGGAAGATTAGACTCACTTGAGAATTCTTTAACATTGGGATCATCTGAATTCACCCAGCCCTTCCCTGTGTAGGTATCCTTCGTTTCAATTCTCCAATAGTGCTTATCTTGGGCAGCTGCTTGGAAAACAGGTGTATCATCTTGAACGAACGAGCCACCTAGTTTTGAATCATTCGTACCATATCCCACTTTTTGGACTTTATCCCCTGAACCGCCTACGTTATTAGCGGCACTTTTTATAAAAGGAACAGGGTCTGGCCATTGTGGTGTTTGCTTCGGAGCTGCATACCCAATAACAGTCGAGGCAAAGACCAGGACTACTAAAGGTACAAGCCACGCTTGATAAGCCCGATTTCCTTTTAGCTGAATGGATTCGCGGTCTAATTCCTTAATAAAACTGGATAGCCCCATGACAATCAAGGAGATTAAGAAGGCACGGATAATCGCAACTTTTCCATCATACACCGTAAAGGTATCTAAGATCGTTAGATAAATAAACGTTAGAATTACAAAAAAGTTTATCCGTTTCGAAACAACGAACCAGTAGTAAAGCAGATAACTCATAAGCCATAGCAGTAACAAGAACAATAAACTTCTGAATAATGGTGTCATTTCCCACCATTGGTAATCGAGCATGACTTGCACATTATACTGCATATGCTCATAAAAATAGGCAAACCAAGACTTGCTAAAGAAGCGCTGTGGCATAAACAAACCATCAAGAATGAAGGCCAAGCCTACCGTTTTCAATGGTATAGACAAAAACCACGGCAGTTGCAGAAATGATAAAAAGAAACAAAAAGCTGCATACACAATAAAGACCGTAACACTCTGGGTGTCAGTGATTTGTTCAAGCGGACGTAACCATTCCCAAAAAAGGAAGAAACCAGCTAAATAGACAATAAACCGATATAGCCACTCCCGCTGATCTAGAGACATGCGATCCATTAGGTGTTCACCTCAAATGCGTTTTGTGACATCTCATTCTCCGTAAGCACATTGACAACAATTCCACTTATCGTCAATTCGCGGACTAACTGCTGTTCATTTGGCCCAACTCGTTCACTCGCATCAATGTAGAACACCACAATATGAGCATGCGTTTGCTTCAATCTCGTTAATGTCCCTTTCAACTCTGGGGTGAGAGAATTCGTCACAATCATTAATACCAGGTTGTTTGGCATGGAGTTATGCTGAAGCAACAACGATTCGGGAAAGGACATTTGCCCGTTTGCTTCCACTCGAGCCAGGTAATGGTTCATGTTGTTATGCTGGTTCACATCTTTTGTAAAAGGAAATAGCTTCCGCTCCTCGCCAAGGATCATGAATCCGAGTTGGGAGGACATGCGTTTGTACGCTTGAATGAGCGACGCACTCAGTTCCACACTCCCCTCAAATGCTAGACTCTTAGAGGATTCAACCTGACTGGCATCCAACACCAACATAACATCAGAGCTTTTTTGCGGTTCAAATTCTTTTGTCATCATACTATTTTTCTTGGCAGTATTTTTCCAGTCTATCCATGAGAAACGATCTCCTGGAGTGTATTCTCGAATCCCCGTCACGATTGTCGTATCTTTTTTCATTGGAGAGGAGGTAGGAGTCGCTCCCTCTTCAAAGCTGTTCATTCGTTTGCTGATCCCGACAGCTCTCTGGTTTGGGTACACAAGAATGGAGCTCGGAACTGTGAAATAATGCTGCTTGCGAATAAACCCGAAGAAGTCTCCTGTTTTCACACGAATGGTATGAAAATGGTGCTCTCCGCGCGGAACATCATCAAAGGCATACTGATAACGAATTTTCCTCTTAAACCAAGGGAAGGACACTCGCTTGATTTTTTGCTCCGCCGTAAGGGCAGTGGGGTTAGCTAAATATTGATAGCCCCCTGCCTTCATGCCTACACGATCAAATGTTGGTGGAAGATACTCTTCGACAATGCAGTAATAGAGCGGAAATGGAATTTTCCGATGAATCGTTAACTCGATATTCACCTTGTCCCCCGTTTGAAGAATCTGCTTGGAAAAAGAACGCTCAAATTCCCAACTTGATAAGGGATAAAACGTTAGTCCAAACATGTACACAACAAATGGCAGCATGGCGAAGAATAAAAACCAACTCACAAATCCACCCTGAAACATAGCATAGGAATACAAAATGGCAAAAAGGACAACAACAAACAACAGCTTCCCAATTAGACCAGCATAATTTTTCATATTATTTTTCACGATGCACTGGGATTGAGACTTTCTCCAATAGCTCATGGATTAGGCTTGCTGTTGTCATTCCTTCAAACTTTGCTTCTGATGATAGGATAAGGCGGTGACTTAATACGAACGGAGCCAAATACTTCACATCGTCAGGCAATACATAATCGCGACCTTGGATAAAGGCCAAGGCTTTGGAGGCTTTCATAAGGGCGATCGAACCACGAGGACTCACACCTAGATAGACAGAATGATGGTGTCTCGTTTCCGTTACAAGATTGATTATATAACGACGAATATGTTCATCGACATAAACGTTTTGGACTTCTTCTTGTAAGCCGATTAATTCATCCTGCGTCATGACAGCTTCCACGTTATGAATCGGATGTTCACCAGATACAATGCCAAGCATCTTCATTTCTTCCTGGGCTGTTGGGTAGCCCATATTTAATTTTAATAAGAAGCGATCCAGTTGTGCTTCTGGCAATGGATACGTTCCTTCATATTCAATAGGGTTTTGCGTCGCCATAACGAAAAACGGTCTTTTTAATTCAACTGTATTTCCGTCGACGGTTACATTTCCTTCTTCCATCCCTTCGAGGAGAGAGGACTGAGTCTTTGGGCTTGTACGATTGATCTCATCAGCAAGCACAATATTTCCAAGTATAGGACCAGGACGGAATTCAAATTGCATTTCTTTCGGATTATAAATCGAAACACCTGTCACATCTGAAGGAAGAAGGTCAGGTGTGAACTGTATTCTCGTAAACTCACAATCAACAGACTTCGATAACGTTCGTACGAGCATGGTCTTCCCCACACCCGGCACATCTTCTAGCAACACATGGCCTTGAGCTAACAGCGCGACAATGCTTAACGTCGTTACTTCTTCTTTACCGATCATCACTTTTTGGATGTTATTAAAAAGATCGTGTACTTTCGAATGATAGAGAAAAGCTTGCTGGGACATGTAAATTGATTCCTCCTAAAATGGGTGCACTTTCAATCCCTGTTATTCAAAAATTTCGTATAATTCAACTATACTACAAAACGCCTACTTAAACGCAATAGGATGCACAGGAAAAATCATGCAAACTCTAGCGAAAACTGGTGTGAAAGGTTGGGACGGAGGGACAGGTCCCTCGTCCCATTTTTTCCAGTGAATGTGCTGAGAGGGGAGAGTGAGATGGGGGGACAGGTCCCTCGTCCCAATCGGGGGCTCCTCATCCCAATTTCATATATTGCATAACCTGATGACCAATATCCGCGATGGCTCTCTGCGCTTCAACAGCCTCCCCTACCTCATTTAGTAACACGGCTACATACACTGATTGATAGGAATCTACAAACATACCAACGTCATGCTGCACACCATCTAGTTCTCCTGTTTTATTCGCAATTTCAAGGTCCTCATATGTATTATAGGCAGGTAATTGTGATGTGAGTTGCTGCCCTTTTAGAATCTCTACCATTTCTCTATCATGAAGAGCTAGTTGTTCTAAGAGGTTCACCATGTCCTCAGCTGTTGTCGTATTATCAAACCCCTGTCCCTGAGCCTTAAGATTCATAAACTCTCTTCTCAATTTCGTGTTCCAACAGCCTAACTCTTCTATCATACGGTTAATAGCCTCCATGCCAACACTACGTATCACTGCATTGGAAGCTGTGTTATCTGAAACGATAATCATCAGCTTTACTAAATCGTATAAGGAAAACGTATCCTGGGATAAAAATTGTAGCACTCCAGCTCCGCCAACTTTATTATGTTGCGGAATGGTTACAGGCGCTGAAAGATCGCCGCCTTCTGTTCTTGCTTGGCGAAATGCTTCCATCATAATCGGAATTTTAATCACACTTGCAGCTGGCATTATTTCCTTTTCATTGATAGCTATCGTGCCATAGTTTGTTCTAATCACAACACTCGCCTTCGCATTTAGTGTTGATACAATGTTAGTCACTTTCTTCTCCAGACTTGATAGATTCATCAGCTTCACCTCTTTCCATCATTATATTCCCTACACCTGAAACAAAAAAGTGAGACGGGAGAGCTGCCCCTTTTGGGACGGAGGGACAGGTCCCTCGTCCCATTTTTCTCTGCAAACGAATCCTTTTTATATGCTCAAGCGTATAGAGACTATACGCTTCTCCTTTACAAAAATGGAGGTGACGACCTATGTTCATGAGAATATTCCATAAAGCAAATCGATTAACTAAAATCCTTATGCTGACTAGCGTAATAGTTTTGTTAGTAGTTGGTATCGTACTGTTGATGCAATAAAAGTGGGACGAGGTACCTGTCCCTCCGTCCCACCTTGACACATGGCTGGGGTGTCTGTAATAATGCCAATAACTGAATACTGGTACCTTTAAATGCAGTCCCGTGAGGCTGACAAGGTAAGTCGGAATTTATATGATATTAGACGTAAATGCGTAGCGCTCGTCTATTTTCTTATATGCACACGTATAGGCTTCTTGTCAGGAACGACTGACAAGAAGCCTTTTTTATTCATGCATGGGAAAATACGACATAGTCAACGCACTGGTACCAGTTTTTCAAATCCTTTTTGAATTACTGGAGGTATTCTTCATGAAAACAGTAGACCGCGATTTTTCCTTACAAGCAGTACCACAATCAAACCGCAACGGATTTTGGAAGATGTTTATGGTGATGCTAGGCTTCACCTTCTTCTCGGCCAGTATGTGGTCTGGGGGAGAGCTAGGTGCAGGGCTTACCATGACCCAATTCATCGTTACAGTAATGGCAGGTAACCTAATCCTCGGACTATACACTGGGCTTCTCGGCTATATCGCAGCCGACACTGGCCTGTCTACCCATTTACTTGCACGCCGCGCTTTTGGTGAAAAAGGATCGTACCTTGCTTCTCTTTTACTAGGTGCTACCCAAGTTGGATGGTTCGGAGTAGGCGTTGCCATGTTCGCTTTTCCTGTTCAAAAAGCAACTGGCATGGACACCACCCTGCTCATTGCAGTAGCCGGAATTCTCATGACCGTAACAGCTTATTTTGGCATGAAGGCGCTCATGATCTTAAGCTTCATCGCAGTACCAGCCATCACCGTGCTTGGTAGTTTTTCTGTATTCAAAGCTACAGATAGTGTCGGAGGCATAAATGGATTGATGTCCTACACACCGGACTCTTCCATTACTTTGGCCGCTGCGCTAACCATCTGCATCGGTTCCTTTATTAGCGGAGGCACACTCACACCAGACTTCGCTCGCTTTGCAAAAACGAAGCGCCATGGGCTCATCACAACTGTCATAGCCTTTTTCATCGGAAATTCCCTTATGTTCTTATTCGGTGCCATAGGCTCCATCGCCACAGGTAATGCGGACATCTCTGAAGTTATGTTCACACAAGGGCTCATCATTCCAGCAGTGTTAGTTCTCGGGCTGAACATCTGGACGACAAACGACAATGCTCTGTACGCATCAGCACTAGGCTTTTCAAACATTACCAAAATCACGAAAAATAAAGTCGTTCTTTTCAACGGAGTGGTGGGAACCCTACTAGCAATGTGGTTGTACAACAACTTCGTCGGTTTCCTAACCTTTCTAGGATCCACACTTCCGCCTGTAGGGGCAATCATTCTAGCCGATTATTTCATCGCACGTCGGAAGGAATATGAAGGCGTACAACAGAAAGCATATAGTAAGGTGAGATGGTCCGCCCTCTCTGCATGGGGGATAGCGATTCTTCTAGCAAAATTCGCACCAGGTATCGCACCGCTTAACGCCATTATCGGGGCAGCGGCTTCCTATATACTCATCCATTTTGCTGGAGAATTCCTATCTACGAAACCATCAACCCAATACAAACCAACAAAGGTGAGTAGTTAATCATGATTATTAAGCGAGCAAATATTCGAGGCTTTGAAGACTTAATGGATATCAAAATTGAGAATGGAATGTTCTCTGAAATCGGGGTAGGACTGGACACAACGTATGAGGAGCATATCATTGAAGCCAATGGTCAGCTCCTCCTCCCCCCTTTTGTGGAACCCCACATTCACTTAGATACGATTTTGACAGCTGGGGAACCTGATTGGAACAAAAGCGGAACACTATTTGAGGGAATTGAGCGCTGGTCTGAACGAAAAGAATCGTTAACGCATGATGATGTGAAAAACCGTGCTACCAAAGCATTGAAATGGCAAATTGCACAAGGCATTCAACACGTCCGCACTCATGTGGATGTGACAGACCCTGACCTAACAGCACTGAAGGCCATGCTAGAGGTGAAAGAAGATTTCGCGCCTTATGTAACACTACAAATCGTGGCGTTCCCTCAAGAAGGAATCTTGTCTTATCCAAATGGGGAATCCCTTCTTGAAGAAGCTCTACAATTAGGAGCAGATGTTGTTGGTGGCATCCCTCATTTTGAATTCACGAGAGAATATGGCGTCGAATCCGTGAAAAAGGTGTTCGAACTAGCACAGAAATACGACCGATTAATTGATTTTCATTGCGATGAAATCGATGATGAGCAATCACGATTTGTAGAGGTTGTCGCAGCAGAAGCACATCGTACCGGTATGGGAGAAAAAGTAACAGCCAGCCACACCACAGCGATGCACTCATACAATGATGCGTATGTATCCAAGCTCTTCCGCTTACTAAAACTATCGAACATCAACTTTATCGCAAACCCGCTTGTTAACATTCACCTACAAGGACGCTTTGATTCCTATCCAAAACGACGAGGCATCACGCGCGTAAAAGAGATGCTTGATGAAGGATTAAACGTGGCATTCGGCCATGACGACGTGTTCGACCCTTGGTACCCACTAGGCACAGGCAATATGCTACAAGTCCTGCAAATGGGCATCCACGCCACTCATCTCATGGGCTACGATGACATTGTGAAATCCATTGATCTCATCACCATCAATAGCGCCAAAGCTATGAACATCGCAGACGAATATGGCATTGAAGAAGGCAAGCCAGCGAACTTCATCCTACTCCATGCCGAGGATGAATTCGATGCCGTCCGCCGCCAAACCCCTGTCCGTTATTCCATGCGCCACGGAAACGTATTGGCAGAAACGAAGCCGGCCGAGACGAGCATTCATTTGAATGAAGAAGAGGATATTGATTTTCGAAAATAAAAGCGCACATATCTTACTCACCCCCGACAGGCTTAAGCAAAGCCTCGTCGGGGTTATTTTTGCCATGGAGAGGACTTGGTGAAAGTAGACGCTGTAGCTAAACATGTGAGCCCCAGAATCATTCGTTGCATTTTTTAATCATTATGCTTCAAATCCTTCGTTACTAATAAAGCCACGCCAACAGCCAACACTCCTGCAGTTAGCTTCCCTATTATAACTGGCAAAATCATCTCTTTTTCCACTCCAGCGACAAATGCAAGATGACTACCAGCAACAAACGCCCCACTAACAGCAAAGGCCGCATTCATCACTTTGCCCCTCTCATCCATATCCTTCATCGTGCCTAACATCGGGATAGCATGAGCGAGGGAAGCAATTAAGCCCGTCATCGAGGTAGCATTTAGCCCTGCTTTTTGCCCCCATCTTGAAAAGCGTTTTTCCGCTTTTTGATTAATAAAAGCTACTAGCGGATAAGCTCCTGCAAGTGTGACGGTAATTTTCGCAACAATAATAGCCCCTTCACTTAGCGGGGCAATCCCAGGAAGGAATTCAATCTCCGTAAGCGTCTGAATGGTAACCGTGACCAATCCAACTATAACGACATACTCAACACCCTTACCAAACATAGAGAATACCCGAATCGTCGCATTTGTAAAAAAGGCCAAACCAATTGCTATGAAAAACGAAAGAATGATGGTTGGGATTAAATTTGTTAGCATCCACCCCCATTCATACCCCGCTACAGCACCTCCTGTGAGAACACCAGCCGGAATGGTCATCACGCCTATCAAGATGCCCTTCGCGAAAAATGGCCGATCTTTTTGTTGAACAACGGATAACGCTACCGGGATGGTAAAAACCAATGTCGGACCTACCATCGTCCCAAGGAAAGCCCACGAAAATATAGCAGCATCCTCCGATGATGCCAGTGATTTTGATAGCGGATAAGCACCCATATCAATCGCGAGAATCATAGAAGCGAACATCGAAGGATCCGCCCCAAACCACTCAAAAACGGGTACAACCACAGGAGCTAGCAGTTCCGCTAACACAGGAGCAAGGGAAATAATCCCGATCATGGCTAACGCTAACGGCCCCATCATCATAAACGCTTCACGAAAATGTTCTCCTAGCGATAGTCGATTATGTAATACATAATGATCCACAGCACCAATCACCATAAATAAACACATGACTATAAGCAACCCTTCATTAAACCACAACCATCATCCCTCCGAACCGTTCCTCGATACTTTTTTCTATCGTATATCATTTAATGGGATGTGAAAATGAAAATGTAACGCTGGTTGGGTAGGCCGCCTTTTAGAACGGTATAAAACCATTACTAAAGCTTCCATCCTGAAAAGATAGAAGCTTTGTATTCATGTCTCTATTTATGCTCGTACATTTTTTTATCCGCTTCAGATACTAACTGATCTAAATCACAATTGCCGTTATTACAATACACTATCCCCTTTGCTCCCGACACTTCCAATCCATTGGATAGAACAAAGGTCTCCATTGCATCAGTCTCTTTGGTAGAGTGGTTTGGTAGAACCTCAATCATTAAAAATTCATCCCCACCCCACCTCGATACTACCCCGGTTCCCGTAACTCTTTCATTTAGAATACCAGCAATCTCCGTTAAAACGAAATCACCCATTTCATGACCATACTGATCATTGATGGATTTGAAATCATTCAAGTCAACTAGCGTTACACGTGTATGTTTTTCTTGGTGTACATGATGGACGTACTTATAAAAATGAGTATAGACCCACCTTCGATTATACGCTCCTGTCAGACAATCTCTTTCAGAATAAAATCGGACAAGGTCGAACCTTTTACCAATCCACCAAGCTAACATCCCTTCTAAAACCGAAACAATGAGAGTCACCCAGAACCTTGGTCCATCTAGCTTTGGCAAATTTCCTTGAAATGAGTACGTGTACACACTCCAAAATATATACAAAGAGATGACTAGAAGAATGCTAATAATTCTTCCCTTATATCTTAGACCAATAATCATTGGACGGTGAGCATTCATTCCAACCATCCCCTTTGAAAGGTAAATTTGTTAGTTCTATTATACTAGGTATTTTGTCATAATTTCACGTTTTTTTCAACTATTAAGTTTTGGGACGGAGGGACAGGTCCCTCATCCCACTTTGGTGCATTGTGCCGTTTTTGGGATGGAGGGACCTGTCCCTCCATCCCACCTCATTGTCCCGCCCTTTTCTCTTTTGTTATACTAATCGCCTAGATACTAAAATTTTAAGTCAATCACAACTAGAGAGGGTCGCAACTAAAGATGCTATACATATGGGATATTGAGGAAATTGTGAAAAATACATTGCAAGAGCACAATATGAAAATAAATTATGAATTCAATAACGAATTAGCTTCACCAATGAATTACAACGTGACTACCAATACAATTAAATTTAATTATCTTGAAGTGAACAGATATATTAACAAAATAAATATTAAAGAAACCGGGGAAAACCTGGTCAAAATCATCCTCTTTCGCGAGATGGGGTTTTATGTAACCTTCAAGAAAAACAAACATGATTTACGTACGCTCATTTATGGTGGTGAGGACGAAAAAGCAGAGCTGCAAGCTGTTATCGAGAAAAATGCCTGGGAATATGGAAGAACATTAGCACCAGAGCATCTGGTTGAATCCTACGACAAGGTCCGTGAACTTGATGGAATGCTTATAGAAGGATTGTAATTAATTTTATCGTGAAGCTCTCATTAGGATAGTCATACGTTACGGTCCACCCCACATTTTCAACAATCAAGTCCTGTTACTATGTATATTTAGGGATAAGGTGTTATTCTAGAAGAGATGGGGAAGGATAACAATGGATTCTTTACATTAAGATAAGGAGTGGTGAACATGAACACAACTCATTTCGAAAGAATGAAAAATGGAAACGGATTTATCGCAGCACTAGATCAAAGCGGAGGAAGTACTCCAAAAGCATTAGCAGATTACGGTGTACCTGAAGATGCTTACGCCAACGAAGATGAGATGTTTGACCGCGTTCACGAAATGCGGACAAGGATCATGACAGCCCCAGCATTTGATTCTGACAAGATTCTTGGTACTATCTTGTTCGAGCAAACAATGGACCGTGAAATAGAAGGTAAATATACAGCTGATTACCTTTCTGACAACGGCATCGTACCTTTCCTTAAAGTCGACAAAGGCCTAGCAGAAAAAGAAAATGGCGTTCAGTTAATGAAGCCGATTCATGACCTGGACGAGACACTTAAGCGCGCGAACGAGCGCAACATTTTCGGTACTAAAATGCGTTCTGTTATCCATGAACCAAACCCAGAGGCAATAAAAGAAGTCGTAGATCAGCAATTTGACGTTGCGAAGCGCATCTTGGAATATGACCTCATTCCAATTATCGAACCTGAGGTAGACATTCATAGCACTGATAAGGAAAAATCTGAAGAAATCCTAAAAGATGAAATTCTAAAACACTTAAACGAGTTATCAGAAGATCAAAATGTGATGCTGAAGCTTTCTATTCCTACGAGAGCGAACGCCTTTAAAGAACTAATCGATCATCCACGTGTCGTGCGCGTTGTCGCTCTTTCTGGTGGTTATTCTCGTGAAGAAGCAAACGAAAAGCTAAAAGAAAATGAAGGCTTAATCGCAAGCTTCTCCCGTGCATTGATTGCTGACTTAAACGCTAATCAAACAGATGAAGAGTTCAACAAATCCATGAACCTGGCTGTAGATAAGATCTATGATGCTTCTGTAAATAAAAAATAAAAGCTAAAAAAGAGCCTCTCACCTTTTGAGAGGCTCTTTTATGAAAGCAGGAACGATCTTGGGTTCCTGCTTATTTTTTGTACTTATAAAAAGACTCCGCTACTTCTGCACCATAGCCTGAATGACATGCCCAACACCATTATGCCTTTCCCCTTCATTCCGCTCTGCTTCGCCATAGAAAAAGTGAAGGCATTTGTAAGGTTTAATCCAACCTAGTACATCTTCCGGAGAAAAAAGCATCTCCTTAGCAGGTGGCCCACCAGTACCATAGGACAATTGTTCTTCCGAATAAACCTCAAACAATATCACTCCACCAGGCTTAACAGATCGAAACATCTGCTCTAATAAGAACGGTTGATCCTGCTTGGGAACGTGACCAAAGACCATAACAGCCGCATCGAATTGATTAGGCTGTATATTTTCCGTAGTGAGGTCACATTGAACAGTCTCTACCTGAACCCCCGCTTCATCCGCAAGCTCTTTGCTTTTACTTAATCCAGCTTCCGATTGATCAAGAATGGTGACGTGGTGTCCAAGCTTAGCCAAGTACACCCCATTACGCCCTTCTCCTTCAGCAAAACATCCGATATGACTATTCTCCGGTAAACGCGAACTCTTGTCCTGAACAAATTGATTCGCATCTTTTCCATATACATAGCCTTCCTGCGAAAAACTCTCATCCCAGAATTCCCTGGACATCAAACTACCCCCTACAGTATATAAAGTATCACCAGTATATCACCCCATACCAATAGGAACAAACAATGGGATGGGGGGAATGGGATGGGGGGACAGGTCCCTCGTCCCATTCCAAAAAAAGCAGAAACCCACCATCGGGTTTCTGCTTATTTTTTCCGTACTAATTTTGTAACAGCTTCTACATGCACCGTTTGCGGAAACATATCTACTGGCTGAATTCCTTCCACCTCATAGCCGTTCTTCACCAAATACTTCAAATCACGCGCTTGGGTCTCGGGGTTACAGGATACATACACAACCCGCTTCGGCTTCAGCTTCACAACGCTTGATAAAAATGCTTCGTCACTACCGCTCCGAGGAGGATCCATAATCACGACATCGGCTTTGTCACCTCGCGCCGCCATCTGCACCATAAACTCGCCAGCATCCCCTTGATGAAAACGAGCATTTTTTACACCGTTGCGTTTGGAATTCCGGATGGCGTCTTTCACTGCATCGTTATTTTCCTCTACACCAATGACTTTTCCAGCTTTTTTACTGGCAATCAAACCTATCGTACCGATTCCACAGTACGCATCTATCACGGTCTCGTTCCCACTCAACTCAGCCATTTCGATAGCTTTTGAGTACAACTTTTCCGTCTGAACGGGATTAATCTGATAAAAGGATCTCGCCGATATCTCAAACTCTAGCCCACAAAGGGTGTCTGTTATGGTTCCCTTCCCGAACAGCACTTTTTCCTGATTGCCAAGCACCATACTGTCGTTCCGCGTATTTACGTTCAAAATCATGGTCGTAATTTCTGGGTGAGCCTTGCGAAGCGTTTTTACAAAGTTGTTTTTACCCTGGAAAACAGATGATGCTGCTACGAGCACGACCATAATCTCACCGCTAACCTTACCAACCTTGATGAGCACGTGGCGCAAGAACCCTTGTCCTGTATCTTCATTATACGGCTGCATTTTCGTATTCTTCATATAATCCTTAATGGATTGCACAATCTCGTCCGCTTTCGGATCATGAATAAGACAACGATCCATCGGAATAATGTGATGGCTATTCTGAGCATACAGCCCACCAATCACCTTACGCTCTTTATTCAATCCGAAGGTCATATTGTTCTTATTCCGATAACCATAAGGATGATCCATCGTCAAAATAGGCTCCGGCTTGCCAAACGGTTTCATAAGCGCATCAATCGTTTTCTGCTTGAAACGCGTTTGTGCATCATTGCTCATATGTTGGATCTGACATCCTCCACACTCATAAAAATACGGGCATGGCGGCGTAACTCGGTCTTCAGATGAGCTAATAACCCGCTTCAACTCCGCGTTCACAAACTTACCACTTTTCGACACCATAACCTCAGCCTTTTCACCAGGCAACAGATGCTCTACTTCCAGTTGCTTTCCATCCCACTGCGCTATCCCTTTGCCATCAGTGGTCAGCCCTGTGCAAGTCACCTCAGCAGTTACAGCTTTTCCACCACGCTGTCGACCATCGTTTCCTTTACTCTTACCTTTAGATGGGCCTTGGCCACCTTTTTGATTCCCAGGCGGTGCATTCTTTTTACCATAAGGCTTTTCTGATTTATTTGGTTTTTTCCCGGATTTTTTATATCCACTATTCTTTCGTTTCGTCATAGGCACTTCCCGTCCCTTGTTCGTTCTTCTTTGACACCCCATTATATCCTACTAGCAGCATAGAGTAAAATGTGGGACGGAGGGACAGGTACCTCGTCCCACTCTGGGATGAGGTACCTGTCCCTTCATCTCATCACCCCCATCTCAACAGGGCACCTAGAGTTAATTCTACTCGAAAAGAAATGCCGCACCACTTTAAATAGTGGTACGGCATTCTTCATTTTCTGGGTAAGAGGCTACAGATTGAAAAAGTGGGACGAGGGACCTGTCCCCTCATCCCACTAATATCATTCCTTCATCCACTTGGGTTTACCGAAGCCTTGGAATTTTTCATCTATGATGCTTTCAAACTCTTCGGATTGGATTACTTCTTTGATATCCTTAACAAATTGAGCATCCATATCTTCGGTTTTGACAGCTACTCGGTTTCGATATTGGTCCGGCATATCCTCTAAAGCTAGTGCATTTAGTAAGTCCATTCCAGCTGCAAGGGCATAGTTACCCGGTACCATGGAAAGGTCTTCACTATCCACCAGACGCGGTAGCTGGCCCGCTTCTACTTCCACAAACTCCAGCTCTTTTGTGTTTTCTTGTATGTCTTGAAGAGATGCACGAAGGGGATCTATATTTTCTTTCATTGTTATTAGTCCCTCATCTTCTAGAATCAACAAAGCTCGAGCCAAATTGGTAGGGTCATTGGGTACAGCCATTGTGCTGCCATTCTCAATACTTTCTATATCGCTGAATTCATTCGAATAAACTCCCATAGGCGCAGTAGGAACAATAATGACCTCTGAAAGCTCTAAATCATGCTCTTTCGCAAAAGACTCTAAATACACGCCATGTTGGAATAAGTTCGCATCCAAATCACCATTTGCTAATGCTTTGTTCGGTTGTACATAATCTGTGAATTCTTTATTTTTCACCTCATATCCCTTCTCTTCAAGAAGTGGTGCGATTGCTTCGTTCACCATGTCACTATATGGGCCAGATGTAGCCCCAAATTGAATCGTCTTTTTTCCAGATGCATCAGCATTGTCATCACCACCACCACAAGCGGCTAAAACTGCTAATGTTAAAATGGCAATCCATACTCCTACAATATTCTTCATCTCAATCTCCCCTTCATTTTTAATTAACTCTTTTTAACGGATTTTGCTACAATATCTCCCATATACTGAATTCCTTGGACCATCACAATTAACAGGATGACGGTCGTAAACATCACAAAGTTGTCATAGCGGTAGTACCCATATCGAATGGCCAAATCTCCAATTCCACCGCCCCCTATGGTTCCAGCCATTGCTGAAAAACCAATCAGGCTAATAGCCGTAATTGTTAAACCACTGATTAGAGCTGGCTTGATTTCTGGTAAAATCATGTCTTTTATAATTAACCATGGTGAGGCTCCGCAAGCAATAGCTGCTTCAATCACACCCCGATCTATATCTCTTGCCGCGGACTCAACAATCCTTGCATAAAAGGGAATCGCAGCTACCGATAAAGATACCGATGCTGCTACAGGACCTGTCGTCGTTCCCAATAAAAAGTCGGTGAATGGAAATAAAAAGACCAATAGAATAATGAACGGAATAGAGCGAACTAAATTAACAATGACACCAGTTCCCCCTTTCACCCACTTATTCTCTAGAAACAACTCTCGGTCTGTAACAAACAGCAAAATTCCGAGGGGTAATCCCAAAAGTAACGCTACCGTTAATCCAATCCCTACCATGATTAACGTTTCAAGAAAGGAATTACTTAGCTCAGGCCATAATTGAACCAACTGATCGACCATCTTTCAACACCTCCACTTCTGCCAAAGTTGTGTGTAAGCTTTGTAGAGCTTGTCTTACTTCATGTTCATCTCCAGTCAACTCCATAACAAAGGTTCCAAGCGGTTGCTCTTGAATATAGTCAACCTTTCCGTGAAGGATATTTCCACGTATGTTGTGTTCTTGCAGCAAATCAGACACAACAGCTTCCTCAGCTGATTCTCCGGTGAATTTCATCTTCACAATCGTACCTTTACATTTCTCTAAAAGGACCTCTGGGATAGTGAAATCGAGAACTGTTTGAATAAACTTCTGCGTTACTTGGTGTTTCGGAGCAGCAAATATGTCATAAGTGTTACCTTCTTCAATCACTTTTCCATCTTCCATGACTGCACAACGATGACAAATTTCCTTTACGACTTCCATCTCGTGAGTAATTAACACAATCGTTAATCCCAGTTCATGGTTAATTTTTTTCAATAGTTGAAGAATCGATTGGGTTGTGTTTGGATCTAGAGCAGAAGTAGCTTCATCACATAGGAGAACCTTCGGATTGTTCGCTAGAGCTCTGGCAATACTTACTCGCTGTTTCTGTCCTCCACTCAACTGAGCTGGGTAGTGGTTCGCTTTATCAGATAATCCAACTAGATTAAGGAGCTCCTCCGCTCGTTCTTTTCGTTCGATCCGCCCAACACCTGACGCCTTTAAAGCAAAACTCACATTTTCTACAACAGTTTTAGACATGGCTAGATGAAAACCTTGAAAAATCATCCCAATAGACTGTCTCGCCTCTCGAAGTTCCTTAGATGATAAAGACATGAGATCGATTCCATCAACAGTAACCTTCCCACTTGTCGGCCTTTCAAGGATATTCATACAACGTAAAAGCGTACTCTTCCCTGCCCCACTATATCCGACAACACCAAACATCTCTCCCCCTTGAATTTCTAGAGATACATCGTCCACACCCACGACAATCTCTTCTTTAGATGTATAGGATTTGCTCAGATGTTGTATTGAAATCATTCGTATCCCTCACTTTCCAGTCATTCGTTCTAATCCTTCCATAAAGCACCATTTCGAAAACATCGCCTATATCTTAAGTACACATATAAAAAACTCTTCCCATTTGGAAGAGAGTTTGACCTTAAAATATTTGCAAACTCCTTATCTTCCAGAATGATTACACACTCTGCTGGACTTAGCACCACTCCAATAGGAAGGTTGCTGTGACATCAAAGGCCCATCCCTCCGTCACTCTTGATAAGGACCATCATAATTATAAATTATTTGATTGCTTATGCTTTACTACTTTAACGCTTTTCAATACATTTGTAAATAATATTCTGAACTTTCGTATGAGACGAAGGGACAGGTACCTCGTCCAACTCTGGGATGAGGTACCTGTCCCTTCATCTCACTCAACATCCAGGGTGAAACTCTTATTCAATGAAAAAGTGGGACGAGGGACCTGTCCCCTCATCCCATCCTACTGTGTAGAAACACTTTCAATAAATTGCGTTATCCGCTCCTTATATTCTTCTTCCGCAACCGTGTACCCTTCTGTATGCTTAGCACCTGGAACAATCCACAATCTGTTCTTACCAGAAGCTGCTTCATAGAGTCGATGAGCCATATCCGTCGGAACTAGTTCATCTTCAGCCCCATGAATGAAAAAAATCGGCACCTCAGCTTTCTCTACTTGCTTAAGAGCTGATGCTTCCTCAAAGGAGTAGCCTGCTCGGACCTTCGTAATCATACTTGTCACTTCTAAGATAGGAAAAGAGGGTAAGTCGTATAGGTAAGTCAGCTGGTGGGAAAGCTCTTCTTTCACAGATGTATAGCTGCTATCTGCAATAATACCTTGCACTTCAGCTGGTAGATCTTGTCCACTAGCCATTAATACCGTAGAAGCTCCCATTGAGAATCCATGTAAATATAGAGATTCTGCCTGCTTTTCCTCTATTAAAAGGGTAACCCATTGCTCCATATCCAATCGGTCATGCCAACCATATCCAATATAGTCCCCTTCACTTTTACCATGTCCTCTTGCATCAGGCTTTAATACATTAAACCCTTGCTCATAATAGAACTTTGTAATTCCCTTCATCTGTTCGTTATTTCCCTTATAACCGTGCGCTAAAATGACCGTTTTGTTTGATACCTCTTCATTCTCTAAATAACGTGCCCGTAAGGTAAGGTCATCCTCTGTTTTTATCTCCACCTTTTCAAAATCCTGTTGCTCCGTCCAACGTTTTATCGCTTCTTCCTTCTCTTGTTCTTCTTCAAAGGAACTTACAGCCACAGCACGTTCAGACTCTCCTCCACCATGCAAGTCAACACTCTCACTATTACTATTAATGGCAACACTATAAAAATAGTTACCAGCGCCAAATAAACCAATGACCAACAATATTAAAACGACAGCAATGCCTATGCTTAATTTTTTCTTCATATTTCCATCTCCCTTATAATATGAATCATACTACTTTTAGGGGATTTTTTGGAAACAAAAAGAACACTAATAACCTATCCACCATCCCATGAAGACTATGACACAAGGGGACAGGTCCCTCATCCCATTCTGAGACGAGGGACCTGTCCCCTCATCCCACTTTGAAGCTAAAAAAGGGAAGGAGGCCTCTTAAGCCTCCTTCCCTTTGTGTATGATATAGAGAAACTAAGTAGGTCATTCGGTTTTTTTTGTGGTTAAAATCGTGATGGTAATTAATATGATGACCATCCCCGCGATTTGGGTTGGGTTAAGGAATTGTCCTAAAACCAGAACCCCAAATAAAGAAGCTGTCACAGGTTCTACCATAGCTACGACAGAAGCCACTGAAGGTAAGGTGTTTCTTAAGCCTTTTACATAAAAGAAGAAGGATATACCTGCTCCTATTAAGCCAAGCACTATGAACATGAAGATATCTTCAGAAAAAAGTACAGAAACAGCTTGCCCGCGATCAATAAATGGAAGTAATATCAACGTAAAAGCTAAAAGCGCTGTACTTAAAATAGCTGGGGGCTCTCCGTACTTAAGGGCATAGTTAAAACCGAAAATGAAAATGGCATAGGAAAGGCCTGATAATAACCCTGTAACAATACCTAGTATATTCAACTGCCCTAATCCATTTTGGTAGACTCCTGTTAATAATCCAATACCACCCATCACAATAAGCATGGCAACAACTTTAAACGTGGTCGCTTTCTCCATCTTAAGAATAAAAGATATGATGAAAACAAAAATTGGTGCAGTGTACATCAAGGTTGATGCTATCGCTACACCGGAATGAGAGATGCTCACAAAATAAAAACTAAAATTACCGGTGACCCCTATTCCAGATAACAATGACCAAAAAAGCATCTTTCGTAGACTACCATAAGAATAATATCTAGTGCGAAAAAGCATCCATATAAATAAACAAACTAATCCAACAGCTCCTCTATAAAAAGAGATTACTAGAGGATCCCAATCTCTCTCCATTAATATGCCCGCCAAACCTCCGGACACACCCCAGAAAATAGCCGCCAGAACTACTAATCCTACACCGAAATGTTTCAATTCAAAGCTCCAATCACGCATTTTTTAAGGTGATTTCCCATATCTTCACCGGATTAAACTATTAAACACCTAACCCACTAACTATTAGGGACTTTGTAGGAGAGATGGGATGGAGGGACAGGTCCCTCCATCCCAAACTGGGACGAGGGACCTGTCCCCTCGTCCCACTTCACTTGTTTTCATCAAAGTACACAGTATCTTTCAACTCATTGCTTTCTTCAATGGAATCGCTGCTGGCCATTTTCTTCACAAACTCTTTGGCGGTTTTAACGTTCAATCCAGACTCCCAGTATTCGGCGATGCCTGGAGTTACTTTTACTAGTACAACATTCGGGTCATCGGCAGAGGCGTTCAGCACTTTTTCGATGATCTTATTCCAATATTCCTTCTTTTTCTGCTCATCTTGTACAAATTCAGCTGTGCCGCTAATCGATACATAGGATTTGCCTGCGTAAGCCAGGTTAACAGCAGGGTTATGTTCGATATCTCGATATTTCTCTGTATCTTTTTCTGTAATGAACCAAATCTCTTCATTATCTATTTCCACTTCTTTTGTTTGCATCGGGCGGGACAGGAGCTTTCCTTCAGGTGACATCGTAGTAAGCATCGCCACCTTCTCATCTTTAATCAAGTCCTTAATCTTCTTGATTGTTTCCTGATTTTCTGTGTTTTCGTTAGCCATTTAGATACGCTCCTTTTCAAAAAATATAGCAGTCAACCAACATCTTTTTCGTCTTTTTCCCGGATAGACAAAACATTACACTTTACACAAGCTTGCTTTTGACAGTTCATTAACAGAGAATATACCACCTTGTAATTCGAGCAAAAAAAAAAGACATCTCAAAAGTTCTAAAAACTAATGAGAAGTCTCAAAATTTGCAGCTACATTTTATAAGCATATTTCCCGAAAACCCTTATTGGGCGAGGTTAAATCATTCTGCCAAGTGATGAGAATGTATAATACCTTTAATGGTGTGTCACTAAAGTGCGGTTTAATTTATTGAAGTAGTTAACGGTATATTTTCACTAGACCCCCTTAGCAATAAAAGAGGATACTCTCCTCATTTCATTCATCCCTACGTTTTCATATAATTTCCATCAATAGCTACTGGCATGTCGTCTCCCGCCAGCATTATTCTTCTAATCCTGCTACCCCAAAGCCACCCGCTCCAGAATGAGTCGAAATCATACCGCCTGCTTGGATCCACCTTATATCGTGGAACCCATTTTCTACAGCAACTTCATCCATCCGTCGCTTGACCCTTTCATCTAGCCCTTTTGAGTAGATAAAATAAAGCTGCTTTCTATCGATGTTGAATTCCTTTAAGTAATCACTGAACATTTTTTCCGTAGCGCCACTCATTTTCCCGCGGTACTTTTTAGTAGACATAAGCTTTCCATCCTTCAACTCTATACATGGCTTTATTTTCAACATTGTGCCAATCAGAGAAGCCATATTGCTTACTCGTCCTCCCGCTTTAAGAAACTCAAGACTGCCTGGGATAAAAGCAAGCCTCGATTTAGGAACAATTGCCTCAATTTTTTCAACTAAATGTGCTGGTTCAATGCCAGGTTCTTTTTGTAATAATTCTGCGGCATACAATACAATTGCGGCTAACCCACCAGTAACGTTCAGAGCATCAATGAGAAAGATATCTTCAAATTCTTCCGCAGCAATGACAGCATTTTGAAAGGAAGAAGACGCTTTTGAGGTATAACCAATATGTACTATGATGCAATCTGGGAATTTCTCTCTTATATTTGAAAAAAACTCCTGATACTCATAAGCATTCGTGGAGGTTGTAGAGGGTATTTTCTTCGTGCGTTCATAATAGTCATAAATATCCTGGACCGGTAGATGACCATCTAAATAGTCTTCTCCATCCATAATGATGTGCATGGGAACTACTTGAATCTCGTACTTTTCGGCTAAATCAACTGGTAAATCGGCACCACTTTCGGTCGATAAGATGATTCTACCCATTCTATTTCCCCCTTGGTTCTATTTAAAAAAAGTTCATTCTTCCTACATTATGTTTTCATTATACATGGATGACCCTTATCACATGATGATAACTTTTATTTGCTAATTTAAATGTACGCTTCGGGGGAATTGATACCTACTGCAGGGAAACAGTCTAACTGCTTTGGCCCTCAAGAATTTTGCTAGTAACCATTGAAAAAATTAATTCATATAACGATGCTCCAACAGGCTTTTTAAAATCGAGATTTCCTGCATTAATTCTGCGCCAACATTTGTTTCTTGTACCTTTTTCCGCTCTAGTTCTTCATCTACCAATCTTCTTACAGATAAAACATCTGTACCATTTTCCAGGACCTCTTCTTTTGACGTGAATTGTTTATGAGCAACAATCTGCATGCCGTATGAATTAAAAAGTAAGGTGTACCCAGCGATACCTGTTGTGGACTGATAAGCCTTGGAAAACCCACCGTCAATCACAATCATTTTCCCATCTGCCTTTACAGGATTTTCCCCTTCAATTTCCTTTACAGGGGTATGTCCATTAATAATATGTCCTTGAGCAGGGTCTAAACCGAAATCCGTTAAAATGGTACGACAAATCTCTTGCTTTTCCCGTAAATAATAGTACGGATTTTTTATCTCTTTATGCGTTTTTTTATCCTTAATAAAATATCTTTCAAATGTGGTCATTTCTTTTTTTCCAAAAAGAGATGAGTATTCTCCTGCCCACAAATACCATATTATATCTGTTGCTAGATCGTCTGTTTCTTCGGGATGTGCGAACGCGTGTCTTACGTACCACTCAAAAACATCCAATAACTCTCGACCTGCATAGGTGGTATCTCCTATTTTCATTCCTACCATGTTACCTTCTTCATCTAACGGAATGCAGCCATGAATTAATAAATTGCCGTTATACTTCAAATACAGACTGCCTCTCTTCATCAAAAAATTCATATGCCTTGCCAACTTCTCGGAATGCTGGACAGAAAATAGCAGCTTATCTAGTACCTGTGCCTCTTCCTCCAACAATGCTGCGGGCTGTTTTGGATTGACCGTTTCAAAACACGTATTGTCCAGGGAATACGTATTACCTCGAATCGTTATTTCGTTGCTATCATAGTCCACCTTCTCTAGTAAAAGCCTTCTTTCCATATGAAAATCAGAACGTCTCTTGATAATCGGACTTTCCAATTTAAATTGAATGATCGCAATGGCTTGATGGATTTTTGCGATTTGTACTTGTTCATAGTCAGCCATTTCTTCACCAGCTTGTATTTTCGGTCTAAAAGCTGGATTATCCTCGTAATATTTCTCGGCAAGATTAACAAGAGGTCTAAGATTGATACCGTATGCATCCTCAATAATATCCAGGTTGGCGTAGCGCGCACAAATACGAATAATATTGGCAAGGCACACTTTTGACCCAGCAAAAGCACCAATCCACAATACATCGTGGTTTCCCCATTGAATATCAACAGAATGATAATTGATCAGTGTATCCATAATTTTATCCGGCTCAGGACCGCGATCATATATATCACCCACAACATGAAGGTGGTCCACCACCAGCCTTTGGATCGTATAGGAAAGGCCAATTATAAGCTTCTCGGCTTGTCCTAGGGAAATGATTTGTTGAACAATTTTAGTATAGTATTCTTCCTTATTAAGATGGTCGCCGGTCTTATACAATAGCTCTTCAATAATAAAAACAAACTGTTTCGGCAATGCATTATGTAATTTCGTACGTGTGTACTTTGATGAAACATAGGGGAGGAGCTTAATCATATGGTCAATTGTTTCGGTGTACCATTGATTTAACTCTTGTTCATTGTTCATATTAACCTTGATTAACTTCACTTTTTCTTCCGGGTAATACACTAATGTGGCAAATTCATTAATTTCTTGATCAGTTAATTCATCCTTAAAAATATCCCATATTTTTTCTTTTACTTTTCCCGCACCATTCCTTAACACGTGCTGAAAGGCTTGATATTCCCCATGCAAGTCACTAACAAAATGCTCTGTCCCTTTTGGCAGATGTAAAATAGCTTCCCGGTTCGCAATCTCCGTAACGATTTCTTCCTCACTATCATACCGTTGAGCTACTAAATCCAATAGTTTCGAATCCAAATTACTCCATCCCCCTTCAATCCTGTTCGATTATCAATCATTCACCAAAAATTCCGTTAAATGATTCAATTATAAATCAGACTCCCTACTACATAATAGATTCAATAGTTATATTTCATTTCCTTTATTTCCTTCATGTACATCAAAGGGGGATACAGGAGATCTGTTGCCCAATCTTTGTTGAAAGCTCGAATTTATGTAACAAAAATGGGTTAACTAACGAGAAGCCATTAATATGTTAATCCAAATAATGCTAGATGCCTATTGAATCCTTACTCCTCTATACACAAAGAAATAAGAAATATCTCCCATTTCCTTTCTTTCCCATTATGTGTAGATTACCCTTTCATTTTTGGGGGTATGGAATACTGTTGAATGAATGAAGGAGGACGAATTTATTATGGATAGACGAATTATTGGTGGCGTTTTTTCTAAAGTAGGACATGCTGAGAAAGCCATATCAGACTTATAGCACCATGGATATGGTTCTGATGATATTTCTGTATTTGCTAAAGACAAGAGCAAAGTAAATGTCCTAGAAAGTGAAATGGACACATCTGTTACATCTGATCATGGCGGTCGTGGAAAGAATGCAGGAAAAGGAGCAGGATTAGGCGCAATCTCCGGAGGTGCATTAGGTGGAATTGGTGGTTTAATTGCAGGTCTTGGACTCCTTGCCATCCCTGGTATTGGGCAAGTTGCTGCAGCCGGTCCTATTGCGTCCGCACTCACTGGTGCTGGAGTTGGCGCAGGTGGAGGCGGAATTGTCGGTGCCCTCGTTGGAGCAGGCATGTCTGAGCAGGACGCAAAGCAGTACGAAAACCATTTAAAAGACGGGAAAATCATCGTAATTGTAGAAGCGACAGAGAAATTACAAGACAAAGTTTACCGCACATTCCTGTCCAATCATACAGAAAACAAATCCATGTATCCTGATTATTATCAAACACATGACGACACTTCTCATCATGAAGACAATCAACATACCTATGAGGAAACTTCTAATCATAATCATGAAGACACATCTCACTACTCTGATGATCATCATAATCATGAAGGCACGTCTGACTATACTGATGAACATCATACCCATGAAGAGGACACCTATAGTGAAGAACCTACCAACCATAAGGAAGAAAAGAAGCGTTCAAGAATATTAAAAAGAAAGTAACCTTTACGTTGTACATTCTTTTATCGTGACTAAGTTCACATTCATTAGGGTAAAAAAAGGACTTTTCTAGCTAAGTGCTTCTTTCTTCGAAGAAGCACTTGCAACCTCCCCGAAGCAGAGGTGTATAAAAACGCCCCCACGAACAAGCGTTGGTTCGTGGGGGTCTCTTAAGTTCAAGTCACTCTATTCGAATACTTCTTATGAAGATCTCTATTTTCAGGTGATCGAAAAGGAAAGCTTTATAAAGTTAGTCAGAACAGAAAATTTATTAACACTCTTAGTCTTAACGATTTTATTACTACTCCTGCACTCTTGTTTACATAGAAGTAGTCAATAGTTTGTTACTGTTTAATCCCCCTCTATTCTTCTGAATGAATGCTATAACGTTGGCATTGAATTCTTCAGGCTTATCTATGTTGACCACATGTCCACTACGTTCCAATATCACTAATTCTGCATTTGCAAGATGTTTTATATCGCTTTTTAATCCTTTTTTAAACATATGGTCCTCTTCTCCAGTAATGTAGAGCTTCGGTACGCTTGATGCATTCTCCTTTATCCCATTCATTGTCGAACGAATAAACTGGACTAAGTTGTACCAACCTAAAAACTCTTCCCGTTTCATGCTTTTTGCTTCTCTTATAAATGCGTTCCTAGATTCTTTGTGGTTTTGTTTCGGCATCAATATATGTGCAAATAAGGAATATAACCATATATGAGGCGTTACATTTTTCATCATTCTTCCAAGGGTTAGGAGGAATTTGGAACCAAGAGTCAGTTTCGTAATCACTCCTCCCAATACGGCTGTTTTCACTCTTTCTGGCGATTTCGATAAAATACTATGTATAATAACAGAACCCAAGGAAATTCCTATAAAATGGGCTTTTTTGATGTGAAGTTCATCCAATACACGAACGACTTCCTTGGCAGCAACTTCAAACGAAAAAGGTTTATTATAACTAACTGTACTTGGCGATTTTTTATGACCAGGAAGATGGATAGCCACGATATTATATGAATCTCTCAACGCTTTAATTTGTTTATAGAATATACTTGAACTTCCACCTATCCCGTGCAGAAGTATGATGTAATCCCTTGATTTGTCATTTCCAAATAATTTATATTCAAGCATTCCAAAAAACACCTTTCTTAAAACCAACCATCATGGACTTTTCCCTGATTTCTTTTTCTTCATTCTATCATTTTCTTATTTTTTTATTATACATTCAACACAAATTCTATTTTGGAGGTTCTATCTATATTAAAGAGAATTGAGGTGAATGCAATTTGGTATATGAGCAATAAGCTTAATATCCAAATACTATTAGTTCTTGATTGATCAGTCCAGGTATCTAGTATTATGACTTAAAGCATAGAGATGGTACACTTCATGCCTTCAACTAAAGCTGCATGTTAACCCCTGAATTAACTAGTGAGGAAAAATACCCGGTTCATTAAGGATAAAAAAGACTTCTCAAAAGTTTGTTTAACTAGTGAGAAGCCTCTGATATTACTCAACATGTATTAAATCGTTCCTTTTAAAGTTCAAGTAAATATGAACTACGTGAGCAAGTCTCCCAGGAACAGGTGCCTTATTAATTCACTCTTTTAACGATGCCACATACCCAAGACCCCGGATATTCTCAATACTAATGTGGTTATCAATCTTTTTGCGAATACGGTAGATCACTGCATTCAGTTCTTCTGTTGTTACGTCTGGCACATCGCCTTCCGTAAAGGAGCGTTCGGGCCAGGCGGCTTTCTTAATGTCGTCTTTGGAAATGAATTGATCTATATTCTCAAGAAGTGGTTCGATACATCGATATTCTTTTGGTGAGAAGGAGGCGGTTGCACCATTTACAGTCACTTGGTGGAAATTGGGTACGAGCTCTAATCCACGGTTTGTATCCGGCATGTCTTGCAGCGCTGTAAAGTCAGAAGTTTGATCGATAAGCTCGGTCGTGAAGGTAAGCTTAATCACACCGTCAGAAAGATGGATTTGATCCTTATTTTGTAAATGGTATTCTTTCGCATCTATTAGGCGGTTGTTGTTCACATAAGTACCATGTTTACTGCCCAAATCCTTAATTACATAGCGCTCGCCTTGTTTTGTAATGGTGGCATGTCTTCTCGATACAAATATGTTCTCGAATATAATATCTGGTCGCCACTGATGAACCTTTCTCCCCATTATGGTTTCAGATTTTGTCAGAGGAATGATAGCACCTTGCTCAAACGGTGTGCCTAACTGAACAATCAAATAACTCATCATACTCTCTCCTACGTCACTATAATTAAACTATCATCCAATCACCATAGTTCTACTATTGTATGCTTGTGAGGTTTCTTCTACGATTAAAAAGAACTTAGATTTATAGTCTAATATACCGATTCCATTCAGGCAAATCGAGTTACAGGAGGATACTATGATAAAGAAATTACTTATAGCGGCAATCATTATTCTTGTGTTAATCCTATTACTATTCGGTACATATAAGTTATCCAAATCAAGAACATTTCAGCTGTTTGGTGACCTGACACACAGAGTAGAAACAGATGAGAAGCTTGTAGCACTTACGTTTGACGATGGCCCAACCGAAAATATCCAAGACGTCCTCCCATTGCTAGAGAAATACAACGCCAAAACGACCTTCTTCGTAAATGGAAAAGCTCTAGAGGAAAATCCTGAACTTGGTAAAGAGATTGTTGCTGCCGGCCATGATCTAGGCAACCATACGTATTCCCATGAGCAGATGGTTCTGAAAAGCCCTTCCTTTATTAAAAAAGAGGTGGAGAGTACGACCAAACTCATTCGGAATACAGGATACGAAGGAGAAATCGATTTCCGTCCACCATTTGGAAAAAAACTATTCGGCTTACCTTTCTATTTGAACAAAATCGGTATGGAAACCATCATGTGGGACGTAGAACCAGATACATACGCTTCCACTTCAAACGATAAAATTCAATATGTAATAGAACATGTGCAGCCTGGCTCCATCATCCTATTCCATCCCATGTATGACGACAGCGAAAAAGTCGTGGAGACACTCAAGGGGATATTACGCCACTTAACAGAAGAAGGCTACGAGGTTGTAACTGTGAATACATTACAGCAATAAACTGCGCCTGTCAGCAGTTAAACTTAGAAAGTTATTCTAAACGTAAGCAAATACCCTTAGCATGACACAAAACTATATATTCGTACTCGATTAGAAATTAGTAGACAATATAAAAAATGGGGAGGCATCCTCCCCATTTTTTATATTTACCTAAAAGAATCTTTTATATCTCCATTAAGCCATCTACGGACAACTCGTAATAAATGTTTGCGGAGACCCTTGTGCAACAAATGGAACAATTGTTTCTAAGGTAGTAGTAGTTAAATCATCAGCAAAGATTTCCCATGTAATGACATCGGTAACTGCATCCAACGTAGCAGTGATGCTTACTTGAAACGTTCTCGGAGGCCCATTATTGATTCTACCATGTGCTTCCCCCTGTAACTTTGCAATCGTTCCTTCCTCATTACAAGAAATACTTGTTCTCCTTCCTCGTGTGAATTGAAAAGTATCTCCTCGAGCGTTAAATGTAAAATTAAAGTTGTCAACTGCCGGATTACACCCTCCAGTCGGAGAAGCTCCACACTGCACCACCGTAATATTCAATGTCCCCGTTACATCCTGTTGTTGTCCAAAGCGCGTAATCCTTATGTTAGCACCAGGTTGAGGATTTCCTTGCGTGTCTAAACGAAATTTACACGGACAATCCTGAGAAGGACAATCAACTTCAACAGTATTAGGTCCAGCACTGACGGTTTCTCCTCCTACTGTGGTAGACGCTGTGATGGTGATAGTTTCCTCTACGCCCACTTCTCCAATGACCAAGTTAGTCGAAAAAGTACCATCCTCTTTGGTGATAGCGGGATTGTGATCAAGGAAGACATCTTCACTTGTCGTGTCTATTTCGAAGAAAACAGGCTCGTTTGGAACAGTACCATCATCGCATAAAAGCCTCCCTGTAACGGCACCTCCCTCACATCCAACAGCTTCCGGTGTATCCAAACTCAACCTCGGATTCGTACAAGACGTCACACAACCTGCACGAACTAAATTTGTATTGGAAACCGATGTACCATGGATAGTCGCACTGGCCGTATAATCCACTCCCTCTTGAACTGGTGTTCCCGCTTCTACGATCACCTCTGAAGAGAATGACCCATCGGGCCCTGTCTTTGCCAGAGAGGGCTGGAAAGTTAATATGTCGGATGTACTAGATAGAAAAACTACAATATTCGGTACAGGTGCCTCATCACACAATACCCGTCCTGTGATAGTTGCTTCACAGCTAATTGGTCCAGGGTTATCCAACTCAATAATGGGTGCATCGCATTCCCGGCAATCCAACTGTAAAGTGATCGGGTCAGAGACAGCTGTATTCCCTCCCACCGTAACGGAGGTTCTTACCGTAACAGTTTCATCAGCACTAAAATAAGGAACCAGCAAAGTAGAGTAATCACCATTAGCGTCTGTTATAGCGGGATTTGGGATTAACAACACGTTTTGGGTGTTGCCTTCCACAGAAAAAAGAACTGGAACACCAGCTAATGGTCCTTCCACTTCACAATCTAACCTACCCGCAAGGTTAATTCCACCACACCCTACTGTAATGATTTGTTCCAAGGCGTTCTCTCTCTTTCTAAGAAATCCTTCTTGAGGGTTCAGCGTTAACACTGGATCAGTACATTGAATACACCCCGCTCTTAACATGATTGTATCCGAAGCTTCCTTACTATCAACGACGGCCCTAGCTTGTATAGTCACCCCTCCCTGAACTGGAGTACCATCTGCTACCGAGACCGTAGTAGAGAAACGCCCTCGTTTATCCGTGACTGGATTAGGATTATCAAAAGTTAAAGCAGATAAAGAACTGCTTAGTTTCACAACTTCCCCGGAGACAGGTTGCAAATCACACTTGAGAACACCAGCAATAAGTCCCTCACAACTAATATTAATTGGATTATCTAATTGTATTACTGGGTTATTACATAGTTTATGTGGGAAAATGTCTGCACAACCATTCGGGAAATTAGTAGGTCTACAATCAATTTGGGACGTTCGCTTATTTTTCTTCACACACATCCTCCTTGAATAACACTATTTTGATTAGTCTATGACAGGAGAAAAAGGAAGTGATATATGCAATCACCCAAATAATTGCATTATGTTGAAGTGATTATTAACATGTTTCACACTTCCTTTTAAAAAAGACTTCCCAAAAGTTTAATAAACTAATGAGAAGCCTTTTTTATGATTAGCATTTAGTTATTTGAACCCTGGGGATTACTTAAACTTCTATCATCAGTAGAGAAGCTTACTATTCGCTAGTCTTACAGTAAGCTTCTTAGATTTCTACTTACTTTTCATAAAAAGAAAAACAAGTAGGTAGTCAACCACGATCTTTTGATTTGCCCTACTCTATTCCCCTAGTTCATCTTGTTTAATTATTATCATACACTGCATCCATTACTTCTTGCTCATCAGAACCTTCCGCTTTGATTATCATCTTTAGGAACACGTACCATTTTCATCGCTCCTCGTTTCCAAATATAGTTAGCCACTTTTTCATTTGTTACACAAGCCAAGCCATGGAAACACTGAATTTCTACTAAACTCAAGGTTTGAAAGAACAAAAATTTTATGACCAAGCCCATCTAAATTAACGTGAATTTTAACTCCATCTAATCTTTTAGGTCGATGTATAAAATAATAACTTTTATACTCATTAAAAATCTTTTGCTTGTATACGCCTTAACAGATACAACGGACTCGATTGACCGTTTATCGTATAATCTGGTAGATACTCAGTGTCTGTAGGTATATCATGACCTCTCCTATTCAACCAAACCGCATTCCAGCCTGCCATTTTTGCACCTACGACATCATTTCGAAAAGAGTCTCCTACGTAATAGGTTCTTTCGCGATCAATCCCCATTTCCTTCTCAACAAGTCGGAATAATTCTGTGTTAGGCTTTGAGATCCCTACTTCACCAGATATAAAAATATTATCTTCTTCCACCCATTCCTTTACTTTTAATTGCTTGATTTTATTTGCCTGATGATCTGCTGGACCATTCGTGATGATACCTAATGTTAATCCTTGCGATTTTGCTTCATTAAGAAGTTCCTCCATCTCTGGAGCAAGCTCTATCTTCTGTTGCATTTCCTCATAATATGATTGAAATAGTTGTGCTTCTTCTCTAGTTATTGTATAACCCAAGTGGGCAAAGGCTTTGCTAATTCGGTAAATATGCATTTCGTGTTTATCCATTTTGCTATCTCTGACTAAATCAAAAACCTCATCACTATAATATCTACTTTTAATAAATAACTGGTCAATCGGTACATCGTAATGACTAAAAACCCTTCGATAAGCATTTTCAAATGGGGTTAATTGATCATATAATGTATCATCTACATCTAATAATAGGTTCATGAATATCTCCTCCTTTTAACCACAGAGAACGTAAACAAATAGAAAGCTTAAGGCATTTGCCCTAAGCCTTATTTTCAACTATATCTGTAAGGACTCAAATGGAGCAATATTCTTTATATCATAATAGAATCAATCGACCTTACTAATACAACTAGCCACATAATGAAATAGCTTTTACATCATAGGTTCAAAGATTCTATTTAAGAATAGCCAATCAAATGATTGACTATTCTTATTTTGGTTACACACTATGTGATGCTACTACATTTTGAATACGTGTCGTAAGTCCTTTTAGATTGTAGCACTCTGCATATTCTCTAATTGGGCGTTTAATGTGATCTATTACATAACGCTGACCATCTACATTATTCTTGCTTAAATTAGCATATAACTTATTTATTTCTTCTTTTACTTCCGTATTATTGAACGTATAGTGACCTGCAATATCTAATATTTCTTCCGACAGTTCAGGATTATCGATAATCTCTTGTGTAGATAGATTTTTTTGTTCCTCATCAACCATCCATTTTTTCCAACGCCCACTAGCTATCGCATGCTTCAATAAGACTTCTTTTGTATTAGACTTTTCCGAAACCAAACCATTCTCCATCAATTTTTCTTCAAGAGCTGCTAGCTTTAAGTACGCTCTTGTTTCTTCTGTTCCATATTGTGGCGCAACATTTGTAGCCGTAATGGATGATGGAATATGCTCAAGCAGAGAAATATCATCCAAATAATCTCCGTTATGTTCTTTTAATCCAACCCCATACTTTTTCGCCATTTGAGAAAGATCATAAGCATTTTTAAAATTAAACGTTCCTATTTGATCTGTCTTACGTACTAATGTACCTGTTTGCCCTACGATAAGTGTTGGCTTTGGCAGGTTGCGCTTCTCTAGCTCTGCATGCAATCGTTGGATGAACGTTTCATAGGTTTCCATGGTAGTTAAACCACCATTCGTTTCTTCCGTCCCAACCTCATATCCAATTTCCGGTAAGTTACGCGCTTTTCTTTCCATTTCGCAGAAATCAATTAATTCTACTGTTCTATCCAATACCACATCTAACGGAATCACTTTCCCTACTTCAAATGGATCTTTCGTTGGGTCAATCATCAATAAGTCAAAGCCTGCTTCCATATCTGCAATATAGGATTGTTTACCTCGCTCCATCGCTTCTTTCTCTGGAAGATGATTATTCCTTTCTTCATCACGCTGCCACGGTCCACCATGATCTCGACAGATATAGCTTAGCCCTTCATAACCGATTTTTTCTTCCACTTCTCTTACCGCTTCTGCAAAAGTGAATTGGTTCCATCCATTTACATAGCCACCCCCGAATTCATCTGCATCTACTTGGTTACGACTAGCGATGAACATTATTGGATAATCATCATCGTGAGATAGCTCAAGTGCCGCTTGTAGGCAATTTTTAGACATTGGTCCAATACCCAGGATTGTTCCACTTTCGCCCTTTTTTTCTAATTCTAATATGCCTTCTACTACCTTTGTTATTGGTAATTTCATTTTAAATGTCCCTCCATATAGTAAAATATTTTATTCAGATGTAGCTTTTAACTTTTTCAATAGAGCGTCCGATTTCTTAATGATGTCAGCAACACTCATTTTTACAACTTTCTTCCCTTTAAATCTTTCCATCTCTCTAATCTCTACATCATTGGTTAAAACCACATAATCAGCAGCTTGAATCTCACTTGAATCTAAGCGATTCTCTATACCAGAAGTACCTTGTGTTTCCACCTTCATGTTAACTCCTAAATTTTTTGCAGATAGCTCTAAAGATTCTGCGCTCATATACGTGTGAGCAACCCCACTTGGACAAGATGTTACCGCTACAATTTGCATAATGTTAAACTCCCCTTCTTTTTATAGTTGATCAATAGTAATCTCTAAGTCATCAAGATCCTCTTCTTCAGTTTCTTCATTAGTAGACGATTCTTCTTGTACTGCATCTTTCTTTAGCACCCATAATGCAACAGCAGTTGTGCATGCTCCTAACAATACGGAGACAAGATAACCGAACCGACCTTCAACAACCGGTAATACAATAAGTCCTCCCCATGGAGCATGGTTTAGTGCCCCGAACAAGAATGCGGAAATATTACCGACTACGGAACCTGCCATAAGTGATGGGATAACCTTTAACGGATCGGCTGTCGCGAATGGAATGGCACCTTCTGTGATTCCTACCCCTCCCATCAAGAGAGCAGCAATACCTGAGTCTTTCTCCACACTAGTAAATTTCTTTGGAAAGAATAGAGTAGCTAACCCTAAACCAATTGGTGGTACGCAAATGGCTACCCCAACTCCACCCATTAAGAATGGGAGTGTATCTACTTGCGTTTGCGCGAATGTTGCAGCAACTTTGTTTACTGGACCACCCATATCAAAAGCAATCATCGATCCTAAAATACCTCCTAATGGGACCTTGGCCGCTCCTGACATGCTATTTAGAGTAGTTGTCATCCATTCCATAAATACTGCAATAGGTTCGCCAATTAAAAAGACAATGATAAAGCCTACAATGAATGTTCCACCTAGTGGGTAAATAAAAATTGTTCCAATTGTCCTAAAAGATGGAGATAATTTGATTTTCTTTAATACATTCACTACATAACCTGCTAGAAACCCAGCGATAATTCCTCCTATGAAACCAGCGCCAATCTCATTAGCTAAGTAAGCACCTATCATACCAGGAGCTAAACCTGGTTTATCCGCCATACTGAAGGCAATATACCCACCCAAAATCGGGATAAATAGAGTTAAACCAGCAGCGCCAATTTGATTCAATTTCGCTAACCATCCTGAATCCGGGACAGCAGCCTCACCGCTTAACATGACGGATATGGCGAATAGAATACCGCCAGCTACAACGAAAGGAATCATATAAGAAGTAGAGGTCATTAAGTGCTTTTGTAAATTTTTAAGAGCGTTCATTCTAGTTCCCCCTTAACTTTTTCATTAAGTGTAGCAATCAAAGCATTTTCATCTAAGTTTCTCACTTCATTTCTAAATTCTTCGTGCATCAGCAATCTGGATAGTTTAGAAAGGATCTTCAAATGTAAATTGTCTTCATTGTTGTTTGGTACAGCTATGAGAAAAACAGTATTAACTTCCTCACCCTCCTCTGTCCACTTAATCTCCTCTTCTAATCTACCAATCGTTACACTTGAATAATTCACCCCTTCACTTTGACTGTGAGGCAATCCAATTTCATAGCCTATATAAGTAGGAAGCGTGTTTTCTCTTTCTAGTACGTCTTGCAAGAAAACTTCCTTGCTTGCTAGATAATTATTTTCATCTAGGTTGTTAACTAAGGTTTCAATCACCTCTTCTTTTTTCGTCCCACTGATGTTCGAGACAACTTGAAAATCTACGAAACTTGTTTTGTCCATTGTTATCCCCCTCTTAATGTTCCGTGTATTAATAAAAAATTAAGTTGTTTTTTCTATGTCTTAAGCATAAATGCTGTGAAAGCGCTTCAACAATTCAAATAATTCGAAATATTTTTTTACAAAAAGTTATCCCTTATACTACTTAGATTAATGGGGGAGTTTGTGTAGAGGCGTTTTTATCAAAAAAAGACCAGGAACATATTGTCCCTGATCTCCATCATTCATTATTTAATCTTCTTTTCATACTCTCTTATAATCTGATTAGCCTCCATCGGATTTTCTGCTCGTTCTAGTTGGGTAATAAAATCAGTATGGTACGTCATTTTGGTAAGTTCGGTAACAGCCGGGATTTGTTCTTTTTTATCTTTGCTTGCTAATAAAAAGATTACCTTCGCTTGTTTATCGCCAAAGGAAATGGATTCTTTACAGATTAACAGGCTAACACTACTTACTTTTACTAACTTGCTATCATTCCCATGTAAGAGGGCAAATTCCTGATCCTTCACCGAATAAAATCCTAGTTGATCCTGAATCTTTATGATGTTATCCGTATATGCATCATCTATAAAGCCATTTTCAGACAAAATCTTACCGCCTAATTTAATGGCTTCCTTCCACTCCATGCCTTGATTGATTATCCGAATAGCATCGATTCCAATTAAATCACTTAAGGATAATTTTTCTGGAATACGAACATGAGAATAACCAAGCTCCTCTTTAATAACATCCATTACCTTTGTTTTCGTCTCCCCATCCAAGAAATCTAATCTTCTATTAATCGAGAAATAATTCGTAAGGATATTCTTTTTTTGTAATCCTGCACTTTCTAAATTTTTAAAATCTGATTCCGTCATGACAGCATTAATCTGGACAATTGGCTTATCGATATCTATGTGTAATTTTGATGTCGTAATAATTAAATCGACATTAACCCAATCAGTGAATTCATTCAGCATATATAATGGAATCGTTTCTACATAATTTATTTGATAGGTACTATTTAGCTTGTCCTTTATCATCGTGATTGCACCATATCCTAATCCACATACGAGCAAAACATTTTTATATTGTGATGTGGTGGTTCGCTGTGTACTTGCTAGAAAATGAATCGCTAATAGTATTAGTTCATTTTCATTTTTAATCTTATTCAGCAGTTCAATGCCATTTACTGAATTTCTCACTTCTTCTCTAATGTATTCATACTCATCCGGGATTACATTAAACACGTCATCATAAATTTGCACATTACTACGAAGGCGTTGTAATAACGGAGCAACATGATTCAGCAACCCTTTATAAAGAATAGGATCTTGATCAAACGGAATTTCTAACCGAGCAGACATATTAGAGATAAGTTCTTTCACTGTTGTTTCTGTTGTAATCAAGTCTAGCTCTTCATTTAAGCTCGCATATTTACTTGTAAAGAATACAAAACCTACTAGTACTTCTAATTCATCTTCATTTAATTTATATTGTATAATCTCTTCTAAATCTTCGATAATTTTCATATCAAACGAAGGTCCAAACATAAGATTCGTACCTTTAAGCGGGTTGTCTACCTTATTTTTTAGATACCAGGTAAATACAAAAATATTCGCTAAATACCAATAATACGAATCATCATTTAACACCCAGCCAATCTGCTTTAAGAATGTTTTCGTCCAATCGTTTATTTCAAACAAATCAACTTGATTAAGCGCTTTCTTTATCTCGTTTAATAAGAAACGATAGTAGCTATCAGAGAACTCTTCACCTGAATCAAAGTACTCTATATACTCCCTGAACAATCTCACTCGCTCATTTAGTATATTTGTCTCATTTCCAATCAACTTATAGCCTCGATCATACTCAATAATAATTCCTTTTTTCTTCATATCAGACTCGAGCATAGATAAATCATTTTTTAATGTCGTCCTAGAAACTTTAAACGTCTCTGTTAATTGATTCAAATTTAGGCGCTCGATATTAAAAAAGATAAGAAAGGAAATAATACTAGTTCGCTCCTCTTGGCTAAAAAAGTACTCTTCTTCCTCTTGTAGATTTTTATAAGTTAGGTCTTCTGGAATAACTAATCTCCCTTTACTTTCCTTTCTAATCCCTTTTAACCCCTTTGTCTCTAAATGCCTATTAATGTTGTCTATATCGTAGCGGATTTTCCGTTCACTGAAGTCCAGTTCCTGACTTAATTCCCGAATACTTGACTCATCTTTCCCCTCTAAGTACTTCATGATTTGAATCATTCTTCCACTAATCATATATAACACCTCTTCTACTTATAGAATATCACCTACAGGTTTAAAAAATAAGGTCTCACTTAATCTGAAATGAGGTTTAAAAAGAGGTATAGTAGCTTTGTTATACAGAATTTACATAAAAAGTTATATATAGTATGTCCAACCCCACACTACCTTAAGGGAAGTTAAGATAGGAAACATTTCAAGACTTATATGAATTTTATTAATATCTTTTTTATAAATATAAAAAAAGCGATCAACCCACAATTGGATTGATCGCTTTATTAGTTAAGAATGGGGATGTTGGTATTTGGACTGGGGTCCAAGTATTACATCATGCCGCCCATTCCGCCCATGCCACCCATGTCTGGCATGCCGCCACCGTTGTCATCTTCGCCTGGCTTGTCAGCTACTACTGCTTCTGTAGTAAGGAACATAGCCGCAACGGATGATGCGTTTTGTAGTGCGGAACGTGTTACTTTTGTAGGGTCAACGATACCTGCTTCGATCATGTTCACCCATTCGCCAGTTGCTGCGTTGAATCCGACGCCAACTTGTTCGCCTTTAAGGCGCTCGATGATAACGGATCCTTCCATACCAGCGTTGTGAGCGATTTGACGTACTGGCTCTTCTAGTGCACGTAGAAGGATTTTCGCACCAGTTGCTTCGTCATCAGATAGTTCTAGAGAAGCTACGTGGTTGTAGATGTTCACTAGTGCTGTACCACCACCAGCTACAATACCTTCTTCTACTGCTGCACGAGTAGAGTTTAGTGCGTCTTCGATACGTAGTTTACGTTCTTTAAGCTCCGTTTCTGTAGCTGCACCAACTTTGATTACTGCTACGCCACCAGCTAGCTTCGCAAGACGCTCTTGTAGTTTTTCTTTATCGAACTCAGAAGTTGTTTCTTCTAATTGAGAACGTAGTTGATTTACACGGTTGCCGATTGTTTCAGCAGTGCCTGCACCTTCTACGATTGTTGTATCATCTTTTGTAACAACAACTTTATTCGCACGACCTAATTGGTCCATTGTAGTGTTCTTAAGCTCTAGGCCAAGATCTTCTGTGATAACTTGACCGCCAGTGATTGTCGCGATGTCTTCTAGCATTGCTTTACGACGATCGCCGAATCCTGGTGCTTTAACAGATACAGCGTTGAATGTACCACGAAGTTTGTTCACAACTAGTGTTGCAAGTGCTTCGCCTTCAACATCTTCAGAGATCATTAGCAGTGGACGGCTTTGCTGTACCACTTGCTCAAGAACTGGAAGTACTTCTTGAATGTTTGTGATCTTCTTATCTGTAATTAGGATGTATGGGTTCTCTAGAACCGCTTCCATCTTGTCTTGGTCAGAAACCATGTAAGGAGATGCATATCCGCGGTCGAACTGCATACCTTCCACTACTTCCATTTCTGTGTTGAAGCCTTTAGACTCTTCAATTGTGATAACGCCATCGTTACCAACGCGCTCCATTGCTTCAGCGATAAGCTGACCTACTTCTTCGTCAGAAGAAGAGATAGATGCTACTTGAGAGATAGACTCTTTGCCTTCGATAGGCTTAGAGATTTTCTTAAGCTCTTCAATCGCAACCTCTGTCGCTTTTTCAATACCACGACGTACGCCAACTGGATTTGCACCAGAAGCTACGTTTTTAAGACCTTCTGTAATCATTGCTTGCGCTAGTACGGTTGCAGTTGTTGTACCGTCACCAGCGATTTCGTTTGTCTTAGAAGCAACTTCGGATACAAGCTGAGCACCCATATTCTCGAAGTGGTCTTCTAATTCAATTTCCTTCGCAATGGTTACACCGTCGTTTGTGATAAGGGGAGAACCGTATTTTTTCTCAAGAACAACATTACGTCCTTTTGGTCCTAATGTTACTTTAACAGCGTCTGCCAGACGGTCCACACCACGTAGCATGGAACGGCGCGCTTCTTCACTAAATTTAATATCTTTAGCCATGAAAAATAACCTCCTTGAAATGTAAGGTATTTCGTATATTCATTTATCGATTTCGCTGTGCTATGTAGAGAATGGGCTTATCCCATTTTCCTCCCTAAAAGCAGCAGTCTAAGTTTATTAAGAAAGTACTGCTAAAATATCATTTTCACGCAGAATTAAGTATTCTTTGCCTTCGAATTTCACATCTGTGCCGGCAAATTTCGAAAAGATGATGTGGTCGTTTTCAGAAACCTCTAGTGCAACCTTTTCTCCATTGTCAGTTACACGGCCTGAACCTACAGCAACAACTTTACCTTCTTGAGGCTTTTCTTTCGCAGAGTCCGGAAGCACAATCCCGCTTGCCGTCGTCTCTTCTTGTTCAATAACCTCAATTACAACACGATCACCTAATGGCTTTAACAAATCAGACACCCTCCTCATTAGTCTTCAATATGATTTCTCATGTTATCTGATTTATTAGCACTCTCTGTGTGTGAGTGCTAACACATTTATTATAATAATGAATTGTTCAGAAATTTGCAAGTAAAAAGATGTATTTTTTCCATAAAAATTTCCTCTTTATTTTTTCTATAGAATCGGAGTGCTAACGTTTAATAGTTCGTCTAAATTTGTGTTACAATACGTAGAATGAAAGAAATGTGTGTGTAAAGGAGTCGTTGTATTTTGCCAAGACGATATTGGTATGTCATGTTAACCTATATACTTATGCAACTTTCTGGTTTCGTAGGGGTTCCGTTCCTTGGAGCAATCTGGGGTTTCGACCTTCAGAATCTTACAGACGATCAGAAAAGCCAACTTATCGTGACATGGAATTTAATCAGTTTTCCATCAGCTCTAATTATTATCCTATTACTACTTCGACCTGATATGAAAGAAACCTCCCTCACAAGAAAAGATTTACCAATAAGTAAACTTTTAGGCTGGAGTTTATTAGGTATCATTTTGGCCTATGTAGCACAAATTATAGCTGGACTCATTGAAATGGGGCTTGGCATCCCTCAGGCATCAGAAAACACGCAACAATTAATGAATTTCGCCAAAAGCATGCCAATCTTCATTATAATCATTACAGTCTTAGCGCCAATTCTTGAAGAACTTTTATTCAGGAAGATTTTATTTGGCTCCATATACAAGAAAACTAACTTCATTATTGCAGCACTAATTTCTTCGTTAATTTTTGCTGTCGTGCACATGGATTTGATGCACACCATAAAATATACTGCAATGGGCTTAGTATTTGCCTTTTTATATGTACAAACTAAGAGAATTATCGTACCAATCATTGCTCATATGGCAATGAACTTAATTGTAGTACTGATTCAATTTACCATTGATCCAGAGCAAATTGAGCAATGGGAAAAGCAATTAGAACAAGCTCAAACAATTATTGGAGGCTAAATCCTTTATGCGAACGTCACCTCTTTTGATGGCCTTCCTCTATTTCATTATGGGAGGTATCTTCACGTATATTGCGATTCAAAGTGTAGACGGGACGATCTGGAATTTCATCACGATTTTACTAGTCATCGTTGCTACATTTGATTTTGCAGTATGCATCCGTTTAGTAACATTGCACTTTAAGATGAAAAACTCAAAGAAATAAACAGATTAGACAGACTCTCTTCAACAAAAGGGGGCTGTCTTTTTTTCTTCATATACCAAGGGATAGGATATTCGCAAAAATTCATGGTTTATTCGCGTTATTCCTGAAATATTCGCGAAATACTAAAGATATTCGCCATTACCGCCATATATTCGCAAAACCATTTATACCAACCACGCCATCATACAAAAAGCGCAATGACCATCACAGTCATTGCGCTTCTTTTGCTTCTTCCTCTTCTTCATCATCTTGCACACCTTTCATAAAGAAGGAGAATGGTAAGGCGATTAACACTAACACAGTGGAAACCAGGAAAGCCTCATTTAACGTTTGTAGCGTAGCTTCCGTCATATTGGGCTGACCAGCGGCAATTTGTGCTCGTCTTGTTTCATAGTAAACAGAGAAGAAAACAATGCCTAATGAGGACGCTATCTGTCGTAGCACGTTGTTCATGGCAGAGCCTTGGGCAACGAGGTGTTCTGGAATAGCATTCATCCCTGCTGTCGTAGCTGGCATGTTGCTGAACCCTAACCCCATGCCTCGGACAGCATTGAGGGCTAAGATGACCCAATAAGGGGTAGATAAGCCAATGAAGCCTAATCCCGTCGTAGCACTTGCCAGTATAAGCAAGCCAATCGGAATGACCCATTTTGGACCTTTTTTGTCCAATATGCGTCCCCCTACTGACATAAAGATGCCACTCGCAGCTGCTGCTGGTAGGAATAATAATCCTGTTAGCACTTCACTTAATCCATATACTTCTTGAATCAACAACGGTAGTAAAAAGATTCCCGAGAATAATCCAATCGATGCGGAACCTGTTACAATTGTGGATATAGCATAGGTAGGCACCTTAAACACCGAAAGATTTAGTAACGGCTGTTGTTGTTTATCTTCAAAGCGGACAAAGGCAATAATCGCTACTATACCGCCTACAATGAGAGCAATGTTACTCCACTGCGTTAATGCCTCTAGTGTTTTTCCTCTTCCAAGAGCGTATAGGACACTCCCAACACCAATCGTAACGAGAAGAAATCCGATATAATCAAATTTGAGTTCTGGATTCTTTTCTGTTTCTTTTAGAAATTTCGTGGATAAAATGATCCCTATAATACCAAATGGAATGTTAAATAAGAACAGGAACGGCCAGGCAAAGTATTGAATAATCACACCACCTACCGTAGGCCCTATTGCTGGAGCTACCATAGCTGCTACACCGTAGACACCTACAGCGAGTCCCCGTTCATTCTTCGGAAAGGCATTAAAAATCAACGCCATGGCAATGGGCATCATTAATCCACCTGCTATTCCCTGTATGGCACGAGATAAGATAACTAGGCCTAGACTAGGCGATAAGGATCCTGAAATGGAACCCACCATAAATATAATAAGTCCACTAATATATACTTTCTTTTTACCAAAACGGTCTCCTAGAAAACCAGTCAGGGGCATGGTCATCCCCATCGCTACCATAAAGATGGTTAGCATCCAACCAACACTTACCGCGTCAGAATCAAAAATCTTAATGAAACGTGGCAATGTAGGATTCAACATACTATTATTTAAAATGACCGTAAAGGTTCCAAATAGAACCGAGACCACAACAAGCCATTTCTTTGGAAGTCTACTCATTGTATCCCCCTTCCTCTTTTATTTCGCTACTCGAAGTATTTTTCTACTATACCATATGCTCAAATAGGAAAGATAATATAATGTTTACCCAATTGCTTATTCTTATGAAAAGTATGAATAGGCTCTTTTTCGCTAAACAAACAAAAAAACTCGCAAAATGCGAGCTTTTGGTGAAACATTATTCTTCTTCAGGCTCTTCCACTTCTTCTTCATCCATTGGATAATGCTTCAGGAAGTAAACTAGTGCTTGCAGTTCTACTGCTAAGTCAATATGATGAACCCGTACATGGGCTGGGACATTGATTCGTGCTGGCGTGAAATTCAGAATCCCAACTACCCCCGCTTCAATCATACGATCGGCTATTCCCTGGGCAGCTTGTGCTGGCACGGTTAGAATCGCGACAGAAACATCCTCGTTTAAGCGTTCCTCTACTTCATCAATATGATAGACAGGGACGCCTCCTATATCATTGCCTATTTTCTCAGCATTAGCATCAAAAGCCATTTCAATTTTTGTATTATTATTTTTCGTGAAATTATAGTGTAGGAATGCTGTACCAAGGTTCCCGACACCTATTAGGGCTACTTTCGTTGTTTCATCTTGATCTAATGTTTTACGGAAGAACGTTACTAAGTAATTCACGTTATAGCCGTATCCCTTTTTCCCAAGTGCACCAAAATAGGAGAAATCTCTTCGGATGGTAGCAGAGTCTACTTTGACAGCTTCACTCAACTCTTTAGAAGAAACTCGTTGCTTCCCTTGACTATGTAAGTTGTTGATAAACCGATAGTATAGTGGAAGCCTTTTGGCTGTGGCCTGGGGTATTTTATGTTGATCTATTTCCATGAGTCCTCCCCCTTGTCTTCGGCCGATCTATGATAATCGCCAGATTTGCCACCTGTCTTTTCTAGTAAGTACGTTTCCCCAATAATCATTCCTTTATTAAGTGCTTTACACATATCATATACGGTTAATGCCGTGGCAGACGCAGATGTTAGCGCCTCCATTTCCACGCCGGTACTCCCTTTTGTTTTCACCTTCGCTTGGATTGTTAAACGATGACCTCTCGATTCCTCTGACCATTCAAACGAAACGTCGATTCCTTTTAACGACAATGGATGGCACATAGGTATCCAATTCGAAGTGTTTTTGGCTGCCATAATGCCAGCCACCTGAGCTACGCCCAATACGTCGCCTTTTTCTAGTTTGTTTTCTGTAATGGCATGAAATATTTCTTCGTCGACCAAAACACTGCTACATGCAATGGCAGTACGAACACTATCCTGTTTCTCTGATATATCTACCATATGTGCACGACCTTGCTCATTAAAATGAGTAAACTCACTCATATCAATACCTCCTTATACCAAGAGCGCAGGCGGGGAGAATCAACTTGATGATAAGATGCCTTAGATCTTTTCTATTAAAAAAGCTCACTCGCCCAGTCTTTACCTCGTGACAAGCACAGACTCCATTCGATAAGATCGAAGTAGCCTATTATTTATATCTATTATATGCACTAAATTGTACCAAAAAAGATCCTCATCGTATATTATTCTGACATGCATGATGAAAGCGATCATCTTGCTTCTAACGCCAAGCATAAGATACACTTAACTCATTGAGGTGAACGATCATGATTTTATTGCAAGCCAATAATATAACAAAACGTTATGGCGCTGATCTTATTTTATCTAATATTAAATTAGAAGTACACACCAATGATCGGATTGCCATTGTCGGTCGAAATGGTGCGGGTAAATCGACCCTACTAAAAATAATGGCAGGAGAACTTCCATATGAAGGTGGAGAACTCCATAAACCTAAAGAAGCTACATTAGGCTACTTGGAACAACACACTGGCCTTGAATCGGATAAAACGATTTGGGATGAAATGATTAACGTTTTCGCCCATCTCCGTGAAATGGAACAAGAATTACGCACAATGGAACAGCAAATGGCTGATCCAGATCTAATAGAAGATCAAACTCGTTATCAAAAGCTATTAAAAGATTACGATGAAAAACAATTGCGTTTCAAAAATGAGGGCGGCTATCATTACGAAGCAGATATTAAAGCTGTCTTAAACGGCCTCCAATTCAAGGAGTTCGATTTAAATACCAAGATCGAAACGCTAAGTGGTGGTCAGAAAACAAGGTTAGCACTAGGTAAGCTACTTTTATCCAAACCTGATATTCTAATCCTGGACGAGCCTACCAACCATTTAGATATTGATACGCTAAACTGGTTAGAGCAATATCTACAAGGGTATGAAGGGGCCGTCGTTATCGTTTCCCACGACCGCTACTTTTTAGATAAAGTCGTGAATGTTGTTTATGAGATATCTCGCCATTCCTCTGAGAAATTCCTCGGAAACTACAGCAACTACCTTGATCAAAAAGCTGCCAACTATGAGCGCGACTTAAAGCGATACGAGAGACATCAAGCTGAAGTGAAACGAATGGAAGATTTCATTCAAAAGAACATTGCCAGAGCATCTACAACAAAACGTGCTCAAAGCAAACGTAAACAGTTAGAAAAGATGGAGACAGTCGAAAAACCGGCGGGTGATGAGAAGTCTGCTAAGTTCTCTTTTGATATCAATCGTCGTAGTGGGAATGACGTATTAAAGGTTAGAGACCTTACATTCCAATATGACGATATGAATAAGCCTGTCTTCTCCAATGTTACCTTTGATGTAAATCGCCTGGATCGGCTTGCGCTTGTTGGCCCAAACGGCGTAGGAAAAACAACATTGCTCAAAACGATCACCGATTTCTTCCAAGCCAATGATGGTACGATACAGTACGGCGCAAACGTACAGATAGGATACTACGACCAGGAACAAGCCAGGCTTCAGTCGAACAAAGAAGTGCTACATGAATTATGGGATGAGTACCCTAACATGGATGAGAAAGATGTTCGCACCGTGCTTGGTAATTTCTTATTCACAGGTGAAGACGTACTAAAATCGGTAAACTCTCTTAGTGGTGGCGAAAAGGCACGATTAGCGCTAGCAAAGTTAATGCTAGAAAAGTCTAACGTTCTTGTATTAGACGAGCCAACCAACCACTTAGATTTAGATAGTAAAGAAGTATTGGAATCTGCATTAATGGATTATCCAGGTACCATTCTTTTCGTTTCTCACGACCGTTATTTTATCAACAAAATCGCTTCGCAAATTTTAGAGATGCAAGGAGATTCCACAACCCTTTATCTCGGAAATTACGATTATTATGTAGAGAAGAAACAAGAGGAACAAGAAATTGCTGAGTTTGAGCAACAATCCAATCCAGATTTACAAGAATCCACATCTGATAACAAACTAGACTATGAACAAGACAAAGCCCAAAAACGTGAAGCAAGAAAACGACAACGACGAATCGAAGAAATCGAAGCAGAAATTGTGGAACACGAAGCGAAGATTGAAGAAAATGATGATTTATTATGTCAGCCTGATATTTATCAAGACCATGAGAAATCCCTCGAGCTGACAGAAGAGAACAACACGTGCAAGCAAAAGATTGAAGCGCTCATGGAAGAATGGGAGCAGCTTCAAGAAGAGGAATAATATCCACACCCTAGTCCACATCATGGGCTAGGGTGATTTATTTGTCATGAATGCAATTGTGGATGAATATGCACACTTATACCCATGAAAGCGCATGTATTGTCGATTTATCGCGATAAAAGTGAATACACACAAGTTATCCACCACTTTTTACACAACTAATCTTTGAAATAGTGGGTTTTTCACAGGTTTATACACATTATCCACATTTATCAACAGACTTATCCACAATTTCTGTACACATCCACAACCTCACAATGACAAAACTCTACAAATTCTTATCCACACATCTGTGAACAACCTGTTGAAAACTTATCCCCCATAAGCCGTTTATCCTATGCATAAAAGCAAAAGCGTAAGCGCCCGTTTAGCCGGCCCACACGACGTGGGTTGGTTCGATGTTGCTACGTGATGTGGGCCTACAGGACGTAGGTCAGTTCGATGTTGCTGCATGATGCAGCGATTTTAATCGAACCTCCTTCAACCCAGAACTTCCCCTGATTCCGTAGGAGATAAAGGCAACACGAAAACATGAGTGATTCGATGTTGACTTATCGTAAGGAGGTGCAGGAAGTTTGCTAGTCGCTGGGCGCTGGAGCTGGACGTGGCGCATCTCTTTTTCAGTATACTCAAGCATTGAACTTTATAATTTCCTAGATAAAAGCAAAAGCTCAGGGCGCCCGGTTAGCAAGACTGTATTAATAGCTTGGCGCTAGAGTTGGATATAGGCATAATCTCTTTAGCTTCATACGTTATACACAAGCAAAGATTATTTCATTTTTCCACGTACAAATAGAAATGCTGTTACTTCAAAAGTAACAGCATCTTCATTCATCTAGTTTGTAGCTGTGCTTCTTCTAGCATACTTCTCTAACGTTAAAGAAGGATTCCCATTAAGGTCCCATCCTGCTCGGTGACCTTGCTCATAAGCAATACTACCAGCAGCAGCAATCATCGCTGCATTGTCTGTACATAAAGATAATGGAGGGATTAGCAGACTCATCCCTTCTTCCTCGCTGAATTGATCATTCAAGCGTTCACGAAGGCCTTTATTGGCTGCTACACCACCAGCTACAATCACCTGATTGACATTATATTGTTTGGCAGCTTTATAGGTTTTCGTAGCCAGTACATCCACCACACTTGCCTGAAAGCTCGCTGCAATATCTTCATCCTTATAGGTAATCCCTTTTTGCTTTGCATTATGAAGCGTATTAATAACAGAAGATTTTAAACCACTAAAACTAAAATCAAATGATCCTTCCCCTAGCCAGGAGCGAGGAAAGTCAATCGTAGCTTCCCCTTGATGGGCAAGCTGATCAATATGAGGTCCTCCTGGATAAGGTAGCTTTAACGTACGCGCCACTTTATCATACGCTTCCCCTGCAGCATCATCACGTGTTTCACCTATAACGTCGAAAGATCCATGCTCCTCCATTAGGATAAGCTCTGTATGCCCTCCTGAAACGACCAGGGACAGTAGTGGAAATTCAAATTCCTGTTCCAATCGATTGGCATAAATATGGCCTGCAATATGGTGAACTCCTACCAATGGCTTCTGATGAGCAAATGCCAACGCCTTCGCTGCATTTACACCTACTAGTAGTGCTCCAACGAGTCCTGGACCTTCTGTAACTGCTATCGCATCTATATCGTCCATACTCATATTCGCCTGGTTAAGTGTTTCCTCCAACACCATCGTAACTTGCTCCACGTGATGTCTAGAAGCAATCTCGGGAACAACGCCTCCAAAGCGTTTATGGCTTTCAATTTGCGAAGCGACGACATTTGCAATAAGCTCTTTGCCATCTTTCACAATTGCTACAGCTGTTTCATCACAGCTTGTTTCAATTCCTAATACATATTGAGCTGTTTTTTCCATTATAATTTCACCCACATTACTAAAGCATCTTCATGATTATCCGTATAATAATTTTTTCGAATCCCACCTGGAATCAACCCAAATCTACGATACATCTTTTGTGCTACAACATTTGATACTCGAACTTCTAATGAAAGTTGAATGGCACCTAATTGTCTTGCATGTGTCAAAACGGCGTTAAACAAAGCATTACCTAAGCGTTTTCCACGGTAACTAGGCAAGATGGCTATATTGGTTACATGAGCTTCATCAATAATTAACCACAACCCACAGTATCCAATAATCGTACCTTCTATCTCAATTACATAATATAAAGCATAAGGATTATCATGAAGTTCATGATCAAATGCATCACGAGTCCATGGCGTCGCGAAGCATTGTTCCTCGATTGTTAAAATACTATCAATATCCTCATCGACCATTCTCCGTACAATTGCATTACTCATCTTTCTGCTTCTCCTGTTGAGCAGCAAGCCATTTCGATTCAGCTTCTGCTAGTCGTAAGTAATTAGGAGTAAGCTCATGAACAGAACTAGGTTCACGAGAGATGGCAAGCTTCGCAATTTCTCCAGCACGAGGTAAATGCACCGGTAAATCCTGTGGACAAACTGCCTGGTTACCAAGTTGCTCTTTGATGACAGGTTGATGAATGGATAATTGACTACTTAAGAATAAAATTGGTTTTTCATAACTACGGACACGCTCTATCCAATCAGTCAAAAGCATATTTACCTCATCTTCCACTGGCACTAGGTCCCCATTCTCTGAAGCATATAAGCTCGTATATACCATTCCCCTTCTTGCATCAAAGAAAGGACAAACATATCCATCAAAGAAATGTCCATTACGTGCAATAACTTCTAAGCTCGAGATTGCTACAACAGGAATACTAAGAGACCATGCCAATGTTTTCGCAGTCGTTAAACCAATACGAACCCCAGTAAAAGATCCAGGTCCATTTGCTACAGCAATGCGGTCCAAGTCCTGGGGAGTCATATTGGTTTCCTTCATCAAATGATCAATAGCTGGCATTAACTGTACGGAATGATTTCGCTTCACATTTGTACTGTATTCCGCTATTACCTCGTTCTCTCTAACTAAAGCAACTCCTAACGCCTGATTAGAAGTATCTATGGCAAGTACATTCATTTCATTAACTCCTCACAAACACGTTCAAAGTCTTCTCCAAGCGGAGACAATTCTATTTTACGTTCCGTTTCTCCATTATAAGATAGTCGAATATCCAAACGACGAGTTGGCAGATAAGGTGCTATAAAATGTGCCCATTCCACAACAGACACCCCATCACCATGAAAATATTCATCAAAACCTATATCTTCATCACTATCCTCTAAGCGATAAACATCTAAGTGATAAAGAGGCAGACGACCCTCATATTCTTTTACAATCGTAAAGGTAGGACTGTTCACGGTTCGTTTTACACCTAACCCTTTGGCCAACCCTTTCGTAAAGGTTGTCTTACCAGCACCCAAATCTCCTTCTAGAGTAAGAACATCACCAGCATGTAAGAAGGAAGCAAGTTTTTCTGCAAAGCTAGCTGTCTCTTCAGGGGATTGGGTACGAATCGTATAATTGGAGCTCATACGTAACACCAACTTCCGTTTAAAATCCATTATGCTAATCTATATCATAGCAAAAACAAGGCGAAAAAGAAAAATTCTACCTTATCTCTTTTTATCAGATGAGTTATGAGCAGAAGCATACTAGATGCTGGGCAGTAAAGCTAGACATAGACTGACCCTACTGTACAAAGCCTTAAATGATAAAAAAGTCCATTAGAAAAGCCTTAGGAAAATTCCTAAGGCTGTGTAAACAATTGAATATGTAATCCATTTTAAAAAAATGGCGGTCCGGACGGGACTCGAACCCGCGACCTCCTGCGTGACAGGCAGGCATTCTAACCAACTGAACTACCGGACCATTTTGAAGTGATTCTCTACTATATATGTAGTAAGAAAAAAATTGGTTGCACCAAAGCACTACTATTATTTTCTAACAATGATGTTTAATCGACGTAGTAAGAAAATAAAAATTTGGTTGCGGGGACAGGATTTGAACCTGCGACCTTCGGGTTATGAGCCCGACGAGCTACCAGACTGCTCCACCCCGCGGTAATATTAAAAATCTAAATCCTGAACATGCTCATAACTTCATGTTCTTAAGAAGAAATAGATACGAAAGCATGGCGGCGTCCTACTCTTGCGGGGGTGAAACCCCGA
>NZ_AVBF01000026.1 GCF_000770635.1 Pontibacillus yanchengensis Y32
GAAAAGAGAGGTCATAATTCCAAGCTAAGCTTTGTCATAACGTATTATGCATTCCTGCTCGTTAAATCAATCCATATCTCCGTTCTTCCCAACAATAGCAAAGGTGGCCTGGGAACGACGAGACTCCCGCCGGAGAAAGAGGTAGGCAAGATCCCCTGAGGGCGTTCTTCCCGAAGGTAGCTTGCCAGCTCGCCGGCAGGACGCGAGTTGTTCCCAGGCCACCTTTATTCCATCTAAAGCAACGGAAAAATCCCTCCATCCCAAATTATCTCGAATCCAAGTCTTCCAAATTATGCTTCTTATCTTGAATAAAACTATTTAGATTAGTTGATTCCAAAATCAACACCAATCTTTTACATAGCCATAAACTAAAAAAGCCTCAGACAATATCGTCTGAGGCTAAACTTACAGGTTAATGAAATTAATTACTCAAAGCTCTATGAAGGAAGATAGAGAACTTCACGCGAGGTACGTTGTCGTTTGCTGTATATTCCACTTCTGTGAAGATACCAGCATCTTTCATTGTCTCGACATTCTCTTCAAAAGAACCAGTTTCGCCAAGGTCTAGCGTGTCTACGAATAGTTCCGCTAATTTTCCAAACGTTAAGTCGCCTTCCATTTCTACTTCTACTTCTTCATCTGTAGAATTTTCTAGTAGAATTTGCGCTTGGCGTACAGTAATTTTATTTTGCGGTTTGAATGTATTGTCCATGAAACCATGAATGATGTCCTTCATGACTAGATCTTGTACTTCTTCAAAGCCAAAGTCGTCCTTATCAAAATCTTTGAATTTCACATGGTCTTTCTTACCGTGATCGTCATCATCTTTGCCATGGTCATCCTTATCATGATCATCACGTGCTTTGTCATCTTCTAACACCTTGAAGATACTCTTAGCTTGATCAGTATTATCTGTCATACCCATGAACATTTCTTTGCCTGGTCCATATGCATATACTTGTACGTCTACACCTGTGTGGCCGCCAGTTGTCCAGCCTGCACGAGCACGAACGTTAAAGATTTCTGCAACTGCATCGGACACGGCATAACTATTCTCATCTAATTGATCTTTCGCTTCTTCTACAGATTGGGCTTCTTCGTCGGTAATTTCAAATTCTGTGTATTCGTTCAAGATTTCTTTTACATTTGCGCCATTCTCAATCTTTTCAGCAAAGAAGTCTGGAGTTCGCTTCACATCTTTGATTGCCTGCGGATTAAATTTGTATGGCCCACCACGACCGATACTTAAGCCACCTGTTGAGTGGTCAGCAGTAGCAACAACTAATGTATGCTTGTCCTTTTTCGCGAATTCAATCGCTGCATTAAAGGCTTTTTCAAAGTCTTCCATTTCGCTCATTGCACCTACGATATCGTTTCCGTGGCCTGCCCAGTCAATTTGACTTCCTTCTACCATAAGGAAGAAGCCGTCTTCGTCTTTTTTCAGGCGCTCAATTGCACTTGTTGTCATTTCTTCTAGGGATGGAATTCCTTCTGTACGGTCTTTCATTTTAGGAAGACCCACAGGTGCGAATAAACCAAGTACTTGTTCATTGTCGTCGTTTTCTAGCTCTTCACTTGTTGTTACATAGCTATAACCGTCCTCTTGGAACTCTTCCGTAAGATCACGGTCTTCACGGTCAAAATAGTTCGTTCCGCCTCCAAGGAGCACATCGACTTTATGCTCCCCATCAATCATTTCATCATAATAATCATCTGCTATTTCATTGTAGTTATCACGACTAACATTGTGTGTACCATAGGAAGCAGGTGTCGCGTGGTTGACATGGGACGTTGCTACAAGTCCCGTAGATTTACCGTTTTCTTTCGCCTGCTCTAGTACTGTCTCTACTTCAGATTCATCATTATCAACCGCAACAGCACCATTATACGTTTTAATGCCTGATGACATCGACGTCGCTGCTGCTGCAGAGTCTGTTATATTCTCCTCAGGGTCGTCCGCATTTGTTTTTTGCATTCCAACTAAGTATGGGTCAAAACCAGTAGGCTCCATCATTTCCGTAGACGGGTCATCTTTTAAGTAACGATATGCCGTTGTATAAGAAGGTCCCATTCCGTCACCAATCAAAAAGATAACATTTTCAATCTTATGTTGTTTGTTCTCCTTATGTTTTTTGTCCTTATGATCATCTGCACTTACAGATGATACTCCCGTAAATCCGCTAAGTACCATTGATGTTGCCGCAACAATTGACAATACTTTCAAGGATAGCTTATTTTTTCGCAATGAAATTCCCCTCCCATATTTTGAATACAGTTGTAAGAATAACATGATAGCGCTTTAAATGTTTTAATTTTCCGTAAATTATGTGTAACATTGTAAAATTTGAGAAAATATTGTCAGCACGATTGTCCCACTCTCTATAAGAAGGGAGGGACTTTCGTAACAAGCGGCTTATAATAGGAAGTTCGCCTCGTTAAAATTAATTTTTCCTGATCCAACCACCAGTCCGTCTTCATCGTTTGGAATTGATTGACTAACACTTCCTCTTGGTTGTCAGAAGCAATGACCGTTTGATCGTGCACATAATTTTGATCAAGGTTATAGATAGCACTGCGTCCTTTAAAGTCATAGGAGGTACCGATGAAATTCGCAACAATTGTATAAGCCTGCGCTCCTTTAGCGACAGCATCCCATGTAGAGACAGTTCCTTTTGGATAGGGGCGGGGGAAAATTTGTTGGCTCATAGATAACTCAACTCCGTGCTCGCCATTCCAACTTGCTGGGATACAAATCATATCCGCTCGTTTTACTGCTAAAACAGAAGCGACTTCTGGAAACGTAGCATCATATCCAATCATCATCCCGATACGTCCAAATCCATTCACTGGTGTCACAAAGATTCGATTACCTGGCGTAGCCCACTTATCATCATGTTCATTTAAATGAATCTTACGATGTTTGCCGATGACTTCTCCATCTGGACTAATTAAAATGGCAGCATTATAAAAGTGGGGCGTCTCTTGTTCAGCAAATCCAAACACGATATAGGATTTCACCTCACGTGCTAGCTGCTTCATCTCCTGTATGGTAGGTCCGTCATCGGTTTCTGCAAATGGTTGAATGTCTTGCTTTTTAGATGTCTGAACAGGTCCAAGGAGTGATAACTCAGGCAAAACGATTAAATTGACGTCATCCTCTACTTTTTCTCTAACCAGCTTTTTTACCTTACTAAGATTAGCTTGTTTATCTCCAATGATAGGTTCATATTGAATGGTAGCTGCTTTAATAGACCGAGAGTGTGTATTTTTCGTATAATCCCATGGACCTAAAAATAGCATCAGCTCTTTATACGCATCCATTCTACGCTCCAGCATTCTACTTTTAGCAGGATTGTGATAGTCACTCTTACCGATAGTTCCATAGAGAATAGAGAGCGAATCTCCCGTATCTTCACTCGTAAACGGGGCTTCTGCAATCTTTTCACCACTAGGTGCCCAAATAGCACTGGCCCCTATCATATTAAAATCTTCTTCTTTATCAGAACGATTCGCGCTCACAATGTATAGGCCATTCATTTCCGCCCAATGTTGAAGCATCGAGATAGAAGCCCCTGAAGAGTTGGTCGGGAAGCATAAGATATCCGCTCCATTCACTGCCGCAAGACGAGCAGATTCCAAATACGTAGCGTCCTGACATATAATCATCGCTATATTACCGATTTCTGTTTCAAATACGGGACAACCAATATCTCCCCAGCATGACCAGTAATTCTCGACGACCCATTGATGAATTTTTCGATACTTCCCAATATATCCATCAGGACCAACTAAAGCTGCCGAATTATAGTAGAGACCTGTTTCACTATCCACCTCAGCCATTCCAATGACAATATAGGTATGATATTCTTTAGCGATTTCACTAAACTGATCTGTAGTCAGTCCAGGGATTGTATCAACATATGGAGATATAGCAGAACGATCAAGATAGTGATACCCTGTTGTAGCCATCTCAGGCGTTACAATCAGATCCGCTCCATGTTCCGCTGCCTCCCGAACTAGCCCTTTTAACTCCTTAATATTGGCATTTCGACGGTTTAATTTCGGATTGAATTGAACTGCAGCAACTTTTCTCTGTTGGTGTGGCATGGTTTCTCCCTCCATTTTCCATTCGTTTATGTTAATACTACTGGAGAATGGAAAAGGTGTAAAAGATTCAAGGACAATAGAATACATAAAACATGTTCTTGCTCTTAACCCTACCCGTATTAAGATTTTTGTATTAGAATAAGAGTGGTCATTTGTTGGACAAAAAGGAGGACAAGAATCACATGCACAAAGATATTAAATTAATTGCCATAGATATGGATGGTACATTATTAAATAAACATCATGAAATCTCAGAGGAAAATCAAAATGCCATTCATAAAGCGAAAGAACAAGGCATTCATGTCGTCATCAGCACAGGTAGAGCCTTGTCCACCTGTAAAGATATTATTACGACGCTTGGGGAATCTGCCTACCTTGTTACCATCAATGGTGGCGAAATATACGACCAGGATTTTAACCTCGTTGAACGGAATATTCTTCCTATGGAAGATGTTCAGCACTTATGGGAACTGACCAATCGCCACAATGTAGCTTTCTGGTCCTCAACAGTTCAAGGCCGATTCAGTAGTAAATTCCCTTTCGAAAAAGCAGTAGAGGAGTATGACTGGATTAAATATGGTTTTGAGATACATGATGATGAACTTCGCGAAACCGTTATGAATGAAATCAAAGAAAAAGGTACATTTGAAGTAACGAACTCAAGCTTAACCAATATCGAAGTAAACCCAATAGGAATTAATAAAGCTACTGCACTTCGAAAAGTGTCCAAGTGGCTGGACCTTTCCATGGAAAACGTGATGGCCATTGGAGACAGCTTAAATGATATCGCGATGATTCACGAGGCTGGCTATGGTGTAGCAATGGGCAATGCGCAAGATGTTGTGAAAGAAGAAGCAAACTGGGTTACGGCTACAAATGAAGAGCATGGTGTAGCAAAAGCTATAGAAGCCATCTTGAAATAAGACACTAAAAAGCCCCACTGAAGGTAGTAGTACATCAGTGGGGCTGCTTTGTTTATTTGCTGAAATCTGGGTAGATAGAAAAAACCATTTGTTTTTCGTATATTAAACAGTAGCTTCAGACTCTTGAACACTTCTTTCTTGAGTATTCTCATTAGCCGATTCTTCATCTGTTTTATTTGTCATTCGTAAAGGAATTTCCTTAAGGAATAATATAAGCACAAACGCTACACCTAAAATAAACGTCCCAAATAGGAAAGACCCACCTAATGCAGTGCTTAACACAACCTGCACCTTATCAATGACCTGGTTAAATACAGGTAACATTTCACTAGGGACGGTTTCTTTAATCTGATTGATCTTATCTGGATCCATTAATACTTGAGGATTTTCCATTGCCTTCATGTTGTCTAACTGAGCGGTTTGGCCAGATGAAATCGATAAGTCTTGCATTTCATTAGCCATTATACGATTCATAATAGCCCCCATGATCGATACTCCAATCGTTCCTCCCGCTTGCCGGAAGAACTGCGAAGCCGATGTAGCTACACCCAAATATTTATAATCAACAGCGTTTTGCACGGTTAACGTTAAGACAGGGAAGCTCAATCCTAAACCGAATCCGACAATCATCAAGTTACGCACCGCGCCAACTAATGTCGTCTCCACGGTCATCTGTGACATCGAGAACATCCCTATTCCCATAATGAGTAAACCAGCAATGGCGAAGATTTTATATCGACCCGTTTTCGTAATGAGTTGACCACCTACTGTACTTGTGATGACCATACTAAGCATCATCGACATCATTACAAACCCTGATTTCGTAGCTGAAATACCCATAACGCCTTGAATAAAGAACGGCATATACATAATAGCACCAAACATGCCCATCCCCATTAATAGGCCACTAACATTTGAGATTGAAAAGATACTATTCTTAAACAAGTGTAGCGGAATGATAGGATTTTTCGCTCTCTGTTCCACAAAAATAAACACACTTAACGCTACTACAGACCAACTAAACAAGCCAATAATTACTGCAGAATCCCATGCATACGTCTCCCCAGCCCATGAAAAGGCTAATAACAACGGTGTAATGGTGGATGCTAAAATAATGGCTCCTAGGTAATCAACCGTTGTTTTTTCGTTTGATTTGATGTTCGGGAACATTTTATAAATCATGATAAATGCAACAATACCAAACGGTAGGAAGACCCAGAATACCCAATTCCACTTAAACGTATCAACAATATAACCACCTAATGTTGGTCCAAACACACTGGAGAGTCCAAATACCGACGCCATCAGCCCTTGCCAACGCCCGCGCTCGCGTGGAGGGAATAAATCCCCGATAGCTGTGAAGGCTGTCGACATAATCATACCGCCTCCAAAGCCTTGAATGCCGCGGTAGATAATTAATTGATAGATATTCACAGATGTTCCGCATAATAATGCTCCTACAATAAACACGCCAATTCCGACTAGAATAAACGGTTTTCTTCCATACGTATCGGAAAGTTTACCAACTAGAATAGCTGTAAGACTTGTCGTTAACATGTAAATCGTAAAGACCCAGCTAAAATAGTCCATTCCTCCAATATCCGCTACAATGACGGGTAACGCTGTTCCAACTATAGTTTGATTCAACGCTGCAAATAGCATCGCTGCCATGATGGCAATCATGATGGTCACTTTTTGTCTATGTTCCAGATGCTCCACGTTACTTCTCCTCCTTATTCAAAAGCAGCTTATAAATGCGAATAAGCTCTGTAAGATCCTCTTTTGATAATGGTTCAAAACGTTGGTGCATATACTGTTCTCGGATACCCTCCAAATGCGTAAGCACCTCACTGCCTTTCTCAGTAAGAGCCAATACCACTACTCTTCTATCACTTGTTGATCGTTCACGTGTAATAAGTTCCTTCTCAACGAGCCTATCTGTAACAGACGTAGCGTGACTTTTGGAAACATTCAACGTAGATGCAAGTGTCGATACATTCTCGTTACTTGATTCATTTATCATACGTAAAAAAGCAACATCACTATTGGTAAATCCTTCACCAAGCTGCTCATTCATTTCTTTCCGAAAATCTCTAATAAACATTCGCATGGTAACTTCCAGTTCAGAAATCAGCTTCATTTTCTCTTGATCCAATCATAAACTTCCCTTCTCGATATATTCACTCCATTAATAGTAAACCTGGTTAACTATTTTTGCAAGTAATATATATCAAAAGAGGGAAGGCTTGATAAACGGGTTACAGATGGTTCTAGATTCGGATAAATTACTCTGGTTTGCGCGTTCGCTCCAATATTTGAAAAGTCGCTCCTGTTTTTACATTCTCGCTCCTATTATGAAATTGTTGCTCCGATTTCTGCCTTTCTTGCTCCTATTTTCAAAATCTCGCTCAAAAGTCAGCTTTCTTCGCCCATACCTCGAAACCTCGCTCCAGTGCCAGAAACAAACAGAACAAAAGCGCAAGCGCCCTGCTAGCGACGTACAAACTGGACGGCTCCGTATGAGATAAAGGAAACACGAAGAGCGGTAGCGATTCGATGTTGACTTATCGTAAGGAGGAGCAGGAAGTTTGCTAGTCGCTGGGCGCTGGAGCTGGAGCTGGACGTGGCCACATCACTTTTTTAGTTATACACATGCATTGAATTTTTATAATTTCCTAAGCAATAAAAAAACCACTCTACAAAAGAGTGGTTCCACCTTTCCCGATACTAAAAATCAACTTACTCATCCTGCAAATACTCAAATTCGAGTTGGTACAAGAAGTGTTGACGCTTGGAGGGAGATGTTCGATATTCATCCTCGAGAACTTGCTCAAGGAGTTGATGCTTCGTTTCATGATTCAGATTGGAATGTTGAAGATGACGGCGGACGTCATGTAAAAAGTCAACATACGCTTCATATGACTCGTCATATTTTCGTGTGAGCTCTTGCTTAATCTGCTTGGTAAGCTTTGGACTTGCGCCTTCTGTTGAAACAGCGATCGTCAGTTTACCTCTTTTGATACTAGAAGGGATGATGGTATTTCCAGCGGCAGATTCATCTGCTCGATTGACTAACTGATGATCTGCTGCTTCCTTGCTAATCCAATCATTGACTTCCTTGCTGTCTGTCGCCGCAATCACCAAAAAAGCCCCCTCCAAATCACTCGGCTCAAAAGTCTTTCGTTCAACGCTAATAGCATCTACACGTTCCAGCGCTTCAATGTCTGAATCCACTGTCGAGGCAACAACCTGAATCCTCGCGCCTGTATCTTGTAAGCCAGCAATCTTTCTATAGGCAATGGCTCCACCACCTACAACGAGAACTTTTTTGTTCGTAAGATTCAACATAACTGGATAGGAACTCATGTACTTATCGCCTCGTACACCCGATCTCGTAAAACTTCACGAAGGTTGGGGTGATAGCCAAGGTAGTTACATAGGATAAAAGGCTGTGGAGAGGATAGCTTTTCTATCGCTTCTGTCATTTCTTGCATGAGAACCCCCGTGAATAGCAAATAAGGAACAACAAATACACGTTTAGCCTCTGAAGCTTTAGCTTGTTCTAGCCCTTCTGCAAAGGTAGGATGAGCCGCAGCAAGGTAGCAGGTTTCCACCTTATGTATCTTGGTCTTTTCTTTCACATAGGATTCAATCTCTCGAAAGTTTTCCTTAACCGCTTCATCACTACTACCCCTACCTACAAGTAGAATCATATCCTCTTCACTAAGCTCACTATCCTGCTCATGGATACGTTCTAGTAAAATATCAACAATGCGCTCATGTACACCAAATGGTGCGCCATACTGAAATTGTATCGAAGGGTTAGACTGCTTTATAGGCTCAAGCTCCTCTGGAATATCGTGCTTGGCGTGATTAGCAGAAAGTAATAGTATCGGTATTACCGCAACCTTTGTCGCGCCTTTATTGATACACGTTTGTACCCCTTCTTCAATCGTAGGATGAGCTAGCTCCAAAAAGCATACCTCTTGTATTGGTTCATCAACGGTTTCCATGCACTGCTCAATGAAGGATACAGCTTGTCGTCTTCCCTCTGCCACTCGACTTCCGTGGCACACATAAAGTACAGCTTGCATTGCCAACCTCTCCTTAGTTTACATTTGCCACTATCGCTTGTTCATCCTGCTCCTCTAGTAGCTTCTCATACCAGCTAATGCTATCACGGAATCTTACAACTTCTCCAACAATAATCATACTTGGATTTTTGACTTCGTCTCGTTTTGCATCTTCAGCAATGGTGGCTAAAGTTCCTGTCGTCACCTTTTGCTCGTGGGTGGTACCCCAATGAATGAGCGCTACAGGGGTTGAAAAGCTACGTCCGTACTTGGTTAGTTTTTCAACGATATAAGGAAGATTCTTTACTCCCATATAAATGGCTAACGTATCAATTCCTTTCGCCAAACTTTCCCAGCGCAGCTCTTCGTCCTCTCCTTCTTTCTGATGACCGGTAACAAATGCAAATGTAGAGCCAAGTTCACGATGGGTTACTGGGATACCAGCGTAAGCAGGTGCTGCGATTCCAGATGTAATGCCAGGAACGACTTCAAAAGTAACACCGTTTTTGGCTAGGGCTTCCGCTTCTTCGCCGCCACGTCCATAAACAAATGGGTCGCCTCCTTTTAATCTCGTAACCACCTTACCTTTACGAGCATGCTTCACCAGGAAGTGATTAATCGTATCTTGTTGTAATGCATGATGATTCGGAAGCTTCCCACAATAGATTAGCTCCACATCTTCTTTGGCATGTTCCAATAACTCTGTATTAATAAGGCGATCGTATAAAATAACATCTGCCTGCTGAATGCATTTTAGTCCCTTCACGGTAATAAGATCTGCATCCCCAGGTCCAGCACCTACAAGATATACCTTCCCCATCTAATGGCCCCCTTTATGATTTGCTTTTACTTATTAGATATATTGCTGGTCATGTAAATATGCAATAATTTGGTCACTGCATGCTTCCACGGAGTCGTTCTCCGCATCTACTACAATCTCAGGTGATTCCGGTGCTTCATAAGGAGAATCAATACCAGTGAAGTTTTTGATTTCCCCTTGTTTCACTTTCTTATAAAGTCCTTTTGGATCACGCTTTTCGCATTCAGCTAACGAGCATTTCACATGAATCTCGATGAATTCATCTTCTCCAACAAGCTCACGCACCGCATTTCGATCTTCTTGAAAAGGAGAGATAAAGGCTGTAATGGCAAATTGACCACTATCAATAAATAGTTTGGCTACTTCACCTATTCTTCTAATGTTTTCTTTGCGATCCTCTTCACTGAAGCCAAGATCCTTATTCAAGCCATGGCGTACATTGTCACCATCGAGGACAAAATGTTGAATAGATTCATCAAATAGCTTTAAAGAAACAGCATTAGCAATAGAGGATTTACCTGCCCCAGAAAGGCCTGTAAACCAAAGGATGGCACTTTTATGTCCATTTTTCCGATGACGGAGATCTTTCGTGATAGTAGATGCATGCCAAGTTAAATTTCGTTGTTCGCTCATTACTCTTTTCCTCCTGTTTGGACCGTATCCTGTTTCATCCCTTTGATTAATGTTTCGACTACCTCTGGTCTACTGAACTCTGAAGGTAATTTTTCACCACGCTGTAGCTTCTCTCTCACTTTTGTACCGGACAGAATCATATGATGCTCTTTATCGTGTGGGCATGTTTTGTTAGAGGCCATTCCATCACACTTTTTGCAATAGAAGCTATGTTCAAAGAACAACGTCTTAATACCTAATTCTTCTTCTGTAAAGTTTGAGAATATTTTTTGCGCGTCATAGGTTCCGTAATAATCGCCTACACCTGCATGATCTCGCCCAACTATGAAGTGGGTGCAGCCAAAGTTCTTACGCACCAATGCATGGAAGACAGCTTCTCTTGGACCTGCATAACGCATCGCTGCAGGGAAGGCACTTAAGAACACTCGATCTTTAGGATAATAGTTTTCCAGGATGACTTCATAACTTTCCATCCGAACATCAGCAGGGATATCATCAGACTTCGTTTCGCCTACCAATGGATTTAAAAATAGACCATCGACGATTTCAAGTGCGGTCTTTTGAATGTATTCATGGGCACGATGGACAGGATTTCTTGTTTGGAATCCAACGATGTTCTCCCACCCCTGTTTCGTGAAGTAATTCCTCGTCTCGACAGGGTCTTTATAATATTGCGTAAAACGCCCCTTCGGTGTTCGTTTGATTAACGTAATCGGACCACCAACATAATAATCAGGACGGTCATACACCTTTTTCACACCAGGGTGGGCAGCGTCTGTTGTTTGATACACATATTGTGCTTCTTTCGACTTATCCGGTGAAAAGATAGAATTCACGGTCAGCACACCATAGACATCCCCTTGATAGACAAGACGGATTTCATCTCCAGTGCTCAACGTATTTGCCTTCTCTTCTGTAACCGGAAGTGTAATCGGGATACTCCAAGGAAGCCCATTCTCTAACTTCATATTCTCCACCACAGATTGATAGTCTGCTTCTTCTAGAAAGCCAGTTAATGGGCTATACCCACCAATACCAATAAGCTCCAAATCACTTAATGCAATCGCATCAAGTTCAACCTCTGTTTGGATATGGGAATAAGAAAAGTCTGCATCCCATCGATTAATTAATGTTCCTCCATGCGGTACGCTCTTTGTCATTTGTAACCCTCCAATAATTAGTTAGATGCCACTACCTTGTTCATTAATCATTGCTTTTTCTTCTCGTACTGTTTTAATGAGGTACAGCGACCCTACTGTGGCCAAGAACATGCTTCCAATGGCTACAAGGGAATACATATCACTTTCTAAAAACAATTTTACTAATCCGTAAGAAAAGACTAAGGAGAATACAGGGGACACAGCCCACACCATTAACATTCTCTTGATAATACGTTTCTTGAAAAGGATCTGACCACTCTTTCCTGCTCCTACTCCCATAATGGCGGATGTCGTAATTTGTGTTAGCGGAACAGGAATTCCTAAAATAGATGCCGCTATAACAAGTCCAGCACCAATACTTGTGATGGAACATCCTTCTATCAAGGAAAAACGTGTGATTCGTTTGCCGTTTGTTTCCAGTACCTTTCCCCCAAACAACAACACACCAAGTGCTACAAAAACACCACCAATAACAGTACCTGTATTCATGGAAAGCACCCCTGCACCAATGAGTGGGCCTACCGCGTTTCCGACGTTATTCATCCCCGCTGCCACGGCTTCCAGAAAACCTGCCCCAATCAGGAGGTACGTGAATCGTTTTTGCCAATTGGGCTGATGAATGGCAGAAGAATGGTTCTCCAGAAGCTTTATACCTTTTGCAGCAAAAAGAGCTAACAAGAAAGCACAGATTGGGACCAAAATCCAAATCAATAACAGGAAGAGCAGTTTTTCAACGAATAGAATTTGACTGGCAATACCGACTCCAATGACAGCTCCGACTGTTACTTCACTAGTCGATAATGGTATGCCTAGCATATTGGCGATAAATAGGGACATGGTGGCTGAAAAAAGAATAATCAAAACAACTTTCAAATTGATAATGGAAGAAGGAATAACGCCACTTCCGATTGTTTCTGCAACTTCCTGACCACCAAAAGAAGCTCCCAATAATACACCGACACTACAAAGAATTAGCGCCATTCTTTTTTTCTCAATGGCACCAGAACCAAATGTGGTCCCCATTGCTGCTGCTGCGCCGCTTGCCCCTATGTTCATTGCAAAAAACAGTGCTACCGCAATCGCCAATACTGTCATGGATAATCTCCTTATCTATTACTCTAAGAATCGGAATGAAGACCACATTCCGTTTTGTCTGTATTTGCCCACCTCCCAGCTCGTGAGTCACCAGAATCGGTTACTTTAGCCGTACATACAGAACAGCCTATACTTGGATATCCTTGCTCATGAAGTGGATTATATGGCAGATCCTCTTTGCGCACATAATTCCAGATATCCTGCCACGTCCAATGAATTAACGGACAAACTTTAACGGCTTTAAATTTGTCATCTTTATTTAGAAAATCCGTAGATGCTCTAGAAGGAGACTGCTCTCTCCGCAAACCAGAAATCCATGCTTCCTCTTGAGATAACTCCTTCTCCAATGGGATGATTTTCCTTATGTTACAGCACTTATTCGGATTTCTTTCCCACAAAGCATCTCCATGTTCTTCTGCCTGTTCATCAAGTGTAAGGTGAGGTTTCACCATTTTGATTTGTAGTTCAGGATAACGCTCTTTCACTCGATCAATCAGTTCATATGTCTCTTTGAAGTGGATTTCTGTATCTAAGAAAATGATTCTTGCAGTCGGCTTCACTCTGGCAATCAAATCAATCATGACCATTCCTTCTACACCAAAGCTACAAGCATATACGATATCATCACCGTAATGATGATAAGACCATTCCAACACCTCTTGCGCTCCCTTTGTGGGAGTCATAATATCGAAAACAGGCTTCTCACTACTCTCCCAATTTTCATGCGTAACTGTTGTTGTCATTCCATCAACCTCCTTCGATTGATCATGATAAAAATAATCCTCTACACAAATAAATCTGCCTCCCCATTTTGGAAAGGCAGATTAACATTCAACGTTGCCTTATCTTCCAAAATGATGGTCATTTTGCTGGAATTAGCACCTTGCTTCCACAAGCAGGTTGCCGGACATCTGCGGGCCAGTTCCCTCCGTCACTCCTGATAAGAGGTATGTTCTACATGGTAAAAATAAAAGGCTCACCTATATCCCTAGTTTATTTATCGGGATTGTAGGTTTTACGGGTAAAAAAAATCGCCTTTTCATCTTTAGTATTCTTTCAACTATATGATAAAAGCAATAGGTTCTATACGTGTTTAATTATAATTTTTTGAATACTCGTAACTTTAAAGCATTTCATAAGAGATGTCAATATAGTACATGTAAAAAATGAAGAAATGTGCAAACGCCTCGCTAATTCCAAGTACCAATTTGTAATGATGATCTATAAAAAAAGCAGTTACTAGGTAAAAATGCCTAGTAACTGCTTTTTTATATTGGCTGTGTTACAGTTTATTGTTGATATAAGAATGAAACAGTTTTATGTTCTTCCATATAAGCACCATAATCTTAAATAATAACTTATGAAGCTGGACCCGTTACTTTTATGAGGAAGGGGCTGCGGTGAAATGGTTCGCTTTCCGCGGAGGAACATGCAAGCCTCCTCGTTCGGCTACGCCTCTCTGTGGGGTCTCGCATTGCCCCTTCTTCCGCAGGAGTCTCACCATTTCCCTCCGCCCATCGGTATGAGTGATAACGGATCCAACGTAGTTAGTGCTAGGTTGAGTATAATGATGTTAACAGATTGTCCTAAACTCCTTGATATCAAATGGGTTTTAGCATGTCTTACCACCCTGAATATATGCGTTAATAGTGTTGAAGCTTTCCCCTTAATCCAATTAAAAGGCAAATACCTTCCTAGATAAGTACTACAATACATAGCGTTGAATCGTTGGGAATTTGCGAGACTCCTGCGAAAAAACGATCGTGTGAAGACCCCGCAGAGAGGCGAATGCCGAACGAGGAGGCTTCACCGATTGTCCGCGGAAAGCGAGTGAATTCCCAACGATTCAACCACTAAGCACCAAAAGCCCTTATTCCATATTATGCTTCTTATCTTGAATAAAACTATTTAGATTAGTTGAATCCAAAATCAACACCAAACTTTAACAGAGCCTTTATATTAGTAAGGTCCCAACTCCCCAAAGAAGAAAGAAACTTACGATAATGGTAATGTTAGAGACAGTACCAACAAATTTACGATCATAATCAAATTCAACTGCATAAGGCAATACAGAAGCTGACATAGGAAGAATTAGTGCGATGAGAACTGTATATTTGAACATACTCTCAAATGGCAAAAACATAAACAACAAAATACCGATTCCTAGTCCAACTACGTATCTTAGTGATAGCAGTTTAATAATCTGCCTACTAGATCCTTTCGCAAAAGAGAAGTTCAAATAGATTCCAAGAAGCAATAAAGATAACGGCATATTAGCAACAGATATTGTTTCTGAAACTTGGAGGATAACAGAAGGAATAGTAACCCCTGTAAAATTCAACGTACACACTGTCACGTATGTAATTAGTGGAACAGATTTAGTTACTTTCCCTACTACATGCTTCAAATCTTTACGCTCACCTGCATCAGAATAAATGCTACCAATCACATAAATAACACCAAATACAATCAGCGCATTTCCAAAATCAAACATTCCAAAGTACTTTAATCCTTCTTTCCCCCAAATGGCCTCAACGAGCGGAAAGGCAAACAGTCCTATATTAAAACCAGGTGCCATCATCGATAGCATGCCTTTTGTCCGCTTTTCTTCGTTTTTAAAAAGAAATAAACCCAACGCCGCTTGAATTAATCCATAAACAATTGCTATTACAATTAATAGGATTAAGGAGGAATCGATTTCAATATCATGAAAGGTGACGATTAATAACGATGGCAGCGTCAGATTAAAGATAATCCTGGCTAAACCTTCCCCATCTTGCTCTTTAATTAAATTGGTTCGTTTTAAGATGTATCCAAGTGCGATGATTAAAACGGAATATAAAAACTGACTATTAAAGCTGTCCATGTAAACGTCCCCTAACTGTATATAAACTTCTCTTACCTATGAAATTTCCTATGCATTACCATATCATATTTTTGTAATTTCAGGGTTGTTTACTAGGATGAATGTACAACAAATGACAACGCGCCCTTTTATATAGGGGAGTGATTCAGTATTTTGTGACAGAAAAGTTTTTTCAGGAAAAGAGGCATAATGTGGATGACTTATTAGGTTAAGTTTCACACTTCATCTTGAAAGCAAAAAAGAACTACCTTCATGTTTTATCCTCGGACATCATACAATCTACAAACAATGCCTCTTTACCGCAGGAGGGAAGTGAGCGCCATTTCGTTCAAACAAAAAAAGCAACACTACCAAATGATTCAGGAGATGAAGGAAGAAATGAAGGGGAAGAATGTAAAAGAAAACGTCATCCCTACCCCTCCATCATCTCTATCAACGGAAGAGCAAGCGATTATCAATCGTATTACACATAAAACCCATCAATACAATAAAGACAATGTAACTCGGACAGAAGCATATCTGAATTTTTATCAAGAGTATCCAGAGATTGAATGGGCTTTGTTAGCTCATTTAGTATCTAGAAATTCGGGTTGGAATATGACTGACTTAAAGGGTGAATGCCTACCTCACTTACTATCCGAACAGGAACAAATCGACTTTTTTATGTTCCTAGAGAGAGGTAATTGGTTAATTTTTCAAGATGCCTACCCTCAATTACTGCTGTATGAAGAAAGTCAAAAGCAACAAAAACCATTATTTCATCTTTTGCCAGTTATGAACATTTCGTCCTTCATGGAAACAAATTGGCATTACTATTGGAACCATCAATCCAAAACGTTACTAACCTACGCTTTAATTACAAATGAGCAACATTATATAGAACATAGATTGGTAGACTCTCAACAAGCTCAGAAAAACGTGCTAGGGACGATTGAATTTAAGCTTCAAGAGCTATTAAGTTTAAATCATATTCTATTTCCATATCAAAAAGGTACTGAAATCATGTTAATGGGAGAAACCGTCCATCATTTCGCTTCCATCCATAAACGAATTGAGCTGGGCAAACGGTTGTACCACCTTTTATTCAAAGACAAAAGAAGACTAAAACAGGTATTATCCTGGACCTCCCAACATCCTCATACTGGATCTCGTATGGATTATTGGCCGCACTTGTTTCATCATACTAGAGATACTTCCGCTTACCCGTTACGTTTAAAAACCTACCAGTGCAAGTTGAAGCCAGGAGCTCCATTATTGTATAGCCCAAGATTACAGAACGTCTGGCAGGAAGTCAGCCATCAAGATGCTAGTATCGGTGACTGGTTCGATGATTGGGATCGAATAAATTTCTTAGCCAAACCAAAAACCTTAACGTCTGGAAAGATCAAATCCACATACTGCGAAACCATTACAAAACTCGAACTTGCAGCCCTTATGAAGAAGACTTTTTTAAGGGTAGGAGAAGATAAAAAATCGGCAAACTAAAATAGTTTGCCGATTTTTTCTGCATTACGAAAATGTTTCACGTGAAACAATATCCCTACGTTGTGGTCGTAAGCTCTTTTACTTCAACACTTTCCAATAAGTCTTCAAGCTCCTGGTTCAACTGATCTTTTACTTGTTGGATTTGTTGTTTGCTTACATCTACCTTTTTCTGATTTTGTTTGATTTCCTTTAAGAAATCACGTAAATCATTAATATCCCCGAGGTTGCGTTGTACTTCCTTATATTGTTTGGCTTTCTTTTTATAAGGTTTTCCATACATATCACCAAGGTATTTACAAATATAACGCAGTGCTTTCGCTTCAATGCGGACTGAATGGAGGGCTTTTAATGATGATTTATCATTTTTTCCATTCTCGGCTACTTCGTTATTAAATGTTTGGATTAATTCTTCAAAGGTACGTTCGTACTCGTTAAGTCTCTCATCTATCTTTAATGGTAAGAGATAATTGCGTAATTCTTGTGTTTTGAACTGTTCCCACATTTCCATAAATCCATCATCAATGATTTCGGGTAAATTTTTTGCTAGCTTCTTTTGTTGCTTTTCGCGTTTATCTTCTCGAAGTTCACTATATTGAAGGTAAACTTGTGCTCGGTCTGAATCTTCCTCTTGTTCTGCTCTTTCCTTAAAGGAATCTATGAACACATCACCTTCACGTACCTTGCCAAGACGATCATGCGCTTCTTGAATTCGTTCAATTAGCCCGTGGCCTTTTCCTACACCAATGAAAAATAGGATAGTTTCAAGGCGTCTTCCCTTCACTCGTGCTTGATGGACGTCCTCAACATCTTCAAAAGATACCGCTTTTTCACAATAGGACTTATATTGATGGACTAGCTTGTCCAACCCTTTTTGCCACTGTTCAATATAAACGGTATTCCCGGTAGATAAACAATCCTCACATAAGAATGATTCTTTCACTTCAAGTAACTGTCTTTTATTCCCACAAATGGTACATCGACTAGGGCTTTCCTGTAGCACAGCATAATCTTTTTCTATTTCTAACTCAAGCTCTTTTCCCTTCGCCCAATCAAGCTCTTTTCTGAATTGAGCAGGTATTAACAACCGACCATCTACATCTAGTCGTTTAGTGTTCTTCTTAGCCGTATTAGCTGGAGCCTTTGAAATCGAAATCCCTCTTCGTTTAGATAGAGAGTCGATAACAAGCCCTTGATTTTCAAAACCTAACGCATCACGCATTTCTTTCGGAATCACAAAGCGTCCCATTCCGTCGATTTGTAGGGTTAGCGATGTATGCTCCATGTATTCACCCCGCTCTTCGCTTATTTATACAATATTCATTTCCCTAATCTTGCAATCAATTAACATCTTTCACTCATTGAGATACCTTTGTCAATAGATACTATAAACCTGCAGATACATTAAGATACTTCTCTTACAGGTTCTTTTGTAATCATATTTTCAGGAAGTTCAGAATCACCACTAGGGATAAAAGGAAGATAACTGAGGTCTAAATCACCATCAAACCAAACATTAGTGCCACCAACTCCACTGAAATCTTTAGAAATAATTGACCCGTAAACTTTTCCTCCACCAGAAAGTACAAAACTTGCGTTTGGTGCATATAGAAGTGAAGGGGCTGCAGCTAATGCACCTCCACTTACTTTGAAATTATCACCACCAGTAAATATATGTCCTCTGAATTCTCCTCCACCACTTATATCAATGTCTGCTTTTTCTACATAAATAGAGCCATATATTTTTTGATCACCTGAAACCTTGAACTTTTTTGTCTTCTGTGAATCTGCTAAGAAAATATTAAGTTTTTTTACTTCTTCACTTCCATTTAATATACTGCCGGATCCCATAGTGATCTCCTCTTTTACATAAATCGTTAATGAACCAGTACCTTTTATATCGAGAGTTCCATTGCTTATATTCAAGTGTTCAACAACTATTGAACGATGCTGATCACCGATATTAACTGTTAGTGAATTGTTACTTGTTAACCTAATTTCATTAAACTTAACATCTTTTTCCAAAGATAGAGTGTAATCATTCACCATCCAATTATCTATTCTTAAATCTCCATCCTTGACGACTTCATATTGATTCCACTCGCTTTTTTTAACAGTCTGATTGGGATAAAGGGGAGGATTAGGGTAGCTGGGAAACGGTGGTAGTTCAAATTTCTTGGGAGATTCTACTGACTTTGGTTTAGGAACATTCATATAATGAGGTGCGTCAACTGCAATGTTTTCCGCTCCTAAAGGGACGTAAACATCACCATTTATTGATGAACCACCTTTTAATTCAATTGAATTAGCTTCTTCAGAACTTGTACCAATATTACCATTAATATTTGCTCCGCCTTTTAAAGAGATATTATTTTCAGCGTAGACTGCAATATCATTTGGGATATTGAGTGTTGATTTAGAAACCCAGCTAACATTAATAACTCTCTTTACCTTTCTGGTTCTTTGATCAATCGTTCCAGTAGATAAAATTTCATATGAACCCTTTTTTGAGAGTTCTTTTATCTCTATATTAGCCACTGGTTTCTCCCCAAATGACGTTTCAAATTGTTGGATTGTTGATTTTGAAGACTTATTATAATTATTAATGGAAGAATTTAGGTTTTGATAAAATTCTATTTCTGTTTCTGTTTTTTTATAAGATTCTTGAGATAATTTTTTTATATCTACGGTTCCTTGATTAACACCTGCTTCAGCAATATAATAGCTTGATTGAAAGTCCCTTTCTCCAGAACTCATTTTAACATTATTCATAACTAGTCCTAATAATCCCAATCCTAATAAAGATAAAACTGATAGAACTAACATAACTATTACTAGAGCAAATCCTTTTTCATTATTCATTTTGATTTGTAATAAAAACTTATTCTTCATATCCCTCTACTCCCTAACATAAATAACCGTTGATAATGATGGAGGGTTTTTTTGATTTGAAGCACTTGTTATTGTAAGGGTAATTTTTTTATCTTTTTTCTCCACATTAAATGTTTTAATATCTTCAACAAATATATGATTATTCTTCATAATTTTTTCCTTAACCAGCTTGTATTTATCGGAATCAATTGAAAGTTCATTCTCAGATACTGTTATGTTGTTAGAACGTCTGATATTTCTTGTAATAACATTAGTGGCATACCGAACAGTAGATTGTTTCTCGACTTGCTCAGATTGTTTAATATATTGCTTTTGTCCAGATATATGCACATTACCAATTAGAAGTAGTACAATCGAGAGTAATGTTATAGCTGCTAGCAATTCAACTAGAGTGACTCCTCTTTGGTTTTGTAACAACTTTATCAATTACGCTTCCTCCCATGTTAAGAGCGTTTGCATCTGTGCTTCTATATCACTGAGTGAACTGTCATTAAAAACTTCCACCTTAACATCTGTTAGGTCTCCTTTATCCTCTACAGTAATAACAACAAAATATTTCTTGCTGTTCTTTGAAAAAGTAAACCGATTCTCAGATGTTGATTCTTGTGTATAGCCAATTTGCTTCAAGGTTTTCATTCCATATTCAAAAGTGTTTGTTGTACTAACATTATAAACATTCTCCATATGTGTTTGTGCTACATAAGTAGCATCCATTATAGTCTCAGAATATTGGTTAGTTCTTGCTGTTTGTGTGAATACAGAAAGGAATGTAACGATAATAATAGATAATATAGTTATGGAGGCTAAGACTTCAATTAAAGTTAACCCTCTATTTGAAAATAACAACTTCCATTTATTATCCAATCTCAAGTCACTCTCCCTTATATAATTCATTAGTTGATATGTAATTAGAATCATGTATTTAGTAGCATCTTTATAATTATAGTAACATATAAAACTTACAAAAACTTCTTACAAATGCACGGTTTAAATATTTTTGAGTAGAAAACAGATTATATATTTCATTTAAATATGTTCAATTATGTTTACGTATGTAAAAACCCTTGACGAAACAATGTACGCCAAGGGATTATCTTAATGTATATGTCTTAACAACATACTCTCACAAGGAGCTAACGTAATCGTAAGCTTTCCCTTCTTAGTTCGGTACATACGGTGATCAAGCATATGCTGCCATCTGCCCTTTCTAATGGACAAGGTTACTTCTATTTCCTCATGATAATTACGGTTGATGAGGTATAGCATGTGTTCGTTGTTGGCTTTCTTACCAAATTCATCAACACCATTTTTCACCCAGCGCTCGAATCCATACACATCATCGTGTAAGGCATGAGGTTTAAAGCTCCCTGTTCGAAGAGCTGCATGGTTGTGCCGCCATTGACCGATCTTGGTGTACCAATGAACGAGCTCTTTCTCTTCTCTACCCCAAGGGAATGGCTTACGGTTATCAGGGTCTTTTCCACCTGTCAGGCCCGCTTCATCTCCGTAATATAAAGATGGGATACCTGGAAATGTATAAAGCCATAAGCTCAAGGCTTTGATTTGTTGCTGGATAATGTTCCTTCGATCCTCATCTGATAGGTCATCAGGCAAAAATTCATCAAGCATCGTTTTGACTCGTTCTACGTCATGACTAGACAGCATGTTCATTAAGGCATAAAAATACTCTCTAGGATAGTGCTCTCGTAACGTCTGCAAACGACGATCAAGGAAGTAAGCATCCACTTCTCCTTTGATAAAGTCTAGCATGAGCTCTCGAAGTGGATAGTTCATCACGGAGTCGAGCACACCACCAAGGAAATACTCTCTCCTTTTTCCATATGCTGATTTATTCGAGGCGTCTTCCCACACCTCACCTAATAGAACACTAGATTGATTCTCTGTTTTCAGCTGTTGATAGATTTGTCTAATCAAGTCATCCGTTAATTCATCTGCAACATCCAAGCGCCAATGGTTCATACCGGATTGTTGCCATGTTTTAATAACGCTATCTTCGTTATGAACGAGAAATTGTTGATAGCTTTCTACTTCCTTGTTTAGTGTAGGCAATGTCCCTACTCCCCACCAAGCCTCATACTCATCAGGCCAGTCATGGAAAATATACCAGTCATAATAGGGGGATGATTTGGATTGATATGCACCTAGAGAATCGTACTCATTTCGTTGATTAAAATAAATACTATTACTCCCTGTATGGCTAAATACACCATCTAACATAATTTCAATGTCACGATCTTTCGCTTCAGCGATAAGCTTTTCAAAATCTTCTTTAGTTCCTAGTAATGGATCTATCTTGTGGTAATCACCTGTATCATATCGATGGTTGCTTTCGGCTTCAAATATAGGGTTCAAGTAAATAACGGTAACCCCTAGTGATTTGATATAGTCTAATTTATGTATGATGCCTTGGATGTTCCCACCGAAAAAATCCCATCGAACGACTCCTCCATTCTCATCTCGAATGTAGTAAGGGTCATTTTCCCAATGCGTATGCATTAAGCTCGATTTTGGTGCTTTCTCTAGCTCTGGATCTCCTTCTACATGGAATCGATCAGGAAAAATTTGATACATGGTCGCATTCTTCCACCATTTAGGTGTCTCGTATTCTGGATCATATACGGTTATTTGCCAAGAAGGCGGAACGTGTTCATACATCACTCCTTCTCCACTTTCTTCAATCGATATACGTCCATAGAAAAACGTGTTATCTTCTAATACAATCTCAAAATAATACCATACCAACTGAGGTACATCTGGCATTTTAATGGTCGCTTCGAAGCTGTTGTAGTAATGCTTTTCACTATATAAATCCATTTCCTTTGTTTGTTCTTCATCTGATTTATCATAAATGTAATGAACAACAACCTTTTGGACCTGGTGATGATTATGAACATCAATCGTTAATGAAACGTTTGAGCCCTTCGGTGCAGCACCGAAAGGCTCTCTATAAGACTGTTCAAAGCTATTATGATACATGTCATGCTGTTTCACATAACGTCCTCCTTTATTGCAATCACCTTAACGTCTTCACTGGCTGTAAACGCCATATGTCTGATGCATAGGACTGAATGGTCTGATCACTTGAGAATTTTCCAGAGTGAGCAATATTAATCAAGCTTCTCTTACTCCATTCTCTTGTTTGCTTGTAATCTTCATTGATCTGCTGCTGTGCTTCTACATAGCTAGCAAAATCCTTGAGTACAAAAAACTCATCATTATAGGTGAGAAGGGCGTCATATAAATCTCTAAACTCCGTCTCCCCTTTTGAAAAAGGACTATAATGAATCAGTTGGTCTAGCGTATGACGAATACGTGCATCGGCGTCATATACCTCTTTGGATGAATACCCACCTTCTTTATAAAAGCGAAGTACTTCATTCGACCTTAGTCCAAAGGTGTACATATTCTCGTCTCCAACAACTTCATTAATCTCAATATTAGCTCCATCTAACGTACCTAATGTTAATGCACCGTTCATCATCAGCTTCATATTACCTGTTCCGGACGCTTCTTTGCTTGCAGTTGAAATTTGTTCACTAATATTGGCTGCTGGTATGATTCGTTCAGCCAGAGACACAGAATAATTTTCTAAAAAGACTACATTCAACTTGTCATTAACATCGGAATCATTATTAACGACATCGGAAATACGGTTAATGAGCTTAATGACTTTCTTAGCAAAATGATATCCAGGTGCTGCTTTGGCACCAAAGAAAAATGTTCTCGGCACCATATTTTTCGCATGGCCTGATTTAATCTCATTGTATAAATGCATGATATGGAGCGCATTGAGTAATTGGCGTTTGTATCCATGAAGTCGCTTGATATGAACATCAAATATAGAGGATGGATCAACCATAATCCCCGTTTCTTTGTGTACCCAATCTGCGAAGGCATCTTTCTTTTGTTGTTTTACATCATATAGACTATCTAAGAGGGAGGTATCTTCTTGTTTGGTTAGTAGATTTGTTAATTGCTCTGGATCTTCTTTCCATTGTTCACCAATTTGATCTGAGATGAGTTGAGATAGAGGTCTATTGGCGTGCATCAACCAACGGCGGTGCGTAATACCATTGGTTTTATTGGTGAAACGGTTTGGGAATGTCTCATAGAACGTTTTCATTTCTCGTTTTTTCAATATTTCGGTGTGAAGTTTTGCCACCCCATTAATGCTATGGCTACCCACAATAGATAAATGAGCCATTTTCACTTGCCCATCTGCAATAATGGCCAAGCTGGCAATACGGTCAAAATCTCCAGGATAGGTCTTCCATAGGGATTGGCAAAACCGTTCATTCATTTCTTCAATAATCATAAATATTCTCGGTAGTAGGTTACGAACTAAATCAACGGGCCACGTTTCAAGTGCCTCACTTAACGTTGTATGGTTGGTATAGGAGACAGTTGATTGTGTAATTTCCCATGCTTCCTCCCAGCCTAGTTCCTTCTCATCAAGAAGAATACGCATGAGTTCAGGAATCACTAACGCTGGATGTGTATCATTAATATGAAGGGCAACTTGATTTGAGAACGAAGACCAAGGTAATTCTAACTGCTCGAACTGACGGACAGCACTCTGCACACCAGCAGAAACTAGAAAATACTCCTGCTTCAAGCGCAGTGTTTTCCCTTCTTCTGTAGAATCATCAGGATATAAAAAGTCGGATATCGACTCCAACGAGCGTTGATGGTCCAGCATATTCGTAAAATCGTTTTGTTGCTTTGCCACAGTAAGCACATCGTTCTCTGTTGGCTCAGCTGACCAAAGTCTTAACGTATTAACGACTTCATTGTTATACCCTACGACAGGTACATCATAAGGAACAGCACGAAGGGTATTATAATCCTTGTAACGGAACGAAAGCTCACCTGATTTATTGTTAGTCGTTGATACATGACCGCCAAACTTTACTTCGATAGCTTCTTCTGGTCGACGCACTTCCCAAATAAATTGATCAGATAACCAATTATCTGGCAGCTCCACTTGGTAGCCATTCATAAATCGTTGATCGAACATGCCGTACCGATAGCGTAAGCCACACCCATGACCAGGTAATTCTAACGAGGCCAACGAATCTAAGAAACAGGCCGCCAACCGACCTAAGCCTCCATTGCCCAGACCTGCGTCATGCTCTTGATCTTCAATTCTAGACAACGAAAATCCGTAATCACTAAGCCCTTCTTCAACCATTTGCAGTACTTGCAAGTTGAGAAGGTTATTTCCAAGCAAACGTCCCATCAGGAACTCCATGGAAAAATAATATACTTGTTTTTCTTTCTTATTCTTATACTGCTGTTGGGTTTGAAGCCAATCTTCCCCTATCTTATCCTGTACCAGCGATCCAAGAGCTCTATAAACATCAAATTCTGTGGCATTTTCTACATGTACTCCAAGCTCTGCTTGTAGCTTTCTTGAAAAAGCTTTCTTAAACTCCTCTTTTTCGCTGAACATGATAATTTTTTCCTCCATTCATACTCCACTACTTTTCCATTGATTCATATACGCGAATTGAATTGTATAGATCAATATATTGGCTAGCAGAATACTTCCAAGAGAATTGGCTTTTAATAATATTCTTCACCAGTTGTTGCCACGTAGGCGTATCTTGAAAAATTTCTAGTGCACGTCTTATCGTGAACAACATATCGTGGGCATTATAATTAGTGAACGTAAAGCCATTTCCCTCTTCGGTGTTCTCGTTGAATGCATGTACTGTATCTGCTAATCCACCTGTTTCACGAACAATTGGTACAGTAAGATAACGAAGTGCAATTAATTGGCCAATACCACAAGGTTCAAATCTAGAAGGCATTAAGAATAAATCACTTGCTGCGTAAACTTGACGGGAAAGGGATTCAGAAAACTGAATATTGGCAGACATTTTTGTCGGGTGACGGTCTTGAGCCCATTGCAGCATTTGTTCATATTGGTATTCACCTGTACCTAGTAAGACAATCTGAATATCTTCTTCGTGTAATAATTCATCGATTACTCTACCAATAAGATCGAATCCCTTTTGTTCTACTAGTCTAGATACAATACCAATCATGGGAACATCTTTATTTACAGGTAATCCAAGCTGTTCCTGCAGCCACATTTTGTTTTGGCGCTTTTTCGTTAACGAACTACGGTATGGAAATTCAAGTGCTTCATCCCGCATTGGATTGTAATCTTTATCATTGATTCCATTTACAATCCCGACTAACTGATCAGCACGCTTTCGAAGTACTCCATCTAGGTTTTCCCCATAATAAGGAGTTTGAATCTCTTTTGCATAGGTTTCACTGACCGTTGTAATCGTATCAGCGTAATTTAGGGCACCCTTCATAAAGTTGATATCACCGAAAAATTCCATCCCGTCTTCTACCATCATACCCTCATCTAAGTCTAATAAGTCATGTAATACGGATTGAGGGAAAATTCCTTGATATTTCAAATTATGAATCGTAAATACAGTTTTTATACCCTGGAACAACTCATCGCTTTCATAGTGAGTATGTAATAGCACAGGAATTAAACCCGATTGCCAGTCATGACAATGGATAACATCTGGAATCCATTCCATCTCCAACGCACGAATCATCTCCATAACAGCACGATTAAAAAAGACAAAACGTTCTGCTTCGTCCCCATAACCATATAGGTTGGAGCGTTTAAAATAGTATTCATTATCTATGAAATAGAAGATAACACCATTATGTTCCATATATTCAATGCCGGCATATTGATTTCGCCATCCCATTTGAATGTTCAATTCATCAAGATGCATTAGTTGCTCTTTCCACTCATCCTTCATTTCCTCATATTTTGGTAATACAACACGTACATCCGTACCTTGCTCTTGAAGAGCTTGTGGCAATGAACCTAATACATCAGCCAATCCTCCAGATTTAATAAAAGGTGTACATTCGGATCCAACCATTAATACTTTCACGTGTACGTCACTCCTTAAGAATTTTTTAATTAATATTGTAAAAAAAGGACTGCCAGAATATTGGTTCAGACAGTCCTGTGATGACTTACATTGATTTTCGCTTGGCCAATACGTATGGCTTCTCAGGAGCTCCGATGAAGGTGCGACCTCCTGTAATTTTGCAATCTTTATCAATAATGACATTCTCAAGCACTGCATTGTCCTCAATCTCGCATCGCTGCATAATAATCGAGTTCTTAATGACAGCACCCTTTCCTATTTTCACACCACGAAATAGAATACTATCTTCTACATGACCATGAACGACGCACCCATTGGCTACTAGAGTATTTTTCACATCAGAGTCTTGTAGATACTTAGCTGGAGCTTCGTTCTTGACTTTCGTTAAGATAGGAGAATCTTCTTTGAAAAGACCATCATGCTCTTCTCGGTTCAATAGTTTCCTACTGTTACGGAAATAACTCTCAACTGAATTCACAAGGGCATGTGTACCCTTATATTCATAAGCATGGACACGCATTTCCTGTAATCTGCCTTTGATTCCTTCAAGGAAGAAATGAGAATGACCATGTGCAATACTTTCTTCAATCAGCTTATTCATGAAATTCTTCTCGATCAAGTACATATCCATATAAACTTTTGTGCTTTTTTGATCGTTATTAATATCCAACACTTCGTTCTGTTCATCTATATCAAGCTTGTGTGCAAGGCGATGCTCTGGGTATAATTCATCCACCTCTTTATAGATAACCGTCACATCAGCGTTTGCTTCCTTATGCTCTTGTAGTACATCTTGAAAATTAATGTTACAAATATTTTGTGAACCAGACACTAAAATATAATCAGCTCGTGCACGTTGAATAAAATCCATATTATTATGAAAATGTTGAAGATCACCACGTGACATATCCGTTGGGTCATTCCAATCTGGAGGAAGGATAAATAGCCCTCCACTTCTTCGGTCAAGATCCCAAGCCTTCCCTTGCTCCAGGTGATCCATTAATGAGCGGTACTTCCGACGAGCGAATACGGCAATGGATTCAATTCTAGAGTTAGCCATATTGGATATAGCAAAATCGATCATTCGATAGCGTCCTGCAAACGGAACTGCTGCCCCACACCTGAAATACGTCAATTCATCTAGCAAATCCTGCTCATGATCTAAATTTATAATTCCAGCGATACGATCCATAATATCCTCCTTATTAATTCGTAACAGCATAGTTCGTTGCCATAACGCTACCTTCTTCTGCATGTAACGTAATATCACTGTCTGGTTCAGGATTTCCAATAACAGTGTTGTCTTCAATAACACTACCTTCTGCAATAAGAGAGCGATAAATTTTCACGTTCTTCCCAATCTTCACATTTGGCATAATAACGGAATCTTTCACTAGTGCACTATCTTCAATGTGGACTCCGTAGAAGATAACAGACGTGTCGACTGTTCCATGTACTCGACACCCCTCATTTATCAATGCATTCCTTACATGCGCGGTGGGTGCAATATATTGAGCTGGCTGATTTGGATTTTTTGAATAAATCTGCCAGGAGTAGTCATTCAGATTAAGCTCAGGATTTTCACTTAGTAAATCCATATTTGCTTCCCAAAGACTATCGACTGTTCCAACATCCTTCCAATATCCCTTGAATGTGTACGCCATCATACGACGGTCGTCATTTAAGAAAGCAGGGATAATATCTTTTCCAAAGTCATGAGAGGAATTTGGCTTTTGCTCATCTTCGATTAAATACTGCTTCAATACATCCCATTTAAAAATATACACTCCCATAGAAGCGAGGTTATTTAATGGATAAGCTGGCTTTTCATCAAAATCAACAATTCGACCGCTTTCGTTCGTATTCATGATTCCAAAGCGGCTTGCATCTTCCCAAGGTACCTCTAACACAGAAATGGTCGCATCCGCTTCTGTTGCTTTATGATAATCTAGCATCTCTTCATAATCCATTTTGTAAATATGATCACCAGATAGAATCAGCACATGCTCTGGTTCATATTGGTTTAGGAACTTAATGTTTCGATAAATAGCATTTGCAGTCCCTGTGTACCAATCTCCACCATCAGCTTGCATATATGGAGGAAGGACCGATACACCACCAAATTTACGATCAAGATCCCAAGAAGAGCCTATGCCAATGTAATCATTCAAAATTAACGGCTCATACTGCGTTAATACACCAACTGTATCAATGCCTGAATTAGTGCAATTACTTAAGGGGAAATCGATAATTCGATACTTCCCTCCAAAATAAACTGCCGGTTTGGCAATTTGCTTTGTTAAAGATTTAAGTCTAGTTCCTTGCCCGCCTGCTAAAAGCATAGCTACACATTCTTTTTGTTTCATGCATTTTCCTCCTTTGGTGTAGAAGTTCGCTTTAAGAAGCTAACTGCAAGTGGTGGAATGGTCATCGATACATGCTGGTTTTGTCCCTGCCATGGTTCAGGAATTGTTTCTAACAAACGTCCATTGGTTTGCCCAGAGCCACCGAAATGCGTTGCATCACTTGTGAATACTTCTTTATATGAACCCACCTTAGGCACGCCTACTTTGTAATCATGATGTACCTGAGGTGTGAAATTACACACAACCACTAATTGATCATTAGAAGAACGACTATTACGAACGAATGATATGACACTCTGTTCGTAATTATGAGGATCAATCCATTCAAAACCTTCTTGTTCGTGGTCTAGCTCCCATAATGCTGGCATATCCTTGTATAATTTATGAATCTGCTTCATAAATTCTAGTGTAGAGGCATGAGAGTCATAGTCTAATAGCTCCCAGTCTAAATCCTCCATGTCCTTCCACTCATCAAACTGTCCAAATTCACTTCCCATGAATAAAAGCTTCTTCCCAGGATGAGCATACATAAAAGCAAGGAACGCTCGTAAATTTGCAAACTTCTGCCAATAATCACCTGGCATTTTATTTAATAACGATTTCTTACCATGAACCACTTCATCATGGGAAATCGGTAATACAAAGTTCTCGGAAAATGCATAAAATAGAGAAAATGTAATTAAATTATGATGGTATTTACGATGGATTGGGTCCATCTCGATGTATTTCAGCATGTCATTCATCCAACCCATGTTCCATTTATAGTTGAAACCAAGTCCCCCTATATAGGTAGGAGCACTTACTAAAGGCCATGAAGTGGATTCCTCTGCCATCATTAATACATTTGGTAGCTCTTCAAAAATAGCTTCGTTCATCTTTTTGATAAAAGCTACTGCTTCAATGTTCTCTCGGCCACCATACTCATTGAGTTCCCATTCGCCTTCTTCTTTACCAAAGTCAAGGTATAACATGCTTGCTACCGCATCGACACGCAAGCCATCTAAGTGATATTCCTTCAACCAATAAATGGCATTTGATATTAGAAAGCTTTGCACTTCATTTCTACCAAAATCAAACGTCAACGTACCCCACTGCGTCTTCTCCGCTTTGCTGGGGTTGGAATATTCATATAGGGGTTCTCCATCAAATCGTCTCAAACCGTGCTGATCTTTACAAAAATGACCTGGAACCCAATCTAGAATGACCCCAATTCCATTTTGATGACACTGATCTACAAAATAGCGAAAGTCATCAGGTGTTCCGTAACGAGATGTTACAGCAAAATAGCCAGTGGCTTGATATCCCCATGAGCGATCAAAGGGATGCTCCGTCAACGGTAGGAGTTCAATGTGCGTATAGCCAAGCTCCTTTACGTATGGAATGACCATATCCGCATACTCCCGATATGTATAGAACACTTCTTCTTCAATATACTTCCATGACCCTAGATGAAGCTCATAGATAGACATAGGAGATTCATAGAGATTGGTTTCTTGTCTATGCTTCATCCATTCCCCGTCTCCCCAGTCATAGGATTCAAGAGGATAAACGACCGAAGCAGTATTTGGACGTAGTTCACTAGAAAATGCATAAGGATCTGCTTTCAGTGATAAATGTCCATGCGCAGTTAATATCTCATACTTATAAATGGTTCCTTTTTCTAACCCTGGAATAAAGGTGTACCATATCCCATTGTCATTAAGCTTGACCATTTGATGTTCGCGACCATCCCAATTGTTAAAGATTCCGACAACACTTACCTGAACAGCGTTTGGCGCCCAAACAGCAAAACGAATTCCCTCTACTCCATTTTGAGTTACTGCGTGTGCTCCGAGAAGCTGATAGCTGTAACGAAGATTACCTTGGTGAAATAAATAAACATCATGCTCAAATGCTGTATTAACTACCACACCGACACTCCTTCTCGTCTATCAAAATTTAATACGTTACTCTTGTACATACTTTCATTATAAAATTACCGCGATACGATAACAATTTATTTTCTTCGCAAATTTCTGAAAAATAATGTCGTATTTCGTCGTAATACGTCGTTCAACTGTGATAATTCTAGATGATTGTTGATTTAGCGGGGATTTTTTAGGTGAGTCTACTAAAATATTGGTGGAAATTGGTTTGGGCGGACATAGGATGCCTTATATATGAAAAAAAGTGTCTTATTATAGATTTGGCGGACATCTGGTACGCTATTTTATAATTTCAGAGCTTTTTATCGTCTGTATAGGTGAAATAAGGTACCATATGTCCGCTTCAATCTTAAAAAAGAGATAAATATAGCTAATAGCGCATCGTATGTCCTCTCTATTTTCAGTAGAGATTATGAAATTGAACTGTCCTATCTATGTGGAAGTTCGATTAAAACCGCTGCCTCACGCAGCAACATCGAACCATCCTACGTCGTGTAGGCCGAAAGGAAACACGAAGAGCGCAAGCGATTCGATGTTGACTTATCGTAAGGAGGTGCAGGAAGTTTGCTAGTCGCTGGGCGCTGGAGCTGGACGTGGCCATTTCACTTTTTTAGTAATACACAAGCATTGAATTTCATAGTACGCTGGACGATAAAAAACACACCTCATCGAGATGTGTTTTTAAAATTATTTTCCTAACGAATACAAATATTCTGTTACCGTTTCAATACCTTTTGTAAAATTCTCTAAATGAAAATGCTCATTGGGTGCATGTAAGTTTTCTGAAGGCAAACCAAAGCCCATTAGAACTACCGGGGCGCTTAATACGCGTGAAAAAACTTCAACAATTGGAATAGACCCACCTTCTTTAGGATAAAGCGGGCGTACCCCATACACGCTTTCATAGGCGTCAGCAGCTTTTTGGATCATGTCATTCTGAGAATCAAGCGAAACAGGATTAGCTTTAATGAACTGCTTCATCTCTGTTTTCGCACCTTCAGGTTGATGGTTATGGATATGTTGCTGAATCGCTTCATACACCTGTTGAGGGTCTTGCTCTCCTACCAGACGGCAGCTTATTTTGGCACTTGCTTCAGATGGCACGATGGTCTTGATTCCTTCTCCTTGAAATCCTCCGGTCACACCATTTATTTCAAGGGTTGGGCGTATGCCTGTACGTTCTTGGAAAGTGAAACCTTCTTCTCCATATAGCGCGTCCAGTCCAAGGTCCTGTTTGGTTTTCTCTTCATTAAAAGGAACTTGAGCTACTTCTTGTTTAAGCTCGTCGGTTGGTTCTGGTACCCCTTCATAAAAACCCTCTACAGCTACTTGTCCATTTTGATAATGAAGGGAATCCAATAAACGCACAAGGCTATGCACGGCGTTCGGAACGCCGCCACCATATACACCTGAATGTAAGTCAGAGTTAGCTGTTTTCACTGTTAATTCCATAGCTAGTGCCCCACGCAAGGAAGTACAGATAGCAGGTTGGCCTTGTTCAATGAAGGATGTATCTGATATAACTACTGCGTCTGCAGCAAGTTTGTCCTGATGCTGATCAATAAAAGGTGGGAGATTCGGGCTTGCTAGTTCCTCTTCCCCTTCAATGCAAAACTTAACATTTACAGGTAGCTCCCCATCTTGATTCATGATGGCTTCCAGCGCTTTCACATGTATAAACAGCTGGCCTTTATCATCTGTTGCCCCTCGTGCAAATAACTTCTCATCACGAATGACAGGCTCAAACGGTGGTGTCTCCCATAAATCTAATGGATCTGCTGGCTGTACATCATAATGACCATAGATTAATACCGTAGGCTTACCTTCGGCGTGTAACCAATCTGCATAAACGACTGGATGTCCCTCTGTCTCAATGATTTCGATATTTTCCATACCAATCTTCTGAAGAGACCCTTCCAGCCACTTCGCTGCAGAAACAACATCCTGCTTATGCTCACTTAAGGCAGATATGCTAGGTATTTTCAAAAAATCCTTAAGTTCTTCTATGTAACGGTCCTTTTGTGAAGCGATGGTTTGTTTCATCATCGCACCTCCTATATAAAAACTTACTACCATTATAACAAGGAATAGAATGGAATTCCGTTTCGGAGTGATGTAGGGAAAATATTCAAGATTAAATGTCTTTACCTATAATGGAGTGATATAATCTTCCTAAACAAAAAAATAAGGAGACTATCTGTTGAATAATAACAAATTTGTCCTGCTGGATATTATCTGCTATGTCATTTTCCCTTTAGTAATCTGGCACATGCTTCGAGACGTTATTGGGGATTACTATGCAATGCTTTTGTCCTCTGTACCTGGCATCATTTATACAGTTTATCGTTTCAAGGCACTGAAGAAAGTCAATGTGTTTGGTATTTATATGATTTCCAATCTTATAATTGGCACCCTTATTGATGTGTTATCAGGTTCTGCCATTAATCTGCTTTGGAATAATGTTTATTATGCCTATGCTGTGGCAGGTTTATTTCTGTTTACGATTATCATAAAGAAACCTATTGCGCTCTATTTTGCTCTAGATTTCACCGAACTCCAAGGCTTCGATCGCCAAATCAATAAAAAGCTCTTCTTCCACAAGAAAATATATTACATATTTAACTGGATCGTAGTTGCATTTGCCTTACAAAATATTATCTTAGCCAGCATTAAAGCTTGGCTCATCACTAAATAAGGAGTAGAAGCGTTTGATGAAGGAATTATAATTAGGCAAGTTGTAAACTGGGGACTGACAATCCCAATAATAGGTGGGTATCTATATGTAGGAAAAGTTATTAATGACTCGCCCGATTTAGTAAAATCAGCATCCAAAGAGGTTGAAGATGAAAAAGAAAACAATTCAATCGCACAGGAAAGTTAGCATTTAATCTCTCCTCTTTTCCTTTGCATGCTTTTCATATGAAATGGTTACAGTATGAAATGTTATAAAAAAAGGAGGGACATGAGATGGATAAGAAGAGTACACATGATTTTGTAGAGGATTTTCAAGCAAAGCAAAAACAAGATGAGCAAAACAAACAGCGACAAGGTAAAGCAAATCACGCAAAAAAATTACCTAGTAAAACTCATAAATAAAATATGTAAGCCCCTGATTCCCTGGGGCTTCTTTAGTTATGTTTTTTCAGGTTGTTGAACATGTCTTGGTTTTTGAAGGTACACTGCCATACGCTTCGAAAGCTTAGGAAACAACAAGATCGTAGCCAGTAATAGCACCGCGTATCCAAAAGAGGCCATCATCATGGTTCCAGTATTTGTAGTTCCCTCCAAAAGCCATTCCTTGTACGGCATACTATAAGCAAGACTAGACAGTTGAGCAAAAAACGTTGTGACAAAGAACGGGAAGCATACATTCAATGACCACCGATACCAATCCGCACCTCTTCCAATCATATATAGGACGACAGCTACACTAGACACTATGTAGATAGGTACACGAAATGTATAACTATAAGCAATCAATACTTGAATAGGAGCGGACGCAAACACAAATAAGCTTATAATCATGGCTAATACAAGTGATTTTCTAACTATCACCCGATCGAAAAAGCTCTTACTTTTTCTTAGAACTTCACTCGTAATCCCACGAAGGTTTTGTTTTTGTTTATGGTTGTCTTCTTCCTTTTCTGCCTGAACCATTGTTAGACAAGTCAGTAGCTTCTCTAATTGCTCCGCTTTTTCCTTATCAACACTCATACAATCCCACCCTTCCTTATCGTCCCATGTACCTTTCTGCTTTTTTTACCAGGGAATGAATCATATCTTTAGACGAGGAATGCTTATACTGTTCTATAAAATGGATGAGTAGCTGTGAAATTATATCCTCAAACATAAGTGCATTTGGATATAATGTATCCATTTCAGCTAATAATGCTTCCCCATTGCGAACTTCTTTTTTAGGTACTTTCATTACTATTATATTGTTAAGTTGAGTGGACTTATGCTGAAATCTCTCAACTAATTGTCCATAATGATACACCTCGATGGAATCATCCATTCGCTCTTGAAAGGTTTTATATAACTGGTATAAATCCGCTTTATGAAAGGAATGCCTCATGAAATCTTTATACAAAATCCACACGAGATCATTTAATTTAAATGTCATTTCATATTCTTCTTCGATATGTTCACACAAAATATTAGCCCGAAGGTACACAAACGACGGAACTGTAACTTGTACATCTACCATCGTTGAAAAAGAAGAGATTATTCTTAAAACATGGTGATAGAAACTTTTGCTGTGTTTCGATACTCTCGGTAAGTTTAATACTTGTCCAAGAATATCGTGCTTGCTATATACTCTCATAAGAACGCACCTACTTTTGTTCGTTTTACTAGAAGATATGAGAGAGTTACTAGAGTTATGTATAAAACTATTCTTATTTGGTCAAAATAATAGAAACATTTTTCATAGAGGCGGTGTTTTACAATGAAGAGTAAGAAAGAGATTAAAAAGATTTTAAAACAGACCCAAAAGAAAAATCCCTTTAAAATCAAATCAAACAAGTAACATCATATTAATATAGTATTTCCCCGGTAATAAAAAGAAGGCATGGGCTCGAATGAGAGCTCATGCCTTTAAAATGTCTATTATAATCAGCTTTTGCCTGGTGTCCCCTCCCTCTCTTGGTATTTCGCCCGAGATTAATAGTAAAACTAGTTCTTACGTTTTCTATATCGCCCCCATCTCCTATGAAAATTACATTGCAATTAAGTCTTTTATTCAGCTTTCCTTAGACTTTTAAAAAGGTATATCGTATCGCAAAACCTCCCATTCTTTTTTTACCGCTCTACATGTTATACGTACGTAGTATTCATGCCCTCTATATGAAAATGATTTAATAGATTTTTTTATGTTACGTAAATCGGACTTCCCCTGGCTCGCCGATTGAAGTGATTTTGTCTATATCTAGTTACAGTTTCTTTCATGATAGCCCTCAACCAATTCTTCCATTCAGGAAGCAGATCATTTTTATTGATATGCTTCACCATTACATTCACGTTTGGAACCATGCCAATGCCAAAAGTAAACATCGCGCCTCTATCCAAATGCGTAGCAAATCGATTGCCCAACTTTTCAACAACATTCCATTGCAAACTTACAATCGTACACATCAAAGCAAAAATAGCAGACAACATGTTTCCCTTTTTCATTAGACAAGTCCCCTTTCAAAATTTACGAATAAAAGCTTGTATCTATTAATATACTGGTATTTTCAGAAAAATCAATCGATTCAACAAAACTAGTGAAAGCTTCTAGTAATACGACATAGAAGGCAGTCATACCGACAACAAACGCATTACAAAAAGGTAAAAAAATGCGGTAGCAATTCGAATGGGAACTACTACCGCTGAAGTTATTTTGGGGTTTTACCTTACCTAAAGAATCATGATTTGTTGCAAGCGTTCCATATTATTTAAAGATTAGCACCTTCCCTACTGTTCCATCGTCACTTTGGCCTGTTACACGGAATTTAAGCCCGTATTCTGGAACATTACGTCCAGCGTCTACTAGACCTTTATTAGAGTAATCTGCACTGTCATCGAATAGTGGATTACGTTTTGTGAAGTTATCTTTTAATGTATAACCATAGAAATCTGTATAATCAATGAACATTTTTTCAGACTTATCAAGACTGAAAGCTGCATCGTGTACTTGGAAACGAGTGGTCGCTACCTCTTTGTTGCTATAATTGACGGTGTGTTGATCCGCATCTACAACACCTACAAAACCATCTCCAGGATGAATACCAGTCCAGTTTTCGCTATACTTCTGATCGACATACCAAACAACAAGACCATCATCAAATGTCATTAAGCTATCACCACGACGAATGTTAGTAAGTCCTTCATCCACACCATTGTGACTACGCCATTCTAGTAGGTAGTAGTGATCAGAACGTTTGATACCATCGTTCTTAGTAAAGCCATCTAAATTAAACTTAGCATCACCTTCAGCATCATCAAACACGACTTCTTCTCCATCTACTACGATAGACAGATCATCAGCGTAGAAACCAGGGTTCGATACCGCTCCATCTGTGACGTACTCAATCGCTACTTCCACTTCTTGACCTGCATAAGCAGACAAATCAAAGGAAGCATCAATCCAGCCATCAGAAGAACCTGTGATACCATTTCCTAAGTTACTTCCGTACGGATCCTCATTAGTAGTAATATCACTAGCTATTGGCTCACCATTTACCGTTACATATGCATAATCCCAATCCTTTTCAATGTCATACCAGGCTTTGAAATTGAACTCGGCACTTGTTGCATTTGTTAAATCAACTGTTGTAGTAAGGTAGTGGTGTAAATCATCTGCACTACCAGAGAAATATGAATACTCTCCGCTAGCAGGTTCATTAATAACCGTTTCCTTTTGAGGAAGATTTATTTTCACAACATCATTATTCGTACCTTTAGTTACTGCTTCATCCAGTAATACTTCTGTCCCTTTTCCATTGATATCTTCAAGATTCAATTCAGATCCTGAAAGCCAGTTCCCTTTCGTTCCCTCATTGTCCACTACAGCTGAAGTCTGTAACATTTCCTTCATGTAAGGACTAAATCCAGTAGGCATCGTTCCTGGAACATCTCCAGCCCAGCTACCACTAGACATAATCGACCAGTAGCTTACAGGCTCACCTGCACCTGTGTACTGTGTATCATATTCATCTGGAAGACCAAGGTCATGTCCGAATTCATGTGCCATTACACCAACGGCACCGTCTTCTGGCTCAATGGTGTAGTCATAAGCTGCCATTTCGCCACCCCAATAAGGAACAGTTGCTTCAGTACCAGAAATCGGTGTTACCCCACCAAGATTCCAACGGTGCGACCAAATCGCATCAGATCCTAGTGATCCACCACCAGCTTCCTCCCCTACGCCAGAGTGAATAACCATTAAGTGGTCCACAAGGCCATCTGGTTCTAAATAATCACCGTCACCATCAAGGTCATAACGATCCCACTGATCATAATCTGCAATATCTACAGTTGGATCTGCTGCAGCAGCTTCAAGAGCTTCCTTCACAAGACCACGAGCATTCACATCACTATCATCTTCTTTTGGATAGTTTCCACCATAAAAGGCTGCAGGCTGACTTGCTGTGTACCATCCAGCAACCTCCCCTTCTACAGAATAACTTCCACCAGATTGCTGTTCATAATATTGTTTCATAGAAACATAGTTTTTACCGTCTGGACCTGTCCAGCCACTTTCACCAAATAACATATCCTGATAGTGCTCACTGGAGTATGCATCATCGCCTTCGTAATACATATCTGTTTCATCAGCTGTCATTGAGTTATGTGGCTTGTCTGGATAATCGACAAGCAGGACAAGTACTTTATCCGTACGCATTTCACCATCATATACCTCTTTTGTTACTCCTTCTGGTTTATTCTTTTTAGCTTGTCCAAGCTTATTACCCTTTCCGTTTGTTAAGCTACCGTTCTCCATCGCTTCTTGCAACTTCGCTTTAGAATCTCCAGCTTCCTCGGACAACTCTCCCGCTGCTTTGTCAGCAGATTCAGCCTTTGCTTTCAGAAACTTATTCAACCCTTTTTCCGCTTCAGCTGGTGTTGCATCTTTCGCAATCTTACCGTCCTTCTTTAGCATTTCGATTAGTTTTTCATCATTGGCAATTCCCAAGTCGAACGGTGAACCCTCATGTGAGTGATGCTTATGTAGGTCCTCCACACTTTCTACCGTTTTTTCCATTGCACTTGTGCTTAATGGTCCTACCATTAAGGTAAGTGCTAATGCAGACATCAACATTTTACTTTTCTTCACTATCTGTTTCCTCCCTCAAAAAAATGATGAATAATCGGCCGTTATTCTTAATATACTGTTACTTTCAGAATAATCAATCGATTCTACAAAAGAAGTGACTATTCACGTTAAAACGACATCAGTGTCACGTTCTTTGTACCTATCAATTTTCATCGCATAGGTCATATATACTGCCTTAATTATTCAAGAATTTGTAATATTTTTGAAGCGTTTACGTGCATGCTGTACCGTACACTTAATGTAGATGGAGGTGTTCTGCATGACGGTGAAAAAGGTGTTCCCAACAGAAGCAATTCAACATTCCGATGTTTTGTCTATTTTAACTCCCAAGGAACTAAAGGATATCGAAGCTCATGCTTATTTCCGGCATTATAAAAAAGGGCAACTGTTGTTTATGGAGGGTGATCCAAGAGAGAGATTTTATATGGTTGTGAAGGGATACGTTCGCTTAGAAAAAACAAACACTAGTGGGACGACTCGTTTTGATGCTTTTTTGAAGCCATCTTCTTTCTTTCCATACGAGGGGTTATTTTATGATGAGAATTATTCCTATAGTGCAGAGGCTTTTACGGATGTAGAGCTCCTATACATCCCTACGTATTACTTTGAGGGATTATTAAAGCGGAACAAGAAGTTATTAATAAACTTAGTCAGATGTTTAACCAATAAGATTGTCATGTTAGAACATAGGTTGCTAAGTATGACAAATTCTAGTGCTAGTAAACGTATCATCCAATTAATAGGATACCTGGCAGAGGATCTTGGAGAAGAAAGAGACGGTGAATTGGTTATCCCTTGCCCCATTACAACAGTAGAGGCAGCAAGGCTAACAGGGACATCCCGAGAAACCGTTAGTCATGTGTTTAGCTCTCTTAAAAAAGACGATAAACTTGTCATCCAAAAGAACAAACACCTTATCCTAAAAGACCCTATCCATTTCTTATCTACGATTGAATAAAAAGAGGTTCTCTCCATTCGAGAGAACCTCTTTCTAGGATAGACAAGCTTCTTTGGACAAGATGGTCGTTCCTGCTTTTCCTAAAATAGCATCATACGCTTTGTCTAGAGATGTAATGATGGCTTTTCTACCAGGTTTCGAATCCACAAACGCTAACGCAGCTTCTACTTTAGGTAACATACTTCCTGGCGCAAAATGCCCTTGATCTTTATATGTTACGGTTTGCTCATATGTTAGTTGCTCTAAATCTTGCTGCTGTTGTGAACCAAAATGAAGGGAGATTTTTTCAACAGCTGTTAAAATTAATAGCGTGTCTGCATCAATCAGCTCAGCTAATTTTTCGGTTGTAAGATCTTTATCAATAACCGCTTCCACCCCAACTAGCTTTCCATCCCGTTTCGCTACAGGTATTCCGCCCCCTCCACCAGCAATGACTACAAACTCGTTGTCTATCAGGGATTGAATCGTGGCTTTTTCAATGATATCGATTGGTTTTGGGGAAGGTACTAATCTTCGATACCCTCGACCTGCATCTTCTTTCATGGTGTATCCTTTTGTCTCCGTTAATTCTTTAGCTTCTGCTTCATTATAAAAAGAACCAATTGGTTTAGTTGGATGTTGAAAGGCTGGGTCATTCTGATCAACAACTACTTGTGTGAGGGTAGTAGCTGCCGTACGCGTAACACCTTCTTGTTGAAACACTTCATACAATGCATTTTGTAACCAATACCCAATCATCCCCTGACTCATTGCTCCGCATGTATCTAGTGGCATAGCAGGTAGCTTCTCACTTTGATTGAGTTGCTGTTGAAGAACGATATTCCCCACTTGTGGTCCATTCCCATGGGTGATGACGATATCATGACCTGATTTCGAAATTTGAGCCAGCTGTTTTGCGGTTTGATAGCACGCCTGCTTTTGATCCTCTGCTGTAGCTCCATTTCCCATTTGTATGGCATTCCCACCTAAAGCAATGACAATCTTTTGTTTGTTCATTGTATATGACTCCTCTCCATGCCTATTAAGTGGGAGGCGAGCTTAAAATGCTCGCCTCCTACGTTGAATCGTTTATACAAATACTGCAATGCTCAACACAGTCATGACGAGAAGGGTAAGCACAATTAACAGCTTCCACATGAATTTAAAGTAAATATCGTATGGAACTTTAGCGATGGCCAATGCTCCCATGATAACAGCTGATGTCGGCGTGATTAGATTTATGATGCCAGAAGCTGATTGATACGCTGTGATGACAATAGCACGATCTACTCCAGCAAAGTCTGCTAGTGGAGCCATAATTGGCATAGACAGTGTAGCTAACCCCGATGTAGATGGAACTAAGAAGGATAATGGTAAAAAGAATAGGAACGAAATATTAGCGAATGTAATTGGACCTAATTCAGCTAGTAAATTCTCACCCCAATGAAGTACAGTTGCTGACATTCCTCCATCATTCATGACAACGGTAATTCCTCGGGAAACACCGATGATTAAAGCTACGCCCAATAAATCTTTCGCACCGTCTACAAAAGAACCGGTAAGTTCTTCTTCTGGCATTTTGTAAATCAAACCAATAATAATGGAAGCCACTAAGAATAATAGAGCTAACTCTCCAAACCACCAATCACCAAGCGGAAGGATGTTGCCTAACACACTACCTACACCAGGAATACCTAGAATCGCATTATTGATATCCTCAAATAGTGTAATGTTAAACTTCCAAGCCCAAGGAATAACACCAAGTATCATAATGAAGAACGTTAAACCGAATATCCATAACACGACTTTTCTTCTTTTAGTTAACTCCACAACTTCAATAGTGTCATTTCCTTTTAGAAAATCTTCCTTATGTTGAATAGCTAGATGAGATACTAAGGATTTACTAGGGTCATTCTTCACTTTGTCGGCATATCGCATGACGTAAAAGATTGCTATAGCTAGAGAAACGACTAGGATCAATACCCTGACTATAATGCCATCTCCAATGGACACTCCCGCAAAACCTGATGCGATGCCTGTAGCAAATGGGTTAACGGTGGAACCTAATACGCCCACCCCAGCACCAACAGCAATAATCAATACGGCCGTTATGGCATCGTATCCAGCTGCAATAATAATAGGGATGATTAACGGATAGAACGCTATCGTTTCTTCGGCCATACCATATGTTGTTCCACCTAGAGCAAATAAGATCATAAGAATTGGAATCATGACTCTTTCTCGACCCTCAAGCTTCCTAACAACATTTCCAATTCCAGCATCAATGGCTCCCGTTTTCATAACTACTCCTAAGAAACCACCAATCACAATGACAAACAAGGCAATGTCTTGTGCATCAAAAAAGCCTTTTATTGGAGCATAAAGAACTTCCCATAGACCTTGTGGATTTTGTTCTGCTGAACTATATGTGCCTGGTATTGGCTCAAGTGTAGAAGCTTCAGGATCCACATAATCATACTGTCCTGCAGGTACAATCCACGTCATCACCGCTACCACTAAAATAATGAGAAATAAAATCGTAAACGCAGTAGGCATTTTAAATTTTTTCATCGTAAACCCTCCGTTTCGTAAACTATCGGGTTAATTGATAGATAGCCTTAGCATAAATTTTCATAGCGGAGAACAAATCGGTTAAGTCGATGTATTCATTCGGTCGGTGTTCAACCTTAGGACGATTCGGAAATACGGCTCCAAATGCAACCGCATTTTCTATAGCCCTTGCATAGGTTGCTCCTCCAGCTGAAATAGGTTCTGATACGGTATCTCCAGTTTCCTCTTGATACACTTCCATTAAATTTTTTACGATAAAGTGATCCTTCGGAATATAAATCGATTTTAACCAATCGACTTCTTTATAGTGTAAAGAATAGTTATCTGCTACATTGATTAATGATTGAACAACCTCTTCTTTATCTACCGTTACTGGAATGCGTATGTCGATAGAAATGGTTTCACGTTGTCCTATATCAATCATCCCGATGTTGCATTTGAGCTTTCCACTTACTTCATCCTCGCAGTTGCCAAAAATGCTTGTTGCATATGGATCCTCACCAATTTCATTTGCAATAAAATCAATTGACTTCGTTGATTTACCGATATGATGAAGCGCAATGGCTAGTAGACTAATTGCGTTGATTCCTTGTTCTGTTACTTGTGCATGAGCAGATTTACCAAGAATCTTCACTCCATTTTCTGCTTCCTCAAACGGAAACGACAACTCCTGTAAAGCATCTACTAATAACTCCTGATCCTCACCTTGATACACAATCGAATCCGGTACGGCATTAAAGGCACTCCCTCCTTCAATGCTCAAAGCTGTTTCATTATCTGCTTCGAGCTGCAGTTGTAGAAGACCCTTTTCTGCGTAAGTAAGCGGGAAGGAGGAATCTGGAACAAATCCATACGATGGCATCTCTTCTTGTTGTGTATATTTGTTCATGCAACGCCATAATGTTTCTTCATCGGTACCAAAGATAAATCGTAATCGTTTTGGGAAAGTCACTCCCATATTCATTAGTGCTTTTGCCGCAAATAGTGCAGCAAGGGTAGGACCCTTATCGTCCTGTGTACCACGGCCATACATTTTTCCTGTTTTCATGACAGGTTCAAAAGGATGCGTTTCCCAATTCTCAAGACTTCCTGGGGGCACAACATCCAGATGCCCTAGTACCCCCACCATTTCATTGCCTTCCCCTATTTCGGCATAGCCATAATACCCATCTGGATCTATATAAACTCGAAAGCCTAACTCCTCACAAAGACGTACTGTCGTTTCCAATGCTTCCTGTATAGGTGCACCAAATGGATATGGAGTCTTATCTTCCGTCAGAACACTTGGAATACGTACAAGTTTCTTCAGACTATCAAGAAGATTCGGCTCCTCTTGTTTAAGTTGAGCGAACAGATTCTCTTCGTTTAATACGTTCATTCACATCACCCTCCGTTAACGTAGCAGCCATGACCGCTTTTATGGTATGCATACGGTTTTCTGCTTCATCAAAGACAACAGAATTCTTACTACGAAATACGTCATCGGTGACCTCCAATTCTGATAGTCCAAATTTTTCATACATCTCTCTTCCAATCATGGTTTCTAAATCATGAAAAGAAGGTAAGCAGTGCATGAACAGTGTATAATCCTTTCCTGTCATCTTCATCATTTGTTGATTAACTTGATATGGTTTCAACATTTGAATACGCTGTTCATATTGGTCTTCTTCCCCCATAGAAACCCATACGTCGGTATAAATGACATCTGCATCTTTTACACCTTCTTGCACATCCTCTGTCAGTGTGATGGTAGCCCCCGTTTGTGCAGCAATTTTTCGTGCATAGGAAACAATGTCATCAGAAGGGAATAATTCCTTCGGTGCTACTGCTCTGAAGTTCATCCCCATCTTAGCGGCTCCGATAAGCAAGGAATTACCCATGTTATTTCTTGCATCACCGAGATAAGAGAAGGTCACCCCTTTTAAATGACCAAGCTTTTCTTTGATTGTCATAAAGTCAGCTAAGATTTGCGTTGGATGATAGAGATCGGTTAGCCCATTCCAAACGGGAACGCCAGCGAACTTAGCCAGCCCTTCCACCGTCTCATGCTTGAAGCCTCTAAATTCAATACCATCAAACATCCTTCCAAGCACAATGGCTGTGTCTTCTACCGACTCTTTTTTACCAAATTGAATATCGTTTTTGCCAAGGTACTCTGGATGAGCTCCTAGATCCACGCAAGCTACCACAAATGCACAACGAGTCCTGGTCGATGGCTTTTCAAATAATAGGGCTATATTTTTCCCATCTAGCACTCTATGAGGTATTCCTTCGTTTTTTAGACGTTTAAAATGGATGGCTGTATCTACCAAATATTCTATTTCCTCTGGAGTATAATCCTTCAGGGTTAATAAGTGACGATTGAGTAAGTTCATGTATATCCTCTCCTATTCGTTAGATATCTTCTCTGTACACTGGCATGCTCATGCATCGTGGTCCTCCACGACCTCTTGAAAGTTCAGAGCTCGGGATTTCAATAACCTCTAATCCGTGTTGCCTTAATAGCTTGTTAGAGACGTAGTTACGGTCATACGTCATCACTACACCTGGAGCAATAGCTAATGTGTTCGAACCATCGTTCCACTGCTCACGAGCTGCTGCGATAGGGTCCCCGCCTCCACATGGGATAAGAACAATATCCTTTAATTCCAAGACTTCTTTAAGGGTTTCTGCTAGGTTATTTCTTTGTTTGATGGTGACACGGTTTTCTTCTTCACCTTTTTCAAGGATGAAAATTCTCATGTCTCCATCTGGCCCTTCAATCGCAGGATGAATCGTAAATTTATCGTAATCTACCATTGTAAAAACTGTATCTAAGTGCATGAACGCTCTAGATTTTGGTATTTCTACAGCAACGACTTTCGTGATTTCTTTTTGATGCTTAAATAGATTAATAGCCATTTTTTCAATCGCCTGCGGTGTAGAGCGTGAGCTTACCCCGACTGCTACTGTATGCTTATTTAAAATGAGCTGGTCGCCACCCTCCATTGAGAATTTGGAGTCACGGGTGAACCATGTTGGTATGTTGTGTTTTGCAAAACGTGGATGATATTTCATAATGTAATCCATAAAGATTGATTCTCTTTCCCTAGCACCCTCGTTCATCTTATTGATAGAAATTCCTTTTCCAATCACGGCCGCTGGGTCTCTTGTAAAATAGAGATTTGGCATCGGATCTAAATAGAATGGATAATGATCAGCCATTAGTTCATATAGATGTACTTTTTTCTCTTGTTCAATGTCTGTCTTCAAAACTCCTGACATAACTTTTTCTACTAAGTCTTGAACGGAACCATGTAATAAATATTCCTTCACATTGTGCCTTGCTCCATTAATATTTGATTTACTTTCTTCAAGAATTTGATCTACGAATTGTTCTTGAATTGCTTTTGAATGCAGGGACTCTTCTAATAATCTCTCTAGATATAGCACTTCAACTCCTTGGTTACGAAGTGCATTAGCAAAATAATCGTGCTCTTTTTGTATAGCGGGGAGAAACGGAATGTCGTCAAACAGTAAACGGTGTAAATATTCAGGTGTTAAATTTTCTACCTCTCTTCCAGGACGATGTAAAATAACAGTCTTTAATTCACCTATTTCTGATGTAACATGTAATGGATATTTCATTGTTCATCCCTCCTCGAGCAAGTTTTCTTGTTTACACCTTCATCTTATCCGGTTTTGTAAGCGCTTGATGTGATGACTAGGACAGCTGGATTGTGATGAATTTCACAATAAATCCGATTGAACATGTAGGTTCGTGCATAAACATTCACTTATTTTACATTTTATACGATTGTTACTTTTGACCTAATGAATAAACGGAGTATAACTAGATTATCTACGAAGAAAAGTTTATATATTCTGACTATTTACAATCCCATACAAAAAGGCGAGCGCTACCTTCGCTCGCCTTTTCCTTACTGCGGGAGATTATCATTTAAATGTCTAGATGTAGCAATATCAAGATTTCCATCTAATAGATGAGACATGCCTCTAACTAAGGTGTCATCTTCTAACAGACTCCATAGGTGATACCCGAAGTCCTCTCTTTTCAAGAGTACCTGCTCACATACTTCCACTGTACCGTAATCATGCAATTGATGGGCGCGGTTAATGGTCTTGCGAAGCATTCCTTGAATTTTAATCTCATGCTCTAGATCGTTACGAAGAAAATCACGCATCGTATAACGCCCTTCGACTTCGTGCTTGATGTAGGAAAGCTCATGCTGGGTCACCGGGTGAGCCGTTGGAACAACGCCTAAACGGGCTACCCTTTCACCGATCTTATCAATGTGTTCCTGCGTCACCGTGATGTGTTCTTCTAAAATGTGGTGCAAGCTTCCAAATGACTCTGCACCTTCCGTGAGCCAATGGTGCTTCGTGTATTGGTTTAGCGCCACAGATAGTGCACAGTTATGCTCATCTAGCATCAACCCTAACTCTAAACGAGTATCATAAGGCAGGCTAATTCCAGAGCCTTCATGACGAGCCGTTCTAGGTTCCTGACGTAGAATCATTTTTTCAGGATGGTTTGATGTGTGTCCTGGCATGGTAGTATCAAACCCTGATTTATTTAGCTTAAATTCATCGTGGGAAAATCCTTGATTATCATGTGTTTGCATGTTTTACCCTCTTTCAAAATAAAGTTCATCTTTATTATGGTTGGAAGGTTACATATTATTTATATCGATATTTATTTCTTCTCTATACATTCATCTATCCTAATAAGATTCTGCAGCTAACAAAAATTACGCATAAAAAAAGTTTGGTACTACAAACTAAAAAAGACTTTTCTAGCACGTTTGTACAAACACCCATGACAAATATCATATATGTCACCTGACGTTTATGTCTTATAAACCAACGCCATATCATCTATGATAAGACTGTAAGTTGGTCGAGATATGCCTGTGTAAAGGAGTAATAAATATGGATAAACAAAAACAAAAAGAACTAAAAAAGAGTGTGTCACCATATGCAAAGCCTAGTACAGCCGCAGGGGTAAGACAGTTAATCAATACCCTATTGCCTTTTTTACTACTTTGGTACCTTGCTTATCAAAGCCTAGCTATCTCCGCATGGATAGCTGTGCCTCTAGCTATGCTAGCAGGAGGTTTTGTTGTTCGTGTCTTTATTATCTTTCATGATTGTACCCACCAGTCATTCTTGAAAAGCAAGAAAGCAAACCGAATTATTGGGACAATCACCGGCATTATTACACTGTTTCCGTTTGAAAAGTGGAAAAGAGAGCATTCTATCCACCACGCTACAAGCGGGAATCTAGATAAACGAGGAACGGGAGATATATGGGTTATGACCGTTGACGAATACCTTGCTGCTTCCTTCTGGGGCAAGCTAGCTTATCGTCTATACCGTAATCCTATCGTCATGTTTGGATTAGGTCCGTTATATTTATTTTTAGTTTCAAACCGCTTCAATCGTAGCGATGCAAAACAAAAAGAACGCTTGAATACACATGTAACAACTATTTCTATTATAGCCATTTACGCCGTGCTTTTATGGGCAATTGGCTGGCAAGCATTTCTCATCATTCAACTGCCTATTCTTTACGTTTCTGGCATCTTGGGTATTTGGTTATTCTATGTACAGCACCAATTTGAAGATTCCTATTTCGAAAATGAAGAAGAATGGGACTTTGTAAAAGCAGCTGTTGATGGAAGTTCCTATTATAAGCTACCGAAGATTCTCCAATGGATCTCCGGAAGTATTGGCTACCATCACGTTCACCATTTAAGCCCTAGAGTTCCGAACTATAACTTGGAAGAGGCGCATGAATCAACACCACCGTTACAAAAAGTAACGACAATCACATTGAAATCAAGCTTAGAATCTCTTCGGTTCCGTCTTTACGATACGAAAAATAAAACCTTTGTCAGCTTCAAAGAGGTAAAACCACTTCTGAAGAATTCGGAAGCAGTTGCTCGAGCAAAAGCCATGATAAATGGGAAGCGACCGAGCTTTCAGGACAAATAATAGTAATGAAAAACCCATTCTATTCATCAAGGAATGGGTTTTTCCTTTGTTACATATGAAACAATCATTGTGAAATCGTGACAGGTTCTATTCTTATAGGATATGCTATACCTATACTAGAGACGTGTCAGAAAGGAGAACCTATGCAGACGTGGTATCACATTATCCCCAAAAACACAGGACTTAGCTCCTACGTATGGATTATATTTTGCTTACTTCCTTTTTTCTTTATATTTCGATCCTCTTCGATGACGGAGATTTTAATTGGCATCGGTATGACGTTAGTTTTCTTTTTATCTTACCGACTCTCCTTCATCTCGAATAGCCGTCTCGTTTATTTATGGGTTAGCATTGAAATGGCGATAAGCTTAATCATGACCATGTTATTTGGCTATATATACTTTTCCCTTTTCCTTGCATTCTTTATTGGGAATATACACCATAAGGGTGGCTTTCTCTCGTTATATATCGTGCACCTATCGACAACTGTTGCAGCGGTTACAATCGTTTTATTCACACAAAATGAGTCTTTATTTCCACAACTACCATTTATTATCATTAGCATTATAGGAGTCATTTTATTACCTTTCACGATTCGTTATCGCAACAAGCAACAGAAACTAGAGGGGCAGCTTCAGGATGCAAATGAACGAATTTCACAACTGATGGTATTAGAAGAACGAGAGCGTATTGCTCGTGATTTACATGACACACTTGGTCATAAGCTTTCATTGATTGGGCTTAAAAGTGATTTAGCAGGCAAATTGGTACCAGTAAAGCCTGAGAATGCCATTAATGAAATTCACGACATAAGACAAACCGCCAGGACAGCCCTAAAAGAAGTACGAGAAATGGTTTCCAATATGAGAGGGGCAAAACTGGAAGATGAAATTACACGGGTGCAACAAATCATAGAAGCTGCAGAAATGGAATTTCAATTTGACGGAGACACTACTCTCACTAACACACCATTATTAGTGGAAAACGTGTTGAGCATGTGCTTGAAAGAAGCTGCGACAAATATTGTAAAACATAGTGGGGCTTCCTGGTGTTACGTTTCGATTGAGCAATCGGAAACGGACGTACACATCCAAATAAAAGACGACGGTATTGGCATTTCAGATGATACCCAATCGTATCAAGGACATGGACTACAAGGAATGCGTGAACGCTTAGAGTTTGTGAACGGAAATTTAGAGATTCTTTCAGATCAGGGAACAACATTAAACATTCGCGTACCTAATGTCATTCAACAAACCGAACAGGAGGAATCTGTATGATTCGCATTGTCATTGCAGAAGACCAGCGTATGTTACTAGGTGCACTTGGTTCCTTACTTGATTTAGAAGAAGGTATGGAAGTCGTAGGTCAAGCAAGTAATGGTGAAGAGGCCTGCAACCTTGTTAAGACCCTTCAACCTGATATATGCATCATGGATATTGAAATGCCCGTAAAAAGCGGACTTGATGCAGCGGAAGAATTGAAGGATGAATCTTGTAAAATCATCATCTTAACGACTTTCGCCAGGGCTGGATACTTTGAGCGAGCTCAAAAAGCTGGTGTCAGTGGCTATTTATTAAAAGACAGTCCAAGTGAAGAATTAGCTACCTCCATCCGCAAAATCATGGATGGACAGCGTATCTTCGCTCCTGAACTGGTGGATCTCGCGTTTGGAAACGAAAATCCTCTAACTGAACGCGAAAAGCAAGTCATTCAACTCATGGCTGATGGTAAAAATACCAAAGACATTTCCAGTGAGCTTTACATCACCCCTGGAACAGTCCGAAACTATATCTCTGTTATCCTTGATAAGCTTGAGGTTACAAATCGTATAGAAGCCATTTCTCGTTTTAAGGAAAAAGGTTGGAATAAATAAACAAAAGCTCGGGGCGCCCGTTTAGCGACGTACAAACTGTCGTAAGGAAGTTCGATTAAGACCGCTGCCTCACGCAGCAACATCGAACCAACCCACGTCGTGTGGGCCGAAAGGAAACACGAAGAGCGAAAGCGATTCGATGTTGACTTATCGTAAGGAGGCGCCGGAAGTTTGCTAGTCGCTGGGCGCTGGAGCTGGACGTGGCCGCATCACTTTTTCAGTTATACACAAGCATTGAATTTTATAATTCCCTGGACGAGAACAAAAATCCCGCATCCATTTTGGATTCGGGATTTTACTAGTTCTATTCCGATTCTTCACCTGATTGATTAATTTTGCTAATCCCTAGCTTTTTCCCCTCTTGATATACTGACTTAACAAAGCTCATCGACATAAGCAGCATAATAACCGAGAAAGGAAAGGCTGCAATAATCATCGTGTTTTGTAGGGCCTGCAGACCCCCGGTGTATAATAAAGCAAGTGCTGTTGCGGAGAGTAGTACTCCCCAGGTTAATTTAATGGTTTGACTGGGATCACCAGTACCCCCAGTTGTCATTAATCCTAATACAAATGTACCTGAATCGGCAGATGTAATAAAGAACGTACTGATAAGGGTAATGGCTACAATAGAAGCCACAATTCCTAATGGGTAATTTGCCAATACACCAAACAGTGATTCTTCTGTAGCAAGCTTCGAAATCGTGTCCACACCAGTATGTTCAAGATGAATCGCTGTGCCACCAAAAGTCGCGAACCATAAGAAACCAATAACGGAAGGAACAAGTAATACCGTAAATACGAATTCCCGAATGCTACGCCCCTTTGAAACTCGAGCAATAAAGATTCCAACAAACGGAGACCAGGCAATCCACCATGCCCAATAAAAGATTGTCCATGATTTAATCCATTCTCTTGTTTCCTCATTGAGCGGCGCGATACGAAAACTCATGGCAGGCAACTGTTGAATATAAGTACCAATCGAATTGGTGAACATGTTTAATATGAACATTGTAGGTCCTAATGAGAAAATTAACAGAAACAGTAGTGCTGCTAATCCCATGTTTGCATTGCTTAAAATTTTAATTCCTTTTCCTAATCCCGTCCATGCTGAAATCATGAATAGAACGGTAACAATTATAATAATGATCAGTTGCATAAAAAAGTTACTAGGGATATCAAATAAATATGCCAAGCCCCCATTTATTTGTACTGCTCCAAACCCAAGTGTTGTAGCAACCCCAATTACCGTAGCAATGACCGAAAAAATATCAATCACTTTTCCAGTAGTGCCATTTGCTTTATCTCCAATCACGGGCTCAAGCGTAGCGCTAATAAGGCCAGGCTTGTCGTGTCGGTAATTAAAATAAGCCAGTACAAGAGCGACTATTCCATAAATCCCCCAGGCGTGGATGCCCCAATGAAAATACGTAAATCGCATCGCATCTTTTATGGCTTGATCTGTACCTGTTTCACCAGTAGGCGAACTGACTGCATAGTGACTAATAGGTTCAGCTGTTCCCCAGAATACGAGTCCAATTCCCATACCAGCACTAAACAACATAGCAATCCACGTAGGCCGTGAAAATTCAGGTTTCTCCCCTGGTTTACCTAGTTTGATCTTTCCAACTGGTGTAAATAAAAAGACCAACGCAACAAGAACAAAGATAGTGGTCACAATAAGGTAGTACCACCCTAGTTTACTTGCTATAAAGGCTTGAACATTCGTTGTAATACGTTCTAATCCATCCGGCCAAACGACTCCTATCACAACAAGAACTAACATAATACCTGCTGATATTTTGAATACCGGAGTAAATTTCTTGAGCATTACGGACAGACCTCCTTCCTTCAGACGAATAAAGTCTTTTACATTAACTTTATTATCCTTTAGAAGGTGGGTTCTTATTCAACGGAGTTGCTGTGGCTTAGAATAAGGCTGTGTTAAAGTTTGTTGTTGTTATATAAAGAGATAGTTTTATGTT
>NZ_AVBF01000027.1 GCF_000770635.1 Pontibacillus yanchengensis Y32
CTTGCCAGCTCGCCGGCAGGACGCGAGCCGTTTCCCACCCATCCCTAACACTCATTAAGCATCGGACCCTCCCCCTAACCAATAATCATCTCGAATCCAAGTCTTCAAGATTATGCTTCTTATCTTGAATAAGGCTATTTTTAATTAGTTGATTCCATAATCAACACCAAACTTTAATGACCTATGCATAAAAAAGCCCGAGCATTCATAGCTCGGGCTGATCTCATTTATTTCTGTAACGCTACCTTCACAACGCTATCTCCAACAGTAAACTCCTTCATCTCATCCGTTTCCCCAACAGTCAGGTTGTTCACGAGGACATTTTCACGGATTAGGCTTTCATTCTCCTGGATTGCTTTCTTTACATCGTCATCACCAGAAAGCGTGATGTCGACGCGGAGATCGATTGGTAGGTCTTGTTGTTTTCGATCGTCTTGGATGACACGAATTACTTCACGAGCAAGGCCTTCTAGGCGAAGCTCCTCTGTAATGTTGGTATCCAATACGACGTGGAAGTCTTGATTGGATCCCATGGAAAGGCCAGAATCGGCAATGCGTTCTACGTTCAATAGGTCGATTGGGACTTCTACGTCTCCATCGCTAGTTGGAACGACAACTTTTTCGTCTTGTACGACTTGTGCCGCTTCTTCGTCAGATAGTTTTTCCAAGTATCCTTTCACAACACCAACGTTCTTCCCAAGAACTGGTCCGGCTGCGCGGAAGTTTAACTTCACTTCGTAACGGACAAGGTCGTCAGAAGACTGCTTCACGACAACTTCTTTGACATTGATTTCATCTCGGATGATGGAGCTGTATTTTTCCATCGCTTCCCCTTGGGCTGGGTTTACCGGGATAACGGTTAGCTCAGCTAGTGGCTGCTTCGTTTTGATTTCTTCTGTGTTACGTACGCCACGCGCAAGCTCAACCACTTGCAGGACAGCATCCATATCTTGTTCTAGCTGTTTGTCGACGACTTGTTCGTCTACTTTCGGGAAGAATGCTAAGTGTACGCTTTGACCCGTCAGGTTTTGATAAATGTCGTCTGCTAAGAACGGTGTATATGGTGCCATCAGCTGACTCAAGCCTGTCAGTACTTCGTGTAGCGTGTGGTAAGCGGCTTTCTTAGATTCTGTCATGCCTTCTTCCCAGAAACGTTCACGGGAACGGCGAATGTACCAGTTACTTAGCTCATCCACGTACTTCTCAAGCGCGTTTGCTGCTTTTGTAAAGTCGTAATCGTTCAATGCTTCTTCTACAACGCCCGTTACACTATTCAAGCGCGATAGAACCCATCGATCAAGTAGTGTCTTCTCGCCGGCATCATTCGGATTGAATTCATATCCGTCGATGTTAGCGTATAGCGTGTAGAAGCCGTGCGTGTTCACGAGTGTATCGATGACTTTGGACTTCGCCTCAATCACGACGCGCTCAGAGAAACGTTTGTTGTTCCAAGGTGCACTATCTGCAAGAAGTGCCCAACGGAAGGCATCGGCTCCGAATTTGCCGACTAGTTCTGTCGGGTCTAGGGCGTTTCCTTTACTTTTGGACATCTTACGTCCTTCTTCATCCAGAATGTGACCGGTAGACAGTACGCGCTTATATGGCGCTTTGCCTGTGAATAGTGTAGAAACCGCTAGCAGGCTGTAGAACCACCCACGCGTTTGGTCGATTCCTTCACAGATGATATCTGCAGGGAATTGCTTTTCAAACTGGTCTTTGTTTTCAAATGGATAGTGCTGCTGGGCAAACGGCATGGATCCACTATCGAACCATACGTCGATGACCTCAGGGACACGTTCCATCGTTCCTTCACACTTCTCACACTTCAGCTGAACGCGGTCCACGTAAGGCTTGTGCAGCTCCACATCGCCGATATCGCCGATTGCTTTTTCTTTAAGATCAGCTTGACTGTGCGGTGCGTATTGGTGATCACAGGAATCACAGATCCAGATAGGCAGCGGTGTGCCCCAGAAACGGTTACGTCCGATGTTCCAGTCGACCATATTCTCAAGGAAGTTTCCGAAACGGCCGTCCTTGATGTGGTTTGGATACCATTCGACTTGTTGGTTGTTCTCAAGGAATTTGTCTTTAAGTTCTGTTGTCTTGATGAACCAGCTCTCGATTGCGTAGTACAAGAGTGGAGAATCACAACGCCAGCAGTGCGGGTAGCTGTGCTCGTATTTTTCTTTATGGAAAAGGAGTCCTTCGTTCGCTAGGTACTTCACGATGTCGACGTCACAGTCTTTCACAAAGCGACCTGCGAATGGAGGAATATCTTCTGTATATTGTCCTTGCCCATCTACAACGTTGAAGAAGGAAAGGTTGTGCTTTTTCACCAGGCTGTAGTCATCTTCACCATAAGCTGGAGCGATGTGTACGACACCTGTACCGCTTTCCGCATTAACGAAGTCCGCTTCGACAACGAAGTGACCGCGCTCTGGCTTCACGTATGGGAATGGTGCTACATACTCGACGTTTGCGAACTCGCTACCTTTGTGACGGGACACGACTTCGTACTCTTCGCCAAGGTTCTTATCAGCTAAAGCTTCTGCCACAATGTACACTTCTCCGTCTTTCTTGGCCTTAATGTAATCGAGGTCAGCGTGTACAGCAAGTGTTACGTTCGCTGGAAGTGTCCAAGGCGTGGTCGTCCACCCAAGGAAAAATTCGTTTTCTGTACCTTTTACTTTGAACTTCGCGGTTGCGGAAAGGTCCTTCACATCTTCGTAACCCTGCGCGACTTCGTGTGAGCTCAATGTCGTTTGACAGCTCGGGCAGTAAGGCGTTACACGGTGACCTTTAGAAAGCAGATTACGCTTATGAAGGTCACTCAAGATGTACCAAACGCTCTCAATATAGCTGTTGTGAAGCGTGACATACGGATCATCCATGTCGAGCCAGTACCCGATCGATTCCGTGAATTCACGCCATTCTTGTTCATAATTGAAGACACTTTCTTTACATTTCTCGATAAACTTCTCGACACCGTACTCTTCGATTTCCTGTTTCCCGGAGATGCCAAGCTGCTTTTCGACTTCAAGCTCTACAGGCAAGCCGTGTGTATCCCAGCCACCTTTACGAAGCACTTGATACCCTTGCATCGTTTTATAGCGACCAACAAAGTCTTTGATGACGCGGCCTAGTACGTGACCCGCGTGCGGAAGACCGTTCGCTGTTGGCGGTCCTTCATAAAATACAAATGTTTCGGCGCCCTCGCGCTCGTTCATCGAGCGACGGAAGACATCTTCTGCGTTCCAGTAATCTTTGACGCGATTCTCGCGGTCAATAGCCGCTTCTTTCGTGTTTACACTGCGCATCGTTTCCACCTCTTACCCTTTTATTTTTCTATATAAATCAAAAAATCCGCCCCTGAACACATGTCAGGGACGGATATACTTCCGCGGTACCACCCAGATTCCGTGCAGATGCACGGCTCTTTGCAAAAACGAATAACGGTCGTTTCCCGGTTCTCCCTACTCGAAGCCTTTCGGAGGAACTTCTCGGAGATGATCTTCAGCCAAACAACCGCCATCACCTTCCAGCAAACTGGTGACTCTCTGAGGACTGGATGATTGCCTACTCTTCTCGTCAACGAAATAATACGTAATTTCTTCTATATATTATAATGAAACATTCCGGCTGTCAAAACCATGTTACCATCTTAACCAGAAATCCGTCGTTCTAGACTTATAGTAGAAGATTTGTTTGACTCTATACGTACTTTCTCAATACGTTGCCAGGGTTCAATATCTACATCTCATTACAATGGAAGAAATGGTTTGTTTATAGTATAACATGGAGAGACGTCCATTACGTTTTCCGTATCAATAAATAAATGAAATAAGGTGCGCCAATTAAGGCAGCCATAATTCCGGCTGGTACTCCATCAGGCTCTAAAATATTTCGCCCTATCGTATCCGCTACTAGCAATAGCCATCCCCCTAAAAGAATTGCGATGGGAAGATACAATTGATTTCTCGGTCCAATGAGACTTTTAGCTATATGGGGTGCCATTAATCCTATAAACGCAATGCCTCCTGTAACGGATACAGCCGCAGATGCTAATGCTACGGCAACTAATAGCATCGAAAAGCGTTCCCTTTCGATGGAAAGTCCCACTCCAATCGACACTGAATCGCCCATCCCTAACAAGTTTAAACGGTTCGCTTTGTACAATGTAAACGGAATTAAAATGACTAACCATGGCAAGATGGCCCAAATAAACGGCCAATCAGACCCCCAAATGTTTCCTGCTAGCCAATTTGCGATAAAGTCTACCTTCTCTCGTTTTGCAGAAGAGATCAATACAACCATTAAACCGGAGAAGGCCATTGAAAAGCCAACTCCTATTAAGATAAGCCTGATTGGTTGAAGTCCAACACTTTTTTTATATGAAAATAGATATATCAATGTCGCCGTCAGGAATGCTCCTACAAAAGCAACGATTGGTAGCATATACACAAAAGATCCTACATCGATTGGGAAAAATAAAAAGAAGACTGCAACCGCAACACCAGCCCCAGTATTGATACCAATAATTCCTGGATCTGCCAAATCATTTCTAGTAATCCCTTGTAAAATGGCACCTGACAACGCCAAGGCCATTCCTGCTAAAACGGTAATGATTATTCGAGGCATACGTACAGAAAAGACAACAAAGTTTTCTTTAAATGTTCCTTGCTGAAGGAAGATGGGAATCAACCGATCATAACTCACAGAAGAGTACCCAAGACCTAACCCGACCAAAACAGTCCCCGTAATTAATAGAAGGAGAGCCGTTATAATCAATCGTTGTTTTCTTATAATCGCTGGATGAATCATGATATGGTCTTCCCTCCCTTATTTACGATAAATAGAAAGAAAGGTAATCCCATAATCGCTACGACAGAAGCGACAGGTGTTTCATATGGTGCATTAATGGTTCGGCCTATCGTGTCCGCTAATAACATAAAAGCAGAACCAAACAGAGCTGACATTGGAATAATATAGCGGTAGTCATTCCCGACGATTGGACGAACAATGTGGGGAATCATGAGACCAATAAAAGCCATATTTCCTACTAAGGCAACTGCAGCTCCAGCAAGAAAAATAATCACAATAAATAACGTAAGCTTAATTCTCGTTGTCTTCTGACCTAATCCTACCGCTACATCATCATTTAAGCTTAAAATGGTTAGTTGTCTAGAAAGATAGATTGCCACAACAAGACCTAAAAGGATGAAAGGGGTGATGGTTTGAATTTGATCCCACGTTGTACCAATTAGACCTCCAGCAGTCCACATCGACACATCTTTAGCAATGTTAAAATACAAGCCAATTCCTTCTGCAATAGCAGATAATAAAGCCGAAACAGCAGCACCTGCTAGAACAATTCGGAAAGGGGAGTAGCCACCCTTTTTTAGTGAGCCTATACCAAATACCATTACGGACCCTACTCCTGCTCCAATAAAGCATGCAATCATAATTCCAAAATAATTCACAGATGGAAGCAAGGCCATGGTTAATGCTAGTGCGGCGTTTGCCCCAGCTGTTAGCCCTAACAAACCAGGATCTGCAAGAGGGTTCCTGGTCATCCCTTGCATGATTGCACCAGCAACGGCCAATGCCATCCCTACGACAATGGCAGCTACTTCACGAGGCAACCTAATCTCCCTTATGATATTGGCACTCTCTGTTGAAGCGCTAGTTGTAATAGCAAGCCAAACTTGTTTCACACTAATATCCGCAGCACCTAATACCATCGCTACAAAAAAAGATGCAACAAGCACGATAAACCCTAATATGAACTTGTAATATAATGGAATAGTATTCTTATTTGCAATCATGTCAATCATCTTTTCTATATTAAAGTTTAAACCCTAGGAAGGACATCATTATGTACGTAAAAATAAGAACAGGCTGCCGAAACCATTCGACAGCCTTGTTCTCGTCTTACTGTTCACCAAGGAATGCTTCTTGGAAGTAGTCTAATTGATATTCTAGTGTGTTAGGATCATTAAAATAGAAGGCTTTACTGTTCACTTCAAATACTTGATCATTTTTCACAGCAGGAATATTCTGATACGTTTCTGTTTCTTGGAAAGAGTTATCTGTATCTTCATTCTTACTAACAATCATATAGTCCCCAGCGTATTCTGGTAGGACCTCTGGTGAGATGGCATAATATCCTTGCTCTAGAGCCATTTCCTTCACTTTTTCAGGCATTTTAAGATTCATTTCTTGATATAGAATCTCTGTTCCGCGTCCCCAGTTATCACCGAAAACATAGATTTGCTTATCAAATTTCTCGATTACAGAAACTGTCGTGTCTTCACCAATTTTTTCGCGGATTTTGTCTCCTGTAGATTGAGCGCGCTCTTTGAAATCTTCAACCCATTCTTTCGCCTGTTCTTCTTTATTTACAAGCTTACCAATTTCAATATGCTGCTGTAGGTAATCTACTTTACCGTATGTATAGGTAACAGTAGGAGCAATTTCTTTGAGTTTATCAACGTTTTTCGTATTAGATAATCCAATGATTAAGTCCGGGTTAAGTTCGATAATCTTCTCAAGGTTTTCTGCAGAAACTTCTTCAACATCTTTTAACTCTTCTTCCCAGCGAGGGTTCATCTTTGACCATGAATCGATTCCAACTAGATTAACATCTAATGCCATTAGGTTCCCTGCGAAGGATGATAATACAACTACTCGCTCTGGGTTAGCAGGAACTTCAACTGGACCATTTTCAGATTCATAGGTGATGGTTTCCGAGGAGGAATCACTGCTTTTTTCTTCATTGTTACTAGATTCCTCTTGGTTTTCGTTTTGATCATCAGCAGAACTTGCTTCCTCAGATGATTGACCTCCACATGCACTAAGAATGAGCACGAACAACAGTAGGAATGGAATAATTGCTTTTTTCATAAGTATCTTCTCCTTTTATTAAGTCATATGTTATACACATTGGTTTATTGGTACGTGGATCCCTACCAATTTCCGCATCGATTTGAAAAACGTCCTTCAACACCTCTTTTTGTATAACTTCTTCACATGATCCTGCCTTTACGATGTTGCCATCTTTCAAGGCGATTATATGGTCAGCAAAACGCGCTGCTTGGTTTAAATCATGCAGAACCATTACAATCGTACGCCCTTCATCCAGGTTCAGCCTTTGCAGAAGCTCTAACACTTCCAACTGATGTGCCATATCCAGGTACGTTGTTGGCTCATCAAGAAAAATCATATCCGTTTCTTGAGCCAAGGACATGGCAATCCATACACGCTGACGTTGTCCTCCAGATAAAGCATCAACAGGCTTGTATTTGAAATCTTCGGTACCCGTTACCTCAAGCGCCCAATTGATCATGTCGATATCTTTCTTGGTCAATCGTCCAAAGCCTTTTTGATATGGAAACCGTCCGTACGATACTAACTCTCCAACTGTAAGGCCTGATGCACTCTCAGGAGATTGTGGGAGAATCGCCATTTTCTTAGCAAGAGCTTTTGTATCTTCCCTAGTAATGCTGTCCCCATCCAGAATTACGGATCCAGACCGATGAGAAATGATACGCGTCATGGCTTTCAGTAGCGTAGACTTTCCACATCCATTTGAACCGATGATGGTAGTAATTTTCTGATCTGGGATATGAAGAGAAAGATCTTCCACAACGGAGCGTTCGCCGTATCCAATTTGTAAATTTTCCGTGTATAGACGGACCATAGTGAAGCCTCCCTAGATTAATTCGCGAATGTTGTTGATAATGATTCTCAATATCGGTTACAATGAATACTATAATTGTGTTCATAACGATTGTCAATATAATTTTAGTTCAAAAGAATGATAGTCTTACAAATGAGAATGGGGAGCGTGCGAATACATGGAGGAAATGGAATACTTTGATGTTACTATTATTGGCGGTGGTCCTGCTGGGCTTTATTCAGCCTTTTATAGTGGTTTACGAGAAATGAAAACAAAAATTATTGAATATCAGCCTCAATTAGGAGGAAAGATTCAAGTTTATCCTGAGAAAATGATTTGGGATGTAGGAGGCCTCACCCCTACTACAGGAGCTCAGCTGATGGACCAGCTTGTTGAGCAAGCAATGACGTTTGATCCAGAGGTTGTCTTGAATGAGAAAATTGAATCCATATCAAGACAAGAAGATGGCATGTTTGTACTTAAAGCAGCTTCTGGTGACGTGCACTATTCTAAAACCGTAATCGTAGCAGTAGGTAGTGGCATCTTAAATCCACAAAAACTGCCAATTGAAGGGGCAGAACGATTTGAGGTAACCAATCTACACTATACGATTAAGTCACTTCAGCGTTTTAAAGACAAGACGGTCATTGTTTCTGGTGGCGGAAATTCAGCTATTGATTGGGCAAATGAATTGGAGCCAGTGGCGAAAAAAGTGTATCTTACCTACCGAAAAGAACAATTAAAGGGACATGAAGCCCAAATTACGCAATTGCTAAGTGGATCTGCTCAATGCTTCTTTCAGACATCCATCTCAAAGCTACATGCAAGTGATAGCCATGAATGTATAGAGGAAGTAGAATTAACAAATCAGCAAACGGGAGAATCTTTTAAAGTAGCAGTGGATGATGTAGTGATTAACCATGGCTTTGACCGAGACGCTGCTCTCTTAGAAAATAGCCCTCTTAACCTTGAAATAGCGAATGATTCCTTCATCTCAGGAAATGCACGAAGCGAATCATCTGTAGAGGGACTTTATGCCGCAGGTGATATTTTAACGCACGAAGGAAAATTGAATTTAATTGCTGGCGCATTCCAGGATGCAGCAAATGCTGTGAATCGAGCTAAACAATACATCGAACCAGAAGCAAATGCTACTGCTTTAGTTTCTTCTCATAATGACCGATTCAAACAACGAAATAAGAAGTTAGTGAAAGAAATGGTGCAGTAATAAGTGATTTAGTAGTAGAATAGATATAGAACAAAAGCTCAGGGCGCCCTGCTAGCGACGTATATACTGCGGTCCACATGACGTGGGTTGGTTCGATGTTGCTACGTGACGTATTGCCCTTAATCGAACTTCCTCTGCCTACCGTAGGAGATAAAGGCAACACGAAAACATGCGTGATTTGATGTTAACTTATCGTAAGGGGGAGCAGGAAGTTTGCTAGTCGCTGGGCGCTGGAGCTGGACGTGGCCGCATCGGATCACTTTTTAGTTATACACAAGCCTTGAATTTTTTAATTTCATATAAAGGAACAAACTAACACGCTGTGGAGGGTGGAGCTTTAAAATGGGTAATTCTATTATTCCTTTCATCATATTTTTTCTGTTAGTTGGGATAGCTATCTATCAACTATTATTAGCCTTAGGATTTCCATTAGGCGCAGCTGCGTGGGGTGGTAAACATCGCATTTTACCAATACACCTCCGCATCGCTAGTATGTTTTCAGCATTATTTCTTGTATGTATGGGTATTCTAATCCTCCAACACACTCCCATTATTGAACCTTTCCTACCTACCCATCCTATTCTTTGGGTATTCACCGTCTTCTTAGGGGTGAATACGGTAGGAAATGTAGTATCACAAAGTAAACTAGAACGGCTCATCATGACTCCCATATCTAGTATTCTATTTTTGTTGTGCCTTTTAGTTGCACTAGGTTACTGATGTGAGCCTTTCCTTATATAATACCCTCCATGTAGAAAGAAGCTCAGAGCATTATACTCTGAGCTTTATTTGATAATAGAAGTTGCTTATTTCAAAAATCGAATGGTTAAAGGAAACTTGTATGGTTTACCCATTAATGCTTTCACGATAGCTGCCACTAGAAATATAAGTACAAAAAAGCCGTGTAGCAACAAAAGACCTATTATGATAAACCCTGCCCCTACTCCAATAACCGCAAATACAGGCGGTAGGTCCATAGCAGAAATATCAAAAAACGAGGAAAGTCCATTGATACCAAAAGCAAAGATCATAAAACATAAGAAATATAACTGATAGCTCAATTGAAAGTTAATATTTTCTTTGGAATGCTCATCGATTAGTATAGATTGTTGACCTGCTAACACCCGATAAACATACACAGCTAATATATTAAAGGGTGGTATTGGGACCATAGCAATCACGTGTGGGAGGGCTGCTAGTATTTTTTGTTGAGTCGAATAGTGCATTTAAATCTCCTTTTTTTAGATGAAACTCTTGAGCTAACCCTTCTATACTGATTACATCACTCACGATGATTTCTTTTTAACCATTTTCTTTTTTGGCTTAGTACCTATAAGAGCAGCTTTCACCTTTTCTCTGTTCTCCTTATGCACCAGTACATATAACGTATCATCGCTTGCCAGTATCGAATTTCCTTGTGGGGTAATAACTTTTCTATCTCGGATGATACCTATGATTAACGTGTCACTTGGCAGCTGCAAATCCGTTAATGATATTCCGATAGCCGGCGATTGTTCTGTCATAGCTACTTCCATGATTTCAGAATCTGTTTTTCCTAATGTGATTAATTCCATGCTTGGCATGACGTCATGATCCTCTTTCACAGTAAGACCTAATTTCGTTGCCAGCCATGATAACGTACTTCCCTGAATCAAGGCTGATATTAAGACTACGAAAAAGACAACATTGAAGATGAGATCACTATTTTCCACATCCGCAACGATTGGATATGTGGCTAAAACGATTGGAACAGCACCTTTCAATCCTGCCCAAGAAACGAACAACTGCTCCTTTAGATTATATTTCATAAACATAGTAGATATAAAAACAGCAATCGGACGAGCCACAAAGATTAATATAATGGATAGTAAAATCCCCTGCCAAAACACTTCAGGAAGTTGTTTTGGAAACACAAGTAATCCAAGCAGGATAAACATAACAATCTGCATCATCCATGCAAATCCTTCATTAAACCTTAAGATGGAAAAGCGATACAGAAGGTCATTATTCCCAACGAAAACAGCCATTACATAAACAGCCAGAAGTCCACTTCCCCCAATTGCACCAGCAATCGCATAGGTAACGATAGCACAACCTATCGCCAATACAGGGTACAAACCAGAAGCATCCAACTTTATATGATTTATAAGGAGAACGGTAATTTTTCCAAGTACAAGGCCAATGACCAACCCAACTCCCATTTGGACAAAAAATGTCCCTAACGTGGACCAAATAGAAGTTTCAGGAACTTGTATCATTTCAATCAAGGAAACCGTTAGAAACACTGCCATCGGGTCGTTTGATCCCGATTCTGCTTCAAGCGTAGAAACAAGTCTCTTCTTGATATCTTTTTTGCCAAGAACCGCAAATACAGCAGCAGCGTCTGTTGAACCAACAATTGCACCAAACAACATTCCTTCTAATAAAGAGAAATCCAGGATATACATAGCTGCTCCACCCGTTACTATAGTGGTAAGGAACACACCAAGCGTAGCCAATATACCTGCAGAGCCAATTATGGGACGAATATGATGCCATTTGGTCTGTGTACCACCCTCAAATAAGATGATAATCAAGGCAATGATTCCAATTAATTGCGTAAGTTCTACATTTTCAAAGTAAACGAAATTGTTAAAAGACATTCCTACTAAAAGGAATAAAACTAGAGAAGGTAACCCTAAACGAGAAGAAAATTTTGTTGCAACAACGCCAATAATCAGCATTGACGAGAACAAGAAAATTAGTGTATGTACAGATAATTCCAATTGAATACAATCCTTCCAAAAACATGCTCTATTTTCTATTTATTATGATAACCTTCATACCCTAAAAAACAAAACCTGATGCTTTTTTGTTATTGGATTAGATGGGGACAATTAGAGCTTTGTTAGTAAGTATAAGCTTTGGCCGGGTGTGGACGTGCACTCGGGTGCGCTGGGAGCCTTAGCGAGCGAGTTTCTGATTATAGGAGCGACTTCTTTAATTTTAGAGCGACTTTGACCATTTTCCGAGCAACTTTTCCAATTTAGGAGCGACCGCTGTTTTGAAAGACGTGCTGGGATCTGTCCGGGGGTGGCGGACATGCGCTGGGCCCCTTTGCGAGCGAGTTTTGGAATTTTGGAGCGACTTCGACCATTTTCCGAGCAACTTTTCCAATTTAGGAGCGACCGCCCCAATCCCGCTTCCAAGCCATGTTTCCGTTCCTCCCAATATCGCTGGAGGTGAGCGTGGAACAAGGACGAAATTCTCATGTGTTATTCCAATTTGCAATCCAAACACAAACGCCTGGGCAAACCCTTTATGATTAAAGGAATCGCCCAGGCGTTCAAATACTACATGTTGTTAAATGTTTCTATTGCCTTATCTGGACCCATGCCAGGTTGAATTTTGTTTTCATATAACATCTTAATCAGGGTTTCATCTAAATCCGTAAAAGCTTTGATATAGGTATATTTTTGAAAAAACATGCTATCGGGATAACTATAGGAATCGTTCACGAGTCCTAATGATTGAGTCAATTCCTCCCGAATTAAGTGAGTACGCCCTTTTTGAGAGGTTACATCGGTTGCAATAAGAATTTTAGCTCGGTTAATGACATAACCTTCTTTCCACCAATACTTAAATAACCCCCAGTTTCCTTCTTTAGGGTTAGAAACATATTGATCAAATTCTTCTAATGGTACGAAGTAAATTTCGATATTTGCATTTTCGTCTTGTTGAGTAAGTGTAATACTATCCTGTGCTTGATTGATGTCATTAATAGTATTTTCTAAAGCCTTTGCATCTTCTGATGTAGGGGAACCTGATACTTTGATTTTCGGATCTGATTTCCATTTTCGAATGGGATAATCCCCATCAATCCATTCAGATCCAAAAGCAATTTCTTGAAAATATTCTAATGCCTGATCAGAGTATTTGCCCTTATGTACTTTAAACTTCAACGTTTCTTCTTCCCTAAGGTTTTCACCATTTTCCGCTTTTACATTTGTACCAATATGTAGAGTGTATGTGCTCCCAGTATTATACGGAATTTTAGGTTCTACCTCTACCACCTTATTATTATTAGATAGATAGAGTCGTATATTCGTTTTAGAGATTTTGTTTCCATCTGGCCCTATTACATATATATTATCATGATTGATTGTGGTCGGATCCATTGGGGTATTAAATTTGATTTCCCAGGTTTTATTTTTTGGAACAGAACGTTCTTCTGCATGAACATGGCCTTCTATAGACAACATCGAAATCAATAGTAAACCTACAATTAGCATGACCTTTTTCATCAATAATCCCCCCTTTTGAAAAATTACATGTCTATATTTTATCATTTTTTGTCGAGTAGTGCGTGAGAAAATTGGATTCTTTACCAATTTTTAACACGGAATACACAAAGAAACGTATAGGATACTGATTAGCAACTCATACTATGCAACCCGTGCAACATGAGGTAGTTCAATCTAGTATGTGAGGCATCTAAATAATTTCACTTCGATGTTGCTAGGCGCTGGAGCAAGACATGCAAGCTTTAAAAGTATATAACCTCTTTGCTAAACGCTAATTTTTATAGGTGCGCTTTTGCGGGAGAGTATCTCGTGTTTGAGCGACATTTTTGATTTATGAGCGAAATTTGGAATTTAAGAGCAACTTTTCAAATTTATGAGCGAGATTTGAATTTTATGAGCGACATTCCAAATATATGAGCGACCACCTAAAGGAGCACGAGGTGCCAGTACAAAAATAAACCTGGTAGATGAAAAATCTACCAGGTTATGACTCTATTACGAATACTAACTATTTTTGTTCGTCAAATAGAGTATTAGCAAAGACGGACTTAAATACGTCAGCATAGCGCTTCATGTTGCGTTGAACTTTTTCACCGATTTCAGCCATTTCTTCATCGGACGCGTTTGTCATATCTACTGCATTTTCCCCTTCTGTTACTTCAGGGAACGTTAGCTCGTCTGTGAATTGCACATCTTGTTGTACATCAAACGTTAGGCTACCATTCATTTCACCCGTTTGAGGAGTTGTCATTGCTAAGTCCAGGCCAAATTCCATGTCCTGACTATAGCTATCATCAGATTCCTTGTTTAATGTAGTGTTCACATGACCACTGATATCAGGAATCATTTGTCCTTGAAGTGCTTCCCCATCTAAAATAACGTCGAACGCTACATTTGAGGAAGTTTCAGTGTATTCTGATGTTAGATCAAGACCAACGTTTAGGTCAGATTGAGTTTCAGGTGCATCTACTTTCAAACGGAATGTGTTATCCACGTTCAGGCCGTTACTTACCTCTTCTCCATCTTCTGTATAGCTTAGAACAACGTCTGTGTCTGCAGCTTCAGAAACAATAGAGATATCGCCTGATGCTTGATAATCATCGCCATTTTCTTTGTAGTTCCCTACCATTTCTACAGAAACAGTTTGGTCTGTTTCAGGGTTTAGAATGCTAAATGTAATCTCTTCATGAGCAACTAAGTTGTCTTTAATGTACGCTTCAATGTTGATACCGTCTTGAAGTTGAAGTTTATCAACATTTTCGATAGCCTTATTTAGATCAGCAATCATCATTTCTTCCTGACCTTCAGTAGGAACGCCTTGCATTTCCATTTGTGTCATAACCGTATCCCAGATACGCTCATCATTTTTTAGTTCTTCTAATAACTTCTTGATCATCTCTTGAGCGTTTTCTTCATCAATTTTTACGGAAACCTTGTTGTATGTTTCATCTTCAAAAGAAGCATTTTCTTCTAGGGAAAAGTCAGCTTCTTTTACTTGTTCTTCTAAGATATCTAGGTAATCTTGGCCAATCTGCTTTAACTCATCCATTGTAAATGTAGTCTGATTATATTCCACTACGTTTGGAATTTTAGTCATCTCAGGAGCAGCGGCGCTCATTTGACCCTCAGGAGTAGCTGGCATTTCTGCATTTGCACCTGACATTTCCATTAAATTACCAAAATCATCATTATTCACCGTGAAATACTTGTTATATAGATTAGTAATTTTCACTGAAGTCTTTTCTTCATTCTGATAGAAAGAACCTTGTCCAATTCTGTAGCGATCTAAATACAAATCCATATCCGCAAACATTTCATTTGTACTTGGGTCCAACTTAGAAGATGTTTCAAGCTTTGCTTTTGATAAAGCTTTTTCATACATAGACAATTTTGGAACCATTTGATGGATCATATCACTGTTTACATCTAAACCTGCTTGAATCGTAGAATTAGATTCATAGGCTTCTTCCAGCAAACGATCTTGTAGCTCATAAGATGTTTCCGTGTAAGGCTTGTACCTTTCCCACTGTACTTCATTTGTGTTTTTCTGTGCGTCTAAATAAAGGGACATCGGGTCTTCTTCAGCTGATGCATATGTAGCTGTAGCTCCAAATCCACTTAACGCCACTACTGCTACTGTCGCAGATACACTTGCTTTTTTCAGGTTTTGAAATGCTTTTCTTTTCAATTTTTCCATCCTCTCTTTTCCTTGGTAAAAAATTCTTTTCAACAGTACTCTACGAATCAGTCTACTATAAGTTTCAGTAAATTACCAAAAAAATGAAAAGAATGTACTTTTATGTATTCACTTTGTTCGTGTTGAAGTGCAACTTATTCCTCAACATCACAATGTTAACCTCTATCTATTTTTTTAATTTCAATTATTATTATTTATTTGTTGATTATGGAATGAACTAATCAAAGTAGCCTTATTCAAGATAAGAAGCATAATATGGAAGATTTGGATTCGAGATATTTTATAGAATCAACGTTACTAGCTGGTCGAAAAAGAGGGATATTTCCGTTGCTTTTGTAAGAATAAAGGTGGCCGTGGAACAACTCGCGTCCTGCCGGCGAGCTGGCAAGCCTCCTCGAGCCCAAGAGCGGGGCTCTGCGGGGTCTCGCCTACCTCTTTCTCCGGCGGGAGTCTCCTTGTTCCACGGCCACCTTTGCTGTTTTGGGAGGGACGGAAACATGGCCAGAAAAGGTTGTTTTAGGTTGTCGCTCCTATTTTGGAAAAGTTGATCTGAATTTTGCGAAAGTCGCTCCAAAAATCAAAAAGTCGATCCTATTTTCAGAAACTCGCTCCTAATTTTCAAAAGTCGCTCCAGAGCCCATAATTATAGCAAAAGGTCGCTACTACGCATTGCAAACTCGATCAATTTTATGGCAATTGAGGCCGCAGGTCCGATTGCAACATATTGGCAGGGTTGGGTGGGAAACAAGGAGACTCCCGCGGGAGGAAGAGGTAGGCAAGATCCCCTGAGGGCGTTTTCCCCGAAGGTAGCTTGCCAGCTCGCCGCAGGACGCGAGTTGTTTCCCACCCAACCCCAACCCTCATAAAGTATCGGACCTCCCCCTTAATATATCTCGAATCCAAGTCTTCAAAATAATGGTGCTTATATGGAAGAACATAAAACTATTTCATTATTTCACCAACAACATTTCACCAACAACAAACGTTAACAAAGCCAAACACACAAAAAACCGTACGTGATTCTAATAACGAATCTCGTACGGTTACATGTGTAATATTAATGAGTCATCTTATTTTGTGGCATCTGCGCCTGACCTTGTGTTTTGGCAAAGCCATTCACCATAGCTGTCATATCTTGTTGAGCGAGTTGTGGAACTTGGTAGTATTGATGTTTATTTTGGTATAAGAAAATTTCATATGCCATTTCAATATAATTCGGGACGCTGTCAGCTAGCACACGACGTACAACTGGGTTTGTTGCTTCCACAGCAGTCATTGTTAAAAGAGATGCTGTTGATTTAATAAGGCCTAGCATATGACCTGAAATACCTTGGTCTTTTATATCTGCTAGAGAACGATTTGGTTTCTTAGGCTGTGATGGTTTTACACCAAACACTACTTCATTGCTTTGTTGCATATTATATTGCTGTGTTGGCACCTGAGGATCTGCTCCTGTTGAGAACGCATCTACAACGGTATTGTATTGCTGCTCGATGAATTTGTACTGGCGATCAAGTATTTGTGTTAATTCCTGATCTTGTACATACTGGCGAAACATCATGTATTGATCTAATACATTAATAACAGAAGCCAGCACTTCATGTAGGTCAAATACTTCATGCCCACCATGAATCATGTTTTGCGGCATTCCTTGTGGTGCTCCTCCAGCATTTGGTTGCTGTTGTTGGTTGTTCATTTCTTTTCCTCCTAATAAGCAAAGTCATCTTTATTATGATGAATTACATTAGGAATATGTACATAACTTCCATTACAGAAAATTCTGCTTTTATGAGATTCAAACGTATTGTGTTGACGTTATTCTTGTACACTGCTAAAGTTTCAAAAGTGGCGTCATTAAACGCCTAACGTTTTTAACAACACTACACTTCACTACATTCCTTGTATAAGTTTGAGAATAGGGCTCAAACGTATCTACTAAGCTACCGTAAATAGCTTGGCTACAAGGGATATTGTTTATTATTTACACCATGAAATAAACGATTCCCTTTGTAGACCTGTAGCTTCGGTGGCATGTGCTTCCGAAGCTTTTTTGTATGATGTGACATTTATTTTTTCGCAAAGGGAGGTTTTATCATGTTGAAACAAGTAGCTCGATATTTTCAATTTAACGAGAGACAAACTAATTTCAGACAAGAGACCATAGCAGGAATGACAACTTTCCTTGCTTTAGCATATATTTTAGTTGTGAACCCAGCAGTACTTGGCGAAGCTGGAATGGATAAGGGTGCTGTCTTCACAGCAACTGCACTAACCATTTTATTTGGTACATTAATGATTGGACTGTTTGCGAATTATCCAATCGGAATCGCTCCAAGTATGGGATTAAACGCATTTTTCACCTATGGAGTTGTTCAATCCCTAGGCGTGGAATGGCAAGTAGCACTGACCGGCGTATTCATCGCAGCTATTTTATTTATGATTTTAAGCTTATTGAAAATCCGTGAAAAAATCATTAATGCCATCCCTCAAGATCTAAAACATGCTGTTGCTGGAGGTATTGGCTTTTTCATCGCTTTTATTGGCTTGAAAAATGCAGGCTTGGTGACAAGTAGTCAATCTACATTTGTGCAATTAGGAGATCTCACAACTCCGACGACATTACTGGCGATTTTTGCATTTATTATTACGATTATTATGCTTGTAATGGGTTGGAGAGGAGCCATTTTTTATGGCATTATTCTCGCTACAATTAGCGGGGTATTGTTGGGAGTTATTGATAAGCCAAATCAAATTATCGGAAAAGTCCCTAGCCTTGAACCGACATTCTTAGTGGCGCTACAACCAGAAAACTTGACACAAGCACTATCACCTCAAGTGCTTCCTGTCATCTTTACGTTTTTATTTGTGGCTTTTTTCGATACAGCTGGCACTTTAATTGCCATTGCATCTCAAGCCGGTCTTATACGAAACAATGAAGTCCCAAATGCCGGACGAGCTCTGTTATCAGATAGTACAGCTTCTACGGTAGGTGCATTACTTGGTACTTCTACAACAGCATCGATGATTGAATCCTCTGCTGGTATTGGTGCCGGCGGAAGAACAGGCTTTACCTCTGTTGTGATGAGCGCATTTTTTGCAGCAGCTCTTTTCTTTGAACCTATTCTATCCATCGTCCCAACCAGTGTAACAGCACCAGCTTTAATTATTGTTGGAGCAATGATGGCTACCGAAGTTAAACAAATAAACTGGGACAGCCTCGATGTTGCCATCCCAGCATTTATTACGATCATTATGATGCCTCTCACCTTTAGTGTAGCTACAGGCATCGCATTAGGATTCATCTTATATCCGATCACATTCCTATCCGCCAAGCGTGGAAAAGATATTCATCCAATGATGTATGTGCTGTTTGTGTTATTTATCATTTACTTTTGGATAAGTCCTTAAGCTAAAGCGCAAGCGCCTTGGTCACCCCCGACAGGCTTAAGGCAAGCCTCGAGGTGGCGTTTTTTGCCACAGCGAGGCTTGCCTTAAGAACCCGAGGGGTAGGCGCTGGAGCTGGACGTGGCCACTTCACTTTTTCAGTTCAAGAGTATGGTTTGGATCCTCACCCTTACGGCCAAGCAACACCCTGATTTTCCTCATCCAGAGGTTTAATCAGGGTGTTTTTTTCGTTAGTAAGTATGCATACTTACTCCTTGGACAGCCCTTTAAATCCCCAACTTATTGGTCTGGTAACTTCCATTGCTTCAAAATAAACCATGTACACTTGTTTCTTTTCATCAATACTCTCTATAACACCTGTTCCGAATACAGGATGTCGTACTTTTGAGCCTTCATCGTAAGCTGCTTCTTTTTCTGGTTGAGTTTGCAGTTTTCTAGCGACACGAATAACTTCTTTTGCTTCTTCTTCCAAATTTCGATCCATTACCCCAATACGTCGGAAGAGCGCTTCATCTAATTCAAAAATAAACCGAGATGGATACTTTTTCTGTCCTCTTCCGGTAAACCCTTCTGATTCGGTTAGATATAATTCTTTCTCTGCTCTAGTAATGGCTACATAGGCTAAGCGTCGCTCTTCCTCTAGCGCATATTCCTTCCGATCTCTTAGGGAACGCTCATTTGGCAGGATATTTTCTGACATTCCAATCAAAAATACATATGGATATTCCAGTCCTTTAGCCGTGTGAATTGTCATGAGCTTCACAGAATCCTTATCATCTTCCCGGTCATTTTCTGTATATAGCGTAAGCATCTGAAGGTAGTACTCTAATGATAAATCTTCTCCATAAGATGCTTCATACTGAACTAATGAACGTTGGAGCTCCATAACATTATCTAAACGATCCTGGTCTCCATCCTCTCGAATTAATGCTTCATATCCTGTTGCTTGTAATACGTCCTGTAGTAAATCTGAAACGGCCACTTCGTCCTTCTTTACCTTTAATGATTCAATGGCTTGAACAAATTCTTGGGCCTTGGTTCGTTGGAATTGCTCATGTTGGGCGTGTTTTTTTAATGTTTCATATAAGGTTAGGCCCTCTTGCTCGGCCCATTCTCTTAATAATTGGATTCGTTTTTTACCAATCTGTCGTTTAGGTGTATTCACAATTCTTAAGAAGGATAAATCATCACCGAATGCTAGCAAGCGCAAATGGGCTAACGCATCTTTTATTTCCTTACGTTCAAAGAACTTAAAGCCACCGAACATGGCATATTCAATATTTTCATGTATTAGTTCTTGTTCAATAAACCTAGATAAGTAATTTGCCCGATACAAGATGGCTATTTGACTTAACCTGGCACCTTTTTCTTTCACCAAGTGCTTAATCTGGGTTAGTATCCATTTCGCTTCCTCTTGTTCGCTCTTTCCATGATAATGAATCACCTTTAATCCTGAAGGAGACTCCGTGAACATAGCTTTATCCACTCGTAGTTTATTGTTCCGTATTAAAGAATTACCAATATCAAGAATTTCCGGAGTGGAGCGATAATTTTGATTGAGGAATATCGTTTGGCAGTCTGGGTACCATTTTTCAAAATGAACGATGAATTTCGGATCAGCCCCACGCCATTCATAGATTGTTTGGTCTGGATCACCAACTACAAAAAGATTCTTATGCTTTTGACTCAATAACCGGATTAATTCAAATTGTTTGGAGCTACTATCTTGAAATTCATCAACTTGAATATAATGTAAGTGATCCTGCCATTTTTCTAACACGGTTTTATATTCTTTAAAAAGGACAAACGTAAAGTTCATTAGGTCATCAAAATCCAGCCCATAAATCCGCTTCTGTTTTTTTAAATACATCAATAGAATCTTCCGGTCCTGATCCTCCGTTTTCTCTGGTTCGATAGGATCTGTTCGATTCATCAATTGATACACATATCCTGTATCCATTTTCATCTCGGCTATCTTTTTTAGAATCCGATTAAACTTACTATCATTGATCTTCAGTTGTAGTTCCTCGTATATCTCTCTAAGAATCGTCTTCTGATCCTCTGTATCTAAAATCAGGAAGTTCTTCGGATAAAAAAGGTGATGGATGTCTTCTCGTAAAACGCGTACACAAAAACCATGATAAGTAGAAATATATCCTGTATCACGTTCTCCTCCGATTAACTTTTTCACCCTGCGTTTCATTTCTTGTGCAGCTTTGTTCGTAAACGTTACACACAACAAGTTAGAAGGTTCGATTCCAAGGGCATTAACAAGATAGGCATACCGATTCGTTAACGCTCTCGTTTTCCCTGAGCCTGCTCCTGCAATGACGCGAATGGGTCCCTCGGTGGTCGTAACCGCTAATTGTTGCATTTCATTTAATCCACTTAGCATACTTGATTCCATACCTATCCCTCACAGAACATTTGTTTGGATTTAGTATACTATATTTTCTTCTATTATTGAAGGGAGATGTATGTTATTACTTTTGGTACGTCATTAGTTCAGAAACCGACGTAAACGTGTACCCTTTCGCTGATAGCTTTTCGATTATACCTTCAATTGTTTCAATAGCATATTGTTCATTACTCTCATACATCACTTCTAAGGAAATAATTGATCCTGGCTCGACACTATCACTTACATCTTGAATGATACTTTCTGGCTCTGAATCAATATCAGCGTAGATCTTAGGTTCAATGGACCACATAACCGTGTCACGTTCATGTTGCTGGAGATAAAATGGCAGAACAAATAGTTTCTTGCCATATGGGGGGCGAAATGGAATGGTTCCTTGATAGCCAGCATCACGGATCAGTTGATCGGTCGTTTCAATTTCTTGCCTGATCCATGAAGGGCTTTTGAAAATCATCTTCTCGTACGAATAACTTTGATTTCCGATTTGGTGATTGGTTTGAACAATCTTCTTTAATTGCTCTGGATGCTTCATAATTGTACTTCCGTTTAAGAAGAAGGTAGCTTGTACATCATACTTCTCGAGAGATTTTAAAATATCTTCTGTCATTTCAGTAGGACCGCCATCAAACGTGAGAGCGACAACTTTTTCATCTGTATCCACATCTGTTACGAGCTTTCCTGCGACTTGAAAGGTTTGAGCATTCATTAAATGATATAGGCTAAAGACAAGTAAAAATACACCGATGAACGTCATAAGTAAGCTATTAATCAGTTTTTGCATGATGATCGCCTCTTTTAATGGATGGTAGAAGATTATTTACTATTTCTATAGCCTCCCCATCCTTCTATCAAACGCTTACAGCCAGGTTTTAATGGAACTGTAATATAAAAGAACCAGCCACAAATCCCCATGCCTATCCTTCACACCGACTTTTTCTAACCTGTTGAATCTTCCTCCTTCTTTACACCTTATTAATATTTTGATTGTATCGATTGTTAGTCATTGAATTATGGTGGCCATGGAACAACTCGCTCCCTAAATTCGGGGCGGGGCATCGGATATGCGTGGGTTCCCTATCGTTATGCGTGGCTTTCCTCCTGATATGCGTGACTTCCCTCTCGATATGCGTGACTTCCCTCTCGATATGCGTGGCTTTCCCCTCGATATGCGTGGCTTTCCTCTTGATATGCGTGACTTCCCTCTCGATATGCGTGACTTTCCTCTCAATATGCGTGACTTCCCTCTCGATATGCGTGACTTCCCTCTCGAAATGCGTGGCTTTCCTCCCGATATGCGTGGCTTTCCTCTCGATATGCGTGGCTTTCCTACCGTTATGCTTGGGTCTCCTCGTTCAAGGTGTGATTCTTTATAAAAAGGTTTCACACAATCCAACTATCCGTCGAACAAAAGCGCAAGCGCCCTGCTAGCGACGTACAAACTGGACGGCTCCGTATGAGATAAAGGAAACACGAAGAGCGGTAGCGATTCGATGTTGACTTATCGTAAGGAGGAGCAGGAAGTTTGCTAGTCGCTGGGCGCTGGAGCTGGACGTGGCCACATCACTTTTTTAGTTATACACATGCATTGAATTTTATAATTTCCTAAGCAACAAAAAAAATAACCCCCACCTAAGATGGGAGTTACTTCTCTATCTATTCAAAATCAAAAGCCCAATTACCGTTACGGAAAACGGGTTCTGTACTTCCGTCTGCAGTGATGCCATCAATGTCTAACTCACCGGATCCGACCATGAAATCAACGTGGACGATACTGTTATTGACGCCATTTTCATCTAGTTTTTCATCATTCATGTCTGCTCCGCCTTTTATGCTACTTGGATATGCTTTTCCTAGTGCTAAGTGACAGGATGCATTTTCATCATATAACGTGTTATAAAAGATGATGCCACTCTGAGAAATGGGAGACTGATGCGGGACTAGGGCTAGTTCACCTAAACGACGGGCACCCTCATCCATATCTAATAAATTCTTTAGTGTTTCATATCCTTGTTCAGCACTGAAGTCTACAACTTTTCCTTCTTCAAACGTTAACGTGAAGTTGTCTATTAGATTTCCACCGTAGCTAAGTGGCTTCGTGCTGGCAACTGTACCATTCACTCCATACTTATGTGGTAATGTGAACACTTCTTCTGTAGGCATATTGGCATTAAACGTGACGCCTTGTTCTGATGTAGAAGCTCCGCCTTTCCATATATGGCCTTCAGGTAGCGCAACCTCTAAGTCTGTACCTGGTGCTTTATAAATCAATTTCTTAAACTGCTTCTTATTCAGGAAATCTCGTGCCTTCCCTAAAATCTCATTATGCTCATTCCAAGCTTGGATTGGGTCGTCTTGATCTACTCGAGTAATGGTGAAAATTTGTTCCCAAAGCTTATCGACAGCTTCTTGTTCTGACACATCAGGGAACACCTTTTGAGCCCATTCTGTATTTGGTATCGCTACAATCGACCATGTAATTTTATCGTTCATGGTGTATTGACGGAAGTTTTTCATTGCTTCTCCAGATGCTTTGTTAGCTGCAGCAATTCTGCTGGAATCCACTCCATTCAATAAATCTGGATTCGTTGATCGAATGGATAGAACAGCGGCACCTTCTTCTGCAAAGGCATCAAACATATCTACTTTCCATTCAGGTACAGACTCAATTACCTCTTGCGCAGCGTTGTCGAACCATAAGCGTTGAAGGGTATCATCAGACCAGTTAATATGTACATTCTTCGCACCCATTTCGTATGCTTTACGAGCTACGATTCGAGCTAAATCAGCACCATCTACAGGAGCATTCATCATTAATGTTTGGTTCTCTTGTAAGTTCACCCCTTTTTTTAGGGCTAAATCTGCGTACTTTTCTAACAGATGTTGGCTAGGCATGTGTTACTTCCTCCTTTAAATTTCGTGTCACTAAATATCTTAACAAAACGTTTTCAAAATTGTAATAAATACATTTCTTTTAGTTTTTCCTATCGCGATCATTTTATTGCAATTTACTTTTACTAAACCTACGTTTTTCCATGGGAATAATTACAACAAGCACTCCTATTGAAAAAGAAATTGAGCATTCGTTATACTACTTATCGTGCTCTCATAACTATTTTTACGATAAAACAGATATAAATCTCAAATTCGAGACAACTATAGAAGGAGGTTCTCTCATGGATACCAAAATGATTGAAACGATGCATAAACGAAACGGGACGAAGGAATTTGATAAGAATTCTAATATTACAACGGAAGAGCTAAATGCGATTCTTGAGGATGCTGTTACTGCTCCTTCCTCCTTTAATCTACAGCACTGGCACTTCCTAGTTTTTCATAACGATGATGCTAAGGAAAAGCTACTTCCTGTGGCATTTGGACAAGAAAAAGTAACCGATTCAGCGGCTACGATAGCTGTACTTGCAGATAAGGAAGCGTATCACAACATCGATGCTGCATTCGATCCGCTTGTTGAACAAGAAGTAATTACAAGCGAGATGAAAACCGGCATTTCTAGCACGATAAACAAAGTATATGAGAATCATCAAGCAGCACACGATACAGCTCTTGTGAACGCAGGGCTTGTAAGTATGCAAATCATGCTAGCTGCAGAAGCACGTGGATATGATACGCTCGCAATGGGTGGTTTTTCAGGAAGCCAACTAAAAGAAACGTTCCATGTTTCTGATCGATATGAACCAGTTATGCTCATTTCCATTGGTGAAGAAGCCTGGACACCAGCCAAAACACCACGAATGGGTCTCGATCAAGTTTCTACTTGGATTTAATAGACTTCTAGATATTCCAATTTTTATTTCGTTAGCACCTGCTAATTTATAGCAGGTGTTTTTTTTCGTCAAACCACCTTATATTACAAGTTTCACCAAACTTTGCATACAGTTCAATCATGTCATTCTTTTCTATTAAATCAAAAAGATTGTACAATTCATTCTGTACAAAGTGAGAATAATAGTGTATGATAACTACTGTACATAAAAGAAAGGACGATTTGATGAAAACCAAAATTATTGATTGGCCCACGTTTATAGGGGCATTCTTCTTACTGTTAGCTGTAACAGTCCCACTTATCCTTTTCCCTGAACAAGGACAAGAAGTCGTTTTGGCTGCGAAAGATTACATGACAAAGAACTTTGGTGTACTCTTTATGCTAATGGGAATTGGAGTCTTCTTATTCCTCATATATGTCGCGTTTAGTAAAAATGGTCACGTAAAATTAGGTGACAAGGATGAAAAACAAGAATTTGGCACATTCTCCTGGGCAGCGATGCTTTTCTGTGCAGGTATTGGATCTAGTATTCTTTACTGGGGTACAATCGAATGGGCCTACTACTATCAATCTCCTCCATTCGGTATGGAAGGTGGCACAAAAGAAGCGATTCAATGGGCAAGTGCCTATGGCATTTTCCACTGGGGACCAATCGCTTGGGCTATTTACACCTTACCAGCACTACCAATAGCTTATTTCTACTATGTTCGTAAAAAACCTGTACTTAAAATCAGTGAAGCTTGCCGCCCTCTAATTGGCAAACGCGCTGACGGTCCTATTGGAACGATTATTGACGTATTATTTATGTTCGGATTAATGGGAGGAGCTGGAACTACTCTAGCCCTTGGTACTCCTATGATTGCACAAGGTATTTCAAGTCTTACTGGCGTCGAAGTAACGATAGGCTTAAAAACAGTTATTTTAGTTGTCTGTACGGTTATTTTTGCCGTTAGTGCATACACTGGATTGAAAAAAGGAATCAAGGTACTGAGTGATATAAACTTATGGTTAGCCTTTTTCCTTCTTGGGTTCATCTTTATTTTCGGACCTACTCGTTTCATTGCAGAAACAACAACGAATAGTTTAGGTCTACTATTAGATAACTTCTTCCACATGAGTACGTGGACAGAACCATTTGGTAATTTAGGTCAATTCGAAGAAACACTTTTCCCTGAATCATGGACGATTTTCTATTGGGCATGGTGGCTTGTTTATGCACCATTCGTTGGTCTATTTATCGCTCGTATTTCTCGCGGTCGTACGATTCGTCAAATGATTCTAGGAACGATTATCTACGGAACACTAGGAAGTATCCTATTCTTCGGTATCGTAGGTAACTTCGGAATGTATATGCAGATGACTGGGGAATTTGATGTTATCGGTGTACTAAATAATCAAGGAGCACCCGCCGCCATTATTAGTGTAATGGATCAACTTCCATTAGCACCACTAATGATTGGGATTTTCACCGTGCTCGCGATTATATTCTTAGCGACAACATTTGATTCAAGTTCATATATCCTTGCTTCGGTTGTACAGAAGCAAGTTGAAGAAGAACCACTTCGTTGGAACCGTTTATTCTGGGCATTTGCACTATGCTTATTACCATTAACACTCATGTATCTTGGTGGACTAGGTACACTGCAAACAGCCAGTATCGTAGGTGGTTTCCCGCTTATTATCATTATGATTATGCTCGCATGGTCCTTTATGAAAGCATCCAATGCTGACATTAAAGCATCAGAAGGATACGAGCCGAAGACCATTAACTTAGACTCTGAAAAAATACACAAACGTCTAAAACGTAAAAAGAAAGACGACGAAAACGATAAAGACTCAAGAGTAGGTTAAATAATAGAACAAAAGCGCAAGCGCCCGGTTAGCGACGTATATGCTGGACTGAGCCGTAGGAGATAAAGGCAACACGAAGAACGTAGTGATTCGATGTTAACTTATCGTACGGAGGCGAGGGAAGCATACTAGTCGCTGGGCGCTGGAGCTGGACGTGGCCACTTCACTTTTTTAGTTATACACAAGCGTTGAATTTTATATTATTTCCTATATGACAAAAGAGGCACGCTCCTTCATTGGAGTGTGCCTTTTTTAGTTATATCTTCAAAGTTAGTATATTTTCTAGCGCTTCCGCATTGTTAGTCAAGCTGTGTCGTATTGATTTCTTCAATCACCCAAACCGTATTTCGTGTGGATAATACGAACTCAACCTGAATATGCCCTCTTAATTGGTTATCGATTTCTTGTGTAATTTTGTACATTCCGTTAGCTGTTTCTGAAAATTGATATGGGTTGTTCTCATTTAAATATAGGGGGCCGCCTTTAGCTTCCACATATACATTTCCATTTTCAACTCTGAAATAGGTGTCAACTAATGAAGCTGCGATATCCGGTGCTACAAAGTGTTCAAAGTGAGTCTGTAGACCTTCTTTGGTGGTGTACTCTTGTTGGATTCCTTCATCATTTGTATAGTTTACTACCTTCTTGAAGGCTGTTTCGTACTCTTCCAGAACTCTTGTAGCTTGAGCTTTGTTTAACGTCTTACTTTCTATATTGCTCTCATTATTATCAGGGGAAGTATTTTCATTTTCTCCACTGATTTCTTCCTGCTCTACTTGCTCAACAATCCATATTCCATCTTGTTTAACTAGTGTAAATATATTTCGTACATTCGTTGGACCCATCTGTTGGTTATATCTTTCTTGAATTACTTGATATTGTTGATTACTTACTTTTTCAAAAGAGAAAGCTTCATCCTCAAGTAAAAATGTAGGTCCTCCCATTGCTTTAACATATAACCCATCATCTTCTACTCTAAAATAGGTATTCACAAATGAATTTGCACGATCTGTGGACATAAAGTGCTCAAAATGTTCTTGTAATTCTTGTTTGGTACTATATTCATTTAGTTTTTGCTGATCGTTCGTATTATTTATTACCATTTTAAACGCTTTCTCATAATCTTCTAATATAACTTGTGCTCTTCCTTTGTCTAATGTCGCAGCATCTGCTTCTGCATTACTTTCAGAATCATTAGCAGAGCTTCCTGTATTTGATTCCTCTTTGGTGTCTTCATTCATTTTATCTTCATTTTGAGTTTGTGAATTAACAGAATCAGTTGTTCCTTCGGTATCTTGGGAGGAGTCAACTCCACAACCTGTGAAAAATAAGATTGCTGAAAAAGAAATGGCCAGCAAATTATTCATATTATACACTCCTTCTTCTCTCATTTTTATATGATTCAACCCAATCAGATCTGATATATTAAAATGATCATTTTAACCCCTTTGACGTAAAGAGGTATGGTTCCGTTTCATTATTTCCACACCTTTTACTTAAAATTCTAGTAGTATATCTTTATTGTTATTGCTTCCCAATACGCCCTTGGTCATTTATTATAGGAAATAAGAGAAATTGAAGGTGGTGCAGAGAATGTCTAAGGCACAGGAATTATATGAATATTTACAAAACAACGCTAACGAAATCACACAAGAATGGTTAGATGGAAGACATAAAGGAACGAAATCGATCTACTCTGCTGATGCAGGTGAAGAGACAGAAAAACAACTACGCGAACATAATCAAAAACTATTGGATGCCATGAGTAAAGTTTTTATTTCTGAAAAATCCTACCCAGAGCAAGAACTGAAAGAATGGGCAGAGGAAGTATCAGAACGAAGGGTATCAGAGCAAGTCCCTATTCATGAAACATTAGGAGAATTCCGCCGTTTCAGAGGGATATTATGGGATAAGATTAAACAATTTATTTCCAATGACAATGTAGACTTAGATACGAGTTTACGCTGGGGTGAATTACTCAATGACGCTCACGATTATGTTGTGCTTCAATTCGTTGAACATTATGACAGAACGAACACAACACAAATGCATGCCCAGCAGCAACTAATTAATGAGCTAAGTGCTCCTGTAATACCAATTACAGATAAAGAAGCGATTTTACCGTTAATTGGGGATTTGGATTCGACTAGAACCTCTCACATTCAAAAGAGTACATTAGAACAATGTAGTAGACATCCATATGAGACCCTTTACTTGGACATGTCTGGCGTACAGACAATCGACACAATCGTTGCCCATCACGTCTTTCAACTGATTCAATCCCTAGACTTATTAGGTGTTAAATCTGTCATCTGTGGCATGAATCCAAAGGTTGCTCAGGTTGCAATTCAATTAGGAATTGACTTTTCAAATATTACCATTAAAAGCACGCTATCTCATGCTCTTGATGCGATTAATTTTCATGAAGGTGAGAACACGAACCTTACTAGTTAAAGCCCAACATTATTTAAAAGCCCTTGGATTAAAGAAAAATCCAAGGGCTTTTTCTTTCTGTTTAACACAGCTGCTGTTAGGGAAATTATGGAAAGAGCAACAAAGAAGGAGGAAAACAATGGGAGATTATATGCCAGCAAACTATGTAACCTATTATTTCCATGATGATGGAACCATTCCAAACAATGCTCAGTTACCACTTGTGTTGTACCCAAGTGTTTTGAATAATGAACAAGATTCTATGGATAATCGTTTTTTAAAAGAAGGTTGGGGAGATACATGGATAGGTGGTGTTTTTGATTACCATCATTTCCATAGTACCGCTCATGAAGTGTTAGGTGTACTAAGTGGTGCTGCGACCATTCAATTCGGTGGAAAAAAAGGAGAATCGCTACATGTTAATACAGGTGATGTGGTCATCATTCCTGCAGGCGTAGGTCACAAGTGTTTAGATGCTACTAAGGATTTCAGGGTTGTTGGAGCTTATCCAGAAGGGCAGAAAAATGACCTCCGTGTAGGTAAAGCTTCAGAACGTTCTAAAGTATTAAATAATATAGGACATGTGTCCCTACCGAAAACCGATCCCGTATTCGGTAAACAAGGAGCATTACTTACGCTTTGGCATTAAAAAGAGTTCAGGATACCTTCCTTTCGATTAAGCTAAATTTGATTATAGTGAATGTCACCCCAAACATACTTTTCCTAAAGGTTGCTTATCATGCCTAAATTAATATCGCTATAAAAAATCATCTAAATCAAAGAATCCTAGCATGGAAGTTCGCTAGGATTTCTTAATGCTACGTCTTCAAAAATTCTTCAATATGCTGGATTAATTGCTGAATTCCTTGAATGGAGCCCACGGTATCTCTGGGTACATTACCAGCATGATTCGCTCCAGCCATAAGGTAGGTGGTGATATGATCGCGAGCCTCTAGCTCTCTCCATGGATTTTCCAGGTAATGCGGATCTTCTTCCCCAATAAATACTAGACTTTTCTGAGGAATTTGCAACAACGTATCCCTTACCTTGTCTTCATTCAATAATGGGGTGAGCCAAATCGCCTTTGCTTCCGCGAATTCTTGTCTTAAAGTAAGCTCTTGTACCATCGCTCTTGTGCCTAAAGACTTCCCAACTAATACATAATCATTATAAGAAGAATCCTGGAGAGCATCTTTAATACAACTGTCTACATCTGCATAAAGCCACTCGTCTCGTTCTTCTTGATTTAATTCTTTAAAGGAATCTTTTTGATCATAATGATAGTTTACTTGTAAGACATCATATCCATAATCCACTAACACGGACGTTACATAATACAGTAAAGGCATTTCACTCGAATAACCTAAACCAGGAAGCATAATGGCTAATCGATCAGCACCCTCATCATGTTGAATGATGCGTGAGGATACAGGCTGTTCCTGGTACCCTCCTACTTCTTTCTCGCTGATAGAGTACATACTTCCCCTCCTTCTACATTATTTGGTGTCTGTAATACGTCTTTCCCAAATAATGGAGGAGCAAATCTCTCATTAACTATTTTCCTACTTTTTTGGTTCAGGAATATACACAGGTTTTGGACTAAGCCAAAACGAGTACCATCCACCTTCTTTTACAATAGGGTTATACTCGGAGAGCTTCAAACCAGCTTCATCTGCCATGTGAGAGATATCTAGTTGATTTGGAAGAGAATATAAATTGGAATGTGCTGCAAAGAAACTATTAAATGCCGCCGAGAATGCCTGTCCTTCCTCAGCTCCATTAATTGGCGTAATAACAGAAATGATTCCGTTTTGTTCAAGCCAATGAGATAAATTTTCTAATAGCTTCCCTCTCTCATTTGGATCAAGATAGTGAAAAATATTGTGGAGAAGAATTAAATCTGCTTTGTCTTCATCAGGCTTCCAATTTGATGCGTCTCCCACAATATAAGTGATATTATCGTAGTCCTTTGATGCTTCACGAGCGTGCTCGATAACATTTGCGTTCACATCTACTCCAATCATTTGGATATCGGGAAACACTTCTGCTAGTTTCCTTAAATAACCTCCATACCCACAGCCAAGATCGATCATTCTTGTAATGTTACGTTCTCGAATTGTCTTTTTGATACGACGAATGGAAAATTGCTCTAATAATGTAGAAGTCTCCGCAACTACATTCCCATACTTTTCATGATTAAAATAAGCTCGGTCATTCGATTTCATAAAAGCAGGATACGATAAGAGCGTTGGAATATGTAGTTCCATCATTTCTTTTAATAGGGCACCAATCCCATCCCCCTCAACTTCTTCTAAAAATTCTCCACAATTCTTTTTAGAAGTACGATACCTTTCACCTGTACGTTTGCGTAAGTGGTTAATGGAGGCACCTACCTCTACCCAGCATTGTAATAACTCCTCACTTAAACCCTTGTTAACTGCCACCTCTTGTACTGTTACGGGGCGCTTAAAAGCCTTGAATAAATCAAGTTCATTCCCCACATACGCATGCCAAGTATGTAAGAACGACTCATTTCGTTTCATCCAATTCCTTGCTTTCCATGCCTTTTGCCAATCTTTCATTCTATCTCTCCTTTCTCCCAAGGATAATCCTCTGTTCGTTCAAAAAAATACGATAGCTGCTCTTCCTCATTAATGGCTTTGTTTCGCTTTGGAAGAATACCTATTTGAATGGCTCGGTCTAGAATCGTATTATCCCACCGACCTAATCCTGATATATTTAACATTTGTTTAACATGCAAAACAGGGTCCTTTTCCATTTGTACAATGCTTTTCATTCGAACTTGTCTCCACCAACGATAAGGAAAAGAGTAGGCCAAAGCCGATAAATGGCTTAGCTCTAATAAAAACTGCGCTCGTGGTCGTCGAACTTTTTCATACCACTGCAGATGACTCATGTCCCATGTTGGCTGCTGCTTCATCCAGACAATGAGTTGGCCTAATACGTCTGCATCCTGGATGGCCAAGTTCATTCCTTCTCCTGCCATAGGGTGCACAGCATGAGCAGCATCTCCAATCAAAGCTATGTTATCGGACACATAGTGATCCACATGATACATGGTAGGAATCATCAATTGAATGTCTTTCCATGATTGTAGTTGGGTCACATAGTCTCCTAACTCGGGACATAATTCCTTATATGCTTGATGGATATATTCGATACCTTCTTGCTTTAATGCTTTGTAGGCACCTGCTTTAATCAAAAACACGGTTCTAATTTTTTCATTTGGTAATGGAAATAGTCCAAGAAAACGGTGATTAGTCGTAACTATTTTTCCTTTTTGAAATTCTGGAGGTCTTGGAATGGTTACCGTTAAAAAATGATGATTATAGGTTTTACTTTCTGAATGAACCCCCATCGCATTACGAGTAGGAGAATTTCTTCCTTCTGCTCCTACATAGATATGAGCGGACATTTTCTCGTACGTCTTATCATACGTATATTTAATTTGAGCAACTCCCTCTTCAAAGCCTACGAAGCGAGCTGGTTGAATATAGGTAAAGTGGTCGCTATATTCTCTTGCCTTATCTAGCATAATTTTCTTCAATTTTTCATGGGGAATCATGAGAGCATAATTATAGGGAGAGAATAGTAAACTATAATCCATCTTGGAGTTACCTATATGAATTGGTTCATCATTTTCTCTTCTTTCCAGTTCATTAAATTCAATAGCGTCAAACGTATGGCCATGTTTCAAGATTTCATCTAGCAATCCTAGCGCATCTAATAATTGGAGGGTTTTGGGTTGGAGTAATTCACCTTTATAGGATGGGGACTCAGCCTTCAACTGCTCGACTACAGCAACATCTACTCCGTTACTTGCCAGCTTCACTGCAAGAGCTAATCCCCCAACTCCACCACCATGAACTAAAACATCTGTATCCTTCATCCTCTCCCCCTTCCCGAACTGATGTATGATTACTAAATTCCACCATATATATGAGACGAAACGTTTGGATGCTTTATCCATAATTGTATTCCAATCCAGTAGATCATTTGGTACAATGACGTAATAGAAAAGCGCCTGCCAAAAGACGTCGGCTGGTTCAATGTTGATCGTACAGAGGTGAGGCACGCTCACTAGTCGCTGGGCGCTGGAGGTAATAATATAAAGGAGGGTATAATCATGTTTACCTATCAAGTCGATGAATCTACTTATCTAAAATTGTTAGAAATAAGAGACACTCAACCTATGTTCAATATAGTAAATCAAAATCGTTCCCACTTAAGGCAATGGATGCCCTGGATTGATTCCACCAAAAAAGTACAAGACACGGAAGCCTTTATTAAAAGTACGTTAGACAAATTCTCGAATAGTAACGGCTTCGACGCAGCCATATGGCATAAAGGGGAAGTCGCTGGCGTTGTAGGTTTGCATTACATAAATCAAACCCATGGTTTAACTAGTATTGGGTATTGGTTGGGAAAGGATTTTGAAGGAAAAGGCTTGATGACTAAATCCGTTTCCAGCGTGATTGATTATGCCTTCCATACGCTCAAACTAAACCGTATTGAAATTCGTTGCGCTACAGAAAACAAAAGAAGCCAAGCTATCCCTGAACGACTAGGCTTTTCAAAAGAAGGTGTCATCCGGGACGCAGAATATCTTTACGACCATTATGTAGACCATATTGTGTATGGACTTTTGAGAAGAGAATGGGAGGAAATGAAAGCGTGAGCATATACGTCTAAGTCTTTTGGTTTTTGTCAAAGACAAAAGAAATTCTTAGAAAGAGAGGGGATTTCTTTTAAGGAAATAGACGTTTACGAAGATAAGGAAAGATAGTTTCAAAGATTTCGGGGTTTAACAAAAAGAGATTGGTGCAAGAGTTGTTAGTTTAATTTTAGCGGGTTTTCCCGCTTTTCAAGGTAATATAGCCAAGAGGTTAAGGCGAAGGTCTGGCAAAACCTTTATCCTAGGTTCAAGTCCGAATATCACCTCTAATAAAAGAAAGAGAGTTCAGTTTAACGATGCTGAACTCTCTTTCTTTGTCTAAAAGCTTTTATTCCATTCTTTATCATTAGGTCCTTTTTGATCATACAAGAACTGAACACTAACATGCTTTATCATGATGTCTTCTTTCAAGTATTGAATAAAGGCATTAAACGTTTCTTCATCAGATTCTCTTGGTTGTCTTTTTAAGTTGATATTAATAAATGGCTTAGCATTAGCATTTCTGAAGTTGGGAGGTGAATTTGGTTCAATATCATTTTCTATCCCAACTCGGTCATCATACCGTACATCAAAATAATTCATTCCTTTTATTTTTTCTTCTAAATAAGAGTCAATTTCGTTTGATAATTGATTCTCCCATTTATTTGCTACATAAGTGTCTTCCATCTGCTCATTTAAAATATTTTTATAGACCAAGAATTCCGTTCCATCTTCATGTCTAACTCTAGCAGCGTTATCAAAGTTTATTGCATTCGCTGTGTTATATACACCGTATATATCAGTTTGTGTTTCAAAATGATTATCAAGATACTCTCTTGCTTGTTCTTTTACTTCGTTCTCTTTAAAAGGGTTGTCAATGACATAAAGCATTACGATAAAACCAACACCTAAAAGAAAAACTAGTATAACTAAACCGGAAATTTTCAAAATGTTTCTCATGACACTCTCCTTGAAACTTTGTTTATTTAATTAGTTTCATTTAGTTTCATTATACAGAGGACAAACTTTATTTTCATTTATTTTCCAAGTTTTTATTTAAAAGGTTGTTTTGTCCCTATTTCATGTTTTTTTATATAGTGGACGTGGCTTCTTCACTTTATCAAAATTATCCACAAACTTAACCATTAATAGTTTCCCAGACGATAAAAAAGACGGCATTTCGCCGTCTTTTTTATTATGCGTTTGATGATTCCTTTTCCATTTTGCGGAGTTCCACACGTCTAATTTTTCCTGATGTGGTTTTAGGAAGCTCATCAATAAATTCTATTTTTCTCGGATATTTATACGGTGCCGTCAATTCCTTCACATGCTTTTGCAATGTTGGGATAAGGGAAGGATCCTCAGCATCCACCTCTGGCTTTAGAACAATATACGCCTTCACGATATTACCTCTAATTTCATCTGGACTAGAAACAACCGCACATTCTTGGACAGATGGGTGTTTTACTAAGGCATCTTCGACTTCAAATGGTCCAATCGTGTATCCAGAGCTAATAATAATATCGTCACTTCGACCTTCAAACCAGAAGTATCCATCTTCGTCCTTGCTGGCTTGGTCCCCTGTTACATAATAATCTCCTCTATAAGACATTTTCGTACGTTCAGGGTCTTTATAGTAATGTTTGAATAAAGCTGGTGTATCTAGATGAACAGCGATATCGCCTACTTCTCCTGGCCCTACTGGGTTCCCCTCTTCATCAATGATATCGACTTTGTTTCCAGGGGTTGGTTTCCCCATGGAACCTGGCTTTACATCCATCCCCTTCATGATGCCAACGAGAAGGGTGTTTTCCGTTTGACCATATCCATCACGAACCGTTACATTGAAGTACTTTTGAAAGGTATCAATAACTTCTCGATTTAACGGCTCTCCTGCTGATACAGCACTATGAAGTTGGGAAAGGTCATACTGATCTAGATGATCCTCTTTTGCCATTAATCGATACTCTGTCGGCGTACAGCACAAGACGTTTACACCATGATTCTGTAATAAGGTTAAATACTTCTTCGCTTGGAATTTACCTTGGTACACAAACCCTGTCGCGCCTGAGCCAAGGACAGATAGGAATGGACTCCATACCCATTTCTGCCAACCAGGACCTGCTGTAGCCCAAACCGTATCTCCTTCCTTAATAGCTAACCAATTGGCCGCTGCAGTGCGTAAGTGCGCAAATCCCCATCCATGCGTATGCACCACACCTTTAGGATTTCCAGTTGTACCAGATGTGTAAGATAAAAATGCCATATCCTCACGGGAAGTGTCTGCAATCTCTAAATGATCCGGCGCTTGATCCATTAAATAATCAAGAAACAGCCAACCATCTACATTTTGTTCAAAAACAAATTTCTTTAATTCATCCACTTGATCAATATCACTAAACTGTTCTACATATGGATAATGACTCACGACCGCTTTTACTTCTCCGTGAGTGATTCGGTACTGTAAGTCCTTCGTTTTCAACATCTCAGAACTTGGGATAACCACTAGGCCGGCTTTTAATGCCCCTAAGTACACTTCATAAGCTTCAATGATCCTTGGGACCATGACTAAAACCTTATCTCCCTTTTCTAATCCTTGTTCTAAGAAAGCGTTTCCAATCCGATTCGCATTTCGCATAAGTTTATGATATGTAATTTCACGGTGATTTCCCATATCATCTTCCCACTTCAACGCTAAATGATTCGGATCATCCGCATAACGTTCAACCTCTTGCACGACATTATACTGTTCCGGAGCAATCAAATCTTCACGATTCATACCAACATCTCCTCTTCCTTTTATAATGACTAATAACAAGTTTAACTCATCTACATTCTACCAAATTTTCAAAAAACTTTGTACAAGAAAAGCGCAAGCGTCTCCTTGTTCCACGTCCATCTCCTGCGATGTTGGGAGGTACGGAAACATGTCCAGAAAGGGATGGGGCTGGTCGCTCCTATTTTTCAAAAGTTGCTCCTAATTTCAAAAACTCGCTCGCAAGGGGCTCCCAGCGAAGTCGAGCGAACGTCCGACCACCCGAAAACCCATATTATCTCGAATCCAAGTCTTCAAAATTATGCTTTTCATCGTGAATAAGGCTTTTATTCCAAGCTCATCACTAAACTTAAACAGAGACAATAAAAAAAGACGTCCATTTACACAAAATGAACGTCCTTATCTATATGATTAACTTGTACTCCATTGGTCTTGATAATAGTGATATTGATACTGATATTGTTTGGAGTTTGCATGTTTTGGATGGAATGATTGATATACTAACAAGACTTTGCTATACCAAAATTGAATAAGTGGGCCAAGTGCGATAGCTGCAAACAGAGACCCATAACCAACTGGGCCGCCAATAAGAAACGCAATAGCTGCTACAAAAATCGCGACAAGTGTTTGTGCCATTTTCATCGTTAGTTTAAAACGTTCTTTAACGGCTAGGAACAATTGGTCCATTGGTGACCTTGGAAAGCCTGGCATAATATAGACTGCAACGCCTAAGCCAATTAATGTGACGCCAGCTAAAAATACAACGCTTTGCAAAAGCACCGGTTGAGAAGCTAAATCTACTCTACTCAACACTATTTCTAACCAAAAATCGAAAATAATGCTTTCTAGAATAATTGGGATCAAAGCTTGAATTTCCGGCAATTTTTTAAGTAACATAGCATTCACAAACAACGTGACAATCATGGAAGTGGCGTACCATACACCTACCGTAAAGCCGAAATTATCACGCAATCCTACAAACAAAGCCGTCCAAAAGCCTGTACCTACTGTGGCCTTTACGATTAATGCGGCACCTAGAAAGTTTATTGACATACCAATCAGATAAAATAGAATGCGGTACATTTGCATAGCATCGCCTCCCCACACACAGACTTACCGCGTATTGTTATTTATTAAACATTGAGGCTGCTCATTTTTTTACTTTTTCAAAAAAACAAACAACCTCTCATGAGTAATTAATATACGATTTCGGTTTCATCCTGATATTGAGGATGGAAACGATAGTACATAGGATATGCTCTTGTGTACCAGTATTGAATAGCTGGACCAAGGAATAGGATACCTGCTAGCGTGCCTAAACCGACAGGGCCGCCAATAACGAAAGCAGCACTTGCCATAATAGCTGCCACTAGGGTTTGCCCCATTCTTAGACTTAAGCTAAAGCGATGGCTTACAGCTAAGAACAATTGGTCAACCGGAGCGCGTGGGAACTGAGGTAGGATGTAAACTGCAACACCAAGACCTACGATAATGACACCTGCTAATAGTGTTCCAACTTGGAACAAGAATGGTGCAGTGGTAAGGTCTATGCGAGCAAATACAATCTCCAACCAGAAGTCTAATATAACACTTTCAAGTAATACTGGAATGATTGCTCTATATTCAGGCGCTTGCTTCACGAGCCAACCATTCACAAATATAATGATAAATTGAGTAATTCCATACCAGAAACCTACAGTATAGCCTAATTTATCTGATAGCCCTATAAAGAAAGAGGTCCAAAAACCTGCTCCTAAGGTGGCGTTAATAATTAAAGCTACACCAAAAAAATTCGTAAACATACCAAGAAGGTAAACCGTAATTCTGTACAACATCACGATCTCCTCCTTTCTTAGAAGATTTGTTGAACCCGGGCTAAATAACGACATGTCTTCTTTAGCAAAATCCATTCTATATCCCACTACAGCAGTGGTCAATACGTGTGCTCAAAATGTTTTTTTGGTAAATTTTAAGCAAACGAATACATTCGCATTACTGACTTATTCTGGCTTATAAATCGTTTTGAAATTTTTAATACACCAACTCAAATCGCTCTTTGTAATGAGGATGAAATTGGTAATAGAAAGGGTAAGTGAACGTGTACCATTGCTGTATGATTGGTCCTGCAAACAACACACCTAGTAACGTTCCTAAACCAACTGGACCTCCAATCAAGAAAGCTGAGGTTGAGGTCGTAATAGCGACCAGCGTTTGGCTTACTCGCATGCTCATACGGAATCGCCCAGCAATGGCAAGGAAAAATTGATCCACTGGTGCACGTGGGAACTGAGGTAAAATGTACATCCCTACTCCCATCGCACTCATGGTAATTCCTACTACAAGGAAAGTAAGCTGCAACGCCAATGGCGCCATTGATAAATCTACTTGCCCAAACACAATTTCCACCCAGAAGTCTAAAATAAGACTCTCTAAAATTAATGGAATAATTGCTCTAACTTCAGGTGGTTGTTTCATGAGCCAAGCATTGGCAAAAATCAAAATCAACTGTGCGACTGCATACCAAAAACCTACTGTATAGCCAAGACTATCAGAAAGTCCCGCAAACAGTGCTGTCCAAAATCCAGCTCCAAGAGTAGCTTTAATCAATAATGCTACTCCAAAGAAATTTACTAGCATTCCAAGAAGGTATATCGTTACTCTATAAAGCATGACGATTCCCCTCCTTTCTTCCCTTGTATATGGCCAAAGCACACGACTTCTCTAAAATTCCGACGCCATTCTACTAGCGGTTTTTTAACCGGTCAATAAGATTGCTTACATTTTGTATAGCGTGTTACTGATTTTTAATATTGAAGCGTTTTCCTTTACAGAATCCTTATGTGAATGGATTTTCTTTCCTTAGTGTTTGACTGTATTGGGTATTCGTTACTTAACATTCGTTTTGGCTTTGGTATCCGCTTCTTCCTCTCCCTTATCCGTCTCTTCACTTTCGGTATCCGCTACTTCGACCTGGCAACTCACTTCATTCCGCACGACCCATTCCCCAAACCAAACAAAAAACCTGATTCCATAAAATGCATGAGGCATTCAACAGAATCAGGCTTCGAATATGCTTTGTAATGATTGATAGGTTGGTTTTTCAATTCGCATGTAATCTAGGCTTTCGTGCATGTGGCGGTCAATTAAATGAAGCAATCGATCGATATCTTGTTTATCTAAGGCTTCGACGATGTGCTCATGTTCAACGAATCGTTTACTTTGCATCATGTTCACATCATAAAAGACATCATATAGCATGAGATAAACGTTAATTTGATCTAAAATTCGTTCCATATAATCTACAAGAAATGCATTGCCACTCTTCTCAGCAAGGAACATATGAAAGGCTTTGTTTACATGGATATAGTCCATAATATTGTTGTTTTCATAGGTTTCCTTCTCTTTTTGAATTAATTGCTTCATTTCTGTAATGTCTTCATTCGTAATTGTCGTAATAGCCATTCGACCTGCCATGGACTCAAGTTCCTTACGCATAAAAAATGCTTGATGGATTTCCTCAAGGGTCGGCTGCACAACAAATGCGCCTCGATTTGGGATTACCGTCACGAGCCCTTCTTGTTCTAGCTTTTTTACAGCATGACGAATGGGGGTGCGTGATACGTTCAACTGCTCAGAGATTGTCTTCTCAATAAGCTGCGTACCAGGAGCTATTCTGCGAAACAAAATAGCTTCCTTCACGGATTGATACACATGATCAATCATCGATTTTTTATCACTCATGATGGTGTCTTCATCCTTTATTCAACATTCATTTTACTTATCATAGCATATCTGAAAACGCTTGAACAAAGCTAAGCTAGGCGTTTGAAGTTTTGTCCAATGATTTCATTCATTGTATGCACCGTGACAAATGCTGTATGATCCACTTCACTAATATATCGTTTCAATCGAATGAAATCTTTACGCTTCAGTATCGTAGTAATTACTTCTTTCGAGTCATAGTTAAAAGCGCCTTTGGCTGAATGAATCGTTGCCCCTTTGCCAAGTTCATGAACGATGAACTCACGAACCATTTCGCTTTCCCGGCTAATAATAACAATCTCTTTATTATCATCAAATTGCTGCAGTGCATAATCAATTACAATACCATTTAAAATGACACCAAAGAATGCATAAAGACCAATTTGAGGTCCGAATACGAAAATGGACGAAGCTGCAATAGCGATATCAGAAAACAAGACCGCTTTCCCCATATCAATGGAAAGATATTTGTTTAGGATCATTGCAATGATGTCTGTCCCACCGGTAGAAGCACCTTGATGGAAGACCATCGCAATACCAGCTGCTGCAATAGCTTGTCCAATAATTAGCTGGATTAAAATATCATCGCTTAACGGTTGGTCCATTGGAGCGAATTTTTCTAACGCCCATACCATAAAAGAAACCGCAAAGCTTGTATAGATCGTTTTTGATCCAAATTTAAAGCCAATGAAAATGAAACCTAGCAAGAAGCAGATAACATTTAAAATTAACATGACTAGACCAAGGGACATATCAGGGAATACATCATTTAACACAATGGATAAACCACTGACGCCTCCTGTCGCTAAACTGTTCGGGGATAGGAAAAAGTGGACATTGGCAGCCACACAAAAAACCCCTAGATTAATTACGATGAATGAGAGGATATTTTTGAACATAGGCATCTTCCTTTTCTGAAAATGTTTTCATATTGTCGACCAAAATTGTAGTACAATCTGAAATTATAGAGGGCTTATTGTTCTATGTAAACAGCCTCAACACCTTTTTTACAAACTTTTTTCGATGTCAAAATATTTCGTTGATTCCGTAGAACAAAAGCGCAAGCGCCCGTCTAGCGACGTACAAACTGGACGGCTCCGCATGAGATAAAGGAAACACGAAGAGCGGTAGCGATTCGATGTTGACTTATCGTAAGGAGGAGCAGGAAGTTTGCTAGTCGCTGGGCGCTGGAGCTGGACGTGGCCACTTCACTTTTTTTAGTTATACACAAGCATTGAATTTTATAATTTCCTGGTGGACCGCAAAATAAAAGGGTGAAATGTGCGAAAATTCCTGCACATTTCACCCCTATTATTCTAGTACAATGTTGTTAACTTTTTTCACTATTTTCTTCTTCCATCGCTTCCTTCATCCGTCTAACATGATCGCCATCTTCCTTTTTCATAATTCGTTTAAATAATGGTTTAATTAGCTTCATCTTTAAGGAAGAAGCGTTGATTTCACATTCAAAGGTAACTTCTGTACCACCCGTTTCTGTTGACTTTAATTTGTAATGATAGAGTGTCGCCAGTCCTTCAAGCTCACTACGCACGGAGAACTTTTCATTTGGTTCATATTCTGTAACTTCAATCTCTGAAGAAGCTTCTCTGCCCCTTATCAATCGAGTTTCTTTAAATCTTGTACCAACTCCAAAGGGTCCTTCTGTGAGAATTTCATTTTTTACAACGTTCGGCATAATGGTCGTCGCGTTATCGAAGCTAGTCAGAAACGTAAATACTTCTTCTTTAGGCTTTGCTATGGTTACTTGATCTGAAAAGGCAGTCATCACTTATTCCCCTTCCTTTATTTCCTCGGTAATGTAGTATTCTCTATTTCTTCATATGTTACCTTTTCACTTGATAGAAAAACATATCTATTCTGCCTTCACTACTTCTCTTTTCTTGTACGAATAACCCCAGACCATTTATACTAGAGTAGGAAAATAATAGAAGAAGATTAATAGAAAGGGAGGAGATTACATGGGAAAGTGGATAACCACGATACTTACGGCTATGCTAGTCACCTTTAGCATAATCCCAAGTGTTGGTGCTGCAGAAGAAACATACAAAGAGTTATCGATGGACAAAAAGAGAGAAATGTTAACAGAAATTGCATTAGAGGAAGGGATTCCACCGGAGATTTTGAAAGCGGTGGCTGAAAGAGAAAGTCAAATGATGCAATTTAAAGATGGGGAGCCTTTTATTCGAGAAGACGATGGTGGAACTGGCATCATGCAAATTACCAATCCTAATATGGATGTAGATGAAGAAAAGCTTAAAACAGACACTGAATACAACATAAGAATAGGTGCCAAAATATTAAACCAAAAATGGAATCTTATGGGACAAAACATTCCATCTATAAATGACTCGAATCGAATGATGCTTGAGCATTGGTACTTCCCTTTGATGGCTTATCACGGCGCATCTGGAACAAACGACCCTCAGAAGCAAGAATTAACCTATCAGGAAGAAGTGTATGATATAATTGCTAATGAAAGTAGAGTTAGCGTCTTCCCTATGCCAACATTTCCAGAAGGCTTTTTTGGATATGATGATGGTAAGTTAAAGTTTGATGAACTAACTTCCCAAACATGGGAGAACGGTAACACGATATCTACTCAAATGTTCCAACAAGGTGACGAGGTTTATGTAATGAACTCTGCACAAGGAATTAACTTTGGTTATATTAGAGATAGCAAAGATAGTTCTGGCACCAGAGATATGCTAGGATATCACACTAAACTAGAAATCGTAGATGGCCCATATTTTAAAGATACGAACAAAAACAATCACTTTATCAAATACAAAGTGAAAGGCCCAAATGGTATCAGCGGTTACATCTCATCTTCCAATCTACGTTCCATGGATATGAAACAAACGAACTTCACTGATTGGACAGACAACTCTGATACAGTGGAACCAAATAAAACGTGGACTATTAACTTCAATACGAAGCTGAACACTGGCTCTGTGAACGAAAAGAACGTATATATCGTAAACGAAAATGGTGTAGGGATTCGTTCAGTAGTTACACTAAGCGATGACGGTAAGTCTCTTACCATCAATCCTAACAATGACTTAGAAACTGGAATGAATTACACCCTTTACATTGAAGGCATCGTATCAAGCACTGGCGGCAAGATGGAAACACCAATCTCCAAATCCTTCACTGTATCGAATTAAGAAAAGCGCAAGCGCCCTGCTAGCGACGTATGGGCTGGACTGAACCGCAGGAGATAAAGGAAACACGAAGAACGAAGTGATTCGATGTTGACTTATCGGACGGAGGTGAGGGAAGCACACTAGTCGCTGGGCGCTGGAGCTAGACACGTAAGCGTCAGAAATTTATACTTTCTTTACGTATAAAAACCAAACGAGCCCGGATGTCTTAACATCGGGGCTCGTTTTTTACTTAATCAACACCTGCTTCAAATTCCATATGCCATTTGCATACTCTCGAATCGTACGGTCACTTGAAAATATACCTGAATTAGCTATGTTATAGACACTCTTCGTTAGCCATTCGGTTTTGTTCTTATAGCATTTAGCTATGGCTGCTTGAGCTTCGATGTAGGAGGCAAAGTCCTTCAACACAAAGTATTCATCGTAATCGATTAAGCTGTAATAGATGGATTTAAAGTCTACGTCTTCTTTTACAAAGGTTCCATTCACCATTTGGTCGAGAATCGTTTTAATTCTGGGATCGCGATTATAGAGATCTCGAGCGTGGTATCCGCCATGTTCATAATAATCTAGAACTTCGTCAGGCTTTAAGCCAAATAAGAAAATATTGTCCATTCCTACCGCTTCGGCCATTTCAATATTGGCTCCATCGTTTGTGCCAATCGTGATAGCCCCATTCATCATAAACTTCATGTTCCCCGTTCCGGATGCTTCCTTACTTGCAGTTGAGATTTGCTCACTAATATCTGCTGCTGGAATAATAAGCTCTGCGTCCGATACTCCATAATTTCGAATAAAAACAACCTTAATCTGATCCCTTATCGACGTATCATGGTTAATAACATCCGCAATTGTATGAATGAGCTTCACAATACTTTTCGCAAGATGATAGCTAGGAGCTGCTTTTCCACCAAAAATAAAGGTTCGAGGCGTAATGGAAGCATTTGGATTTTCCTTCAAACGACGATATAAATCCATAATGTGAAAAACATTAAGCAATTGACGCTTATAGGCGTGCATGCGTTTAATGTGAACATCGAATATCGAATCTGGATCTACATGAATGTCATAATCGCGTTGGATGACGTTCGCAAGTTTTACTTTCGACTGCCTTTTTACGAGCTCTAATTGCTCGTGCAGGCTTGAATCATCTGCATATGGAACCAGTTGGATAAGGTCGGACGGATTTTCAATCCAAGACGTACCAATTGTATCTTTGATGACGTCCGTCAAACCAGGATTCGCTTGCATAAGCCACCTTCGATGTGTAATGCCATTTGTCTTATTGTTAAATTTATGAGGTTCACGCTCATAAAAGTTACTCATTAAATCCTGCTTTAAGATGGTACTATGCAATTCAGAAACGCCGTTTACACTGTAACTTCCTACAATAGCTAGGTTGGCCATATTTACGTATCCATCGGCAAGTATAGCCATCCCTCGAATTCTATCCCATTCTCCAGGGTACTCATCCCATAAACCTCGACAAAACCGTTCATTGATTTCTTCTATAATCATAAAAATTCGAGGTAACAAAGGTTTCATAATATCAATCGGCCATCGTTCCAGAGCCTCGGCTAAAATAGTGTGATTCGTGTAAGAGATGGTCTCGGTCGTAATGGACCATGCTTCATCCCAGCTCAACCCTTCCTGATCCATTAATAACCTCATTAGTTCAGGGACGGCTAATACTGGGTGGGTGTCATTTATGTGTAAGGCAATTTTCTTTGGTAAATCCTTGATCCTAGGGTGCATACGCTTAAATCGACAAAGAATACTCTGGAGGCTGGCTGACACGAGAAAATATTGTTGCTTGAGGCGAAGCTGTTTTCCTTCAAGGGTTGAATCATCAGGATAAAGAAATTCAGAAATAGCTTCTGTAGCTCGCTTATACTCAATCATTTTGTGATAATGCTTATGGTTCAAGTGTCCAAAGTCAAAATCTTTTATAGCTGATTCAGCACTCCAGAGGCGTAACGAATTCACTGTGTGATTATGATAGCCAACAACAGGAACGTCATATGGCACAGCCAAAACCGGCTCATAATTCACATGGTCGAAGTGGATCATCCCATCTTCTTCTCTAGATTGCACTTCCCCCCAAAATCGAACCTCTACTGTTTTATCTGACTTTCTAACTTCCCAGACGTTCCCTTCTCTGAGCCAATAATCTGGGATTTCTACTTGATACCCATCAATAATCTTTTGTTCAAACAAACCATATTTGTAGCGAATACCACAACCATGCCCTGGCAAATGAAGGGAAGCCATGGAATCTAGGAAACATGCAGCCAGACGGCCAAGACCACCATTCCCTAGTCCGGCATCTGGCTCTTGAGCTTCTACTTCCTCAAGATCAATACCTAAATCAGCAAACCCTTCCTCACAAACATCTCGAATTCCGAGGTTCATTAAATTGCTTTTCAACAACTTCCCTAGCAAAAATTCCAACGACAAATAGTAAACCTGCTTATCTCCATTCTCACGGTACTGATCGTTTGTAGCAATCCAGTTCCGACTTACATACTCCCTTACCATGGAACCTAATGTCACATATTTATCAGCAAGCGTCGTCTCTTCCACACCCTTACCATGAATGTTGACCAAACGCTCCAAAAAGGCTTCTTTAAAGGAGTTTTTATGCTGAAACACTACAGCACCACCGCCTCAGAGACTTCACAAACACGTTCATAAAGAGCTTTGTATCGCAAAGAAGACTGCGTCCAACTCACATCACATTTTCTAATATTTTGATTGATTCTCCACCAAACGAATGGATCCTCATAACACGCTAATGCTCTGCGAATCGTATGCAGCATGTCATCTGCATTATAATGTTCAAAGCTAAATCCATTCCCATCCCCTGTGCGTTCATCGTAGGATTGAATAGTATCCTTTAGTCCACCAGTTTCTCGCACCACTGGCACTGTCTCATATTGAAGAGCAATCAACTGGCTCACACCACATGGTTCATATTTTGACGGCATGAGCAATAAATCAGCCGCTGCATATATTTGATGAGACAACGCTTCATCAAAAGAAGGTTGAAACGCCATTTTTTCAGGAAAATATGCTGCAATATCTCCTAATACTTGCTCATAATACTCTTCCCCTTCCCCTACAATCACCACTTGAATATCCTCTTCTAGAAGGTCTTCAATGACATGGGTCAACAAGTCAATTCCTTTTTGTTCGACCAAACGCGTAACCATCGCTAGCATAGGAACTTCTAATTTTGGAAGTCCAAAACGCTCTTGAACAGCACGCTTGTTTTCCGATTTCCAATCATACACGCCTCGTTTTGTGTGAAGATGTTCGTCTTGATAAGGATTATAAGCACGATAATCTATTCCATTAGGTATGCCGATTAACTTACTTGAACAATGTTGGAGCACGCCATCTAAACCTTCACCATACTCAGGCTGTTGGATTTCCTGTGCATACGTGTCACTTACTGTCGTTAGATAATCAGCATAAAGAAGTCCAGCCTTCATAAAGTTCACCTGTCCATAGAACTCAAGCTGCTCTGATGTAAAGTACGCTTCGTCTAATTCTAGTAGATCCCCAAGAACATCAGCAGGGAAAATGCCTTGATATTTTAAATTATGAATCGTTAAGATGGTTTTCATATTTTGATAATACGGATTGTCTGCATAATACGTACGTAAATATAAGCTTGTTAACGCAGTTTGCCAATCATGGGTATGCAACATATCTGGTTGAAAATCAAGCTCTGGTAAAATCTCAAGGACAGCTTTTGAGAAAAAGGCAAAGCGTTCTGCTTCGTCATAGTCATTCCCTTGACCATATATATAATCTCTACCGAAGTAAAACTCATTATCAATAAAATAGTAGTGGACACCATCGATTTCTAACTCTTCCACACCACAGTATTGGTTTCGCCAACCAAGTGAAACATCAACGGCAACCTTCTCTTTCATTTGCTCCTTCCAATAATCAGGAATCGATTTATATTTCGGCACAATCACTCTTACATCAAGTCCTTGTTCCTGTAACGAAACTGGCAATGACCCAATCACATCTGCTAATCCACCTGTTTTACTAAATGGAACACATTCTGAAGCTACAAATAATATTTTCATTTCCTGCTCCTCCTTATACGAATTAGACTTGCCGATGACAGGAAGTACGATAGCAATCAGCCTCTTCCTTACTCACCTAACAATTCCCACCTATTGAACTCATCCTTGAAACTACTCCGTTTCAGCACATGACTAGGTGTTATGTAGAAAAATGGACGTACTTTTACGATGTGTCCAATTCATGTTCATACAAGAAAATGTATGTGGGACAAAACAAAATCATGATAATAAGTTATAGATTTTTTTGCAGAACTAAAAAGATACGAAAGGAACAAAAGCGCAAGCGCCCGGGTAGCGACGTACAAACTGCTGCCCACACGACGTGGGTTGGTTCGATGTTGCTACGTGACGTAGCGATTTTAATCGAACTTCCCTTGAATCCGTATGAGATAAAGGAAACACGGAGAGCGACAGCGATCCGATGTTGACTTATCGTAAGGAGGTGCAGGAAGTTTGCTAGTCGCTGGGCGCTGGAGCTGGACGTGGCCGCATCACTTTTTCAGTTATATACAAGCATTGAATTATATAATTTCCTAGACGACAAAAAAAACAACCAAGCCCGAAATTGGACTTGGTTGTACTAAAACTATCCCTCTATACTTCTCCACAATGTTAATGATGCATAACTTTGATAAGGCTCCCAACCCTGGCTCATCTCCGCTATTTCTTCTTGAGAAGGCTTCTTTTCTTTTTGGAAGTAATATTTCAAAGCGTTTTGGATCCCTATATCCGCTTTTGGTAACAGGTTTTCTCTTCCTACACCAAACATTAGCCAATTTTCTACTGTCCACGGGCCTACGCCACGAACTTTTTTTAGACGCTTCATCACGTCCTCATCTGGCTGTTGAGCTAATTCATGTAGGTCTAACTCGCCATCTACAATCAAACGAGAAGTATCAATCACATACTCCGCTTTTCGCTGACTAAATTGCAATTCCCTTAATTCTTCGTACGGTATTTGCGCAACTGTTTTAGGTGATGGATAAAACCATACTCCGTCTTTCTTTTCCCCATAGTTTTGAACGAAACGAGTACTAAGAGTGTATGCGAACTTCATATTGAGTTGCTGATGAATGATGACCTTCATCAAACAGTCATATAGGTGAAAATCCTTCACAATAGGAGTTCCGGGATGGGCGTTAAACAGTTGATCCAAGTTCGTATCTAGAAAATGCTCATGAACCTTTTCCAAATCACGGTCCCATTGAAAAAGTGCTTTTATATGCTGTAACAGGTTATCCTTCTGTTCAACTGATTCACTGGATATCTGAAAAAGAGGTTCACTCGTTTTTCCTAGCGCCTGCACTCGAACGACGTGCTTTTCTTCCCCTAATTGAACTGGCACATCAACCCAACGTTCCTCCCTGTCCAATTTACTTAACGGATCAAGACTAAAACGTAATAACGTATAATCAAAATCATAAAAACTATTGGCTGTCACTTCCTCAGACCACACCATGCATTCCTCCTTCATATACCTTAACCAAGATTTATGCTAGTTGATAATAAGATCGACATTCTTCTCGTATATACTCCATGAAATTCATAATCACCTGTGCTCTCATTAAGGGAGAAGAGTAATAAGATGAAGCTTGGTCCTGATGATTTTCTCTCAAATGAAATCCCTCTAGAAGAATCGTGTCCCATTCCGTTCCAATCTTCTCTTTCAATAGCGATAACGCCTCTGTCTTAGGAACAATTCGCTCCTGATCTAGGGTGCAAAATATTCGAGCATTGGTTTCAATTGCAAACAAAGCATCTTCATCACCAAGTAGTTGGATTAATTTTTTATTTGGCCAATAGTGTTCCGTATTGTAGCGTAACGTTTTCTTCACATCGTTCCATGAAGTTTCAAGGGGCAGTTCTTTAATGTCCGGGCCAGTGATCCTAACCCCATGATGTTCGAGTACCCACCACGTAACCGCGTTAATATCCCAATGCCCTTTCTTGATTTCTCCTTCTTCACAATACAGGTATGCTTCTAGTTCTTCATTGTATTTTCCAATTTGGCTATTCAACATATACACGCCGTCCATTTCATCTCCAAACGAGTAGTCGTTCTTTAATGTGACATGTAGCTGTTGTAACTTTTCCTCTTCTTCCACTGACAAATGTCTATTTAATATTGTAATAAAATCAATGTCACTATTTCCTTCTTCAAAAGCATCTAAAGCTAATGAACCATATAAATAGACACCTTTAATTGCGTCATTTAAAAGGTTGTTCAGTTGCTCTGTATATTCTGTTAGTAAGGATTCTACTTGCTGTGGTACCAATTATACATCCTCCTTCTGTTCTTGCATTCACTACGAGCAATCGCTTTGCATATAACGTTTATATACCGACGCTTGGGAATCAAGTTTATGTTTTCCCTATATTAGGGAACTAGAAACAACATACCGAAGAATAGTCATTGGCAACACTTCATATTCATGTAAGTACTACCGCAAGCAACATGTATAATCAGAATTTTTTTGCAATTTATAGGGCTGTATAGTAATTTTAATATATTAAGACGTGCCGGAATTACACGTGCAAGGATTCTACTAAAAGAAAAAGTGTAAGAGCTTTTCGCCCCTAATAGAATTAGACAAAACATAATCGAGATTCATTTAATAGATAGGTGCGAAAAAAACTTCATCTTATATGTTTACTTACTGTAAAAAATAATTTTGTCTAGAAAGTAGAATAACTCCTTGATCATGATCACATTTAGTTAGGAGTGGTTAATGTGAGCCACACTCAATATAGAATAGACCAGGAACCAAACGGGACCTCCACGAAAAACAAATCTCATCAAATGAGAGATTTCTGCGATGAACTTAACATACGAGGCATTTACATTGAAAACGCATACATGCTAGAGCTTGGTTGCGGGCATGGTTTTGTAACTCAAGCCTTTCAGCACTTACAAGCTGATGTGAAAGGTATTCATTGTTCACCTCAAGAGATAAGCATTGCTCAAAAACAAAATCCTGAAGCCTATTATTTAAAAGGAAACCCAGAGTACCTTCCATTTGAAAAAGATAGCTTCGATATCGTTTATGCCTGTAATCAATGGGAACACTTAGACCGAAATAAAGTCCTAAGTGAAGTAGACAGGGTCTTAAAGCCAAAGGGATACTTACTTATTCTTGATGCGAACTGCCGTCTTGACCATGAAGGTGTTGTTTATCTTACAAATGAATTGTTATCCATGTACGGACAGCTTCCACTAACGACCTATTCACACTCATCAGATGAACAGGCTATCTCTTTTCCTCCGAAATGGTCAGAAGAATGGGCGAAAGCTGGATTCACCTTTATTGATGAATGGAGCTCAACCTGCAATATAGAGTTCACTTTAAAGAGCTGGACGAATACCGTTCTACAACATACGAGTGATGCAAGCAACTATATAAAGTCTAGAATCATGGATGAAATACGAGCATTCTTGCTCAACTCAACAGAGGAAGATACGTTTCACATCCCTTATGCATGTAGTACAGTAATTCTTCAGAAATAAAAGTCCTGGCTATCCAAACCAGGACTTTTCTATGCTTCACAATCCAAAATGTTCCGAAATCGGTTGTGGCAGTATTTGCTTCATGACAAGGTGATCAAGACTTTTGAATTGATAGCCCTGTTTTTGGAGTTCCTCAATCATATGCTCCAATGCTTCAGCATTATCTTCAGAAACAGTGTGTAACAACATCACTGCCCCAGGGTGGATTTGATTTATGACACTTCTATAAGCATATTCCCAACCTTTTTGTTGGTTCGTATGCCAGTCTACAAATGCCAAAGACCAAAACATGGTGATATACCCTAATTCTTCTGTTGTAGCTAAGCTTCTTTCGCTAAAAGTCCCTCTTGGTGGACGTAAATACATCATCGAATCTTGATCCGTAATTTCTGCTACTGCTTTCTCCACTTTGGACAGCTCTTTAGCAATTCGTTCCTTGCTCATTTTTGAGAAATCAGGATGACTCCAGGAATGGTTCCCTACAATATGCCCTTCCTTGACCATACGTTTAACTAAATCAGATGCGCTGTTGACGTAATGCCCTGTCACAAAAAAGGTAGCAGGGACTTGTTTTTCCTTCAATACGTCTAAAATTTGGCCTGTGTACCCTTGTTCATAACCGTTATCAAACGTTAAATACACAACTTTTTCATCTGTAGCGTCAATATAATATCCTCCATATTTTCTTAACAAATCACCATATCCACCAGTATATGGAGGCTGATGATTTTTACTTTTACTATATCCCCATCCGTGACTTTGATCACTGTATGCTTCTGCAAACTGGATGGGTAACGTTGAGAATATGGTAAATACAATAAGTATAAAAAGCACTAGCTTCCTCAAATAATCACCCACTTTTTATGTAGTTTTTTTCAAGCTGGCTTTTTTATACTTCTGGACTGATAAAAAACAAAAGCTATCTTGAAGACTTGGATTCGAGATATTATGGATTAGAGAAATGTTTCC
>NZ_AVBF01000028.1 GCF_000770635.1 Pontibacillus yanchengensis Y32
CAGCCCCTTCCTCACAAAAGTAACGGATTCAGCTTCACCAGTTATTCAACATAATGGTGCTTATATAAAAGAACAAATAACTATTTCACCGTTATTTCAACAAACCTTAACAAAGCCTTATTAGTAAGGACATCGACCGTAATTAAACACTCTTACTTAATAGTGTAGTATCACAATCCATCACCACAAGATTAAGTTCCTTCGATAAATCAATTTCATAATATTCATGTACCGGATTACCATGCTCTTCTAAAATACGGATGAATGGACGATCGCTTAATTGAGTATTTTGTTTCGAGACAATTCCTTTCCTTCCATCACTTAATAGGACGGTTAACCCGTTTGGATAGACCGCTACACTTTTGCGGAATGCTTCAATCATATCAATATCAAATAGAGTCCCAGCACCTGAGTATAGTATCTCCAGACCTTCGTGTGGAAGCATTGCTTTTCGATACACACGATTACTCGTAACAGCATCAAATACATCTGCAATGCCTAAAATCTTGGCATAATAGTGAATATCATTTCCTTCTAATCCTCTTGGGTATCCGGAACCATTTAGCCGTTCATGGTGTTGGTAGGCACAGTGGGCAGCTACTAACGGCACAGTAGGAGCTTTTCGCAACATATTAAACCCAGCTTCAGAATGTTCTTTTACCTTTTGAAACTCATCTTCCGTTAATTTCCCTGGCTTGAACAGGACCTCTCTAGGAACTAATGTCTTTCCCACATCATGAAGCATAGCTCCATAACCTAATTCTTCTAATCTTTTAGGTGGTAATCCTAATTCAGTACCTAGAGCCAAAGCATAAATCGTTACATTTAAAGAATGGGTGAAAATATAGTCGTCATATGTAAATACATCAGAAAGTAAATTAATTACTTCACGATGCCCTTGCACCTCAGCCAAGATGTGTTGAACTACATTCATCATTTTTTGGCCAGTTCGATCAAATATAAATGCGTTAGCGATATCATCCGTTTTCTTCATGGTATCAAATGTACTTTTTATTGTATTGATAGCATCTGTTCTAACCCGATCGGAGACAGGATAGTTCGTTTCAATATCTGCGGTTAATTCATCCTCTATATAGACGTAGGTTATGCCTATATCATTTAACCGCTCAATCATTCTTTGTGTTAAGGATACCCCTGAATTTATTAATATTTGGCCATTTTCGTTATAGATAGTTTTGGATAGCTCATCACCAGGAGCTAAAGAAAACGTTGAAATGAGTCTCATGATATCCTCCAACTTCATGTAAATGAATCGCTCTTATGTTTCTATGCATGCTCCTAATTAAACGAGTTGCTAGTTTTACGTTACCTACTTTTTATAAGTAGTACCATTGTACGTGCAAAAAAGAACCTGTTACTTATTTACATCAAACAGGTTCTTAAGGTTCATTACTTTCGTATTATAAAAATTATACTATTTTCTGTCTTTTTCGACAAGCTTAAGCAAAGCGTCTTTCCCAATCATACCCTCAAACCATCCTATATTCTTTGCTCCGATAGTGACTTTTTCCAAAGGTGCTTCTAACAATTCATCAATAGAACGCACCCCTACAGCACGAGCCGCTACAATATTTCGGTCTGCTAACTTCTCGTTAAGAAGATCCACATCAAGTGCCCCACACATGATATAACCATCATCATTGCTAACTACAAGTAAGTTGGTTTTTGGAAGTTTTACTGAAATAGCTGTAAAAGGTATACCCTCAATAAAAACAGGTTGAACAGTTACCACCTATACCACACTCCCTTCTTCTACACAGTATGTTGAAGAAGGGAAAAGGTGAGCAGTTACTGGGTTATTCTAGTGATGGTATGTGTTAGCAAATCTCTTAACAATTCTGGCATGTAGTATTGCTTTGATGGACTGTGAGAGATTTCAGGGAGTAACTTTCCAAATGTAAAGGTATCCGCCGTAGCTACTTGATACGTCTTATTCAAATCAATTGCTTCCCCTTGTAACGTCACTTTCTTTACGTGTTCTTCTCCCTCACTATCGGTTTGTGTCTCAACATCGAGGCCAGAAAAAATCATTCGTCCTATTATTTCACCACGGAATCCAAAGCCTTTTAGCTTTAATTCCATAAACCGTTTCGCATGAGCTTGACGAACCACCTCAAGAAGTTCATCTCCTTGTAATGCTACCTTGCATGGATTCATTGGATGGGGACAAATCCGGTGAATATCCCCTCTCGTAACGTCTCCTTGACTAAAACCATCCAATAAGACTCCAGCATTAAGCATGGCACAATCAGCATTTGTCCAATCCTTCAGAGTATGGACTAGTTCCTTCATAATATAGGACTCCTGAAACCAATTCACATGTAAAGGGGTATATAAATGGGCAACTGGTTGTTTTAAAATAGCATCTGCCTTCGCTTGATACTCTGCTAATTGCTCCTCTGTTACTTGGTCCTCATCTGTGTAATTAATTTCATATGCATACGCTTGCTTTTGGTTAAGCTGTTTTCGCTCGGTATCCCAAGAAAGAACAACTTCTCCAACATATACACCGTGCTTTCCAGCAGCTGTAAGCAACGTATTATTGATTTTTTCTCCATCTTTAAATAAGTGATGCGTGTGTCCTCCTATAATAAGATCAATATCGTCGTATCTGCGTGCTATTTCTTGATCGTCGTTGATCCCTAAATGAGACAAAAGAACCACAATATCCGCTTGTTCCTTAACTTCTGTTACTATTTGATCCAGCAACTCAAAAGGAGAAGTTACATCCCAACCTAATAACTCATAAAAGGCTTTAAATGGTGCTGTTAATCCAATTAATCCAAGTGTTGTCCCACTTTCCGTTGTCTTAAATGAGTAAGGCTTTAACCAGCTTGGATCCATACCATCTTTGTTTGCTAAATTAGCACAAACGACATCAAAGTCAGCTTGATCATATAGCGTATATAGGTCCTCATGCGTAAGTGTTATTCCCTCATTGTTTCCAATTGTCGCTACATCATAGGAAGCGTTATTTAAAAGCTCTACGTTCGCTTTCCCTTGCATCGCTTCTGCAATTGGATGAAATCGATCCACATGGTCCCCAATATCAATTAGAAACATCGGTTCGTTCCGCTTTTGATGATGCAATCGTTGCTTTTTCCAATGACCTACAATTTTTGACCAATTCTCAAAATGACTATGTAAATCGTTGGTATAGTAAAGAAAAATGTTCTCTTTCATACAATCTACTCCTTACCCTATACCTTCCCAAATCAATCGAATACCAATCAAAATGAGAAGAATCCTTAAAGTCCAAACTATTGTTTCACTTTTCATCCTTTGATTTACCTTCGCGCCTAATGTTCCACCAACCCAAGCTCCCGGTATGAATAGAAGCGTATAAAACCATGCAACATGTCCTAATAAAATGTGAGTGGTTGAACTAAGGAGGCTCATGAAGAATATCATAAACATGGATGTTGCTGTCGCGATATGTGGTGGAACTCTAAACAATAAAATCATAGCAGGGACCATTAATGATCCGCCCCCGATACCAAATAAACCTGATAATATCCCTACTCCAAAAGCCATGAGGGCTCCTAATAGTATTGGAATGGAATAGTGGTAGGTATGGCCATCTAGCTCAATAGAGCGATGAACATATAGCGATCCTTTACGATGAGCTTGAGGCTTTGTTTCTCTTTTACGTAAGAAAAATAATGAAGATACAATAATCATAAGAATTCCAAACAAAAGAGTGAAGGGCTTCACTTCTATGAATTGATTCAACCAGGACCCTAAAATCCCACCTGGAATACTTCCAACCAAGAAGACAACACCACTTTTATAATCAATACGTTTACTCTTTAAATACGAAATAGTGGAAGATAGCCCTGTAAACACCATTACAATTAAGGATATTCCTACAATTTTTTGTGGGGTTACCCAGGAAAAAGAATCCAAAAAATGATTTAAAAATAACAAACTAGGCACCAAGATGGTTCCTCCACCTATGCCGGCTATACTTCCAATAAATGCAGTAAAGAAACCAATAATGATAATAAGAACTGCAATCACTTATAATATTCCTCTCTATTCTAACTCTAATTCTACGTTTATCTTATCATCTTTCCTTATATAAAAACATGAATCGATATTAAAATGTCCTTCTCTTGTTCACCTTGCCCCATTATGTTGAAGACTTGGGTTCGAGATAATCTTGGTATTTGCTTAGAATGAGTAATGTTTCCGTAGCTTTTTAGAATAAAGGTATTGATATTACAAATTAGTACTGAAGTATTTGAAGCTAACAATACTGTCTCACCTATTTTAACGGACATATAATCTCTTATTTCATGAAAAAACGCTATTTATAGAAGTTAACGGACATAGGATACCTTATTTAGCTAAATCCCCCTTCATAAAGGCCGTTTACTTCAAATAAGGTATCCTATGTCCGTTGTGTACCGAAAATCGTCCATATTGGAGATAATAACGCATCCTATGTCCGCTTTCACATTAAATTGTTCCGTAAACTCTTCATATAAGATATGCTTCCGATTCAAAGCAAATAAAGCAACAAGTATTCCTTAGATTCGATAGCAATACTTGGCCAGGGTTGGGTGGGACATTGCGTGACAACGTTGAACCACCCTAGGTCGGGTAGCAGGAAAGCGAGTTGTTTCCCATCTCCCCCTACTCTTTTTACGCATCGGACCACCCCAATTATCTCAAAACCAAGTCTTCAATATTATGCCTCAATCCCTATATAAAACTATATAAATAAAAGCACCCTGAAAAGAAACTTATTCTTAACAGGGCTCCATTAATTCACATTCACCATATAACTCCTAATATTTTTTCAAGCAATTTATTGAACTATAAGAGTAATAACCCAAGCGAAATGATTACACCACTAATAAATAATACAATTAAACAATATCCCATTATATCTTTTGCTTTTAATCCAGCAATTGCCAAAGCTGGTAATGCCCAAAATGGTTGAATCATGTTTGTCCAAGCATCACCCCAAGCCACAGCCATTGATGTTTTAGGGATGGATACATTTAGCTGATTGGCTGCTTCTATCATGATAGGTGCTTGGACTGCCCATTGTCCTCCTCCAGAAGGGACAAAAAAGTTGACGATACCAGCACTAATAAAAGCAAAGAATGGAAATGTAAATTCAGTAGATATGCTAACAAACCACTGTGACATTTCCTTTGCTAATCCAGACGCAACCATCATCCCCATAATACCAGCATAAAAAGGGAACTGAATAATAATGCCACTTGCGCCTTTAACAGCTTGTTTAACTGTATCGATAAATAGTCTAGGAGTTCCGTGAAAAAGAATACCCAAAAATAGAAAGCCAAAGTTTACGATGTTTAAATTTAGTTGAAAACCATTATTTACGAAATAGTACAGTAAAAAAGCAATACCTAAAAGACCCGTGCCCCATGCCAGCACTTTACTATTCTCAAGCTTATCGGCAGGAGTTGTCTCTTCATACTCTACTGTTGATGCCTGCATATCAGTGTCTTGTTCTAATAATGATTTATCAATCTCTACTACCTGATCTTGTGGAGGCGCCATTCTTTTATTTAATAGCGGTAATATAATAAACAAGCTTGCGACTATTGCTAGGTTAAAACCTGCAAAAATGGTTTCACTTGTTGGAATAACCCCGATAATATCTGATGTAAAATGCCCTTCTGTAGCAATGGTAAGAGGAATAGAACCAGCTAGCCCAGCATGCCATACAAGAAAGCCTGAATAAGCACTAGCTATTAGCAGTCGATAGTCCACATTGTTTACTTTTTTAGCAAGCTCTTTCGCAAACAACGCTCCTATGACTAAACCAAAACCCCAATTAATCCAACTTGCTAATAAAGAAACGAAGGTAACAAGTAAAATAGCTTGTCCAGGATTATTGGCTTTTGATGCTAAACCGCTTAACCCCTTTTTAAACAGGTTACTACTTGCCAATACATAGCCCGTTACGAGAACTAACACCATTTGCATTGAAAATGATAATAAGTTCCAAAAACCTTCTCCCCAATATTGAACCATCTGTACTGGAGAACTATTCGTAATGATGAGTCCCAATAACAACACGACAAATGTCAAAATAATTACAAAGACAAAAGGATCTGGCAAATATCTTTGCATCATACGATTCGACGCTTTAATTGCACCTTTTAACAATTTTCTCCCTCCCGCGAAAGCGTTTTCAAAATTTCTTGTAATGATTAAATATGTAAATGAATTATATGGTGGTTTACAAATTAACAGATTGTTCTAAGTTTTTCAATTTTTTATTACAAAATGGTTGGGTGTTCTTTCAGCCATAAAAAAAGAGCTACCCTATTAGGATAGCTCTTTTCATCTATACTTCTTAACCGATTGAACCTTCCATCTCGAATTTGATTAGACGGTTCATTTCTACGGCATATTCCATTGGTAGTTCTTTTGTGAATGGCTCGATGAAGCCCATTACGATCATTTCTGTAGCTTCTTGCTCAGAAATACCACGGCTCATCAAGTAGAACAATTGCTCTTCAGATACTTTTGAAACTTTCGCTTCGTGCTCTAATGAAATGTTTTCGTTCATGATTTCATTATAAGGGATTGTATCTGATTTAGATTTGTTGTCCATGATTAGCGTATCACATTCAACGTTTGAACGAGCACCTTCAGCTCTACGGCCAAACTGTACGATACCACGATACGTTACGTTACCACCTTGCTTGGAGATGGACTTAGAAACAATTGTGGAGGACGTGTTCGGTGCTTGGTGAATCATTTTCGCACCAGCGTCTTGGTGTTGACCTTTACCGGCTAATGCGATAGAAAGTGTCATACCACGTGCGCCTTCACCTGCTAGGATAACAGATGGGTACTTCATGGTTAGCTTAGAACCTAAGTTACCGTCTACCCATTCCATTGTCGCACCTGCGCCAGCTTTTGCACGCTTCGTAACTAAGTTGTACACGTTGTTTGCCCAGTTTTGGATGGTCGTATAACGGCAATATGCATTATCTTTAACATAGATTTCAACAATTGCACTGTGTAGAGAGTTAGTTGTGTAAACTGGAGCTGTACAACCTTCTACATAGTGAACAGATGCTTCTTCGTCTACAATGATAAGCGTACGCTCAAACTGTCCCATGTTTTCTGAGTTAATACGGAAATAGGCTTGAAGAGGAGTGTCCACTTTTGCACCTTTTGGAACGTAAATGAAAGAGCCGCCGGACCAAACTGCAGAGTTAAGAGCTGCGAACTTGTTATCAGCAGGAGGAATGATTTTACCGAAGTATTCACGGAAAAGATCCTCGTTTTCTTTAAGTGCTGTATCTGTATCCTTGAATACGATACCTTGATTTTCTAAGTCTTCCTGCATGTTATGGTACACAACCTCAGATTCATACTGAGCAGATACACCTGCAAGATACTTTTGTTCAGCCTCTGGGATACCTAATTTATCAAACGTTTGCTTGATTTCTTCAGGAACCTCATCCCAAGATCGCTCTGTATGCTCAGACGGTTTTACATAGTACGTAATTTCATCAAAGTCTAGCTCATTTAAATCGCCGCCCCACTGAGGCATTGGCATTTTAAAAAATTGTTTAAGAGCTTTCAAACGGAAGTCAAGCATCCATTCTGGCTCATCTTTTTGGTTCGAAATCTCACGAACAATATCTTCTGTTAGACCGCGTTGGGTACGAAAGATGGAAACGTCTTTATCATGAAACCCATATTGATATTCGCCAACTTCTGGTTCTTTCTTTGCCATCGATCAAAACCTCCTTTAGGTAATAATCACAGAGCTAAGGTTACTCTTTCTCTTCCACACCTTGTTCCATGGCCTTCCATGGCAGGGTAGCACATTTAATACGTGCTGGGAATTTAGCAACACCCTGTAATGCCTGAATATCGCCTAGCTCATCCATGTCCTTATCTATTTCTTTTCCCTGCATTATATCAGAAAAAACTTTGGACATCTCTACTGCATCTTCTACTTTTTTTCCTTTTATAGCTTGCGTCATCATAGAGGCAGATGAAAGAGAAATGGAACAGCCTTCCCCATCAAATTTTGCATCCTCTACAATTCCGTCTTGTACTTTAAGTTGTAATTGAATTCGGTCACCACAGGTAGGGTTATTCATATCTACTGCCAAATGTTCACCCTCTAAAGACCCTTTGTTACGAGGGTTTTTATAATGATCCATAATGACCTGTCTGTACAGTTGATCGAGATTATTAAAAGACATCTCCGAAAAACTCCTTCGTCTTTTGTAATCCATCGACAAATGCATCAACATCTTCTTTCGTATTATACATATAGAAACTAGCCCGAGCAGTAGCTGATACATTCAACCATTTCATTAATGGCTGTGCACAGTGATGACCTGCACGTACTGCAATTCCTTCTGCATCTAATACGGTCGCCACATCGTGTGGATGGACATCATCTAGGTTAAATGTAATCAATCCAGCACGTTCCTGTGGTCCATATATTGTAACACCTTCGATGGACTTCAGTCGATCCATGGCATACTGAGCTAGGTCTCTCTCATGAGCTTCAATGTCATCCAGACCCACTTCTTCAAGAAAGTCTATTGCAGCTCCTAGACCTATTGCGCCAGCGATGATTGGAGTTCCACCTTCGAATTTCCAAGGTAGCTCTTTCCATGTAGAATCGTACCAATTTACGAAATCAATCATCTCGCCACCAAATTCAACTGGCTCCATTTTCTCTAGTATATGCTTTTTGCCGTAAAGCACTCCGATACCAGTAGGACCACCCATTTTGTGTCCAGAGAATGCGAAGAAATCACAATCTAAATCCTGAACATCAACGCGCATATGCGGAGCACTTTGAGCTCCATCCACTAACATAACGGCACCGTGTTCATGCGCAATATCTGTAACCTCTTTAATAGGATTAATTGTCCCTAAGACGTTAGAAACATGCATCATGGCAACGATTTTCGTGTTATCCGTAATGGTATCTTTCACATCTTCTAAAGAAATGGTTCCATCTTCTTGTAAAGGGATATATTTAAGCGTTGCTCCAGTAGCTTTAGCCGTTTGTTGCCAAGGAATAATATTACTATGGTGTTCCATTGGTGTAATGACAATTTCATCCCCTTCTTGGAGATTCGTTCTGCCATAGCTATATGCTACTGTGTTGATGGATGTCGTTGTTCCTCTAGTGAAGATAATTTCCTGGGTGCTTTTTGCATTAATAAAGCGTCTTACTTTATCACGGGCACCTTCATACCCGTCGGTAGCTTTCGTACCAAGGGTATGAACGCCGCGATGCACATTAGAATTGTATTCTTTATAATATTGATCAATGGAATCAATAACTTGTTGTGATTTCTGAGAAGTTGCAGCGCTGTCTAAATATACTAAAGGATGGCCATTTACTTCCTGATGCAAAATCGGGAATGATTGGCGCACTTTGTTTACATCCATTAGTATACCTTCCTTTCAATTACTTCACGTAGCTGATTTTTAACGGCTTCAATTGGAAGCTGTTTCACAACTGGAGCTAAGAAACCATGAATAACAAGACGCTCAGCTTCTCTTTGTGGAATACCACGGCTCATTAGATAGAACAATTGCACCGGATCCACTCGACCTACAGATGCAGCGTGACCAGCTGTAACATCATCTTCTTCAATTAGAAGAATAGGGTTAGCGTCTCCGCGGGCATCCTTACTAAGCATCAATACACGAGATTCTTGCTCTGCGTTTGATTTTGTAGCCCCGTGTTCAATCTTTCCAACACCATTGAAGATAGAGCTAGCTTTATCTCTCATAACACCATGTTGTAGGATATAGCCTTCTGATTCCTTACCATAGTGAACAATGTTTGTAGTGAAGTTTTGTTTTTGATCGCCACGACCTACAGATACGGTTTTCGCATCACCGTATGCGTTGTCTCCCATTAGGTAAGTGAAGTTTTCACTAACTGTATTACCGTCATTCATTTGGCCTAATGCCCATTCTATACGAGCATCACGATAAGCAACGCCACGACGATTTACATAAGTGGTAGTGCCGTGAGCAAAGTTATCAATCGCTCCAAATGAAATCTTTGCATTATCTTTCGCAATCGCTTCAGTAACAATGTTAGCAAATGTCTCTTCGCTTTCATTATGAGAAATATAGTTCTCAACGTACGTTAGGGTACTACCTTCTTCAGCTACAACCAACACATGGTTGTTTAGACCTGCTTCTAAATCTTCTTGCCAAAAAATAGATTGAATTGGTTCATCAACTTGTACATTTTTTGGTACGTATAAGAAGATACCACCGTTCATTAAAGCAGCATGTAATGACGTTAGACGGTTTTCATTACTTTGAACACCATCTGTCATATAGTATTTCTGCACTAATTCACTATGCTCTGACATAGCTGTAAAGATATCAGTGAAAATAACACCTTTATCTTTAAGATTTTGCGATAGAGCTGAATAAGCAACAGAATGGTTACGTTGAATGATTAAATTCTGATTCGCATCTTCCTTATCATCCTGATCCAAAAAGCTTTGGATTGATTCAGGAAGTTCATCTAATGAAGAAATGGCTTGACCTTCAACATCGTGAGTGAAACGAGAGAAATTCCATTTATCAATCTTCGTTTTGTCAGGCTTAGGCATTGGTAGCGAATCAGCTTCCTCCAACGCGTTCACGCGAAGGTCGGTCATCCATTTTGGTTCGTTTCGTTTCTCTGAATATTGGGTGACATATTGTTTGTCGTATGGAAGTTGTTGAATTTCAACAGTCATGATATCCCTCCTAACTGATTACGCTTCGATTGTTTCGTCTTCAATGCCTAGCTCTTGCTTAATCCAGTCATAGCCTTCTGCTTCTAGACGCTGTGCTAGTTCAGGGCCACCAGATTTCACAATACGACCTTGCATCATCACGTGCACTTTATCAGGTGTGATATAGTTCAATAGACGCTGATAGTGAGTGATAATTAGGCAACCGAATTGCTCGTCACGCATCTTGTTAATGCCTTTTGCAACTACTTTTAGTGCGTCGATGTCTAGACCAGAGTCAATTTCATCTAGAATTCCGATTTCTGGTTTAAGCATCATAAGTTGAAGAATTTCGTTACGCTTTTTCTCGCCGCCTGAGAATCCTTCGTTCAGGTAACGTTGTGCCATATTTTTATCGATATCAAGATAATCCATGCTTTCGTCCATTTCTTTAATGAACTTCATAAGATTAATCTCGTCGCCTTCTTCACGTTTAGAGTTAATGGAAGAACGTAGGAAATCGGATGTTGTTACTCCGGAAATTTCACTTGGATACTGCATGGCTAGGAATAAACCTGCTTTAGCACGTTCATCAACTTCCATCTCTAGAACATCTTCTCCATCAAGTGTAATAGAACCACTTGTAATTTCATATTTAGGATGTCCCATGATCGCTGATGCAAGCGTAGACTTACCTGTACCGTTTGGTCCCATTACTGCATGGAATTCGCCACCCGTAAGTGTAAGGTTTACGCCTTTTAAGATTTCTTTACCTTCAATTTCTACATGAAGATCTGTAATTTCTAGAGTTGATCCTGCCATCTAAATACCTCCAATATCATGTCTTTTATATGCTTCGATTTGAGGACCTCATGTTTCATTCTCAATCTATTCTCATTAACAATCTTATATCAAATTAAAATTATTATCAACTGTTTTCCCTTACTGGAAACTATTTGACGTATTCACCTGCAAACAAGTGATTTCAAATGAGAATAAGGTCTAGTTTCTTCCTTATTATAATGTAAAAAACACTACTTCCATATGATAACAACTTCTATATGGTTTGAAAACAAGTAGGGATATAGCTACAATTTTTAGCAACCAAATATACCAGCTACTATCTTCACAATAAAAACAGGCGACCTCTTGTCGCCTGTTTTTTTATTGTCTAGCGAAATTATAAAATTCAATGCTTGTGTATAACTGAAAAAGTGAAGTAGCCACGTCCAGCTCCAGCGCCCAGCGACTAGCAAACTTCCTGCACCTCCTTACGATAAGTCAACATCGAATCGCTACCGCTCTTCGTGTTTCCTTTATCTCATACGGAGCCGTCCAGTTTGTACGTCGCTAAGCGGGCGCTTGCGCTTTTGTTCTTTATTTCATGAATGTATAGATAGATTCTTAGCGATGTATTTTCCGATCAACTTCAGCTACGATTTTTTGACTTTGTTCAAACTCTTGCTGTCGTCGTTGTTCAACCTTTAACCTTTGGTCTAATCGACGACTGTATTCCGCGTAGCCCATACCATGAGATTGGTGCATTGCCTTTTCCATCTCATTTGTGTAATTTAAGTTCAATTGGTCACTAATAGTGAATCCATCCCTTCAAATTTATCAATCTTTACGAAATAAAGTTTACCATAGGGATGCTATCCTCACAAAAGGCATTTACACCTATATTCAGTTATTTGTAAGTGAGATATTACGAACAGAATTAATACCTAGACACACCATATAATTCATCGCAGTTTCTTTCATTTGCTTACAATTATTCAAGTTTTGTTACTAGTGTTTATTTTCTTGCAAATCATGAATGCTTTCTTGCACAAGGGTTACAGCTTGACTTAAAGCTGCTCCTCCACCAAATGCAGCAGAGACTCCACATGCTTCCATCATTTCTTCGTAAGAAGCACCATGATCAAGGCAACCTTTTGTGTGGTAGATCATGCAATACTCATCTTGAGCTACAACACTAATTCCAAGCGCAATCAATTGCTTTTCTTTTTGTGACAATGTTCCTTCAGCAAAACATGCTTCTGTAAACTTACTAAAATGATGGGCTACATCAGGTAAATGTGTAGAGAAAGTTCCCATTCCATGCTTATAGTCAAATAACGCTTGCTCGCTCGTATTCATTGCTTGGTGTTGTTTTTGGTCCATAAAAATCCCTCCAAGGATAATAATTAACTACGAATAGTATGACCTACATACTATGGATTATCCATGGAGGGAATGAAATTACTTATTTACTTACAGGGACGATGGCGCCATTGTATTCTTCTTTCATAAATTGCTTAATTTCTTCAGATTGAAGAACCTCTAGAACTGTTTGAAGTGCTTCGCTATCTTTATTTTCCGACTTCGTTACTAGCAAGTTTGCATAAGGTGATTCTGCACCTTCCATAAATAGAGAATCTTCCGTTGGATTTAAACCAGCTTCAATCGCATAGTTCGTATTAATCGCTACCAGTGCATCTTCTTCACGCTCATAGTTCTGAGGTAGTAATCCCGCATCTACATCAGCAGAAAACTCAAGATTCTTAGGGTTTTTAGCGATATCTTCTATTTTGGCACTTTGCTTATCTATGCCTTCTTTTAACTCAATAATACCTTTTGATTCGAATAGAGAAAGAATACGACCATGGTCAGCTACAGAACGGCTCATAATTACTTCCGTTCCTTCTGGAATCTCGTCAATGCTGTTGATACTTTTAGAGTAAACTCCCATTGGTTCGATGTGAACTGGTCCAATACTTGCAAAGTCATAACCGAATTCTTTTTTCTGATCTTCTAAATAAGGTGTGTGCTGAAAGTAGTTAGCATCGATAGCGCCACTAGATAGATCTTTGTTTGGTAAGATGTAATCCTGGTACGTTTCGATGTTAAGTTCAATTCCTTTTTCCTTCAATAGTGGTTTAGCTTCTTCAAGAATTTCTGCGTGTGGTGTACTTGAAGCTCCAATCTTAAGTTCTTTTACTTCCTCACTTTGTTGCTCAGAAGAAGAACCTTCCTCAGAAGCTGAGTCGGATGTACTTCCGTTTGATGATTCTTCGGAGTTACCCTCGGACGTTCCACAAGCTGCTAGTACTAAAATAAGTAGAGTGCTTGCTAATAATGTAAGAAATTTTTTCATGATTTCTCTCTCCTTTTTTATCTTTTATCTAATTTATTTGATACATAATCGCCTAGAAATTGAAATAGGAAAACGATTAGTACGATTAAAATGGTACTTACTAATACAACATCAAAATCCCATCTCTGGAAACCCTTCAAATATGCTAAGTCTCCCAAGCCACCTGCACCAATAACGCCTGCCATCGCTGTATAACTAATAAGTGCAATAGCTGTAACCGTAATTCCGGATATTAAGGCAGGCATGGATTCTGGTAAGAGAACTTTGAATATTATAGTTGATGTCTTTGCGCCCATACCTTTTGCTGCTTCAATGACACCTTTGTCGACTTCTTTTAATGCTATCTCGACCATCCTTCCATAGAATGGAGAAGCTCCTATAATCAATGCTGGTAACGCTGCATTGGGTCCTCTTATTGTTCCAATTAAAAATTCCGTGAACGGGAATAACAAGAGAATTAAGATAATGAATGGAATAGCTCTAAACACATTGACTACTGTCGCTACGATGAAATTCAGTATTTTATTAGCCCATAGCCCATCTTTTGCAGTTAAATATAAAAGTAAGCCTAGAGCAATCCCGAAAATAAATGTTCCCAATACAGAAACGCCGGTCATATAAATAGTTTCCTTTGTTGCTTCCATTAGATCTGCCATTTTTACATTTGGAAATAAACTACGAAGCATCTGGATTCACCTCTACTTTTACCGATGTTGCAGAAATATACTGTATCGCTTCTTGGATAACGGATTCTTCTCCAGTTAGGTGAACAACTAAGGTTCCATAAGCACCTTTTTGAGTTTGAGTAATTTTCCCCTGCAGAATATTAATGGAAATGTCGTACTGCTTTGCGACTTCACTAATAACTGCCTGATTCGTCTTCTCCCCTACAAAGTGAAGTTTTAGTATATGACCTGAATCATAATGAGTGAGAATTTCCTGTAATGAATCATCCTGGTCTCGATCACCCATAACTTGTTCCACAAAACGCTTGGTTACCTTTTGTTGAGGGTTGCGAAATACATCTAATACATCGCCTTGTTCCACAACTCTTCCTTCTTCCATCACCGCTACACGATTACTAATTTTTCGGATAACGTGCATTTCATGTGTTATAAGAATGATGGTTAAACCAAGCTTTTTATTGATATCTGTTAGAAGATCTAAAATAGAGTCTGTCGTTTCGGGATCAAGTGCAGAGGTTGCCTCGTCACATAAAAGAACCTTAGGTTTATTTGCTAGTGCTCTGGCAATACCCACTCTTTGCTTTTGCCCACCACTAAGTTGAGATGGATACGCATTCTCTCTACCAGATAATCCAACTAAATCAACAAGTTCATTTACCCGTTGCTCCCTTTCTTGCTTAGGAACATTGGCTATCTCCAGTGGAAAACCGATATTTTCCTTAACTGTCCTTGACCAAAGTAGATTAAAGTGTTGGTAAATCATCCCTATCTCTTGCCTTGCTTTTCGAAGACCTTTACCCCTGAGCTTCGATATATCATTATCATCTATCACTATTTCACCGCTAGTTGGGTCCTCAAGGCGATTGAGTAAACGAATAAAAGTACTTTTACCAGCTCCACTATATCCAATCACACCAAATATTTCGCCTTTTTCGATATCTAAGCTGACATCATCAACCGCTTGAACATTTCCTGAACTGGATTGAAATACTTTTTGTAAGCTTTTAATTGAAATCACGGTCGATTTACCTCCCTTTTGTTCCGATTATACTGATAAATTTACTTGGATTTATTGATAAAGTGTTAGAATAAGGATTATAAACTCCTTAGATAATGAACAAAAGCTCGGGGCACCTTGGTCACCCCCTCGGGGTCTTAAGGCAAACCTCGAAGTGGCGTTTTTTGCCACAGCGAGGATTGACTTAAGACCCCGAGGGTTAGGCGCTGGAGCTGGACGTGGCTGCATCACTTTTTCAGTTATACCAAGCATTGAATTTTATAATTTCGCTAGACGAATAAAAAACCTTTCTGCCCGAGAGGACAGAAAGGTTTATATGTAAACAATTCGTCCTCTCATCTATCTAAGTCTTAGACTTAGCAGGATTTGGCACCTTTCAAACAATGTTTGATGGTTGCCGGGCTTCATAGGGCCAGTCCCTCCGCCTCTCGTGATAAGAGATTTACGTTCTTTATTTAATTAAAACATTAACTTAGTTATTCACTAAAGATGATTCTAGCATGGTAAACATATATGGTCAAGATATAAATTTTAATTTCAATATCTTCCTTAATAATGTGAAATAGTATGTACGAGTTGCTTCTGATTGCAGTGTGATTTATGCTAGCATGTATAGAAATTATCGTCAATATAAAGGAGTTTGATCATGAAAGCCCCTACTTTTGAATTACAAGACATGAATGGACAAACATATAGTTTAGAAGAAGATTTAGGGAACAACGTTGTGCTTACATTCTGGACGTCATGGTGTCCTGATAGTGCCCGAGATTTACCTAAAAAGGAGCAACTCTTCCAGTCAATGGACCATGAAAAAGTAAAGATGATTACGATTAATGTAGTCGGAAGAGAACGAAATGCCCAAGAAGGTATCGATTACGCAACTAAATTTTTGACGCAACCAACCCTTTTTGACCAAGGAACAGAAGTCTATGACGCATATAACTCCCAGGGGGTACCTACCACTGTCCTCATAAATAGAGAAGGTGAAATCGTAAAACAATTTGGTGACAAAGCTCAGTTCCTAGACATTGTAGAGGCTATTGGAAGTGAACTTGTTTAATTAGGCAGAAAGATGAAAAAGTGCTTCAATTAGCAAAACGTCTTTATACCGCCCATTCATTTTAATTAAATGAGTGGGCACCTTTAATAACTTCATTTCTCCACTCCAGATTAGCTGTAACGTATAACTATCCGCTTCAACCATTACCTGGACATTGCTATCTTTCCTATTATGAACAAACAATTTACCGTTATCTATCTCTAGACAGACTTGCTCTGCATTACTGTAAAACGAAACCAACAACGACCTATCTTTTAGTAAAGGACCTAAATCACTACGCTTTTCTACCCTTTCCAGCCATGCGTACAATTCCTTGGCATTCATTGGCCCACTCCTTTTTTCAAAGTGACTAAAGTATAGCTACACCGCCTACCTCGAACTTTTCTTATTAGGTTATTGCTTGTAATTTCTCTACAAAAACACAATATCCTCTTTGGTTCACAACAATCTAAAAACTTCTCGCAAACCCTGTCGAAATATTTCCCGAGAAATATGTAACAAGCAACTCTTATGTCGAATTTGAAAGAATATGATACAAGGTAATGGTGATTGTCTATACAAATAACAAGAAGTAAGGAGTTTACTAAATAATCCAAGTTTAAAAAAGGCAATACAAAAAGAGCACCGAATATCTCTACATTCGATGCTCTCTCTAATCAAATTATGACTTTATCACAAATCTTCATATTCACTAATCTTATCGTACATGTGGGGTACAGAGTGGAAAGCATATACTTTCTCCTCCACATCCATTCCATTGGTAATCAATAAACAAGGAACACTTTCAATTTGAAAATGTTGCATGAAAGTTGGATGGACAGATGCGTTTAACTCATTAAGTGTAAGCTCTTCTTTGGCAGCCTCGAGTGTTTCTAACATCTTCCTAGCAATATGGCATGTACCACAAAAGGGGCTATGGATAAATGTCATTTCATACGTTTTGGAACTTTTCTGCAAGGCTTGAAAAGGATTTTCTTCTAAAAATTGCATTGTTATATCACCTTTATCTTACGTCAAAAAAATAGGATCTACAGAGATATGTCTGCTTACTAGTGCTGAGGCTAATTCAGGTTCAGGGGTTGCCGCCACTTCTCTAAATGACTTATCAATGTATATGTGCTCGGCATGAGGTAATTCGAATGATAGCTGTTTTCGTAATTTATGACCGGAGTCATCTTCATCTACAAGAATATATACATTTTTATTATCTAGATCATATTCAAATATCAATTCTTCAAGTCTTTCAATCCCCAGTGTTCCGTTGGTGCAAATGATATCAACCTGTTCATTTAATATTTTTTGAATTTGTTTCTTGTCTGTTCTACCTTCAACAATAATCACTTTATTAAACTCACCCATATTCATCACCTGTTCTCTGCTTTTCTCTTTCCTTTAGTTTATGATGTTATGAACAATAATTCCAATAAAAAATACACTTTTCAGGAAAAGAATGAGAAACATTATATATTTAGGTAAAAGAAATGGCAGTGGATTCCCACTGCCAAATCGTTTAGCACCATCCATTCTCATCATCACAATCAACGTACTGGCGCACCTTAGCTGGGTCAGCTGTGCCTCTCCAACTTTCTTTTGCCTTTTTGGTTACGTTGCTTTGAAGAGATGAACGGTTTTGAGTTTGTTTCGTAGTCCGTTGTTTAGGATTACGATTATTATCTCTTGAATCCATAGCAAACCACCCCTCATGTATAGGGTATCCGTTTTACTATAGACTATGTTTTAATTAATCTTCATCAATCATTTCTTTGTATTGTTCATCAGACATTAATTCTTCAAGCTCGGACATGTCTGAAGGCTCAACAAGAATCATCCATGCTTTATCATATGGAGATTCATTTACAAATTCAGGACTGTCATCTAGCTCGTCATTAACGCCGACCACTTTACCACTTAGTGGAGCATAAAGTTCAGAAACTGTTTTTACAGATTCAACGCTACCAAAAGGATCGTCTGATTTAATTGTGTCGCCTACTTCTGGTAATTCAACAAATACGATATCACCTAGTTCGGATTGAGCATGGCTCGTAATCCCGATACGTACTTTATCTCCTTCTACTTTCACCCATTCGTGCTCTTCGGAATAATACAATTCTTTTGGTACACTCATGTTAAACCCTCCATTTTCTGCTTTTCATTTCAAATTTATTAAACATGGCTTAAGAAGCCAAATGTTTTGCTCATTACGTCCAAGTATTTTCAAACGAATCTTCTTTAAAACCAACTGTCACTTGCTTACCATCTGTTGCAATTGGGCGTTTTAGCAACATACCATCTGAGGCTAGCCACTCTACCATTTCTTCCTCGCTTGCCTCCGGTAGCTTGTCTTTTAACCCTAGTTCCCGGTACTTTTTACCGCTCGTATTAAAGAACTTTTTTGCAGGTAGATCGCTTTGGCTAATCAAAGATTTAATTTCCTCTTTAGACGGTGGATGCTCTACAATATGTACAGGTTCATATTCAACGTTATGATCATCCAGCCATTTTTTAGCTTTTTTACACGTACCACATTGAGGATACCAATAAAATGTTAATGCCATCAACATCCCTCCTTTTCTATGGATGTTCATATTTTACCATAGATCTATATCTCATCCTAACAATGAATGAGGGATAGATAACTCTTTTTTGGTATTACCATTCTTTGACGGATTAAAACCTAAATATAATTGATATGAACAAAAGCTCGGGGCGCCAGAAATTTATATTTTCTTTACTCACAAACAAGGTAGGCTCACAATACGAGCCTACCTCTAGGATTAGTCATTATCCTACATATTTTTCTTCTTTAATGATGGTAGCTGCGACTTCACGCTTTTTCGTGATGACATTAATTGGTGTGTGACGAGTTAATTTACGAAGTGCAGATAGCATCATGCGTAAAGAATCTCCTTCTTCACTTGCAATTAACGTTTCCTTGGCATGAGCTTCGATACGGTTGAATGCTTCTTGAACGTATACTTGGGTCATAAGAAGCTTTTGTTTGTTTTTCTCTTCACCCGTTCTTTGAATGGCTTTTTCAGTTCGTAACACTGTTGATTCCATATTGTAGATTTCACCCACAATATCAGCAATGTTAACTAGAATTTCTTGTTCATTTTCAAGCTTCTCGCCATATTTCTGTGCCGCTAAACCTGCTGCTAGTAAGCCGATTTTCTTGGCATTCTTTAATAAATACTTTTCTTGCTCTAACGTTTCCGTTCCTGGCTCTTCAGGCATCATCATCATTAATTCTTCCTGTAGGCTTTCTGCTTTTTGAAGAAGAGGAAGTTCGCCTTTCATCGCTTTTTTCATTAGCGTTCCAGGTACGATCATGCGATTGATTTCGTTGGTACCTTCAAAAATGCGGTTAATACGAGAATCGCGATAAATTCTTTCTACTTCATACTCTTGCATAAAACCATAGCCACCATGTAGCTGTACCGCTTCATCGGAAACATAATCTAATAACTCTGTGCCAAATACTTTCGTAAGAGAGCACTCAATTGCATATTCAGCAATTGCTTTTGCTACCTCTTTCCCATCTTTAAGCTCTTCATCTGACAATTTACCCATGCGTTGTTCAAATAAGCCAACTGTACGGTAAACGGCACTTTCATTGGCATAGATATTGGAAGCCATCGTACCTAGCTTTTCTTGGCTTAGTGGAAAACTCGAAATGGCTGTTTTAAATTGCTTACGTTGATTCGCATATTTTACTGCTAATTCTAGCGCTCGTTTAGAGCCACCCACACCACCAATTGCAAGCTTGTAACGACCAACATTCAAGATATTGAATGCAATGACGTGACCTTTTCCAATCTCTCCAAGCACATTTTCTTTTGGCACTTCTGCATCCTCAAGAATTAACGTACGAGTAGAGGAACTCTTGATTCCCATCTTTTTCTCTTCTGGGCCAGTAGATACACCAGGATAATCACGCTCTACAATAAACGCTGTAAATTTATCGCCATCTATTTTCGCATAAACAACGAATACATCCGCAAAGGCTGAGTTTGTGATCCATTGTTTTTCACCGTTTAAGATATAGTGCGTACCTGCATCATTTAGTTTAGCTGTCGTTTTGGCACCAAGCGCATCGGAACCTGAACCTGGCTCAGTTAGAGCGTATGCTGCAATTTTTTCACCAGTTGCTAGCACAGGTAGATATTTTTGCTTTTGGTCTTCATTTCCAAAGAACACAATAGGTAAAGATCCAATACCAACGTGTGCACCGTGAGTGACAGAAAAGCCACCGGCTAGTGAGAATTTCTCTGTAATAAGAGAAGAGCTAATCTTATCTAAACCTAGCCCGCCATACTCTTCAGGAACATCCGCACCTAACAGTCCTAACTCTCCTGCTTGTTTTAATAGAGCTACGGAATGCTCAAATTCATGGTTTTCAAGATTTTCAATTTTAGGGACAACCTCGCCTGCAACAAAATCTTCTGCAGTCTTGGCAATCATCCAATGTTCGTCTGAGAAATCCTCTGGTGTAATAACATCATCAGCTGTTAAATCCTCTACTAAAAAGCCCCCGCCTTTAAATACTTTCTCTTTTGTTTCACTCATACTGTTTCCTCCTCTATATTAGTTCAAAGACTCCGGCAGCGCCCATTCCGCCACCAATACACATTGTTACAACACCAAATTGTTCATTACGACGTTTCATTTCATGGATTAAACTCAACGTAAGTTTTGTACCTGTACATCCTAGTGGGTGACCAAGTGCGATGGCTCCGCCATTTACATTGACTTTCTCTTCATCCAGTCCAAGCTCTCGAATGACTTGAATGGACTGTGAGGCAAATGCTTCATTTAATTCAAATAGTCCAATGTCTTCCTTATTAAGACCAGCTAGCTTAAGCGCTTTCGGTATCGCTTCGACAGGGCCAATTCCCATGATTTCTGGTGCTACTCCAGCTACTGCAAAGGAGTGGAATTTCACTAAAGGTGTTAACCCTTCTGCTAAAGCCTTTTCCTTTTCCATAACAAGTACAGATGCTGCTCCATCACTCATTTGCGACGAGTTCCCTGCTGTAACAGATCCATTAACCTTAAATGCTGGCTTCAACTTAGCAAGCGTTTCCAAGTTTGTTCCTGCTCGAACACCTTCATCTACACTAAAGGTCGTTTCCTTTTCTTTAATTTTGTTGTCAGAACCGATGCTTCTCTCTATTACATCAACTGGAACAATCTCATCATTAAATTTACCTTCTTGAATGGCTCTTGCAGCTTTTTCGTGACTTCGAACAGCAAAAGCATCCTGTTCTTCTCTCGTAATTCCAAACTGTTTAGCTACTTCTTCGGCAGTGTATCCCATACCCATATAATATTCAGGTGCTTGTTCCACTAGCTTTACATTGGGCTTTACGACATGCCCAGGAACAGGTACTAGACTCATAGATTCTGCTCCACCTGCAATAATCGTGTCACTGTAACCTAGCATGATTCGCTCAGCAGCATAGGCTATACTTTGTAACCCACTGGAACAATAACGATTAATGGTGATAGCAGGCACTGTATTAGACAGACCCGCTAAAGCTGAGATGCTTCGAGCCATATTTGTACCTTGCTCCGCTTCTGGAATGGCACACCCAATAATGACATCATCAATATTCCCTTCGTATCCGCCGGCCCTATTCAATGTTTCTCGAATCGTTAGAGCAGCTAAATCATCCGGACGTGTATTCTTAAGTGTCCCTCTATTTGCTTTCCCTACAGGTGTTCGTGCACCTGCTACGATGACAGCTTCCTTCACAGTTCTTCCCCCTTATCGCAATTAGTTACGCAATGGCTTACCTTTCATAAGCATATGCTGCATGCGTTGTTGTGTTTTTGGCTCACCTACAAGACTCAAGAATGCTTCGCGTTCTAAGTCTAATAAATAGTCTTCATCAACAAGTGTATGTTGAGGTACATTTCCACCAGCTAAAACAAAAGCAAGTTTCTGCGCAATTTTAATATCATGCTCGGATGCATATCCGCCGAATCCCATTGTCTTTGCTCCAAGTAGCATCGTTGCATACCCTGGCTCACCAACTACTGGGATTTTTGTACGTTTAGGTGGCTGATAGCCTGATTTCGCTAAGCCAAGTACCTTCTGTTTCGCATCGTGCAGCAGGTGATCCCCATTCACACTAATGGCATCCATTTGGTCTAAGAATCCTGCCTCTCGAGCTTCTTCAGCTGATGTGGAGACATTTGCTGTAGCAATCTTTTCAAACACTTCATTCGTAACCTTCTGTAAATCAAAATCCACACCTTCAGGAATGCCTCTAAGATGCTTCAAGTATAGTTCTTTGTTTCCACCACCACCTGGAATCAGGCCGACACCAGCTTCAACAAGTCCCATATATGTTTCTTGAGAAGCTTGAATAGCGCTAGCAGGTAATGCGATTTCAGCTCCACCACCTAGTGTCATTCCGAAAGGAGCAACAACTACCGGTTTATTAGAATACTTCATATTCATCATTGCTTGCTGGAACTTTTTAATGACCATTTCAATTTCTACAAAATTATAATCCTGCGCTTCCATTAAAATCATGCCTAAGTTAGCGCCAACACAGAAATTCTTACCTTGGTTTCCTATCACTAAGCCTTCATAATTTTGTTCCACTTCCTCAATGGCGTAGTCCACCATTTGCATGATATCTAAACCGATGGCGTTACTTTGGGAATGGAATTCAAGTAAGGCTACACCATCACCGATATCGATGAGGCTAGCACCTTTGTTTTGTTTAATAACACCTTTACGTTCCTTCAAACGACTAAGATGAATTTCTTTTTCATTAAAGGTCTGTTGCTTGTATTCTCCGTTATGATAGTAGTAAACGTTTCCATTTTCATGTTTATAAAAAGTAGAAAATCCTTTTTCCAACATTTCTTCTACCCATGCAGGGACGGTATGACCTTCTTCTTTCATACGTGCTACGGACTTTTCAACACCTATTGCATCCCACATTTCAAATGGACCTAACTCCCATCCAAAGCCCCATTTCATAGCGTCATCAATAGATGGTATATCATCTGCAATATCACCTAATAATTCAGCTGAGTAAATCAGTGCAGGTTTGGTGATGTTCCATACTAAATCTCCAGCTCGATCACCTTTAGCAGATACAAGTGCTTTTAATTTTCGTTTGGCGCCTTTTTCTTGTTTTGCCATTTCTGTTGCGCTTGTTTTCAGCTTTTTGCGTTCTTGATATTCGAGTGTATCTGGATTTAATTCGAGAATTTCGCTTCCTTTTTCACCTTTTTGTTTCAAGAAAAAGCCTTGGCCACTTTTCGAACCTAACCAGCCCTTTTCTTGCATTGTTTTCATGAATTGTGGAGGGTCAAAAACGTTTTTCTCTTCTCCTTCCACTTGATCATACACATTTTTAGCAACATGTAAGAAGGTATCCAATCCAACAACATCTAGAGTTCGGAATGTTGCACTCTTCGGTCGACCTATCATAGGTCCTGTTACAGAGTCCACTTCTCCTACGCTATAATTACCTTTCACCATTTCTTGGACGGTAACAAGAAGTCCATACGTACCAATTCGGTTAGCGATAAAGTTAGGAGTATCCTTCGCTTCTACTACTCCTTTGCCAAGTACATCCTCACCGAACCGCTTCATAAATGAAAGAATCTCTGGATCCGTCTCTTTCGTAGGGATAACCTCTAATAATTTTAAGTACCGTGGTGGGTTAAAGAAGTGAGTACCTAAGAAATGTTTCTTAAAGTCCTCAGAACGTCCTTCTTTCATTGCCTCTACTGAGATACCTGATGTATTGGAACTAACAATTGCTCCTTCTTTTCTATACTGGTCAACTGAGGTGAATACTTTTTGTTTAATTTCTAGATTCTCAACGACAACTTCAATAATCCAATCAGCTTCTTGTAACCGCTCCATATCATCTTCCATATTTCCAGTTTCAATAAGATCTAAATTTTTCTTGCTTGTTAATGGAGATGGTTTTTGCTTTAAAAGCTGCTGTTTACTCGTTTCACTTATTCGATTCCGGACCTTCGGATGTTCAAGCGTGAGGCCTTGCTTTGCCTCCTTATCTGATAACTCTCTAGGTACAATGTCTAGCATAAGTGTTGGAATGCCTACATTAGCTAAGTGCGCCGCAATGCCAGCCCCCATGACACCGGAGCCTAAGACGGCCGCCCTTTTGATTGTTCGCTTCATACCAGTTCCCCCTATCCTTTGAATGAATACTCATTCATTTTACTGCAAAAAAATATATAGATCGAAACGATCCATTATCTACCTCTACTATAAAATAAATTCTGACATTTCGCAATCTTTTTTTGAAAGAAAGGAATGGGGCTTTTCATACAGACTTAGGAAAGCCTCGCCATAGCGTTTGTTTTTACCACAGCAACGATTTTGTTAAGATTCTGGTGCTAGACATCAGAGAGCGTACATCCCTATTCTACAAATTTTTTATCGGGTTCATATTGATATAATGAAAGATCAATCTTTTTCTCTGTTTGAAAAACAATCCCTTCCTCTTCCAAGGACATTTTCTGTTCCATAAATAATCCTTCATCTTTAATTCCTATTTCACCTTTTGAATTGATAACTCGATGCCAAGGAAGTTTATACTTTTCTCCCATTGTATGCAAAATGCGTACGACTTGCCTCGCACCTCTTGGACTTCCAGCTAATTTAGATATTTGTCCATATGTCATCACTCTTCCAGAAGGAATAGATAGGATAATGTTCACAACGTTTTCTGTAAATGGTTTCATGTTGGTACTCCTTAAAAATGATTACACAAGAAAAGCGCAAGCGCCCGTCTAGCGACGTATATGCTGGACTGAGCCGTAGGAGATAAAGGCAACACGAAGAACGAAGTGATTCGATGTTAACTTATCGTACGGAGGCGAGGGAAGCATACTAGTCGCTGGGCGCTGGAGCTAGACACATAAGCGTCAGAAATTTATGCTTTCTTTACTTGTTAAATAGCATGCAATTCCTTTTACAAAAGGGATTACATGCTCTGATTTCTATTTACCAAATACACCTTTTAATACAAAGGCGACATTGGCTGGTCTTTCTGCAAGTCTACGCATGAAGTAACCATACCAGTCATCCCCATATGGCACATAGATCCTCATCCGATAGCCTTCTTTCACTAGTTCTTCCTGGCGATCTGTTCTTATACCGTATAACATTTGAAACTCAAACTGGTCTCGTGAAATGTTGTACTCTTTTTCAAGTTCTTTCGTATATTCAATCATAGCATCATCGTGAGTGGCAACTGCTGTATAATTCCCATTCAGTAAGTGCATCTTTATAATCTTCTTGAAATTCTCATCTACATCTTTCTTCTCTGGAAAAGCAACTTTTGGAGATTCCTTATAGGCTCCCTTTACTAAACGTAAATTGGGATTATACTGATCAAGCTCTTCAATATCCTCTACAGTACGATATAGATAGGATTGAAGTACTGTCCCAAGTAACTCATATTCGGACTTCAGCTTCTTAAATATCTCTAGTGTTTTTTCACAGCGTTCATAGTCTTCCATATCAATCGTTACCAATACATTATGTTTCTTCCCAGCATCAAGTATCTTACGCATATTTTCCATCACTAAATCTTCTGAAACATCTAACCCCATAGATGTTAACTTCAATGATAATTGGGAATGTAAGTCTTGTTCAGAGATAACTTCTATTGCTTCTATACATTCTTCTGTACGTTGTTTTGCCTCTTCTTCTTTATCAACGAATTCACCCAAATGGTCAATCGTTACATCCATCCCTTTATTATTCAGCTCTTGTATCACTTTCGCTGTATTTTCCATCGTTTCTCCAGCTACAAAACGTCCAGCACCAAATCGTAGTCCATATTTACGAGCTAATTTAGTAAAGAATTTATTTTTCGATAAAAACAGAAAGAAGTTTCTTAATAACTGTTCCATCATATTCCCCTCCAGCACTCCATCATAAAAAATAATTGCGAGACTTCTGAACCATTTGTTAGGTGTAAACACTTTCATTGTACCATCAATTAGTATTACTTCTATTTTGACAGAAATTTTAGAAAAATACAAAGTTTATGGAATCTTAACTGAAGCATAGTGCGTTTAAATTGAGGCATTCTAAAAACGATAAGGATAACAAAATGTGAGGAGGTACTTAACATGCAACAACAAAATCAAATGAGTGGCCAAAATCAAGCTAATATCATGCCAGAACCCCCAACAATGGTGAGCACGAAAGATCAACTATACATTACAGATATGCTGTCATGGAATCTGATAGCTGCGAAAAAAGCACATTTTTTTGCAGGTTTCTGCCAAAATCCAGAGCTTAAAGCTGCTTTAGAACAAGCAGGTCAAATGCATCAACGTCACTATGAAAAAATACTGCAGCATTTAAATGAAAATCCAGCTCCAAACCAACAAAATCAACCTTTAAATTAAGGAAAGGAGGAACATATAATGAATCAAAGCCAGAAAGTACAAAATCCTGAAACAAACGTTCCGAAGAACCCACAAATGAATGAAAGAGATTTTGTAAACGATATGCTAGCAACAGAAAAATACATGACAGACTCCTATTGCACAGCACTGAATGAAGCCAGCTGCCAGCATTTGTACCAAGACCTTTCAGGCATCTTTAACGAAACACAAAATTGCCAACGTAACCTATATAATCTAATGTTCAAAAATGGTTGGTATGGAATCGAAGCTGCTGACCAACAAAAAATGCAACAAGCGCATCAGCAATTTAGTGGCTACACGAATCAACTTCCTTATATGAATTAATGTAAGCAAAGCTTTAGCAGTCTGCTCACTTTCGAGAGGATTAATACTTCAAGTGTAGTAGGCGCTAGAGCTATACATATAGTAGAAAAGTTATTCAGTGGGCGAGGTGCTGTGCTCGGGGACGCTGGGGCCTTTTGCGAGCGAGTTTTTGGGATTTGGAGCAAGTTTCTTGATATAGGAGCGACTTTTGCATTTTTGGAGCTACTTCGACCATATTCCGAGCAACTTTTCCAAAATAGGAGCGACCGCTATGCCTCTAAATCACACGATAAAAAAATCGCCAATTTAGCCATCAAGCTAAATTGGCGATTTATTATGCTACTACGTCATATCCTTGTTCTTCTATTGCTGATTTCATCTGTTCTTTTGATACATACACATCATCATATGTTACGGTTACGCGATTGGTATCAATAGAAACTTCTACTCCTTGTACGCCATTTAGTTCTTCAAGAGAACCTTTTACTGCCTTTTCGCAATGATCGCATGTCATTCCTCTTACATCTAATGTTATTTGCATGATTCAACATCCTTTCCTGAACTTTATAGTTTTACTCGCTTCAATCGAAGGGAGTTACTCACAACACTAACGGAGCTAAATGCCATGGCTGCACCAGCAATCCATGGGGCTAATAATCCTACAGCAGCAACTGGTATGCCAGCACTATTATAAGCAAGCGCCCAAAACAAGTTTTGACGAATGTTCTTCATGGTCATGCCACTTAGTTGAATAGCTTTTGGTAGTAAGCTCAAGTCACCAGCTAGGATCGTTACATCTGCCGCTTCAATAGCAACATCTGTACCCGTTCCAATTGCAATTCCAATATCTGCGGTTGCTAATGCTGGTGCGTCGTTAATTCCGTCGCCTACCATAGCGACACGCTTTTCTTGTGCTTGAAGTTCTTTTATTTTGTCCGCTTTTTGTTCTGGAATCACTTCAGCAAATACGCGATCAATACCTACTTGCTTAGCAATGGCGTTTGCTGTTCGTTCATTGTCACCAGTTAGCATGACTAGCTCTATTCCTTGATCCCGTAGTTGTCCTAATGCTTGTAAGGCAGTCTCTTTTACAGTGTCTGCTACTGCTATGATGCCCTCTAGGTTGCCATCTACACTGATAAGCATGGCTGTTTTACCTTCTTGCTCCCAGGCTTCCATTATTGCCTCGTATTTGCTGTATTCCACATTATGCTGACTTAATAACCTTCTTGTACCAATTAATAGTTCACTTCCATCTACCGTTGCTTGAATACCATGCCCTGGAATAGCTTCAAAGTTGGAAGGTTCAGACATGGAAACTCCTTGATCTTGTACATAGGATACAATGGCCTGAGCTAATGGGTGTTCAGAACTTTTTTCTGCACTACCAACATAAGAGAGAATAGAAGTATTCCCTTCAAAATCGGTGACCTCTGGTTCTCCTTTGGTAATGGTTCCAGTCTTATCAAATACCATTGTATCGATCTTGTGAGTCGCTTCCAGATACTCCCCACCTTTGAAAAGAATACCTTGTTCGGCAGCTTTCCCTGTTCCAACCATAATCGAGGTTGGAGTAGCGAGGCCTAGAGCACATGGACAAGCGATTACTAAGACAGCAATAGTAGCCTCAAGTGAGGTAGCCAGGTTTCCTGGACTTACAATAGTAATCCAAATCACAAATGTAACAAGAGCAATACCCACTACGATTGGTACAAAATAACCTGAGATGACGTCTGCCATACGCTGAATTGGCGCTTTAGAACCTTGCGCCTCCTCTACTACTTTCACGATATTTGCAAGAGCTGTATCTTTCCCTACCTTTTTCGCTTCCATATAAATGGTCCCATTTTTATTAATGGTAGAGCCAATAACTTGTTCTCCGGCAACTTTTTCAACAGGAATAGATTCACCCGTAATCATGGATTCATCCACCGAGGAGTTACCTTTGGTTACTTCTCCATCAACAGGGACTTTTTCACCTGGTCGAACAATAATGGTGTCCCCTACCTGTACTTGATCAACTGGAACCTGTTGTTCTTCTCCATTTCTTACAACAGTAGCTTCCTTTGCTTGTAGGTTTAATAAGGAAGAAATGGCTTGCGTCGTTCTTCCTTTCGCAATTGCTTCGAAATATTTTCCGAGTAAGATAAGCGTAATTAAAATTGCACTCGTTTCAAAATATAGATGAGGTTCGAAGTCTTCTTTAAAGAGCGTTTGTATTGCTTCAGCTAAACTGTAAAAGTAAGCAGCACTTGTACCCAAAGCCACTAGTACGTCCATATTAGCCGTTTTATTTTTTAGATTCTTATAAGCTCCCTCATAAAATTGCCACCCTATTACAAATTGGATTGGCGTAGCAAAAGCCATTTGTACCCATGGATTCATCAATAATGCGGGAACTGGCAAACCAGCTAAATGTCCTATCATCGTATATAAGAGAGGAAGAGATAATAACGCTGAGATTCCGAGCTTGATTTGTTTACGTTTTAGTTCTTTTTCTTTCTGAGATGATTTTTCTTCCCGATCAGCTCTTTGTTCTGCGTCATAACCCAGTTTTTGAATTTTGTTTATCATTTGATCTAGGTCGACCATACCTGGTTGATAGTCAATTTGTGCCGTTTCATTCGTTAGGTTTACTGACGCTTGTTGAATCCCTTCCATTTTATTTAGCACTTTCTCTATTCGAGTAGAACATGCTGCACAGGTCATTCCATATACATCAAGCTCGATTCGGTCTGTTTGAACTCCATAACCTAGCTTTTCAATTTTAGCCGTTATGTCGCTTGCACTAACCTGTTCCTCATCATAATGAATGTGAGCATTCTCCATCGCTAAATTGACTTCCGCTTCTATACCATCCATTTTATTTAATACTTTCTCTATACGGGTAGAGCAAGCAGCACAAGTCATCCCTGTAACGCCTATTTTCACATCCTTACTCATGGCTCCTCCCTCCTTTCACTACTTAGAGAATTGTTGCATGACCTTCATCAGTTCATTTATAGCTTCTTCCCCTTCCCCTTTTTGAATAGCGTCTGCTACGCAATGGTTAGTATGACGTTCCATTAAGGAGAATCCGACTTTTTTCAAGGCTGCATTTATGGCTGATATTTGAACCAATACATCGACACAATATCGATCTTCCTCAATCATCTTTTGTATTCCGCGCACTTGGCCTTCTATACGTTTTAACCGGTTTAATACTTGTTCTTTTTCATCCGAGGTTCTAGGTTGAACAGGTTTCTTTCCGCTATCTTCAGGCAATTCATAATCTTCCATTGGAAAAGTTCCTCCATTCAATTCTTGTTAATTTTACTATACCCCCGTTGAGTATATGAAGTCAACTAATTAAAATTCACTTTAAATAGGTGTTTTGTTTATCCAAAAATAAAGATACCCCCATATTTTCATGAGAGGTATCTTTATTTGTTCTATTCTCTAATTATTTCGCTTCATTAATGCAAGCAGTCATTCGATCTTCAATATCTTTTGCAATGGTGTTTAGTTCTTCGTCATTAACGAATTCAATTAACGTTGTTGGCTTTGGCATGCCTATCATTGTTTTCCCATCGTCCTCATATACAACGACTTTACATGGTAGGAAATAGCTCACTAATGGATTTTTTTCTAAAACCTTTTTGGCTTCACCTGGGTTACATACTTCAAGTATTCGATACGAATCGTTAAAGTCAAACCCTTTGTTATTCAATGTTTCCTTCACATCAAAATCCCAAAGCACACCAAATTTCTCTTTCTTTAACTCTTCTTCTAAAGCTTGAACAGCATCATCAATTGCTTTCGTAGATTCTACAGTATAATGAAACATTTCCATGCCTCCTGTATTGGTTTCCATTTTAATATACCCGTACAAGTATATAGAAAACATATTTTCCGTAGCTTAATATGCACAATCGTTCAAGGATACATACCTTTTGTGCACACTTTCTTAGAGGACATCAAATGTAAGAAATTGGTCGTTTTGTGAATCCTTCTTAATAGAAAGGGACAAGATAAGGAGACTCATACGTAAGGGGATATAAGTATATGTATTTAATTTTTGTTGTAGTGGTATGGCTTATCTTCGCCGCTCTATTTTTGGATCGAAAGAAAGCCTATCAAGCTTATCCTACCGTCCAATATTTTATTATCTTTAACCTTGTCTATAATTTTCTATACTATAAGCATCCACTATGGGAATACCAGGGAATTACAACGCCCATTTTAAATCATACATTCATTGAATTAACGTTCACTTTTATTATCTTACCGATTGCAATACTCGTGTACCTGCAATATTTCCCGAGTTCAATTGTACATAAAGCTGTCTATATTGGTTTATGGGTTGTGTTCTTTTCGTTTATTGAGTTGTTGTTTTTCAAGATGGAAATGTTTGAATATAGTAATGGATGGAGTGTTAGGCATTCCGCCTGGTTCAATATTCTTATGTTTAGTATGATTAGACTTCATCACAAAAAACCAATTCTTACTATAATCCTATCCGTACCCATTACCATAGTGTTAATAAGTATGTTTCCCATACCTCTTGAAAAACTAAAATAGTGAGTGATATCTATGACCCCTCCGATATTTTTGTTTATATTATCTTGTACATTCCTTTTGATGGGCATATATATACGTTTTTTACAGAAAAAACGGAATGATGATTGAAGCACCGAAATGTATGACACCACCCATTTTTGGTAATTATTACTAAAAACAGGAGAGTGGAACATCTATGTACTTGATAGTAATCGTCTGCTTTTGGCTTCTCATTGCTTTTTTTCTATTGGACATGCATCATTTCACTCTCTACTATTCAACCATTCAATACTATATAATTCTAAATTTAGTTTATAACCTTCTATACTATAACCATACACTATGGGCCTTTCAGGGCATCAGCACGAAACTTCTAAACCATACAATCATTGATTTAACCTTTTCATTTATTGTCCTTCCAATTGCCATTTGCATTTACCTTAAATATTTCCCTTTTATATTTCCATTTAATTTTCTTTATATCGCAATATGGAGTAGTTTTTTCACATTCCTTGAGTGGGCATGCTTTCAATTTGGCATGTTTGTTTATGATAATGGATGGGCGATTCTTCATACCCTATGGTTCAATGCTTTACTTTTTTCCATGCTTCGCCTTCATAGTAAAAAGCCTTTTATGGCATTAAGCTTATCCATCCCCATTACCATCATACTGATCTTCTTCTTTCCCATTCCTTTTGCGAAGCTGAAATAATCAGACTTCCTTTTGTACAATCAAATCGGAATCATTCTTATTTACAAACCGGAATCATTACGGTAGAATTACATAGTCAATTGCACAATCCAGGGGAGAGAAGTCTACTATGAAACAACTAATAAGCCTATTATTACTAATTGTTATAAGTGCTGGGTGCTCTACTCAGAATAGCAACGAAGCCGAAGACACACTAACCATCTATACATCGATCTACCCTATTCAATATTTCACGGAGAAAATTGGCGGGGAAGCAGTATCTGTTGAAACGATATACCCACCTGGGGCAGACGCACATACATTTGAGCCAACCGCTAAGACAATGACAACGATTGCTAAAGCTGATGCTTTCATTTATTTAGGAGCTGGACTAGAAGGGTTCGCTGGGACGGCGGCAGATGCATTAGGCGAAGAAGATGTTGAGCTTGTGGAGCTAGGAAAACATGAGTCCTTGTTTTCAGAATCAGGACACGACCATACCCATGATGGGCATTCCCATGAGAACCACGATCCTCACATTTGGATTGACCCTATTCGAGCAATCGAAATGGCTGATTATATAACAGAAGCTCTTATAAATATAGACCCTGATAAAAAAGAACAATTTAAAGAAAATCATAAAGAACTTACCGAGAACTTGACTGCACTACATCAAGAATTTGAGAACCTTACTAACAATGCAACTCGTAATAAAATTCTAGTCTCACATGCAGCCTATGGCTACTGGGAACAACGATATGGTATTGAACAATTATCTGTAAATGGGTTAAGCCCAACGAGCGACCCTTCCCAAAAAGATCTAGAAGGCATTATTCAAAAAGCGAAAAAGCTAGATATGAAATACATGATATATGAGCAAAATGTATCGAGTCAGGTTTCATCCATTATCCAAGAGGAACTGAATGCCAAATCGTTAACCATTCACAATCTTTCCGTTCTAACAGAAGAAGATATAGAAGAAAACGAAGATTACATGAGCTTAATGAGGCATAATCTTGGTGTACTACAAAAGGCTCTCGGAGCTGAACAGGAGGGGAACGAATGAGCACAAACTCTATATTAGAAATAGATAAGCTTAGTTATGCATATGAAGATAAGCAAGTTCTTGAGGACATAGACTTCTCCATTCAATCTGGTAGCTTCGTTGGATTGGTAGGTCCAAACGGTTCTGGAAAAACTACCTTAATAAAATTAATTTTAGGACTTCTACCACATAAACGAGGTACAATACGTTTATTTGATACTCCAATCGAAAAATTCAAAGATTGGAACCGGATAGGTTTTGTTTCTCAAAAAGCCAATAGCTTTAATACAGGTTTTCCAGCTACTGTTTATGAAGTCGTTTCAATGGGATTAACCGCAAAAGTGGGCTACTTTCGTTTCTTTACCAAACAGCATATGCAAAAAATCAAGCATGCAGTGGATATCGTCGGCATGACTGAATATCTCCACAAAAATGTCGGAGATCTATCTGGAGGTCAACAGCAAAGAGTTTTTATCGCAAGAGCTCTAGTTAGTGAACCAGATTTCCTCATTCTTGATGAACCAACTGTAGGAGTCGATGCGGAAAATGTGCAACGTTTTTATGAAATGCTAGCAGACTTAAATAAAAACAAAGGCATTACCTTATTACTAGTGACCCATGATACTGGGACGATGACATCGTATGCTACTAATATTGCTTGCCTTAATAAACGCATCCACTTCCACGGTGATCCTCATTCCTTTGAACATATGAGTGATCAGGATCTTTCAGAGATGTATGGACACAACGTTCACCTCGTAAAGCACGAACACTAGGAGGAAACCAATGATATCAAGTTTTTTACAATACGAATTTTTACAAAACGCATTCTTCACAGCCTTACTAATAGGGTTCATTGCCCCACTTCTAGGTACATTCGTAGTGGTCCGAAGATTATCCTTAATCGCAGATGCTTTATCTCACGTAACGTTATCTGGCATAGCATTTGGGTTGATGCTAGATAAAAAACTAGGCGGTTTCGCTTTAACCCCCTTTTATACCGGAATGGGGTTCTCTGTATTAGGGTCTATTTTTATTGAACAATTACGACGAGTGTATAAAGCCTATCAAGAATTAGCCATTCCTATCATTCTTTCAGGCGGTGTCGGCTTAAGTGTTATTTTCATTTCATTAGCTGACGGATTTAATACGGACTTATTCAATTATTTATTCGGCTCAGTTACAGCAGTAAGCCGCCAAGATTTATGGACTATCCTAGTTGTGGCATTGGTGGTTACTTCCCTTGTCTTTTTATTCTATAAAGAACTGTTTATGCTCTCATTCGATGAAGAGCATGCTGTTGTTTCTGGCATTCACGCAAAACGCATTCACTTCCTATTTATAATATTAACAGCACTTGTAATCGCAGCATCCATTCGTATCGTTGGTGTGTTGCTTGTCTCCGCATTAATGACATTGCCCGTTGCAGCTAGCATACGGTTGGCTAGGGGATTCAAACAAACGATTGCTTTCTCTATTCTCTTTGGTGAAGCTTCCGTTCTAATTGGTTTAGTTGCAGGGTATTTCTTTGAGATTCCACCCGGGGGTACGATTGTCGTTACAGCCATTTTGATTCTTATTATTACCTTAGGGTTCAAAAAACTTCAACAACGCTCTCATTTTAAGAAGGTGATGTCATGAATAAAACCAGTGCCTTGGAACATTTAAAGAGCAAAGGGTATAAATACACCGATAAACGGGAAGATATTCTTTCTTATTTTGAAAAGGAAAATGGGTATCGTTCAGCTCGTGAACTATTAGAAAACATGCGGGAAAGATATACAGGTATTAGTTTTGATACGATATACCGTAACCTGCATCTTTTTGTAGATTTGGATATACTGGAATCGACTATATTAGAGGGTGAAAAACATTTTCGCATTAAATGTGATTCCAAGCATCATCACCATTTTATATGCTTACAATGCGGCGATACTCGAGAAATCCGTACATGCCCAATGAAGGATGTGGAAAAGGAATTACAAGATTTCGCAATAGAAGATCATAAATTTGAGATATACGGAAGATGCTCCACATGTAAAAGTGCTTGATTTCTACAATCAAGCACTTTATTATGGTCTTTATCAAACTACGTAAGGAAGGGAGTTGGCAGGTTGAGTACCACAACATACATAAGTGTATTTATCGGTGGATGTATAGGTGCTGTCGCACGTTATGCCGTTTCTTTAGGAATAGAGCCTTCAAGTATGTTCCCCGTTGAAACGCTTTTCGTGAACTGGATTGGTTGTTTTCTCCTAACCTTTTTCATCACCCATCCATTCCTTTCTAAACGCGTAACAAAACCTGTCATCGTTGGAATCGGTACTGGTGTGTTAGGCGGATTTACTACCTTTTCTACATTCTCCGTTGAAACCATTCAACTATGGATGAACCAGTCCATTGCAGTGGCGATGCTCTATGTGTTTCTAAGCGTCTTTGGAAGTATCGGCCTAGCTTGGCTTGGGCTTAAGGCTGGTTTAAGGAGAGTGAATCAGGTATGAGTTTCTTTTTAGTAGCTATAGGCGGAGGTCTTGGCGCTATTAGTCGTTTTATTCTTGGACAAACATGGAATACCGGCAGACCTACCTTTCCACTAGGGACATGGATTGCCAACATTGCAGGTTCATTCTTATTAAGCATTTTTCTTATATTACATACCAACAACCTGATTCCACAATCTTTATGGTATTTCGCAGGGACAGGCTTTTGCGGAGCGTTTACTACTTTCTCCACATTCGGGAAAGAAACTGTGCATTTAATAGAAGAAAAGCAATATAAACAAGCAGCATGGTATGTAGGGACTTCTTTGTTTGTGGGGATCATTATTGTGGGAGTTATGCTGTTTCTTTTCTTACCGGAATAGAGGGGATGTTCCGGTTTAGCGGGAGGAATGATTTATGACCACAAAGTGATGCTATCCAAACGGACATATGATCTCTTATTCTTCAATTTAAAGGCTATTTTGCATTCGTAACGGACATTCAGTACGCTATTTAGCCAAAATCACCTTAATATATTGTGTTTTTTCACAAATAAGGTACTATATGTCCGTTCCCCTCTCTAAAAGAGGGTTTTTACAGTAAATAAGAGATTATATGTCCGCTAGAAAATTTTTCTCCCATCCCTACCCCTATTTGAGCGTAGGACCCACTCCATATACAAAAAATCATCTAGAAACTAAGTCTTCCACATCATATCTCTTATATAGAACAAGCAACCACTTGAATAATACAGATCACCCTTTAATCAATCTCAACCTAAATAAAAAAGAGCCTTTCCTTTATGTGGAAGAAAAGCCTCTTTCTTATCGAGAACAATACCTATAGATTGCTGTCTGCAACGAGTGTAGGAATTGGATATTAAGTTGAACCTTAAATTCGTTAATCTTCATAGAATGATTGGGCTTAACCCCAATCAATACTATTTCCTTCCCCATAAAGTCCAGCGTCTTAAAAACGTCATTGAGTACACAAAAGCCTTCAGCATCTAACTCTCCAACAGCTGTAAAATCAAAGAGAATGCGGTCAGTTTGATAATTGTGGGCTTCAGCAAGGACTTGCTCTTTAATAGTAAACAGCTTTTCTTCTGACAAATCTCCAAATAGCGGAACAAACGCAATACCTTCTGTTAATTGAATAAAAGGGGCAGATAATCGATGGTTTTCTTTTAATGTGTCTTCTACTTTCTCTTTTTCCTCTAACAAGGCAAAGTTTGTATCATTTAATCGATTTTGAAGCTTATCCAACATGGTGGTAATATGCTCATTCTGCTTTTCTTTTGGATGAAGAATCACTTCGGCATGTAAATCATTCAGCCACCTAACATATACTTCCGTCAGGACAACATCGGAGGATTTACCATATACATTAATCTCCAGCATACTTTTTCCTTGCGATGGGTGAATCCATTTCTCTACTTTTGATTTACTACCTTCATCAACCATGTTTAGGAAATTTTCTGTTATATCAAATACCTCACTAGCTTCAGGGGTGTACTGTAGGGTATCAAATTTAGTATTAATTTGTAGTAATGGAAGTGGCATTTGATCATGAACTTGTTGCATTTACTTTGTTTTGATCCTCCTCTAGCCACCCCTGTAACTGTTCTAAATCCTTCATGATAAACACTTTGTCAGATACGAATTTCGATAAGTCATGTTTCTTGGCCATTCGGCCTCCAATCAAAATCTGAGGATTCCATTCTAACTTTTGAAAGGATTCAACTACTTCCTGTAGCTTAGGCAAACGATAGGATAACGCTGCAGAAATTCCAATTACATCGGGTTTGAATGTCGTGATTTGTTTATGAACGTGTTCAAGTGGGAGGTTGGGGCCTAAGTATCTCACTTTCCATCCATGTTCACGGAAGACGGATGCGACCATTTTCAATCCTAAATAATGTTGTTCCTCTTCCACACCAAATAGTAGTACTTTCTTTGCTTGATCAAGACCTTGCTTTGTAGACCTATAATCTACTTGAGATAGAACAAAGTCACATACAGCAGTAGCCAAATGTTCATCAGCAACGGATATCTGGTTATTTTCCCATAGATCACCAATATGATACATCGTTGGCGTTAGAAATTGTTCATAAGCCATCAAACGATTAAAAGGTGTCTGAGCGGTTTGCAAGTATTGCAAGGCTTCATCTTCATTACCTTCAAGAAAAAGCTTTGCCATTTGTGTATGATGATTCAAGCTTTACACCTCTTCCCAATTAAGACTGTTGTAAGTGCTGGATGGCTTTTGTTAAATAACGTTGGTAAGCACACCGCTCCTCTTCATCTTCTAACTCTTGTGCAGCATGGTGCAACCTTTGATAGTTATCAATGATTAAATCCGTACCGACATTACGACTCGTTAACACGCGTTCCAGCCATTCTGTATAATCTAGAAAAAATGTGAGATCATTGAGCTGATACGTTGTTTCGAGATGGTTTAGATGATGGTAATTGTCCTCAGTCGTTCGTTCACGTCCATTTTGTCCAAACTTCTCCCAAAGAAATGGATAGGCTTCATATATACCCTCAACAACCTCATGAACAATCTTTTCCTTCTCAATTGTCTTCATTGTGCTACGACCTTATACCTTGATACTTTTGGAGGGATGTTCGCAAGCTCCTGGTCTGGATAATTCTTTTCTAGCTCATGAATGCGTTTGAACTCGTCGCTCGTGGCCCATCGCATATAATCCTCTTTTGAATCCCACTCCATATGAACGGTCAATTCACCAGGTTTTTTATCGTTTTGCAAAAGCTGAAACGAACGAAAACCCTGCCATGCATCAACACTACGGGAGCGATTTTGATAAATTTCTATTAATTCCTCGGCCTTTTCTTCAGGTACGACAACGGTAGAATCTACTATATACATAACAATCTCCTAACATCATTCATAACTATACATGAGTAATATTATTTTATCATAGCTAGGACTATTGTTTAAGAATATTGATTTGGTAAAGAGGATTCGTCATCAATGCTATTATACAATAATAAATATCAAGACGAATAATAGACCGTGATGGAAGTGTTCTCATAAATCTATGTAGTTATAAATAGTAGAATATTTTCCTATTACTTCATACCATAAAAAACCGCCTCAGCTATGCTACTGAGACGGCTTACTTAATCTCAACTTACAGAATCACTTCATCAATAATTTTTGTTTCTTCATGTTCTAGTAAGTTTTTATTTACAATTTCTTTAACTGGTTTGTTCATATGGGATTCGATTTCTTCCGCTTCTTCTCTTGCACCAACAAGAATGATTTCATCAAATCCTTCATTCTTAGCTAGTTTATCTAGTGTTGGAGCTAGGCTCTTGTACCAACGTTGCTGATTAGCTTCAAAACGGTCCTCGAATTGTTCTTTCTGTGGGCTCTTACCACCTTTACCCATGGAAGCTTGTGCTTGGTGAGGGCCTTGTGCTTCTCTCCAGTCATCTGTATCTAGATCTAGCTCATAATGTTTCGTACCTTGAACAGAACCTAGTTCAGCTCCTATAACTTTCACTTGTTCTTGCTGAACAAGAATGATACCAGTCTTAGGAAACTTGTTATATAGTTCTTTAAATTGATCTAGTACTGGTGTTTCTTCCCAGAAGAATTCAGTCTTAACTGGCATTTGAATTGGTTGAGCAAACCACAGAGATCCATCTGTAGATGCAATAACAATTAAGCTTTTAGAAAGATTACGCTCATAGTCTTGCACATATGTTTCTATCTTTTCTTTCAATTCTCTGAAGTTACGTTTCTCGTCTTTATTGTCACTTTCTTGTAAGTAGTGATCAAAATTATTCATACCATTTTTGAAATGAATTTTCCATTCTCCACCTTGCTGTTCAGGATCAGCTAAGTCCGTGTTGAGATACATGGTTAAGACACCATCTGGTTTATTTACGTGAAAGTTTTCTAGTTTTTTTAGTTCTTTTTCAATACTCATATATTTGCCTCTCCTTTTAGAATGGGATAATTTGTTTTCTGCTATATATGTAACCGGGAATCTCAAAGATAAAACATATATCCTAATAATGGATTATTCTAGAAAAGAAAAATTCAAGGCTTGTCACCTATTCAGACAGGAAAAATTCTTTATTAACAAATTATTATTATATGAATGCATATCTTCTATTTATTACGGGAAAGGACATAATAGAAACACATCAATAGGAGGTTAAACAATCATGTTATATTTACTAGCCATTCTACTACCACCTGTAGCTGTATTATTTGTAGGCAAACCATTTCAAGCGTTTTTAAATTTACTGCTTACAATGGCTCTATGGGTGCCAGGGGCAGTTCACGCTGCACTGGTTGTGAAAGACAGTAAAGATGATCGAAGAATGAAGAAGTACGCACAAGCCTAATATAAAACATGATGAAAACAATCTCTAAGGAGAGTATCCCAGACAAGGGGTACTCTTTTTTTATCATCTAGCGTACTATAAACGGATTAAGTGTTCTGGGGTGAAGATCGCTGCGTCGTGTAACAACACGGGAGCAACCCACGTCCTGTGGGCCGCAGTTTGTACGTCGCTAAGCGGGCGCCCCGAGCTTTTGTTTTATAGCCCAGACAACTTGAAATTGTTCTAGTGGATTGCTATAGTAATGAAGGTAATTTACATCAAGAAAAGGGGAGACACTTTCATGAGAAATCATAGATTTTTATTTCTATTTAGCTTAGCCTTCCTCCTTCTACTAGCTGCTTGTGGTGGTTCAAGCTCTGAATCAACAGAAGCATCTAATGAAGATAAAAGTGAGGAACAAAGTAAAGAAACCGAACAAACGACCTGGGAGAAAGTTCAGGAAAAAGGTGAAATGGTTGTGGGAACTTCTGGAACACTTTATGCTACTTCCTTCCACCCAGAGGATTCTGATCAATTATCTGGCTATGACGTCGAAGTTATGCGCGAAGTAGCGAAGAAACTTGGAGTAGATGTGAAGTTCCAAGAAATCGGAATCGACGGTCTATTCGCAGCAGTAAAAAGTGGACGAATTGATGCAGCGATTAATGATATCGAAATTACTGATAAACGCAAAGATACTTACTTATTTAGTGAACCTTACAAATATTCTTATACAACCATGATTGTACGGGAAGAAGACTTAAGTGGCATTGAAACATTAGAAGACCTTGAAGGTAAAAAAGCTGGTGGTGGAGCTACGACTGTATTTAGTGATATTGCTCGTCACTTTGGCGCTGAAGTTGTGACGTATGGTAACGCAACAAATGATGTGTATTTACGAGATGTGGATAATGGCCGTACCGATACCGTCATTAACGATTATTACCTACAAAGCATCGCACTTAAAGCTATGCCTCAATTTGATTTAGTGCTTCATCCTGATATCCGTTTCCATCCGACAGAACAAGGAATTCTACTTGGCAAACAAGATCAGACATTGCAGAAAAAAATCAACGAAGCATTAGCAGAGCTTAGAGAAGATGGAACACTAACTAAAATTTCTAAAGAATTTTTTGTTGGTAAAGATGCGTCCAAAAAGCCTGAAAAAGAGATAAGAGAAATTGAAGGAGTAGACTTTTAAGGTATGATGAACCTTTTGGTTAGTCCTACATTCTTGCAGGAAGTTGAACTTGATAAACTCTTTAATCCTAAGCTAGCTTGGGAGAGCCTTCCGGTTGTATTAGAAGGACTACCTTTAACAATTGCCATCTCATTCATCGGGATGGCAATTGGTTTAGTGTTAGGGTTTTTCTTATCTCTTGGACGAACATCCTCCTCTATTTTCTTACGTTGGCCATCTCGGTTATATATATCGTTCATGCGAGGCACACCTATATTAGTGTTTTTATTTATACTCTACTTTGGTTTTCCTTTTATCGGAATCACGCTATCGGCATTTACAGCTGCAATCATTGGCTTTGGGCTAAATAGCGCAGCATATATTGCAGAGATTATTCGTGCCTCTCTTGGGAGTGTCTCGAAAGGTCAATGGGAATCTTCCCGTGCACTAGGTTTTAGTAAATGGCAAACGCTATGGCATATTATTGTCCCTCAAGCAGTAAGAGTAGCGATGCCGCCTTTAACGAATGTTTTCTTGGACATCGTCAAAGCTACGTCATTAGCAGCTGTTATCTCAGTTCCTGAAATGATTCAAAAGGCACAAACAGTTATTGGACGTACGGCTGATTCGATGACGCTTTATTTATTAGTTGCATTTATATATTGGCCTTTATGCGTCCTTATCGCTACTTTTCAAGAGTACTTGGAAAGGCGATTTGACTTTTATAAAAAATAAATAAAACCTACTCTTATGAGCATTGAATTGTTGATCAATTTAATGCTCTTCTTTTATGAGCTGCTGTTTAGAATCAATTCTAAATTCATCAATAGAGTATAATAAAAAGAGTAATCCCCAAGAAACGAATTACTCTTAAATAAACCTACACATCTTGTTCATACTTATTACTATAATGTTTTCCCCAATCAGGTTGTGAGCCATCTATATCTGTAAAATGATACTCATGCATTAGATCCCATGAAGCGTATGCTTGCCTATACCATAACTCAATTGATTACAAAAAAAATCCTACCCTCAAAAGAGAGCAGGATTTTAAACTAGTACTACCTTATTCCATTGCAGATGTCCATTCTTTTACTAAGTCTTGGTGGTTTTCTACCCATTTCTTAGCGCCAGCTGCAGGATCGCCTTCTTCTTTAATAACGTTCATAAGGCTTCCTAGGCTTTGGTCATCCATTTTCCATGTGTTTAATACTTCTGTTACTTGTGGTTGATCTTCAGCAAATGCTTTACGAGAAACCCAGTTAATGTCTTCTTTCTCACCATATACCTTCTTAGAATCTTCTAAGAATTTTACATCGTATTCAGCAAATACCCAGTGAGGCTTCCAAAGCGTAACAAGAATCGGTTCTTCATCTTCAACAGCCTTACCAAGCTCAGCTGTCATAACTGGACCTGAAGAAGATTGAAGCTCATAATTCTCAAGCTCATACTCTTTAAGAGCATCTTTTGTTAGCTTCATAAGACTTGCACCTGCGTCGATACCTACAATTTTACCACCGAACATATCAGCTTTCCCTTTAAGGTCACTCATGCTGTTTACATCTTCCACATAGGTAGGTACTGCCAGTCCTAATGTAGTACCTTCAAACCAAACATCATGCCATGCAAGTTTATCTTTATACTGCTCATAGAAAGGCTTGTCTGTATTAGGCAACCATACTTCTAAACCTACATCTAAGTCTCCGCCTTCAAGGGCTGTGTATAGAGCACCTTTTTCAACTTGTGTAAGGTCAACTGTGTACCCTTTGTTCTCAAGGATAACTTTCCACATATTTGAAACTGCAACGTTCTCAGCCCAGTTATTCAGACCAATCTTAATTTCACCTTTTTCACCAGAAGTACCTTCTTCTGAGGTTTCACCATTACTTTCTCCATTTCCATCTGTATTGTCTCCACTTGATCCTTCATCGTTACCACCGCCACCACAAGCAGCAAGTAGTAAAATCATTCCTAGAAATAGTGCTGGAATTAACTTTTTAAAGTTATTCATTATGTTCATGTCCCTCCTAATATTGTCTATAAAATTTCTAATGGTTGCTTACCTATGTTCTCCCAAAATCACAAAAAATATTATACAATATTTTTTGTACAGAGTAAACAGTCTGTACAGAAAGTTGATATAAAATTAGTTTAACTAACTTTTATTCATAAATCAAATCTACTAATTGAAAATAATAGATTAGGAGGTATTTATATCTAGTAAGTATAAAAGCTTAAATAGACCAAAAAAATCCCCTCACTTTATTGTGAGGGAACTCCTTTATCATGTACTATACTTTTTCTACAACATAAGCTTTCTTTTCACGGAAATACTTTTCCCCATCATCAGAGGAATGTTCAAAGAAACCATTGAATTCCATTGTTACTTTGTATTCACGTTCTGGATCTGTAAATAATTGATTGTCATTATTGGATAGCAGAACAACATCCGTTGTACTAACAAAGCTATCAAGTTCTTGTGCAGTATAGTTTTCACCTGGTTTTAATGTGTTTAGTCTTTTTTCAGTCATGCTTATCTCCTCCTTCATTGAATAGCTATGGTTCTTTTTCCCATCTTCGCTTTTCTAATAAACATCTTTATTTCAGAAAAATATTTTGGAAGGTATTTCTGCTTCTAAAGTCATACTATATCAGTTCTTGTAATGGAATGTGCTGTTATAGTTTGTTAAAATCACATGTAGTGAGATGTAAAGGGGGTTCATTATGAAAATCGTGTCTATCGAACCGACACCAAGCCCCAATTCGATGAAAATCAATTTAGATGAGAAACTTCCAGAGGGCGTAACACAAAATTATAAACAAGGTGATGCTACAGATGATGCACCAGCTTATATTCAAAGCCTTCTAGACATTGACGGGGTTAAAAGTCTTTACCATGTAATGGACTTTATTGCTTTAGATCGACATCCAAAATACGCTTGGGAAGACATACTTCCTAAGACGCGAAATGTTTTTGGAACACTTGAAGAGGAAAAAGAGGATCATGCAGTTAGTAGCCAGGGCAATGATTCTACTGAAGACTCTTTTGGTGAGGTTAAGGTATATGTACAAATGTTCCGTGGCATACCTATGCAGGTTAAGCTCGAAGAAGGAGATCAAGAAAAACGTGTAGGATTACCAGAATCCTTTATGAATGCAGCGATGGAAGCATCACCAGCCTCTTCCAATATGGTTATGGAACGCCAGTGGGTTGAACAAAATCCTAGATTCGGTGACATGAGCGAGATTGAAAATGAAGTCGTTGAAGAGCTTACTGCGAGCTATGATGAAGAGCGTTTGAAGGAACTAGTTCAACGCGCTTTTGAAGTAGACCCTGGTGATCATGAGACAAAAGAGGAGCAGGGGAACACCATAACACTTGAAACATTGGATAATCCTGATTGGAAAGTCCGCTATGCTGCTCTAGATCGAATGAGTCCAACGTATGCTGACTTACCTATTCTCGAGAAGGCATTGCAAGATGAAAAAGCTTCTATAAGACGCCTTGCAACTGCTTACCTTGGTATGATTGAAGAACCAGAAGTGTTACCTTATTTATATACAGCCTTAAAAGATAAATCTGTTACCGTTCGCCGCACTGCTGGAGATTGTATTTCTGATTTAGGCTTTCCAGAAGCAACACCAGAAATGATTGAATCGTTAGCTGATAAAAATAAGCTTGTTCGATGGAGAGCAGCTATGTTTTTATATGAAATAGGAGATGAACGTGCCCTTCCAGCACTACGCGAGGCAATTGAAGATCCAGAATTCGAGGTACGAATGCAAGCGAAAATGGCATTACAACGCATTGAAGGTGGCGAAGAAGCAAAAGGCTCTGTTTGGCATCAAATGACACAAGCAAGAAAAAATAACGATAGCTAAAGAAGCGCATCGTTATCGAGGAGGATTATCATGAACGCATATGAAGAATATATGAGACAAATGGCGCAACCAATGCGCGATGAACTGACAACAGCAGGTTTTCAAGAGTTAACAACACCTGAAGAAGTAGATCAATTCATGACAACTGCAGAAGGTCCTGCACTAGTCGTGGTAAACTCAGTATGTGGATGTGCTGCTGGGTTAGCTCGTCCATCAGCGAAAGAATCATTGAATAATGAAAAACGTCCAACCCACGCTGTTACTGTATTTGCAGGGCAAGACCGTGAAGCAACGAATCGAATGAGAGAGTATTTTGAAGGGTATGAACCATCTTCCCCTTCCATGGCACTAGTGGAAAATGGCAAAGTCCTTCACTTCATCCCACGCGATGACATTGAAGACCACGAGCCAGAAGAAATCCTAGCAAACTTAACTCAAGCATATAACCAATATTGTTAATAATGGAAGCACCCCGTTCAGCCGGGGTGCTTCTTTTTATTTGCGGTACTGGTGCCATGCGGCACTGGTGCCAGACCCCCACCGCTGTACAACGTTGATGCTTTAGTATGGCGGGGGTCTGGCACCGCTAGAGAAGGGCACCGCTATAGGAATTTTCGTTTATGTTTAAAGTCTGTAATTTGGAGCAGGTCACCCCATGTATGGTAGCCGCGTTTTTCTAATTGCTTTACCAGTTCACAAAATAAATATGCTGTGGTGAGCGCGTCTCCTTTTGCAGTGTGTCTACCTACTAAAGGTGTATGAAATATTTCCGCATACTCCTCTAAGTCCTTTCCGCTCAGAAGTGGTCGAATGGCATGAATTAAATCTAGTGTATCCATTACTTTTGGTTTTTTTATTTTATAACCAGCTCTTTTTAATTCATGTTTAAATACAGTTACATCAAAGCCAATATTATGCCCAACTAAACAAGGGGTGGATGTAGTTTCAACAAATTGAAAAAAGTCCTGAATCACTTCTTTAGCCACCGGGGCCTCGTCCACGTGATCGTTTGTAATACTGGTTAGCTGTTCAATCGTAGCAGGGATGGATCGATGTGGATTAATGTAAGATTGAAATGCCGTCTCCTCTTTTACTTGAAGATGTTCTATACCTACTGCTCCAATTTCGATAAGTCGGTCATCCTTTTCTACTTGGAACCCGGTGGTCTCTGTATCTACGACCACAAATGAAAGTTCTCTTAATGACGTAGATAGAGGAATGTCCTCTTCTAATGTATAACGGAATTTACTACGACTTCTTAACATATCCTCTTCTCCTCTCTACATCTAGAAAAACTCATTCATATTTAGATAGAAAATGTACTATACATTCTACTTTGTATGATTTTCAATCCCTTCAGAGCATTCATTAATAATTCTTTCTCCCATGTACCCAATCGACTAAACAAAATGATAGAGGAAGACGAAGCATCACTCGAAAGATTTTCCCATTTTTGCTTCATGTAAATAGACATCACTTGTGAAAAAGCCTGGGAGACTTCTCTACCCTCTTCTTCTGTAATTACATGTTGCGTTACAAGCTTATCGAGTTTTTCAAATGTTGTTCCTTCTATAATCATATTTTTAAGAGAAAGAATCTGCAAAGCATGGTGAAAAGGAAACAAAACTTCTTTTTTTAAGTCTAATTGTTTTCGATTCAGTTTCAACATCGAACGAATAGGCTGTCCTAAATTAGGGATGGGTTTTTCTTTTTCAACTTGGGCAAGACGATGGAGCATAATGTGAGAGCGTTCTATATTTTGATGAATCAGTGTCAGAAACGATTGATGTACGTTTGGAGAACCATACACTTTTCGAAACGAGAAAAAATTTTGCGCTTTAAGCATCGCATCATTCGTTGCTCTAATGGACCACCCCCGTAGCGTAGCGCTCCATTGAGATAAAGATCCCTGCCATGCTTCCTCACTTGCCATCATCCCGCCCGGACAACGTTCATATCCAGCTTGCAATAAAAAGTTTGTTATTTCCTTCCCTAGTTTATTGAAATATTCTCCTGTGATTTCATTCTGACCTTCTCCTCCATCCTCATAGACCAGGAAGTGGTCTTGATCCGTTAACACAAATTGTTCCCCTCGACCTGCACTCCCCATCTGATACCATACAAATGATGCAGGTGGATCCCCTTCTCCTTTTTCTTTAAGAGACTGTATAGCAAGTTCAACAGCTCGTCTTGCCAAACGGTCATACAATTGGGTAATCACATCGAGGATATGAGTAACTGGAACTTGGTCTTTCATCATTATCGATAAAACAGCATAAATTTCATGTTTCACCTCATGTAAATTATGGTCGTTAAGCTGTTCCACTTTGTGTATAGCCGAAAACATTTGATAATTCTTTTTACGTAGTAAATCAGATAACGTAATCATGCCGACAACATTTTGGTTATCATCTAAGACAGGATAATGATGAACCCCATTTAAAATCAATTCAGATAGTGCCTGGTAGTAATAATTGGATTTATGAATAGTAAGCGGAGAGTGGGTCATAACATTTCGAATCGGTTCTTCGACTGATCTCCCTGTAGAAATGACACGACTAATCAAATCATTTTTAGTAACCAGCCCCACCAGTTGATTGAACTTAACAACCACAACAGAACTTGCTTTAATAGAAGTCATCTGTTCAGCTGCCTCTTGAATGGTATGATGCTCTTCTACTGTTAGAACAGGTACAGTCATAATATCTTGCACTCGTCGAAGGAAAGGTTCACTATCGCCAAACTGTTGCGCTAGCTTCACTTGCTCCGCTAACGAGACATAAACATCCTTTAAACGCGTAACAACTTCACGCAAAAAATACGAGCGAATCTCTTCTTTTTCCCACAGGACCTCAAGCACTGAATATGGAACGAAAAGTCCTACTACTGTATCTACAGCTCGAATTTCAACCATGTACGCATACTCATCAAAAGAATGAGCTTCCAAAAATGTATGCAAGCTGCCCAAACCGAGTATTTCCCCGGTTTGGACAACTTCTAGTACTTCAGAAAGCTCTTGTTCTTCTCCTGCGGCGCACACTTCTGCTGTGCCCTCTACCACTAAGAGAATTCCCTCTCTTCTTTTTTGAGCATCAGCAATAATGGTTCCTTGGTTATAAAGACGCTCCTCACATTGTTGGTATAGCTCTTTAAACTGTTCATTTGAGATATGCTGAAATATTGGGTGTTCCTTCGCTTTCTCTTTTACGTGATAGTCGTTAGGAGGAGTGCGATGAGTCATCCATCCATACCTCACCATCTTTGTAGGTCATTTGCTCTGGATAGCGTAAATCAATGACCTCTTCTTGAACTTGTTTAGAAGGAGCTTTTGTAGCTAGTGAAACAACGAGATTCGTCACAACTCCTGCGATTGCACCAAAGATCCCTGCTCCAGTATCAATAATTCCAAGTATCGTGAACCCTCCATATTTTGCTGCAAAGATATACCCTAACGTAACGGATAAACCTACAATCATTCCTGCAATAACGCCAGGTCCATTCGCTCGTTTCCACCAGACACCTAGCAACAATGCTGGGAAGAACGAACCTGAGGCCAATGCAAAGGCCCATGCTACAATCTGCGTAATTGCTCCAGGAGGATTTAATGCTACTAATCCTGCGACTACTGTTGCGATTACAATGGACCAACGCCCAACAAGAAGTCTCTTTTTCTCACTTGCATGAGGATTAATAGAACGATAGTAAATATCGTGGGATAATGCTGCAGAGATTGCGATCATTAAACCACCTGCTGTAGATAGTGCAGCTGCCATGGCTCCTGCTGCCATAAGTCCAATGACAAATATACCTAAATTCGCGATCTCTGGAGTAGCCATGACGACAATGTCATTACTAATGACGATTTCCGACCACTGTAGTACACCATCTCCACTCGTATCTGCTACGGAGAGTTTTCCTGTATCTACCCAAGATGTCGTCCATGCTGGAAGATTATCGATGGATGAACCAGCCACTCGATCCATTAAAATAAAACGAGAAAACGCTGCATACGCCGGAGCTGATAAATAAAGAAGTCCAATAAACAACAGTGCCCAAGCTCCGCTCCAGCGTGCTGCTTTCATGGTGGCAACGGTATAGAAGCGAACAATAACGTGTGGCAACCCTGCTGTACCAGCCATTAGCGTAAACATTAACGCAAGGAATTGCCATTTGGTGTTTTCCGTAAATGGTACAATATATTCCGTAATCCCTAACTCTTGATCCATTGCCTTCATCTCATTGATGATCTCACCATAGGATATCCAAGGGATTGGATTGTTGGTTAGTTGCATCGCCATAAAGATAACAGGAATTAAATACGCAATAATCAATACGACATATTGAGCTACCTGCGTCCATGTAATCCCTTTCATACCACCCATTGCGGAATAGAAGGCTATGAGTACTACCCCGATTAGTGTACCGATGGAAGCATTTACTTCAAGTAATCGTCCAATAACAACGCCAGAGCCTGATAACTGACCAACAGAATACGTAAAGCTAATAATAATCGTAGCAATAGCAGCTATTAATCTAGCTGTATTACTTTGATACCGGTCCCCAATAAACTCAGGTACGGTGTAACGTCCATATTTTCGTAGCTGTGGAGCAAACAAGAATGTTAATAGAAGATAACCTCCTGTCCACCCCATAATATAGGCAAGTCCATCATATCCGAGCAACATGACAGTACCAGCCAAGCCTATGAATGAAGCTGCACTCATCCAATCGGCACCTATCGCCATTCCATTGAAAACAGGTGGTACTCCACGTCCTGCTACATAGAAATCAGATGTGGCCTTCGCTTTGTTATAAATGGCAATCCCTATGTATAATCCAAACGTAGCAACAATCAGAGCAAACGAAACTAAAAACTGTGCATCCATTGTTTACCTCCTCCACATTTCTTTTTTGGTTTTGGCTATTTCTTTATTGATCTAGATGTTTGCCTGCACTGATTGTTTCATTCATCTTGTCATCAATGCCGAACCTTTGATCGATTTTATCGCTCACTACTGCATTTACAAATAATAAAATAATAAATACTACTATCGCGCCTTGAGCTCCCATGAAGTAATGAAATGGCATTCCCATGATGGTAATGTTCGATAATGGTTCAGCAAATAATACTACTGCATACGACACGAGAAACCATATGACGAGATAAATAATTATTGCCTTGTTCCTTGCCCGAAAGTAATTTTCTGCTACTTTCTTATCGATTTTTTTCACGGTTTTCTCCTCCTTTTATTTCATTCAACCTCGTAAATTAAATATAAATTGTACCGTATCCCAGAATGGAAGTGGGACCATTGCAATTTTCACAAGCATAAATGCAAGAATCGAAACAAATGGAACTACCAACCAAACAGGTCTCTTATTTCTTAAAGCAAACACGACCGATAAAATGGTAACCAGAGCAAATACAATAACCCATAACATTCTATTATCCCTCCTTCAATTGAAAGCGCTATCAAAAATGACGAAAAATTTTTTCTTACCCATCATCTCCTCCTGGTTTATTTTTTGAATATTTGTTTTATTGTCATTATTCTAAAATTTAGTAGTAAATGTCAACAATTTAGTGAAACTTTTTGAAATTAATTTGTTTTATTGTTAATGCAGTAAAGTGTTTACGGTGCCGTTTGCGGTGCCAGACCCACTAGCCTTGCATGGATGTAAAAATATATAATATATTCAAAATT
>NZ_AVBF01000031.1 GCF_000770635.1 Pontibacillus yanchengensis Y32
AAGTATCGGACCTCACCCTTAATATATCTCGAATCCAAGTCTTCAAGATAATGGTGCTTATACGGAAGAACATAAAACTATTTTATTATCATATCAACAACAAACTTTAACAAAGCCAATAAATATAAAAGTGATTTCCAGATCCAGAGTAAGCTTTTCCGTAAATACGATATTTACAAACACTACACACTCACCTAACAGGAAAATGCGCTACACTAGCGAACTACCTATAAAGTGCATCATATCAGTTAATTTTTCATCCTAAGCTCAACCTGTTTACCCATAGGGGTATATGTGTTATAGTAATAAATGTAGTTAACAAAGCAACTCATTACACTTTCGTAATGGGTGCTAAGACATTATAGATTTGAACTATTTATCTAAAAAACGTAAAAGTGAGGGATACACATGTTACTAAAATACTTTTTTGATGAAAAACTAGCACAGGCATCCTACATGGTTGGTTGCCAGGCTACTGGTGAAGCTCTTGTTGTTGATCCATCTCGCGATATTCAAGCTTATCTTGATACAGCCAAGAAAGAAGGACTTTCTATTGCCTATGTAGCTGAAACGCATATCCATGCTGACTTCGTGTCAGGGGCAAAGGAACTGGCTACCCAAACAGGGGCAACAGCCATGCTTTCAGGTGAAGGCGGAGAAGATTGGACGTATCAATTCCTAGATCAAATCAACCATCAGCTTGTTAAAGATGGCGACCAATTTAAAGTTGGGAACATTACAATTGAAGTCATGCACACTCCAGGTCATACACCAGAATCTATTTCTTTCGTGCTATATGACAACGGACAGAGCACCCCTATGGGCATCTTCACAGGCGACTTTGTCTTTGTCGGTGACGTTGGTCGCCCTGACCTACTAGAAAAAGCAGCTGGAATGGAAAATACTTCAGAAGTGGGAGCTCGTCAGATGTTCGCTTCCCTAAAACGTTTCAAAGACCTACCTGATCATATGCAAGTATGGCCAGGACACGGTGCTGGAAGCGCATGTGGTAAAGCACTAGGAGCTATCCCATCTAGTTCCGTTGGCTATGAAAAACTTACAAACTGGGCTCTAAATCATGATGATGAAGAACAATTTGTGGCGGACTTAATCTCAGAACAGCCTGAACCACCAAAATATTTCGCAGTTATGAAGAAAGTAAACAAAGAAGGTCCGGCACTAATTAGTGAACTACCAAATCCAACTAAAATCGAGCCTAGCGTAGAAGAATTGAAAGCTAGTCTAAACGAAGGCATGCAAATGATTGATACTCGTCCTGCATCACAATTCGCTGAAGGCCATGTACCAGGAACAATTAATATTCCTAACAATAAATCTTTCGCAAACTGGGCTGGTTGGTTAGTAGATTATAACAAGCCAGTTTATTTGATCACCGAAGAAACTAGTGTGGATGACCTAACAAAAACACTACGTTCTATCGGAGCAGATCATGTAGAAGGCTACATGGAAACTACTCAACTAGCTGAACTAAAAGCGAATGGTATGGAAATGGAATCCTATGAAGTAAGTACTCCTGATAAACTTGCAGAACAAATTGCCAACAATGAAGTGAATCTGATTGATGTGCGTAACGAAGGCGAGTGGAATGATGGTCATATCCCACAAGCTAAGCACATTATGCTAGGTTATCTTCCAGAGCGCATTGAAGAAGTCCCAACTGATAAACCTGTTGTCCTTCAATGTCTATCTGGCGGCCGTTCCGCTATGGCAACAAGTATCCTACAAGCTAACGGCATTAAAAACGTAATCAATATGCAAGGTGGTTTCGGCTCTTGGTCTAAACAAGACCTGCCAACTACGAAGTAAGAGTATGAGAACATGGAATGGCATTGCCTTTCCATGTTCTTTTTTTGTTTATCTATTTAGATTGGGGGACTATTCGCATTCTACTTATGCTCGTTTCGAGATTAGATTTGCTCCCTTCCACTCCTTTTATGCTCTCAAAAATTCCCCCACTACCAACGTTCTCATTAAAATAGCTACAATTCTTCCAACTTTCCAATTTTTTATGAATCGACCCTTATACAAAACGTTGTACAACGCTTGTACAACAAGGTGTGTAAAAATCTCCTTTATTACTACTTATTTCCACAAACGCCTCAAACACTGGTATAACAGTACTTTACCTCCTTTATAAAATTCTTCAGCACATTTATACATAATAGTAGTTTGGATTCTAAATAATAATGGTATATAACTAACATGTACAAACTTTGTATATGTTTTGTACAAAATATATTAAAGGAGTGTTACGGAATGAAAAAAGTTTTCTCGATGCTTATGACAGCAATTCTTGTTTTTGGTGCACTAGGAAGTACCGTTTTTGCAGATAACCATAGTTCAAATGAAGCGATGGTTCGTGTCCTTCACGCTTCCCCAGATGCTCCGGCAGTTGATGTATATGTAGATGGAAATGCTGTAGTGGAAGGTGCGGAATTCAAAGCCTCTACCGATTACTTAAAACTACCTGCAGGAGATCATAACGTTGAAATTTATGCAGCAGGAACTAAAGGTGAACAAGATCCTGTTATCTCTAAATCTCTTACAGTTGAAGCTGGTATGGCATACACAGTTGCAGCTATCAACATGCTTGAAAACATTGAGCTTAAAGTTATTCAAGACTCTATGAGCGTTACAGAAGGAAAGACGAAGGTTCGCGTTGGTCACCTTTCCCCAAATGCTCCAACGGTTGATGTAGGTATGATTGATGGAGATGCAGTATTTAGTGGTGCTTCATTCCCAATGGTAACCGATTATAAAGAACTTGACCCAATGACATATGACCTTGAAATCCGCACTTCAGATGGCACACAAGTAAAAGATCTATCTGGTACAATGCTTGAAAAGAACACTGTATATAGTGTATTTGCTGTTGGTACTGCAGAAAACCTAGAAGTGCTTATGCTTAAAGATTACACATTAATGCCAGACTCCATGCCTCAAACTGGAATGGGTGGAACAGCTCAAGACTCTTCTTCTCTTCTACCAATTGCACTTAGTGTTGTGTTATTCGGTGCAGGAGCAATGATTTTCTATCGCCGTCGTACGCAAGAACAATAAGAACATGAAACAACTACTATTGGCATGCAGTCTGTTATTCCTAGCAGCTTGTCAGGAACAACCATTAGTATCAACACAAGCACAGGGGAGCTCAGAAAAGGTACTGTCTCAAAAAGAGCCTTCAGCTATCAAGGAAGAAACCACACCAACTTCCGGTGAAGAATCCTTTTCCATTCAGCAACAGGGCATAGTACCAAAACGCATCGAAATCCCTGCAATAAACGTTGATGCTAAGATTACTTCAGAACGTCTAACAGAGAAGAACGAAATGGAAGTCCCTTCAAACGCGGAACAAGTTGGCTGGTTTGAACCTGGTACCAAACCAGGTAATAGCGGAAATGCCATTCTGGCTGGACACGTAGATGATAAAAACGGCCCTGCTGTATTCTTTGATTTAAAAGATCTATCAGCGGGAGATCAAATTTACGTTACAGATGAAGATGGAAAGAAACTAACTTTTGAAGTAAATAAAGTTGTAGCATATCCAAAAGACGATGCACCTTTACGAGAAATATTTGGTCCTAGCAATAACCAAAACTTAAACTTACTCACTTGCACAGGAACATTCGACCATTCCATCCAAGATCATGAAGAACGTTTAGTTGTTTACACTTCACTCGTGAATAGTTAATGCAAAAAAGGTTGTATGGAGGTGAAATCCCTTCATGCAGCCTTTTTATGTACTTCGTAAAAATTTAATAAAAAATCAACAAAAAAACTATTCCCTTTTTATATGGAATCGAGTACTATAAGGATAGATGATATGATGCGAAATCATAAGGTTTTACAATACAATTTCCCAGGGAAGGCAAATGGTGCGTCACCAGCAGTACGCTGGTTCTAGTGGGTTCGATTCCCACCCCGGATTTTTGTGAGCAATTGATAAAAATTCGAGGGTGGAGTTAACCACTGGGAACTCCCTGGCATAATTCTGCCCTCTTGCAAACCAGGAGGGATTTTTAATGTTAAAAAAACGCGATCTACACGAGTCACCTGCACTATTCGAGCTTATGTCACACCCTGATGTTTTTCCTTATGTCCGTCACAAAGCACATTGCAGCGACGAATTTTACTTCCTAACAAAGCAAACGATGGAAGCTGAAGAAAATGGTGAACTGATTTCCCGTACTATTTTAGATGAGTGGCATCAACCAATTGGCACCATCAACCTGTTCGACATCAACCAAAATACGGGCTTCTTAGCTACATGGATCGGAAAAGAGTATCATGGGAAAGGTTATAATCGCATCGCAAAAGATGCATTCTTTGAGGAATTATTCTTCGAACTTGATATCAACGCTATTTTTATGAAAATCCGCAAAACCAACATCCGCTCCCAAAAAGCTGCTGAGAAATTACCTTACTGCAGCATTAGTGATGAAATCTACCCTGAAGTGTACAACTGGATTAACAAAGATGAGGATGTATTCCATCTATACGCAATCACGAAGGACCAATACATGTTCCACTACTACCGCACTCAAGAAAACGAAGAAGCACAAGAAGCTTGAAATAATCAAAGGGGATTGTTCCTGACTGCGTTCCACATGGCGCAATGAGGAACAATCCCCTTTTTCATGGAATGAAAGTCTTCCACACAAAGTCAAACGTTGTATATCTCTCCTTCATCAAGTCCATACTGGTATATAGGACAAAGATAAGGAGGCGTTATATATGAAGTCAAAAGCTAAAGTCGCTAAAGAAAGACGAAGCAAGTTAACTAAAGCACAAGAGGTCAATTATCTACAGGATTTTAAACGTGCCAATAAAATTGTTGCAAATACGAGACAAAAATAAGATTACTTTTAATGATTTCGGGTATTAAAGTAGTATGGATAGATAATATCCTATCTCCCCCTGTTGTTAACAAAGTTATCCACAACATTGTGCACAATGTTAGTAAGTCGGTACTTCCCCTGCCACTTACATACTTCCATCTGTGCATACAATTTTGTGGATAACTTTTTTGTTTGTTGTGGATATTGTGAATAAATGCCTCATATACTTATGTATAAAACCCTTCCAATGTGGATATCACTGTGAACAAGAGATTGTTTTTCTTCCCACATCATTTCGGTGTGCACTGATTCCTCCCCTTTTCGTGTAGAGAAGAAAACAATCCAGTCGTGCGGCTGCTGTTATAGCAGTCGTTTTTTTTATGTTTAGCTGTTGAAACAAATACTGTTGATAAAACTTTTCGTTCCTATATATCAACATCATCCTTTAACATATACTTATACAAAAAAACTCATATGCCCTGTTCTATTGTCCCTTTCCCTTTTTCTTTTTTTACATATATTACTACTAAGATCGATCTTGTTTTTCTAAAAATCTTCCTAAATAAAAAAATCTACCCCAAAGATAAAAGTGATCACTTTTTATAAACCTTCCTTTCTATAGGAGTAAAATAGACCTCCCCTTCTATTTTGCTCTCTTTTTGTTGTGTGCACCAGGTAATTAAAAATCATTTCTTATCTATATACATAAGTAACTTGTCCACATCTAGCTACAGCGACTAGAAAATTGTTACATTTGATATCAAAGAAACGAAAGGAACAAAAGCGCAAGCTAAAAACTGGAGCAGACATTATGCTATACTCCAGCTTTTAATTAAACAGTATTTTTCTTCCACTTTTTTACCCTCCTGAAAAAGAGTTGCTACTTCAAATTCATAACAATGGAAGGCTATTTAATAATTTATATTCATAATCTTTCCGAGTCTTTTCAAAACGGCTAACAATATCTTTACGGTTTTCATGGATATATTGTTCTAATCTTAAGATGTCTTGTTTAAGCATCTTAGACTCGGTATCTACTACTAAGTTTGGTAACCCGATAGAATGAGCAAAGTCATAAATTTTAAATCGATATCCAATAGCAATAAATGGTGTATTTGCAGCGTAAGATATAATATTTGCATGTAGTTTGAAATTAATGGTAAAGCTGAAGTTTTTGAGCACATCCATTAACTGATTTTGATTTAATATTCTAGTAGATAATGTGACATGTTGCTTATCATTTAGTTTGTTATACAGGCGTTTACATGGTTCTATATCTTCTGACCACATGGAGTAAATATAGATGCGATATCCTTTTTGAATAAAATCCCTTGCTACTTTCACCATTTCATCTTCAACATGAGCTTCATTGCTTCCATAAATGTTATTAAAAGTTGTTCCCCAATTAATTCCAATAGTTTTTTTAACATTCTTCTTATCTTTCTTCTGCTCACCTAAATTACGACTTAATAAGAAGCCTGGGTCGCCACTTATCTTCACTTTTGGTGTTAGTAGATCCATCTTCTTTAACAGGTTATAAGTTAATGGTCCTCTAACTCCTACATAACTAGCATGTTGAATAATCCTCTTTAACCTTCTCCTATCTTTCTCTGGAATATAATCGCTCTTCTTGTCATTCTTATCTAACAACGTTTTCAAACTATACTTTGGTAACCGATCTGTTCCCGTTCCCCAAATGATTACCTTCTTCTTCAACTGGACAGCTTGATATAAAATATTGATATAATAGGACTGAAGCAGTAAGGACCCCCCGCCTAATACAACCACATCATAATCTTTTACATTATACGTTTTTTTCATAGGGATATATGGGATGGTCACACTACCAGGATTAAAATATTGATCACAAACCTCCTTAAAAACATCATACATTAGTTCATCACCTAGATTATCAAATCCGAGCCAGCCTACATATAATATTTTTTTCATGCCCTCCCCCCTTCCAACAAAATTATTAGATACTACTCATTAGCCTAACCAATGTACGGGCACGATGCTCGTAGGTATGATGCTGTAAAAGATATTTCCTTCCTTCAGATGCAATTTTTTGCGCTTCATCCATATGAGTAAGATAATAGCCTACTTTATCTATTAATTCTTTTGATGAACGATAAATAATATAGTGTTTGCCATCTACCAGATTCAGCAAACGTTGATTCTCAACTTCATCTGTAATGAGCAGTGCCCCACATCCCATTCCTTCGAAAATTCGCATATTTATAGGGTGAACGTTGTGATGAGATTCATTAAATACAATCTTGGAGTTGGAATATAGACTAGAAAGTTGGCTCACATATACATTTGAATACAAAGATGTATTATAGTTAGAAAAATGGTTGTGCAATAATGTTAGTGTTTTATTTCTCTCGTTATAAAATTTTTCATGACGATTACCTACGAAAGATAAATCATAGCTTCGTTTTTGGAGAGGCTTATTGTTGTTAAAGATTCTGGTATCCATACCGAAAGGGAAGAATTTCACTTTAGCGGAAAAATGCTTGGAAAGGTGTAAGGAATGGGACATTAATATAAGATCTGGTTTATATCGTTTTTCCAAGTTAAGATTTCTCTCTAATCTATTCTCACCATGGTGTACCCAAAAGACTTTGGGCATCTTAGCCATATGAATATTCTTAACTTCAACCGTTTTGTTGGTTTCTACAAAAATAACTCCTGAATACTTCTTAGAATCAATTTTTGAAAAATCGATTACACTTGTGTGGGTTTCAACATGAGTTCCAATAGCCCGCAAAGCATCTTCTAAATATCTCCCAGGAGAATAATGAGTTTTCCCATAACACATAAGCAAACGCTTCTTTATATTATATTTCCTTATCATATTGTACACTCCTGTTTTCTTACAATATATCAGTCTTGCTTATATTATAGTTTCAGGGATAAAGGTTGTTGCGCCCTTATTTAAGGATAAAGTAAATTGTACTTTTTCATTATTATATGATATGAGAGAAATACTATTTTTGATTTCTATTTTTTATAGTCCACTACGATTAGGTGTACATCTCCCCTCTCGGAAGGGAGAGATTTTCATATAATAAACGTTATTCACACGCGTTACCGTATTGTATTGGATAAAGTAACATCATGTTTTTTCCTTATGTACGACATTAAAAAATCCTCATAAGCCCTCTACTCTTGTCCATATCAAACTCTTTAATCGTCACATAACTTATTAATGTACTAATCTTTTCAATTCTTCTCTCCCCTCCCTTCCTTTCATTTCCTACATTCGTTTAATCACCCCAGAGTTACAAATTCAACCTAAAAGTCATATTATACAATACCTCTAATTAGAACTATTTTTTACCTTTATACCATCCTTTTCTGTAAGAAAGAGGTGAAGATAGTGAAACAAAAGAAAATTATTGAGATTCTTAAGGATGTTACCCATAAAAGCAGCCTTCAAGATCATCTTACTACTCAAGAGGTAATTGATGAACTTGTAGAGCGACTCAAGCCACTGATGCAGAGGGAAAAAGATAATCAAAAGTAAATAGATGGATAAGAATCACACTCCTTACTTCCACTCATAAAATATGGAAGAAGTTGTTTATTTATATAACAGGAGTGAGATCTTATGGCGAACCTTGCTAATCCTACATTTTCAATTATTTTTCCTGTGAAAAATGAAGGAAAAAATGTTGTTTCTACTTTAGATTCTTTATACACTTCCAAAACCAAAGAAAAATTCGAAGTGATTATAATAGATGATGCTTCAAATGATGGGTGTTGTAATTTTTTAAAAAATCACAGACCTATGCAATCTATAAAACTAGTAAAGACTAAGGGACTTGGAGCTGCTAGTGCAAGAAACCTAGGTGCTCAGCATGCACAAGGGGATTATCTTATCTTTTGTGATGCTCACCTTAATTTTCAAGATTGGTGGATTGATCAGTTAGCTTCTCCTCTCCTTTCTAATAGAACGGATGTCATATGCCCAGCTATCTCTGCTATGAACCATGAGGAGTCTATTGGGTATGGACAAACGCTTAATAGACGACTAAAGGTTAAATGGAACCCTAATCCTAAGCGATTAAGTGAAACTGCAATTATTCCAGGTGGTTGTTTTATGATATCTAAGAAGGTATTTAATGATGTGGGTGGCTTCGATCATGGTTTTGTTAGATGGGGTCATGAGGATGTAGAGCTGTCCATTAAATTATGGTTATTTGGCTATCGTTGTCACGTTCTTCCTACAGTAACGATTTCTCACCTTTTCCGAAAGAAGCAACCATATGAGGTAGAACCAGAGCACGTTCATTATAACTTCTTGCGTATGGCTTATTCTCACTTTTCTGTTCCAAGGATTGTATCCTGCAAAAAACTAATTAAAAATGTAGATATAAAAAAGCTTGAGCGCAACGTGTTAAAAGAAGGTGCTCAACAGCAAAGAAAATTATACTTACAGAAGAGAAAATATAATGATGATTGGTTTTTTCATAAATTTAGTATCCCTTTTTAGATTGAACACTTTATTTAATGGAGGAGCTTATGAGCAAAACATCTATTCTCATCCCGTTCCAGTCTTCTGATCCAAATCGAAAAAAAGCATTTAAATGGTTACTTACGTATTATAAAAAGATGTTACCTGAAGCAGAAATTTGTATAGGGACTCTCCATCAATCAACCCCTTGCAAAGCGAAAGCAGTCAATCAAGCAGCCAAAAAAGCCTCTGGTGATATTTTTGTTATTATAGATGCAGATATACTATGTAGCCCTACTCATATTCAGCAATCTATACAGTTGCTTAAACATTACCCATGGGTTATCCCCTATAAAAAGGTATTAGATATTAACAAGCAAAGCACCTCCTCTCTTCTAGAGACCAAACCTACCTGGCCTCTTTCTCTTTCAGTCAAAACTTCTCCACGATTCTCTTCTTCTATCCTTCCAGCTGGCGGTATAAATATATTATCCAAAAAGTGTTTTTATAAGGTGGGAGGATTTGATGAAAGATTCATAGGATGGGGTGGCGAGGACGATGCTTTTGCATGCGCTATGGATACGCTTTGCGGGAAGCATAAACGATTAAATAATAGTATCTATCATTTATGGCATCCTACTCAACGAGCAACAGGGAATTCTCATTACAACGAAAACGTCCTTCTTGCCCGCAAATATTGTAAAGCTTCAGGAGATATCCAAGAAATGAAAAAAATCATTAAACATTCAACCAACTCTTACTAAGGAACAAAAGCGCAAGCGCCCTGGTAGCGACGTATATGCTGGACTGAGCCGTAGGAGATAAAGGCAACACGAAGAACGTAGTGATTCGATGTTAACTTATCGTACGGAGGCGAGGGAAGCATACTAGTCGCTGGGCGCTGGAGCTGGACGTGGCCGCACCACTTTTTCAGTTATACACAAGCATTGAATTTTATAATTTCCTAGACGAGAACAAAAGCGCAAGCGCCCTGCTAGCGACGTATATGCTGCGGCCCACACGACGTGGGTTGGTTCGATGTTGCTACATGACGTGGGCCTACAGGATGTAGGTCAGTTCGATGTTGCTGCACGATGCAGCGATCTTAATCGAACCTCATTTAATCGAACTTCCTCAAAATCCTTTTAAGATAAGGCTGTGTTAAAGTTTGTTGTTGATATTATAATGAAATAGTATTATGTTCTTCCATATAAACACCATTATGTTGAATAACTGGTGAAGCTGGGTCCGTTACTTTTATGAGGAAGGGGCTGTGGTGAAATGGTTCGCTTTCCGCGGAGGAACATGCGAGCCTCCTCGTTCGGCATACGCCTCTCTGTGGGGTCTCGCATTGTCCCTTCTTCCGCAGGAGTCTCACCATTTCCCTCCGCCCATTGGTATATGGGATAACGGGTCCATCGTAGTTAGTGCTTGGTTGAGTATTATGATATTAACAGATTAGTCAATCTGTTTAATCTTTGATCCCTTGATATCAAAGGGATTTAATCATGTTTTACCACCTTGAATATGAATCAATATCGTTAAAACGTTCCCCCCTTAATCCAAATAAAAAAGAAATACCTTCCTTGATAAGGACTCCAAAACATGGCGTTGATTCGATGGGAATTTACGAGACTCCTGCGGAAAAACGATCGAGTGAAGACCCCGCAGAGAGGCGAAGCCGAACGAGGAGGCTTCACCGATTGTCCGCGGAAAGTGAGTAAATTCCCACCGAATCAACTACTCAGCACCATAACCCCTTTTTCCAGATGATACTTCTTATCTTGAATGAGGCTATTTTGATTAGTTGATTCCAAAATCAACAACAAACTTTAACACAGCCTAAGATAAAGGAAACACGAAGAGCGTTAGCGATTCGATGTTCACTTATCGCAAGGAGGTGCAGGAAGTTTGCTAGTCGCTGGCCGCTGGAGCTGGACGTGGCCATTTCACATCACCCAATTGATCCACTATCCCCCCCCTTTTTTATAATACGTTAGATAATAAAAAATCCTGCCCGAAACGAGCAGGATTTTCTTCATATAGATTTTTAATAATAATAGAAAGATAATTCATTCTGAAGAAGTCGTTTAATGAATAGATGATTTATAAACTGTTTGTATAAGTTCCACATGTAAAGCTCTGTCTACACTTATTCCCGTTAGTAATCTTACTATACAGTTATGATCTTTAGAGGATAAACTTTATACTCTTTAATTTGAAAACATCTAACTAAGGGAGTTCGCCTTCTTAATGAAACAATAAAATATACGACTTCAGGATAAATATGGTGAGTGATATCTTCCTTAGAAGGAAAAGGGGCTGCTGTTGGATGGGAATGATATATTCCTGTGAAGGCTTCCTTTTGCAATGTAATGCTTTTAAATGCTTGCTGTAAATCTTTATTTGATATAGCAAAAGAATTAGGGCTTCTTTCTATATTCTCCATCGGCCACGCCGTATCACAACGTCCATTTTTTCCTGAAAGTATTCCACAAGCTTCTAAAGGGAGTTCCTTTTTTGAGTGATCAATTATATCATTATAGACTGATTTCTTAATATACGTGTAGCGATTATGACGTTGCGCGATGTTGGCCGCAACAGCCTTTTCTCTTTGCTTTGGAATTGGGTGTTTTTAACTTCTTTCGTTCCTTTTTCTTCTTTGGTTGAGTGTTTTTCTTTATTTTCTTTTGTTGAAATAGTTTATTTAATTCTTCTGAATTCATTTTTTATTCTCTCCTCTACTCATTAACTGAGAATATTTATATGGGTTGAATACTGTAGAATTGGAATCTTCTTGCATTGGTTGGTAGTGAAACTGTTTAAGGTCATCGTAATTAATTTCTCTAACACTAGAATTGCCAGTGACAGAGTCGGTTGTTAGAATTTCAGAATTAGTACTATTTGATCCATGTGCCTTAAATTCTTTTAGTTTCCTAGTTAATGAGTTGATTTTTTTGTGGTAATCATTTTTCTGTTTTTCTAAATTTTTGATTTGCTGCTTATAATGGTTTACATTCTTATCATATTGAGACTGTTGATCTTTAAATGACTTTAATTCCTCTTCGAGTCTAGTTGTTTCTTGCTGTTTCTGTTCTTCAACACTTTTGAATTCCTCTATTTGTTTCGTTAATTGCTCTATTTCCAATTGATAGTGCTCTTGTTTTTGTTGGTATATGCTAATTGTATCTTGTAATTCTTGAACGAAGTCTTGCAATGAGGTATTCTTTTCTTCATTCGATTGTATCGTTTCATTTAATTGTTTAAATAACTCTTTATACTCTTCTAAATTCTTCTCAACCTCTTCAATGACTTCAGTGATGTGGGCAAGCTTCTGCTGGTTCTCTTCTTCGGTGTCGTTTTTCCATAAATTCCACATATTATTTATTCCCCTCCAATAAACTTCAATATTGAATTGTTCAAGATCTTTCTTTGCACATTTTAAGTGACTGTAATCCTGTTCCATTCTATTAAGATGTAAGGATATAGTTTCTTCAAGACTTGAATCTTGATAGTGATTTGTCTTATTACCTAATTGAGCAAGCAACGTATTCACTTTAAGTTGCAATGTAGCAAGTAATTCATTTTTTTCTTTTCTACTTTTAAAAGCTACTTTTTCATTTAGCTTGAACCTCTTAATAAGCTCTTCCTTTTGTTGAACTTGATTGGCAATTCTATTATAGTCATTATTTAATCCTGTTAATTTTTTGTTATGATAGGAAATCATTTCTTGTGAACTATTATAGATTGATTGGAGTAAAGTAATTTTTTGATTTCGTTTCTCTATGTCAAAAAGAAGTGAGTTTATTTTTTCCCCGTATAAATGGTTCACATATCTGTGGTGATTTAAATAGTTGGTCAAGTCATTGTTCTTTGAGGTAGAAAAGTATAGTTCTTTATCTTTTTCAATCAATGTATCCTGCATTTCTTTTTCCATTTGAAGGCTTTGATGGATACTCTCATCTAATTCCCTTACAACTTGATCGACGGATTTAGGATTAGTATTCTTCTCTGACGAGTTATGTTCTTTTATTTCATCCAACCTAGTAGATTGCTCATTAAGTATCGTTATTAGATGGGAATGCTGCGGATGTAACCTTGAACGTATTTCCTTTTGTTTATTTAATTTCTTACGGAATTTGTTAAGCTTCCGTTCAAATGTACTTACATGTTGGAGGAGAAAATAGGATTGTTCGTGATTGTTAATCTTGAGATTGTTGTTTGTCTTCACTTTTTTTCCTCCCTTCCAGACATAAAGTTTTCTTATATTTATATGTTATTTCAGCTTTGTTGTGATTTTGTTCTATGTAAGAAAGAGGAGTAGAACCTCCTCTTTTTTACTTAGTCATTATTATTTAATAAATCTGCGAATGTTTCACATTCTTCGTAACGTACTAGCGCATCAACAACTCCACTATCGAAGATTACTTCTCCAGCAGTGTTTCTTAGGATTAATTGGAATCCAGCTGGGTCGTTAAAGATACGAAGTTCATAGTTAGCAAATTGAGTTGACGTGTCAAATGTTTGAGTACCTTCACCAAAAGCAGCAAGTGATTCATCATCTGTATCACACACTACTCGGTCGATTGTAGATGGATCATAAGTGAAGCTTAAGTCAAATGGTGATGCTGTTGGTGTTGGTGTAGTATCCCCATCTTCATCTGAAGTAAATGAGAATGTAAACTGACTATCACCTAACGAGCATTCTTGACAGATTTCACCATCAAGTGTTGAAGTACCAGGAACTAAGGTTCCATTTTCACCAAAGGTTGCAAGAGTTTCTTCATTTCTAGCCAACACTGTAGCCTGGCATTCGCAGTTGTCAACTGGGAAGATATCTGGGCACTGTCTTGGGAATTCTAATAGGTTAAGGTCACATTTAATTACATCATTAGGAACTGGGATGTTGTTAGCACGTGGGAAACAGAATTTAGCAAGAACTTCAAGCTTAACTGGGAATTCAACCTGAACATCTTTACATAATACAACTCTTACAGGAATCATTGGTCCAAACATATCTGGGCCCATAAGAACACCATCAGTACGACAAATTACCTGAGTAGCACGGCAATTAATATTGTCATTTGTGATACCTTCTGGAACACAAAGCATGATCGTATCATCAAACTGAGTTCTTACTGGGAACGTACATGCTAGATTACCATTAATAAAGACACTTACATTAACAGTAACTGTCCAAATGATTTGGACACGACCCGGATTTCCATTTTCTAGGATTGTCGCATTGCAAATGACATCCTCTGGATTTGTAGAATTACATTCTGTTGTAACTCTATCCCCATTTGCTAATGCATTGCTAACTGCCTCACGACAAGCCTCATCAGGAATGAAGTTTTTATTTTGATAATCGTTGGCAAAGAATACCCAGTCATAAACTTTGTCAACACGGATACATTCTGGTGCTAAGTTGTTTGGATCGATTGGAGTTGGTGTCGGAGTTGGTGTTTGGGATCCCCTTATTGAACTACGCTTTTTCACGTATATCCTTCCTCTCTTTTACATGGGTGTATTTGAAATTACACTATATCCTATGGATGGTTTGCCTTTTTGGTATAATCGAACAGCCCAAATTCTGTAAATTTTTTATCTTTCTTCTTCCTACATTTTTTTATTGCGTTACACATATGAATGAATCATATACAGACACCTTATAGGAGGAGTAAATGTGACCATCTTGGTGAAGTATCAAAATAAACCTATCAGTGACCTTCCATATGACTATTTTGTTCTTTTTCGCCGTTATTGTTTAGCAAAGGGATATCAATTTATATGGGATGCGAAGGAGCAAACAATACATGTTCATCCTCCTTTACATCAAAAAGTGGTGAATTTTATATATGAGGATGCAGATAATAGTGACGGCTTTTTATCTAAAGTAATAGAACAAGTAAAAACGTTCCTTCAAGAAACCAATCTAACATTCTCCCACACTACACCAGACTCCACAGGAATCGATTTTCATTTCTCCTTTAATCCCATAAGCCCTAATCATTATATGAGTACCCCCAACCTATTTGTGATGCATAATGGATCTGATCAAACGTTAGAGATGGTAAATTTATTAAGGAAACAATTCAACCTGTTCCACTTATCACATAGTTTTGTTAAGCAAGGGCCATCCACCTCCTCAACCCCATTGCTTACGTTGCAATGTGAAATACCGAAAGATAAATCCAATCAGCATCTGGCATCCTATATTGAGGAATTATCAATCAGTCTTTCTGATGCAATTATTAGCTATTTCTCGAATCAACTAAATGTAGACGTTTCCTCCTGTACAAAACAAACACTCACTAGTTTTTTTGAACAGTTCAAGTCACCAGCAAAAAAAGAAAAAAAGAAGCCACAACAAAAAACAGCCGAAAAACAGAGTTCACAAACTAACTCAATCCAAGAAGAAATAGTACAGTCAGAGGTGTTTTTTGATTATATTTTTTATCCTTCTAAAGAGGATAAAAAATTAATAATCACAGGAGATTTTCATATCAAGAATACTGGCAATACAACATTAATCCAGCCAATTATTTGCTTGAAAATAGATCCTATTGATCAAGTAAGTTTAGGTGGGCAGATTCTTCCACCAGGTATGGCAGACACATTCGGGGTTCATTCTGGGGAGAGTTTAAAAGGTTGGAAATATATGTCGGATGATTGGTTTGATCAAGCTCAAGAAAGAGGAGAATACTGGATTGAACCTATTCAATCTTTAAGTCTTGCTCCCGGTGAAGCTACATCACTATCAAGTTTTCAAGTTACGATTACCGAAAATGAAGAACAACATAATCAAGTAACCATTCAAGGTATTGTTTACTTTCGCGAACAGGATCTTTCATTTCCTTCAAATAACAGCATAGTCGTTTCATGATCATAGTATTTAAGGAGGGCTTACCATGGTTCGTAGAAGAACATTTTCGTCTGAAGTTTTTCATGCTAATGAAAATCAAATTCAACAAAAAGTCATCCACCTTAAATCTGAGCTAGATAAATATAAAGAACTGGTCATGTCATATGAGCAAGAGGGGTATTATGACCAGATTAATCAATTAACTAAAGAGAATGAAGAGCTACAAGCTAAACTGCAAGAAGCTCTTGAAAAAGAGCAACATCTTTTGAGTAGTGTGCAAGAGAAATATAATGAAATGCATGCAATACAAGAAGAACAACAGACTAAAATAGAGAAACAAAATAACCTTATCGATAAACTAGAAGACCAAAACACTACGCTCAAAGAAGAAAGAGAAGAGTTCTATAACCAAATCCAACAAACAAGAGAACAAGAAGATTTCTACACTAAACTAGAAGAAAACATTAAACATATAGAAAAAGAGAAAAAAGAGCTCGAAGGTTTCCTTATTCAAAAAGACACAGAAACAAATCACTTAACTAACCAATTGAAAAAAAATGAGGAATTATACGATTCATTATTATTGGACTTTGCATACCAAGAAAACCAATTTAGAACATTAAAGAAAAGGTATCATCAAGAACAAGAGGAATGGCAACGTCAATATGGAGATCTCGAGAAAGAAAACAACCATTTAAAGAAAGATATTGCTCACTTTGAAGCAAACCAAATCGAATTATATAGAAAGCTGAGTGTATTAAACCAGCAATTACGTGGGGAACATTCAGATGAGGAAATTCCCAAAGAAGTAGAATTGGATACTGACTTTCAAACTAAAGGAATACAGCAACTTGAAGATCAAATTTATGAAACGATACAACAAGTGAATGAATTTGGGGATAACCTTTCGAAAAGCGAATCGATTATTCACTATTTAGAAGAACAAATTGATACCTTTACGAAGGAAGTAGAAACATTAAAAGGGTTAATTGAGGATACTCACGAGAGCTAGAGATCCTACTAATACATTATTAGGATAGAAAAAGCTGCCTTGTTTAAGGCAGCTTTTTTTGACCTATAATCATTACTTCACTAATTTCAACTCAACTGGAATAAACTCTTTGACGCTTTCTCCGTTATGCACTTTAACTGCTGTTTGTACAGCTTTTTCGCCGATTAGAGTTGGCTGTTGAGCGATGGTTGCATCCATGCGACCTTCGTCAATTGCCTTTCGAGCGTCATCTGTTGCATCGAAACCAACTACAATCGTGTCTTCAGCCATGTTGGCAGATTCTAACGCTTGTACAGCGCCTAGAGCCATTTCATCGTTATGAGCAAATACAGCGTCAAAATCATCTGTACTCTGAATGATATTCTCCATTACTGTTAAACCTTTGGAACGATCGAAGTCTGCTGCTTGCTTTGCTGCTACTTCGATTTTGTCGTTTTCATCTACAACGTTGTGGAAGCCTTTCCCGCGTTCACGAGCTGCAGAAGAACCTGGAATACCTTCTAGCTCTACTACTTTTCCACCATCGCTCAGTTGCTCGACAATGTAATTAGCAGCCATCTCGCCACCTTTTACGTTGTCAGATGCGATGTGAGAAACCACTTCTCCTCCGTCAGCACTACGGTCAACGGTAATCACCGGAATATCCGCTTCATTCGCTGACTCAATTGCTGTTGCAATTGCTGCAGAGTCTGTTGGGTTTACGAGTAATACATCAACATCTTGCGTTATTAAATCTTCAATACCACTAACTTGCTTACCTGGATCGTTTTGCGCATCTACTGTAGTAATTTCTACCCCTTCTTCTTCCGCTGCTTTTTCAGCACCTTCTTTAAGTGTTACGAAGAATGGGTTGTTTTGTGTGGAAATGGAAAGACCAATCTTCAACGTTCCATCTTCTTTCTCGGAGTCTCCTCCACTTCCATTCCCTTCATCTGAAGAAGAATTTGGGGCTTCCGTCGAACACCCAGCAATAAATACAAGAGCGATAAGAGCTACACCTAAGCTTTTCCAAATGTGTTTCATTATGAAACCCTCCCAAGGTTAGTAAAAATATTTATCTCAACAGTGCTTTTACACTGTTCAGAACGACTTAAGCTGTTTTCTTTCGATCCATAAGCACGGCTAACAGAATGACAGTACCTTTTACAACTTGTTGGAAGAAGGAAGATACGTCTAACAAGTTCAATCCATTATTTAAAACACCTATAATAAGTGCACCTACTAATGTTCCGAATATCCAACCGCGTCCCCCGGATAAGCTTGTACCACCGAGAACAACAGCAGCGATTGCATCCAGTTCAAATGCCACTCCTACGTTTGGTTGAGCTGAGTTTAAACGGCTAGTTAAAATAATTCCTGCAAGAGCAGATAATAGACCTGTTAAGGAATAAACCCAAATCTTCACACGATCTGCTCGAATACCTGAAAGAATAGAAGCTTCCTCGTTCCCTCCAATGGAGTACACTTGGCGACCAAAAACGGTTTTCTTCAATATGAAAAATAGAATAGCGAATGCAACAGTCATTAGTACTGCTGGTACTGGAATACCGAATAAATACCCTTGTCCAATCATCTTGAATGACATACTATCGGATAACCCTGTGATTGGACGACCATCGGTGTAAACAAGCGTCAATCCTCTAAATATAGTCATGGTTGCCAGTGTGGCAATAAAAGGAGCAACTTTTCCTTTCGTAATAACAATTCCATTGAATGCGCCCATTGCAGCACCGGCTAGCATTCCCAAAATCACGGCTAACATCGGATCCATGCCACTCGATAACATTCCAGCGGTCAACGCTCCAGAAAGGGCTAGCGTGGACCCAACCGATAAATCAATTCCACCAGTTAAAATAACAAAGGTCATTCCAAATGCTATCAGTGCATTAATCGACACTTGGCGTAACACAACTAAGATATTGTCTAGCGTAAGAAAGTTGTCACTCATAAACGTTAGAATGATAACGATTACAAAAAAACCTAGCAATGGACCTAACTTTTGTAACATTCCCGTCATCGACTTGTTCATCCTCTATTCCCTCCCATTGCCGCTTGTCCAGTAGCAGCTTGCATAATTTTCTCTTGGTCTGCCTCTTCTCGTGATAATGTCGTTGCCACTTTACCTTCGTGGATGACTAATATTCGGTCACTCATCCCGAGTACCTCAGGTAACTCAGAGGATACCATGATGATGGAGACTCCTCGTTCTGTTAGTTCATTCATAATATGATAGATTTCCTTCTTCGCCCCAATATCAACACCACGAGTTGGTTCATCTAATATGAGCACCTTTGGTTCAATCCCTAGCCATTTACCAATGACGACTTTTTGCTGATTACCACCACTCAAGGATTTCACTTCTTGGTCGGGGCCTGTTGCTTTCACCTGAAGTCGTGACATTAGGGATTCTACAAGCTCTTGTTCACTTTTGTTTGATAAGACTCCATAGTTCGATAGATTGGAAAGCATTGGCAAGGCCATGTTTTCTCGAATAGATAAATTGAGTACGAGCCCTTCTGATTTCCGGTCCTCTGTAATAAACCCAATACCTGCTTCAATGGAATCCTTCGGGTGCTTAATCTTAAGATGTTGACCATCTAAGAACACTTGACCATTAGATGTTTTTCTAGAACCAAACAAAGCTTCCATTATTTCCGTTCTTCCTGCTCCCATCAGACCTGCTACACCAAGAATTTCTCCTTTTCGGACTGAAAAGGATACGTCTTCAAACCAGCCATCTCTTGATAGAGACTTCACTTCAAGCTTTGTATCTCCTATTTCAGATGTACGGTCAGGGAATCGTTGACCAAGCTCACGACCCACCATCATTTTTACGATTTCTTCAAAGGATGTTTCGTTGCTGTATTTTGTTCCAATATATTCTCCATCTCGAAGAACGGAGATACGATTACATAAGGAAAAAATCTCTTCCATTCTGTGCGAAATATATACAATGCCTACACCCTGGTCTCTTAACTGGCGAATCACCTTAAACAATGCTTCAATCTCACGGTCTGTTAGAGCAGCTGTAGGTTCATCCATAACCAATACTTCCGCATTCGTTGAAATGGCTCTGGCTATTTCAACCATCTGCTGCTTCCCCACTGACAACTGTCCGGCTTCTTCATCTGGATCCATATCAATGCCTAGTCGCTGGAGTCTTTCCCTCGTCTTTTGCTGCATTTCCTTTGTTTTTAATACGCCTGTTTTTCCGTATTTCAGTTCTTTCCCTAAGAACATATTCTGGGCAACAGTCAAATAAGGAATAATATTTAATTCTTGATGAATGACGGCTATGCCAGCCTTCTCCGCTTCTTTCGGATTTGAAAATGCCACTTCTTTTCCATTAACACTTACCGTTCCTTGATCTCGTTTGTGTATCCCAGTGAGAATTTTCATCATCGTTGATTTTCCAGCACCGTTTTCTCCCATAAGAGCGTGGATTTCCCCTGGCTTCACATCAAAGTGGACATCTTTTAACACCTTATTACCAACGAATGATTTATGAATATGGTTCATTTCTACAATCGGCTGTACTGTCATGGTCTCCCCCCTTTAGAACAATGCTGAATACTAAAAGATCACTCCAGAAGTTAGGATTACATTGGCAAATGGACTGGCTTCCCCAGTTCGAATCACAACTTTGGCATCGTTCGTTGCTTCTTTTAATACATCATGTGATAGAAAATCCATCGTGTATTGATTACAACGCTTGAGAAGATTCTGGTGCAGGGAAGGGTTATGCATTTCCATCTCATAGGCTAACGTCATCTTCTCCACCTCCATATCATCCAGAACAGCTTCGAGCACTTCTATAAAGCTCGGAGTCCCTTTCGTAATCGATAGATCAATACGAGGCACATGTTCTGGGATTGGTAAACCACAATCTGCAATAACGATGGTATCGGTATGTCCCAACCTTGCTAGAACGCTAGCAATATCACTGTTAATCATCCCATTCTTCTTCATGTTTGTTCCCCCTGATGTTCCAAAAATACTTGAACCTCTGCTTGGGTAGGTAGTCCTGTTTGCGCCCCAGACTTGAGAACGGAGAGCGCAGCTACTGCATTCGCATAGCTAATCGCCTCTTGTTTCGTACAGCCTTCAGACAATTTGAAAGCCAAAGCTCCATTGAACGCATCCCCTGCCCCCGTTGTATCAACTGGTTCAACGTGATATGCAGGGATGTGTCTTTCCTTACCATTTTCATAGAAAAGAACACCTTCGCTACCCTTAGTAATCATAAGCTTGTCTTCTAAGATTGGTTGAGGAGAATGGTTAAGTAGCGTCTTAGCTTCTGACTCATTGGGTGTTACGATATCAACCCATTGAAGCAAGGATTTAGGGAGTGCTTGTATAGGAGCTGGGTTCAAGATGACTGTCGCTCCACCTTCTTTTGCTAGTTTTGCGGCTTTCTCTACTGTCTCGAGCGGAATTTCCAACTGCATTAACACGACATTACTAGAGCGCAGAACCTCTGCACACGATTCAATATAGTCAGGAGTGACGCTATGATTCGCTCCTGGATTTACAATAATTCGATTATCCCCATCTGATAGAATGATCGTAGCTGTGCCTGACGGAATATCTGTAACCGGTTTCACATTTTCTGTGACAACTCCATTTTCACGAAGTGTTTCAGTTAATTCTTGGCCAAAAGCATCACTTCCAACAGCGCCAATCATGTTCGTTTTTGCCCCTAAGCGGGAGGCAGATACAGCTTGGTTAGCTCCTTTACCACCTGGGTACGTTGCAAAATCATAACCTAACACGGTTTCCCCTTGATTGGGAACTCGTTCTGTACTCGTTACTAAATCCATATTAATACTTCCTACCACTGTAAGGCTTGGTGTCATCTATACCCCTCCTTTTTTAACTGTTTCTCGTTCTATGATTTGAACTCCAAAGGAATGATTCGAATGTACCGAAGGGATTCCTTCTATATAATTAATTAATAACTCTGCTGCTTTCGAACCTACATCATAAATAGGTTGTCCCATTGTAGTTAAAGCAGGTGTGGTCGTCTCCCCTAGAGCAATGCCATCAAACCCAATAATTGATAAGTCTTCAGGCACTTTAATTCCGAGAGCCTCCGCTGCTTTCAAAACACCAACTGCCATTAGATCGTTTCCTACAAATATTCCATCCACATCTGGATGTTGCTCCAATAATTGAGTGGCAGCTTTTTTCGCAGGGTCCAACTCATATTTACCATCCACCACTAAACCATCCTCGTACCAATCCTTATCTCTTACCATATCTAAGTAACCTTGCTTTCTAGCATGTGCGTTATCTACATAATCTGGTCCTGATATATGAGCGATTTTTTGGCACCCATTTTCTATTAAGTACTGAACAGCCTCTTGAGCCCCTTCATAGTTCTGAACAGAAACCGAAGGCATATGAGGAGAAATGATTCGGTCTAGTGCCACGACCGGTACATTCAGTTCGTGAACCTGTTCCGTCGTGAGCGTACTACTAACGACGATAAATCCATCTATATATTTTTGTTTCAATGCAGTTAAATATTGCTGTTCTTTCTCCATTTGATTGTCTGAATTACATAATACAAACGTGTACTCTGTTTCATTCGCCACATCTTCCACCGCTCTAGCTAATTCCGGGAAGAAGGGGTTGGTAATGTCAGGTAAGATGAGCCCTATCATTTTAGATCGTCGCTTAAATAAACTTCTCGCCACATCATTTGGCAAATAGTTGAGTTCTTTGATTGCTTCTGTTACTTTCACCCGAGTATCCTCATTCACATACCCATTGCTATTGAGTACTCTTGAAACAGTAGCAACAGAAACACCAGCTTGCTTTGCAACATCACGAATCGTAGCCATCATCATACCTGCTTTCTCTTACTGTTTATTGTGTGTAACGGGTTACATATTGTATTAAAAAGAAAAGATTAAGGATTTGCTAGACATGTAAGTGCTAGAAACCTATTTTCTTTTTACTTTAAAATGAAGAGTTACTATGTAACCCGTTACAGCCATGGTAAAGCGCTTTCATATACTATGTCAACCTATGCTTACTAATTTATAGAAAATTCTTTAAATAAAACTGAAAACATACGAGAAAAAGGATGTAGAAATTCTCTTTTCATTCCCAAACATAAGAAAACTTACACGCCAAAAAGTACGTGTAAGTTTATGTCTAATGCGGATATAGTAATACTTTAGAGAAAAAGTCTTGATTTTCAATAATAGCCTCAAATGTTGAAGGACCTTCTTCTAATGATAAACGATGGGAGATGATTGATTTCGCATCTAATTCCCCAGTGCTCAATTTCGTTAATGTTGCAGTCCATTCTTTCCCTGGAAATGGAGCTGATATAGCATTCCAAGCTCCGTAAACTCCTAATTCATTACGTACAATCTTCTCAAAGTAAAACCTTTCAATCTCTATATCTGCATAAGGAATCCCCATAAAAACAACTTCTCCACCCTTTTTAGCGAGAGAAAAAATATGAGCTGATGTCAGAGGAGTTCCCGCTGCCTCTATGGCAATATCGACACCTTTGTTATCTGTTACCTCCATAAGTTGCTCATAAATAGAGGACTGAGCAGGGTTCACAAGCACATCCGCACCTACTGCTTTTGCCAATTCCAGCTTTTGCTCATCGATATCAATGGCATATACAGTATCTGCACCAAATAATTTAGCCCATTGAATCGTTAACAAACCTATATTTCCACAGCCTAACACAGCCACAGCGTCACCAGGCTTCATACTTGTTTTATATACACCATGGAGAGCAACAGCTGATGGTTCAACTAGCGCAGCTGAATCAAAATCAACGTTATCAGGGATTGGAATTACATTCTCTTCCGGGAGTTTTGTGTAGGACGCAAATGCACCAGGTTGTTTCGCACCCATAACTTCTAATGTTTTACACCTAGCCGGCTCACCGCTTTGACAACTTTCACAAACCCCACAATAAAGGGCTGGACACCCTACTACGTTATCTCCTATGGATACATGTGTGACATCTGAACCTATTTCAGCTACAACACCTGAGAATTCATGTCCCCAAATCATCCCAGGTACATATGGACCAAGCTTTTTATACCTGGAGATGTCTGAACCACATATACCTGCAGCTTTCACTTCAATGATGACATCATTCGGTTTTATAATGCTCGGAGGAGGAGCCTTTTCAAATCGAAGGTCTCTCTTATCGTATAACTTTAAGGATTTCACACAGATCCTCCTTTCGAAAGCAATCATTTAAGATTGTTCATTTAGTACTGTTTTCGATTCTGAATTAGTTTGATTATCGCGCTTTATATACAACTGAATGAGTGTTGCTCCTACCACAAGAGAATTGATAACCGTTTGATGATCTAAATAGAAAGCACTTATTTTATTACCAATCGGACCTAACATGTAATCAACCATCATCTCAATCATGTACATGTACCCCTTTCTCGAATGTGTTCCATTTCAACTCATTTATGAAATAGGTGATAATACGACCTTTATTGCTTCTCCATTCTTCAGCATATTGTAGGCTTCATCCCATTCTGAAATATCGTATTGATGAGTAATTAAATCATTTATGTTGACTTGATTGGAGTTGATCATCTGTAAAGAAGGATCCCAATCAGATGGTTTTTGACTTCTACTACCGGATAGTTGAATCTCTTTTTGAATGATTTTCTTAAAGTCAATTTCGACACTTGGATTAGGGAAAATTCCAACCTGTACATACTGACCTTTTTTCATGACTAGATCTAACCCTAGATTAGCAGCAGCTACTGCTCCTGAACACTCAAATATAATGTCCGCCCCATATCCATTTGTCATATCATTCACGACTTGCTTCACGTCGCTCTCTTCAATATTCACTATGGCATCGATACCAAGTTCATTGGCTTTATCCAGTCGTTTCTTATCTTGGGTTAGACCCGTTATAATAACCTTAGCTCCGTATGACATAGCTACTTGCGCAGTAAGCAAGCCAATTGGTCCTGGGCCTAATACTACCACTACATCCCCTTTTTGAATGGATGCTTTTTGCACTGCATGATACGAACATGCAAGTGGTTCCGTTAATGATGCAGACCTACTCTTCACTTGATCTGGTAAAGTATGAACACTTTCTGCTCTGGCAATGACATATTTAGCAAAGCCACCATCTTTTTGTGTACCAATCCCTTTACGATAATTACAAAGGTTGTAGTCCCCTTGTTTACAATACTTACATTCACCACATATATAAAACGTTGTTTCTGTCGTTACCCGATCCCCTACATTTAGTTGATCAACGTTTTTTCCAACTTCTACAATTTCGCCTGCAACTTCATGCCCTAAAATTACTGGAACATTTACTTGATAATGTCCTTCAAATGTGTGAAGATCTGACCCACATATCCCTGCATATTTTATTTCGATTTTAACTTGATCCTCATGTACAACTGGTTCTTCAACATCTCTCAAATTCAAATGACCATATCCAAGCTTTTCTTTCACCAATGCCTTCAAATTCATCTCTCCTTATCTATGAAATTAGTAAGTTAAACCAATGAAAGACTTTATAAATCACGTAGTTAATCATATTGCCGCCCTGGTCAATACTAGAGATTAAGCTGGTGTCTTCAGGCATATTGAATTCTGCGTCTTTAGCCATTTCGGTGTGTAGTACTGCAAGATCCGTAGCTATATATAAAGATATAGCGATGAGCACCGTTCCTACTATTACCGAATGAATAATATTTCCACGTGCCGCTCCAACGATAAATGCAACAATAAATGGTATCGTCGCTAAGTCCCCAAATGGCAGTAAGCTATTTCCTGGTAAGATGATAGCTAACACAACTGTAATAGGAACTAAAATTAATGCAGTTGCAATAACAGCTGGATGACCAATCGCTACTGCGGCATCTAATCCAATATAAATATCCTTATTACCAAATCGTTTTTGTAGAAATTCTCTTGCTGATTCCGATACAGGCATTAACCCTTCCATTAGGATTTTTACCATACGAGGCATTAGAACCATAACTGCTGCCATCGAGATACCAATATCGATCACATCACCTACGGAATAGCCTGCCAAAATCCCTAATGCTAGTCCTAATACTAGTCCAATGAAGATAGATTCCCCGAATACTCCGAAACGCTTTTGAATCGTTTCTGGATCCGCATGAAGTTTATTGATGCCAGGTATCTTTTGGACTAACTTCACAAGCGGAATTCCTAAAGGCGCATAAGATACTGTACTTCCTGTTGCAACGGACACTCCTGGTAGGTCAAAGTAATTTTCGAGCATTGGGGCAGTCCAATCTGCGATTTTCAAGCACACGATTTGGAATAAAACAGCCGCAATCAACCCTTGAATGATACTGTCTGATAGCGCATACACAGTGGCTCCCATAAAGGAATAGTGCCAAAAATTCCATATGTCAACGTTCATTGTCTTCGTCGTCTTCGTGACAAGCATTAAGACGTTGACGACAAGACCTAACGGGATAACAAACGCTGCAACCGGAGTCGCCCACGATATTGTAGCGGCTGCTGGCCACCCTACATCAATGACATTCAGCTCTACTCCTAAACGATCCACCATTGCCTTAGCTGCTGGACCTAAGTTATTAACTAGAACGTCGACAACTAAGAAGATACCTACGAAAGCTACTCCAATCGTAAGACCAGATCGTAACGCTTTCCCTACTTTCTGTCTAAAGAATAAACCTAAAAGAAAAATAGCTACTGGCAAAATAACCGTCGGGCCTAAATCTAGAAATGCTTGTAGCCCATCTATGAATCCTTGCATTGTAATTCCCCTTCCCAAAGTTTATTGTCTGTTCTGCTTGAATGGTTGTGGTAGGAGGTCTCCCCCCCTACCTATTCAGCTCTCTATCTATTTTTTTGCAGTTCATCTAGTATTTCTTGCTTTGTATCTTCTAACCCAATACCTGTTAAAAATGCTCTGGCATTGACAATTGGAAATGGATAGTCCTCTTTTACAATAGTTGTGGTTACCAACAAGTCTGTCGTATCTTTATAAGAGGGAATGTCCGAGATTTTACACTGAATGACTTCTGCATTGATATTGTTTTCCTTACACATACTTTCAATGGCATCATTTACCACGGTTGACGTTGCAATACCTGTTCCACAAGCTACTAGAATACGTTTTTTCATATTACTCATCTCCTTTTAATAATTCTTTCATTCTATTCATCAATTTCGTATTGTCTTTTTCATTTAAAAAATAATAGAGTTCCTGTTCATTCTGGAAAATCCCCATTAGCTTTTGAAGAATCGATAGCTGTGAATGTTCTGAGTCCATCGCTAGCATAAAAACAATCTCAACGGATGTAGTTAATTCAGCATCCCCCATAACACCAAACTCGACAGGTTGATTTAGAATGGCTAAGCTTAGTGCTTTTTGGTTCACATGCTCTTTATCTGTGTGAGGGATCGCCACGGATGGACCATTGGTAGGTAGGCCAGTAGCGTACTGCTCCTCCCTTTCCGCCACAGCGTCTATGAAACTAGATTTCACATAACCTTTTTCATGCAGATTTTGAGCCATGGAACGAAGCACTTCTTCTTTATTCCCTGGTGTGAGGTTATGGAGGATTAATGATTCATCTATATAGATTGAGCTCACTGCACACACCTCTTTTTTTATTATTCTGACTTTTCGGTTTCTATTGAATACTTTTGAATAACCGACTGTACATCTTGTACTTTATTTGATGTCATAATCGATTCGATATCTTCATTGTTGTTCGACAACTTCATTAACTGACGGAGTGCTTTTAGATGTTGATATTTATCTAATGCAGCAATGACAACAATGACATGGATTGTATTGTTTGCATAAGATACACCTTTTGGCAGCTGCAATAAGCTCATTGAAACATCATTTACTCCCTCTTCAGGACTTGCATGGGGAATGGCAATCCCCGGACCAATAACGATATAAGGGTCTTCGGTATGCTGCTGTAACAATGCCTCTACATAACTCCATTCAATACTTCCATTCTCCAACAAGGGCTTTGCACTCTCTTTGACAGCTTCCTCCCATGTTTCCGCATGAGAGTGGAGTTGAATCGTACGCTTATGAAGGAATTCATGTAAATGAGGAGTTGCTTCACTCGACATTTCTTTATCTGGAAACTCGGGATTCATATAGGCTTGTAAATCCTTCTTTAATGCTTGCTTTGAGCCAATTTTCGCGTGTTTTTCAATAATTTCCATCATTTGCTCCATATCCAGACCTTGGATGTGGTATCCGTGAACTTCAGCTAGTACATGCTTTCGAAGTCGATTTTTCTCTTCTTTTGATAATACATCCGCAACAATAAATAAATTTTTCTCAGTCTCTAGATATACTGGTGAGAACACAATATCAAAATCTAACGAATAATCTTGAAAATCTCTCACTGATAGAGAATCTAAAAAAATGAACTCTGGGAATAAGTCTTTTAGCTCTGTTAATAAGAGTCGTGAGAACGAGACTCCCTTAGGACAAACAATGAGAGCTTTAACCTTTTGTTGGATGCTATCTCCTTGCTTCGTTAACCATCCACCAATCAACATGGTTAAATAGGTGATCTCACTTTCAGGTATTAATTCCCCTACCAATTTCTCTAATGGATTAGTAGATTGTTTTACGATATGATGAAGCTCTTTAAATTCTTCGCTCACCGTTTGTTGAATGTCATAGAAACCCGTTAATTTATATTTAATTCGATAATAAGCAGGTTTCATGTGAAGCAATAACTTATTTAGTAGCTGTTCTTTATCCTTTAAGTAAATACAAGATCTTTTCTCGAATTGGAGTAGCATATCCCTTAATGACTGTTGTAAGTCAGGGATTGTTTTCTCCGTTAAATCTTCTGACCAATACACATTTGATGTTAGAAGATGAAGGGTAATAAATAATCTTTCCTGCATTGGAATATCATGATAATCAAATAAGATTTCTTCAGTGGCCTTACATTCTTTGGTATCCTGAAGTTCTTCAAGCTGAATATAAAACGGATCAATATGATTTCCCTGCTGAATTCTTCTAAGAGTAAAATAGAGAATATAAGGCATCGAAGTGATCTTTTCGTCTGTAAATTGTAAGTTCAGATTATATTCGATCCTCTTGATACGTTCGTTTATGGCCTCCATCTCTTGGATATCTACTTCCGAAAACTGTTCAATCTTTTGCTTCCCAAGATGTAGGTCCAACATTTTATAAATCGTATTTAGTAGTAATTTCCGTATGAAAAACTCCTTACCTTCTACTCGATAACCAGATTGACGAGTATAATTTATTTCCAGTTCATACTCCGCTACAATCGATTGAGCTTTTTTTAAGTCATTTAAGACCGTGTTTTTACTGACATCTAATTCATCTGTGAAATGAAAGAGAGACAATTCGCCCTCCTTCGTGAGCAGCATGAGGATAATAATATTGGTCCTCTCTTTCTCAGAAGGAATCGTCATGTCTTGAGGTTGATGCTCTTTTTTGTAAAGAGTAGATACGAGTACAGGATCAATCACGAACATCCCCTGGGTGGTTCTCTCGATTTTTGGTAAATTTCGAAATTCCAACCAATCATTTATTTGATTAAAACTATATTTTAGTTGACGTCTATTAAGGTTATATTTGTTCTCCAAGTCTTCACTTTTCAGATGAGGATTCATTGTGATTTCCCATAACAAGTGATTACTTCTTTCGTTAAGCTGCATGTCTTATCCCTCCTTCCACAATTACATTCTAACACCCTCAAAAGGCCTGTTGAATGCGCTTTCATCCCATTCTTTTGGAGTCCGTATTGTCTCGCGTTGTGATTGAATATTCTGAAATTATGTAATGATAAAGTCTATCATACAGAAAACTTATTTAGTGGAAAACCATGTGGAATAACCATATACAACGGAATTTAATACTTATTTGTCAAAAGCGATAGATAGATGATGTAATAGCGAGTTTTGACAAATATATGAGCGACCGCTCATGAATCCATAAACTTACTCTAAAAAAAAAGACTTACACGCACTCACGTGTAAGCCTCTGTAATCAGGAGCTCAATGCCTTCATTCCCTCTAATTCACTTGTGTTGTGTTCAATTAATTTAACAATGTTCTGATTCCCGTCTAATAATTGATCAGAACTCATCGTCATTTCTTGGATACTTGCTTGAGATTGTTCCATGACCGTTGCCAGACGGTTAATGGCTTCATTAATGTTAGCCATGGAATCTTTTAAAGTGTGGACCGTTTGTTTGTAGTGCATCGTTTTTCCGCTCACATTATCTAGTGCGTGTTTCATGCCGTCAAAGACTTCACTTGCCTCTGTCGTCGTTTGAACGCTTTCTTTCATCTGTGCCATATTGTGGTTCATTTTTTCTTTCGTTGATTGAGATTTATCGGCTACTGTTTTCAGGTTTTGAGAGATCTTCTCAGCTGATTCATTAGAGGTTTCTGCTAATTTACGAATCTCATCGGCAACAACTGCAAAACCTTTTCCATATTCACCAGCACGAGCTGCTTCAATAGAGGCGTTTAGTGCTAGTAAGTTCGTTTGCTCTGCAATATCTTGTATATTTTTCGTGAACGTTCCTGCTTCTTGAATTTGTTCTGTTAATTCTTCAATCTCTTTGGCCATTACCTCAATATCACGATTGAATTGGTTCATAACCTTTCCTAGTGCTTCAATGGTTGTTTTTCCTTTGGCAGATACTTCGTTCGTACCTTCAATTTCTTCATGTAAAGAATCCAATTGCGAAAGCATGGCTTCATAGGATGCTCCTGATTCTTGAACCTCTTCGGTAATATCATTAATATCTTGGACTTGCTGATCAAAGGCTTGGGATAATTGAACGTTTGAACTCGCTATTTCATGGAAAGTTTGATGGTGGACATTACTTTTTTCTTGGATGCTTTCCATATTACTGAAGGACTGATGGATGGACTGTTGAAGTTGGCTTTGTAGCTGTTCTCGATCCTTCAACAGTTGCTCTACTTCTTCATGACGACTGTGCACTTCCTTCATATACATTTGAGAAAATCGCACCGCACCAAACACAATAATAGACATGACTATGTAATAGTATAAAATCGTGATGGTATTGGATGAGGTCGCCTCAACTCCTGTACCATTATAAAATAGTGCGTATAAAGTAAGCCCTAAACCGACGATAAAGGATGTGGTGAAAACCTTATACGTTTGATAAATAGCTGATATTCCTAAAATTAAATACGTTAAGAAATAATTCGCAAAAGTGGGTGTGGAGAAGTAAAGTAATAGTGTAATAACTGCAAGCGCACTTATTAATATATAAGGGATTGCTCCGGTAGCTTTTTTAGTGAAATGAAGAGCTAACAGTAATCCTAGTGCAACAGCATCGACCCCTAATATAAGATTACCAAAAAAAACGGACATACCGCTTGTGTAAACAGACAAAACACTCATTGCAATAGCAACTGCAAAAATCGACAACATTAACCTGTTCTTACGACGCATGACATCGTTCACATTATTCCCCCTAAAAAAATAATATCCTTGATCCATTTCTAATTTTTCTATATTCAAATAGGACCTTTGGATTACTTTAACACTCTACTAACTTATCAATAGAGGGAATATAATGCAATGATTGAAAATTTACATAAATAATGTTTATTCCTTAAATTCTTATCTGATATAGGATTGTTATTACGTGTCAATTTAGCCACATATCAACAAAAGCTCAGGGCGCACTGCTAGCGACGTATATGCTGCGGCCCACACGACGTGGGTTAGTTCGATGTTGACTTATCGTAAGGAGGAGCAGAAAGTTTGCTAGTCGCTGGGCGCTGGAGCTGGACGTGGCAACATCACTTTATCAAAGTTGTCTATAAACTTACCCCATTTATACGCTAGACAAAAAAATAGCACCTCTACAAAAAGTAGAGATGCTATTTCTCCTCAAACAAATCCATAAACTCCCCATAACCCTTTTCTTCCATTTCCTCTTTCGGAATAAAATTCATGGCTGCGGAGTTCATGCAATAACGTAATCCAGTTGGTTCAGGTCCATCTTTAAATACATGCCCTAAATGAGAGTCAGCTTGTTTGCTTCGCACCTCTGTTCTAGAGCCAAATAAGCCTTTATCTTTTTTCGTTACGATATTCTCTGGTACTAGTGGCTTCGTAAAACTAGGCCAGCCTGTGCCAGATTTGTATTTATCCGTTGAGCTAAACAGTGGTTCGCCTGAAACGATGTCTACATAAATTCCTTCTTTTTCATTGTCCCAGTACTTATTATCAAATGCAGGTTCTGTTCCATCTTCTTGCGTCACCTTATATTGCATAGGAGTTAGCTTCTCTTTCAATTCTTCCTTTGTGTACGATGACGTATTTTCTACCTTCACTTCCCGATCATCGCCCCATACTTCGTTCAAAAATTGGTCACGCCCAGAGTTTTTACGATAAATTTTGTATCGTACTGGATTTTTCTCGTAATAATCTTGATGATAGTCTTCTGCCTTATAAAATGTAGAAGCCTCTACTATAGGAGTGACAATCTCCTCTTCAAAACGTCCAGATTGTTTCAGCTCCTCCAACGAGTTCATTGCAGCTTGTTTCTGTTCCTCATTATGATAGAAGATACCAGTTGTATATTGGTGGCCACGATCTACGAATTGTCCTTTTGCATCAGTTGGATCAATCTGACGCCAGAAAATCTGGAGTAGGGTCTCATAACTTACTTGTTCAGGATCATAATGCACTTGTACTGCTTCAACGTGTTCAGTCCTACCAGATGACACATCTTTGTAGGACGGGTTTTCCATATTTCCACCTGTATATCCTGAAATCACGTCACTCACGCCATCTAGCTTTTCAAATGGAGGTTCCATGCACCAAAAACAACCTCCCGCAAATGTCGCAACTCCTTTGTAATTTTCTGCATTAACAGGGGTGCTTCCCGTTGATCGCTCGAAGAAATATCGATACGTCATCGGTCCAAATATCACAGCAATAATCAGTACACCAATAATCAATAGAATGGGTTTCATTTTCACGCCTGTTCTCCCTCCTTATTTGGAAATGGAATCGTAAACCAAATTGTTGTTCCTTTGCCTGGCTCACTCTCCACTCCAATGTGACCTTGATGGTGTTCAACGATTTCCTTACAAATCGCTAACCCTAGTCCAGAGCCACCGTAATATTTATTTCTCGACTTTTCTACTCGGTAAAAACGTTCGAAAATGTCTTGATGATGTTCTTCTTCGATTCCAGGTCCTGTATCTTTTATATTAAAAGTTGTCTGGACATCGTTTTGCTCTATATTTATATCCATATTTCCACCTTGCTCGGAATATCGTATCGCATTATCAATTAAATTGCTTAGTACACGCTTTAATTGATTAGGACTCCCCGTAATAGGACGAATTTCCTCAGCTATAGAAACGTTCGGTTCGATATCTCTTTCCTGCATCAATAGTTCAAATTCCTGTAACGTCTCCAGCACCAACTGATCGATGTGGACGGTCTCCGACTCGTATGGAATATCTTTTTTCTCATACTGCGATAGGTCTAATAATTCTTGAATAAGGAGCGATAGCCGGTTCGTTTCTGATTTAATGGTCTTCAGATATGCTTCTTTTGTTTCTTCATCTTGTATAATATCGTCCTGGAGCGCCTCCACATAAGAGTGAATGGAGGCAATTGGTGTTTTTAAGTCGTGGGAGATATTTGCAATCATCTCTTGTTTAAATGCTTCCGACTCTCTCACCTTACGAAACATCTCATCCAGGTTTGTAGACATATCATTAAATCTTGAAGCTAACTCTTTCAGCTCTTTTGGTCCCTCTTCTTTTAACTTCACATCAAACTGTCCTTCTGCCACTTGCTTCGATTTATCAGAGAGCTGCCGTACCCCTTTTAGCAACGGATGCGTGACAATCATATGAGAAAAAACAGAAACAACTCCAGCTAATAATGTAATACAAGTAAGCAAAATGACAACTTCTGTCGGTAAATACATACGAAGATAACTAATGATAAGAAAAACCATAATAATGGAAATGGATAATAGATTGGAGGCGATTAAAATTGTCCTAAGCTTCATGGTGTCGCTTTTCCTTCAAATTTGTACCCTATCCCCCATACTGTTTTTATCAATGTTGGATGAGCAGGGTCCTGTTCTAGCTTTTCTCTTAACTTTCGTATGTGAACATTGATGGTATTCGTATCGCCTTCAAACTCATACCCCCAAAGCTTTTCCAACAGTTGTGATCGAGAGAATACCTGGGACTCATGCTGCACTAAGAACCATAGCAAGTCAAATTCCTTCACAGTCATCTCAATTGGAACGCCATTTTTTGTAAGACTTCGCATATTATAATCAATGCGATATTGACCGAATGAAAATGCTGTATCACGATGCTTGCCTGATTTCTCATATCTCCTTAGTACATTTTTCACCCGCAGGACCATTTCTCTTGGACTAAATGGTTTGGTAATATAATCATCCACACCAATTGATAATCCGAATAGGCGGTCTTTTTCCTGCCCTAATGCCGTTAACAGCATAACGGGGATATCATCATCAAAGCGTATTTCCTCCGCAATATCTAAACCATTTTTTAGAGGCATCATGATGTCCAATATTACCAGGTCTGGCTTGTCGTTCTTCCAGCGATTGATGGCTTCATGCCCATCCCTAGCAATGAGTACCTCGTAGCCTTCTTTTTCAAGATACCTTCTACAAACGTCTACAATATTTTCATCATCTTCTGCCACTAAAATTGTTTGCTTCATTCCTATCACCCTGTTTCGTTAGCTTTTCTGAAGCATCGCTGATCCAAACTTCACGCTAAATGCTTTACACCAGATAACAATCTGATCCCCTTCTTCAACCGTAATGTCGTCTGGAATCATGTAATTTTGATTCCCTTTATTACCTTTTAACTTTCCTAATGACATTCCATCAGCAGGGTCCTGCCCTTTTTTTACCATATACACATATAAATCGGGACCATTGGTTGCACTAAAATCCGTCATTCGTACAATACCTTCTTCTTCAAAGTATTCAGCTTTCCCTTCAGCATTATGCTGTTGGTCCGCTCCTTTAAACTGACCAGAGAGCATAGCCATTGGTTGGGAATCCTCTTCTTGCATATCGTCTTCTTCGTCTTGACCCTTCATCTCATCGGATTCATGGCCCATGTCTGCATCCATATTATCTGTGGTATTTTCGTTTTTCATGTTGTCCTCCATGGATTCCTCTTCATTAGATTCAGCTGAAGTAGTTGACTCTGATTCGGTTGGAAAAGCTTCATTAACCGTCTTGTCAATAAACAGAGGCGACAATAACCACCAACCGACAAATAACAACAGCACTACTCCAAATCCAGATCCAATGTATAGTATCTTCTTCATGTAAATGCCCCCTTGTATGGAATGTACTTATACTGTAAAAAGAAGACATTATAGATTGGTAATGAAATCATAAAAATTCTATAAACTTTTTAATGTTTGGCTGTGTTAAAGTTCTTTGTTGATACACTAATGAAATAGTTTTAGGTTCTTCCATTAAGCACCATAACCTTTCATAACTACTGATTCTGGACCCGTTACGTTTGTGAGGAAGGGGCTGCGGTGAAATGGTTCGCTTTCCGCGGAGGAACATGCGAGCCTCCTCGTTCGGCTACGCCTCTCTGTGGGGTCTCGCATTGTCCCTTCTTCCGCAGGAGTCTCACCATTACCCTCCGCCCATCGGTATAAGGGATAACGGATCCATCGTAGTTAGTACTTGGTTGAGTATTATGATGTTTTAGCACCTTCAATATTTGAATCAATAGTGTTGAAGCTTTCTCCTTAATCCAAATATAAGGCAACTACTTTCCTTGATATGGACTCCAAAACATGATGTTGATTCGGTGGGAATTTGCGAGACTCCTGCGGAAATACGATCGAGTGAAGACCCCACAGAGAGGCGAAGCCGAACGAGGAGGCTTCACCGATTGTCCGCGGAAAGCGAGTGAATTCCCACCGAATCAACCACTCAGCACAAAAAAACTCCTTATTCAAAACTACGCTTCTTATCGTGAATAAGGCAATTTGATTAGTTGATTCCAAAATCATCACCAAGCTTTAACAGATTCTAATGTTCAAACTCGAAGAATTACATCTAACTGTGGCAAGTTGCTCCTATTTTGAAAATCTCGTTCCTGATTTTTAAAAGTCGCTCCTTTCCTTAACTTATAAGTCAATATCTCTTACTCCTTCTGTTCCTATCCCAATAAAAAAAGACCAATCTACAGAGTAATCGGTCTTTAATCCTGGTTAGATCACTTTTTATTCACCCAATCTTGATAACTAGATGCATCCATCTCTTTCACATGCTCCAAAAACGCATCCAACACATCGTATTTTTTCAACCCTTTAAACAATTTTGTTGGTATATGCGTGTTGGTGGAAAACGCTCGCTTATGATCGATGACTTTTAATTGTTGATCTTGGTCTATTAAGATATGACGGATTTCCGTATCCCATCTTGTAAACCCGACTCGCTGTAATTCCTGAAGCATCGCAACTACCTTAGCTGTTAACTCTCTAGTAATTTGTTTTTCTCTTTTTAAATGACGCGCTAGCGAAACACCTTCTACGTATTCCATTACAATGTAATTGTCTCCGTATTCATATAACCTTGGAAAGACCGGAGAGATTTGCCCCACTTTTAATGCTTCTAGTTCCTTTTGTTGTGTTTCTTCTTTAAAGAAGTACTTTACGCATTTCTCTTCAGTAATTTGATATATTTCTCCATCTTTGCCATCTCCAATCAGCTTGTACCCAACTAAATCCTGTTTGTTTATGTGATTCTTCTTTTTAAAATCAATCATATCATCGCTCCTTAGTATAAGGCTGTTCTATAGTATTCTATGAAGCGATAATCATTAAGTAACCCCGTCATACGCTTGTTTCTGACATGTCTGGTCCAATTCACACTAGTTTACCTTACACATCCATTTCCATATATTGTTTGAGAGTCCTAATGTCATCCCTTATACTTAATGATATAACCATTTCCAGTATATAAAGTAGGAGGTTACATACATGGAAACAATGGAAAGACTATTTCAGTCCAATTTCAAAGTGGGAGCTTATCCCTTCTATGAATACTTACGCCAACATGACCCTATCTTCCTCATGTCACAACAACACAACCAATCATCTTGGATTGTTACTAAGTATGACCATGTAAAAGAATTACTAAAAACACAAAGCTTTTTAAAAGATCAGTCCAAACTATTTTCCACCTCTCCCCACGACACACCTCAAGATGAAATGACGACGATTTTTCAAAACATGATGCTAGATGTTGATCCACCTGACCACACAAGACTTCGCAAATTAGTCCAACCCTATTTCAATCCAAAAACGATAAAAAATCTACAACCAAGAATTGAAGATATTGCTGACCAATTAATTATGGAAATGAACAACAAGAAAGGTCCAATTGACTTAATCAACGATTTTGCCTTTCCACTTCCGATTATTGTCATTAGCGAATTGCTAGGTGTCCCCGCTGAAGACCGAAATAAATTCAGGAGATGGTCTAACACGATCCTTGCAGCGGCAGATGACATGGAAACGGATTTCGTAGAGGATGTTCAAGCCTTTACTCAATACTTGACCCGCTTGTTTGAAGAGAGACGCGAAGAACCACAAGACGACCTTATCTCTAACCTTTTACAAGCAGAGGAAGAAGGAGAACAATTAAGCCGTACCGAGTTGTATTCGATGATTGTGCTCTTGATTATTGCCGGACATGAGACAACTGTGAACCTAATCGCCAATACGATGTACGCTCTGTTTGAACATCCTAGGCAAATGGAACGGTTACGAGAGGACTTCTCATGGACGGAGAATGCTATTGAAGAGGGGCTACGCTATTATAGCCCAGTTGATTTCTCTACAGCTCGTTGGGCGGAGAAAGATATGGAGTTTCATGGTAAACACATTCAACGTGGCGATTTAGTACTCGCTTCTCTCAGCTCCGCTAATCGTGATGAAAGCAAGTTCGAACGAGCAGATGAATTTGATATAACACGAAAAGAGGTCCAACATGTTGCCTTCGGATTTGGGATACACTTTTGTCTTGGGGCACCACTAGCACGTCTTGAAGGGAAAATCGCACTCGAAAAGCTTCTTAACGCTTTTCCGGATATTCGATTAGCTGAACAAAAACCAAATTGGCGTCCTGTCTTTTTGCTTAGAGGGTTAGATAATCTTTACGTAAATATAAAGTAAAAATTAAGAAAAGCTTACGGCGCCCGGTTAGCCGGCCTACACAACGTAGGTTGGTTCGATGTTGCTACGTGATGTAGCTGTTTTAATCGAACTTCCATGTAAGTGGTTCCATGTTTCTGCTCCCTAAAGTTCTATACATGCGGATTTATGAAACAGAACCTAATGGTATCTTCAATGATAGTCAAGAAAAAAAGCGCAAGCGCCCGTTAAGCGACGTACAAACTGCGGCCCACAGGATGTGGGTTGGTTCGATGTTGCTGCACGATGCAGCGAACTTAATCGAACTTCCTCTTAATCCTTTTGAGATAAAGGAAACACGAAGAGCGGAAGCGATTCGATGTTGACTTATCGTAAGGAGGGGCAGGAAGTTTGCTAGTCGCTGGGCGCTGGAGCTGGACGTGGCCATATCACTTTTTTAGTTATACACAAGCATTGAATTTTATAATTTCCTAAGCAACTAAAAAGCTCCTAGCACCAATGATGCGTGCTAGGAGTTTTTCATTCCTTCATAAATTTTTCCGCAAATGTACAAGCAGGTTGTTTGTCATACGTGTGGTAAATAGTCTGGGATAACCGGACCGGGTCACCAAAGAAAAACCGTTCATATAAGGTTTGCCTGGCACCAAAGGCACTCATGGAGATATCCCAGGCCAACCGAAACAAACGAACACGTTCTTTGCCGTTTTTGTCAGTCGCCTGTAAATAATTCTTTAGATCCGCTCCAATCGATGATTCAAAATCGCTTTCGGTCGGTATGGTCATCATCCCACTTGCTCCTAATTGCTGAAGAATTTCTGTGAAACGAGGATATAGCTCCTGAAATTGATTGATTGCTATATATAGAGGCTGGCGTGCAGGGATGTAAACACCTGTCGATTCTTCTATCAACCCTTGTTCTTCCGAGTAAATAAGTAAGGCTTGCATTGTTTCTAGCCCTTTAATTATTTCGGTAACTTTGCTTTGTACGTGTTGATATTCACTAATATTAATTGTTTCTACAATAATTTGCGCTATTCCAAGTAATAACTCTATTTTGATTACTTGCCTAGAAACAATTTGATGAAGCGTAAACGGCGTGAATTTTCCCTTTTTATATAAATCATCCATTGCTTTAATGTTTTTATAAATGAATACCCTTTCCCAAGGGACGAGCACGTCATCAAAAAGAACAATCGTATCCATTTCCTCAAATCGGGAGGATAACGGTGCATTAAATCGGGATTTTCCAGTCACAAATGATTCCCTGGCAACAAATTTTAATCCAGGTGTATTACTTGGTATGGAAAAAGCATATGCCTCTGCTTCTTCTATTCCTCCTGGAGCAGACAGCACGATGATTTCATCGGTAATCCCACCTTGGGTAGCCAGTAACTTTGCCCCTTTGATGATGATCCCCTCGTCTGTACTTTTTACTATTTTTGCATTGGTCACATCCTCATCCAAAACGCTTAGAGTAGAGCGATTCGACTGAGGCTTTAAAAAAGTATGAGTGAACGATAGGTCATGTTCTCGGGCGTATTCATAGAACGACCGTAACCGCTCGGGAAAGCAATTTTCTTCGCCTTCTAAAATATTTGCTGAAGCCGCATAAGATGCTAATACAGTGTTCATATAATCAGGACTTCTCCCCATTAACCCACCTGTATGTCGTGCCCACCGTTGGATCATCTTTCTTCTTGCTTGGAGATCTTGTTTTGTTTTCGGAATTAAGTAAGATGTACCGATTTGATGACCTGTTGTATCAGAGGAAAAGGTCATCATTTCTTCCGCTTGGCTATGCTGTATGTCATACAACTCTGCCTGACTCTGAATCACACCTTGAAATGCAGAATGTTGAGAAATGTTCCCCTGAATACGCTCCCCATCAATCCAAACCTCACTCTCTAGCGCGTCAATTCGTCGGATATATTCTTCCCCTGTTATCGCAGGCATCCAATCACTCCCGTTAGATAAGCCACAAATAGTTATTATCTATTTTATTAAGCTCTCTAAAGAATGTGAGTAATCAGCCCAATTGTTCATATGTATTTATAGCAACAGAAAAACAAGGAACGGGCTGATTAAGGAAATGATAATAGCACAAAGGATCATCGCAACCGTACTGACTGCCCCTTCTCTTTCACTATTCTCCATAGCCTTAGATGTCCCAATCGCATGAGATGCAGTCCCCATTCCAATCCCTTTACCGAGGAAATGCGTAATGCGCATCCATTTGAATACACTGGGGACTAACACCGCTCCTACTATCCCAGCAAAAATAACAAACACAGCAGCTAAGGAAGGTACACCACCGAGACTTTGTGCTACAGGCATGGCTACAGGTGTTGTGGCATTTTTAGGAACAAGAGAATAGATAATCGATGGTTCAAAATCAGCCCATTTCAGAAGAAGGATACCGGATGACACACCTATTACAGCACCAACCGTAACACTTGAAACAATCAAGAACATAAATCTTTTTAAAATAGCTCGTTGCTTATATAAAGGATAGGCTAGAGCAACTACCGCTGGGCCCAAGAACCAGTCAATCCAGGCCCCTCCCTTCATATAGGTATCATATGGAATATCACTAACCAGCAACAAGAGGCTAACCGTAATCGTAGAAACGAGTACAGGCAAGGTAATGGGAGAACGTAATCGTCGATATACGTTAAGGGAACCTATATATATTAGAAGCGTTCCAATTATCGCCGCCATCCCAATCATAATATTACTCATAGTGCTTCTCCTTTTGGTGAACTATAAACTGACTGAAAGCCCCTGATGTTACCGCCACAAGTATTGTACTAACTAAAACAATGACTAGAAGCAGCATACCTTTTCCCGCTAGCACGTCCAGGTATTGAATAACACCTACGGTCACAGGGATGAAAAGGAGTGGCAGATGAGTAACTAATAAATCAGATCCTTTATCAATCCACGTTACCTCCATAAGGTTGGTTAGCAACGCAACAAACAGCAACATCATCCCTATAATACTTCCCGGAATAAACAAATCGCCTACTCGTTGAATCCACATCCCTATATAGTAAAACATCGTTACAATCGCAATATGTAATCCTATTGTCAACATCTTCATAGATAAACTCCTTTAGTCTTCGTAACCTTTCCGTTTACTTCTTGATGGAATGTCATACATCCTGTTTGTTTGCAAATTTTTAACTCTCTATTTCCTCACATGAATCTACGTATTTCTACTCATACTATCATCAGGAGGTTTCTACTTATGAAAATGGCCATGATATCAATATTTCTTTTATTCATTAACCCAGCTGTACAAAATGAAGATTTAACAATTGTTCATGAAGGAAAAGAAATCATGAATATTTATCGGGACGATTATATGGAAGAGTTTATTGGTAAGCCGTTCATCAGTTCATCCAAAACAAATGAGCTTATGAACCAGGTGTCAGAGGTGGTACATAAAGAGGCTATCAACGCCAAGATAGGGAATTCAGGAGAAATCATTCCTGGAGAAAACGGATACCACCTTTATCAGGAAAAATTCCAAGGGATGTTTTACAGCTATCTCTTAGGTAAGGGTCCCATGACAATGGAAGCCCCAAAGCTTCCCATTCACCCGAAAGTGGACAGTGAGATACTCGCAAATATACGTACAAAACAAATTGGGCAGTATGTCACCTATTTCAACTCAAACAATAAAGAAAGAACCCATAACATTAAACTCGCAACAGACGCAGTAGACAGTCATGTTGTCTTCCCAGGAGAAACCTTTTCATTCAATCAGGTCGTAGGTAAACGAACAAAAGAAAAAGGGTACTTACCAGCCCCTGTCATCGTAAAAGGAGAGGTTACAGAAGGAATCGGAGGCGGAATTTGCCAAGTTTCCTCTACCATCTTCAACGCTGTAGATAATGCTGGCGCTAACATCCTACAGCGCTTCTCCCATAGTAAAAGCGTTCCATATGTACCACCAGGAAGGGATGCTACCGTTAGCTGGTATGGACCAGATTTCACATTTAAGAATCCGTATAATCAGCCCTTATTAATCCGTGCTAAAGTGTATGGCGGACAACTTAGTATCACGATATTTTCCTCTAATGAAGCTGAAGTGAAGAATCGAGATATTCCTGATGCTTCTGAGGAGTTGCCAGATGAAGTGAAGTTGGAGGAAGATGAGTAGCACGAAGATCTATATTAGTAAAACTCAAAAGTTTCAGCTATCTACCCAACATCCCCCATGCCAACAAATATGGGGGATTACTTTAGATTTCGATAACATAAGATGTCAATTCCTTAATTTTAGCGTTCTTACCAGCACCAGTGAATTGGAACATATCACAAAAAGCATAACGCTTTTGATTTTTCATGTTGAACATCCCCTCCACTGCTCCTGATTTACCGTGAGTGATAATTGTTTTCATATGAACTTCAGACAGGATGTCGCTTTTCATATGTTTGCAACATTCAATGAATTGATCCTTCCCTTCGATGACTTCATTGCCGAGTATATTCCAATAAATATCATTGGAAATCGCCTCTTCCAAAAAAGACAGGTCACCTTTGGAAAACGCTATAGTAAACTGTTTAAGGAACTCTTTCTTTGGGGAATTTCCACAATCCTCAGCACAAATGATTTTTAGACCTTCCTGATTACCTTCCACTATATAAGCACTCCTTTTAGTTTCCTATTGTAAATCCATTATACTATGTACTCTTAACCGTAAATTTACTAATAAGCAAAAGGAACAATACATTATTCATCCCGCCTTGATATGTAATCACTTATTATCAACTAACTCATTTACCAACAGGTTCAAAAGATACACGCCTCTAAACAAACAACCAGCAATAATACCAAACGCAACAACAGCTCCAAAGTAAGGTCCACCTATCACTAATAATAACCAACCAAGAAAAGTAGCCAGTACTATCAATAGAAATGTAAACAATCCAACTTCCTCCTTAAGAGATCTATATTGCATTTATTTTATCATTACTTTATATCAGAATAAGATTTATAAAAAAGACTCTGTTAAAGTTTGGTGTTGATTTTGGAATCAACTAATCAAAATAGCCTTATTCACGATAAGAAGCGAAATTTTGAATAAGGAGTTTTGGTGCCTGAGTGGTTGATTCGGTGGGAATTCACTCGCTTTCCGCGGACAATCGGTGAAGCCTCCTCGTTCGGCTTTGCCTCTCTGCGGGGTCTTCACTCGATCGTATTTCCGCAGGAGTCTCGCAAATTCCCACCGAATCAACGCCATGTTTTTGGAATCCATATCAAGGAAGGTATTTGCCTTTTATTTGGATTAACGGGAAAGTTTCAACACTATTGATTCAAATATTCAAGGTGGTAAAACATCATAATACTCAACCTAGCACTAACTACGATGGATCCGTTATCCCTTATACCGATGGGCGGAGGGTAATGGTGAGACTCCTGCGGAAGAAGGGACAATGCGAGACCCCACAGAGAGGCGTAGCCGAACGAGGAGGCTCGCATGTTCCTCCGCGGAAAGCGAACCATTTCACCGCAGCCCCTTCCTCACAAAAGTAACGGGGCCAGACTCATTAGTTATTAAAGGTTATGGTGCTTAATGGAAAAACCTAATACTATTTCATTATTTTATCAACAACGAACTTTAACACATCCATAAAAAAAAGACTAAACCACTATGATTTAGCCCTACTCTCGTACTTTCTTTAATAACTCTACAACCCTAAATTCTTCGCAATAATTGTTTTCATAATCTCATTAGTCCCTGCATAAATCGAAGCTACGGGAACATCTCTATACCGTCTGGCAATTTCGTATTCTTCCATGTATCCATAGCCGCCATGGAGCTGCATGCATTCTCCTGCTACTTTTTTGGATAAGTCTGTAGTCCACCATTTCGCCATGGACACTTCATTTACGATATCCTCGCCAGCCATATGCTTTGTAATTAGGTTATCAACGAACGTTCTACCTATTTGTATTTCCGTTGCCATTTCGGCAATTTTAAATTGGGTGTTTTGGAACTTACTAATTGGTCTTCCAAAGGCTTCCCGTTGTTTCACATAATCCATTGTCAGTTGTAACATTCGTTCGCAGGAGGTCATAGCCGTTATCGCTACCGTTAAGCGTTCCTGTTGTAGCTTATCCATTAAGTAATAAAAGCCTTTCCCTTCCTCACCGAGCAAATTGCTAGCAGGTACACGACAATCGTCAAAAATTAATTCTGATGTGTCACTTGTATGCTGGCCTACTTTGTTTAACTTTTTCCCTTTTTTAAATCCTGGGACTTCCTGGTCAACCGCATCTACGACAATGAGGCTGATTCCATTATGAGCCGGCTTAGCTTTAGGATCTGTTTTGCAAACAACAACGGCAAAGTTGCATGAGTAACCATTCGTAATGAATGTTTTCTCTCCATTCAGTATATAGTCATCCCCATCCCGTTTGGCAGCGGTCTTAATCGATGCCAAATCAGAGCCAGTACCGGGTTCTGTCATCGCGATGGCTGAAATTATTTGTCCGGTCGTACTTTTAGGTAGCCACTTTTTCTTTTGCGCTTCCGTACCAAACGCATCGATATAAGGCATAACAATATCATTGTGAAGGCCTGGTCCCACTAGTCCCGCTCCTACTTTCTCCATTTCCTCTGAAAAAACAACGGAGTATCCGAAATCTGCATTCATACCACCGTATTGCTCATCCACCCATGGACATAGAAAACCTAGCTCACCAAGCTGCGTCCAAAAGGAGCGTGGTACGTGACGCTCCTCTTCCCATTTTTCAAAATTAGGGATTACTTCTTTTTCCAAATATCGTCTCAACGACTGTCTAAAGATTTCATGACTCTCTGTTAAAATGGGCCTTTTCATAGCCTTCACCTTCCTAATATATGAATGTGCTTTATGGCCATCATGCAGATGTTACTATGCCTCTATTCGTTCTATAATCGTTGCATTGGCCATACCGCCACCTTCGCAAATGGCTTGCAGACCATATCGTCCTCCTGTTCTTTCAAGCTCATGAATCATCGATGTCATAAGACGTGCACCGGTAGCACCTAGCGGGTGACCTAGAGCGATAGCTCCTCCATTTGGATTTAGCTTTTGTGGGTCAGCATTAATTTCTTTAAGCCAACATAATGGGACGGGTGAAAATGCTTCGTTTACTTCATACGTATCCATGTCATTAATGGTTAATCCTGCTTTATCCAATACTTTTCTCGTTGCATCAATTGGACCTGTTAGCATCAGGGTTGGATCTGAGCCAACTACCGTACGAGCGACAACTCGAAATCTAGGCTTAAGACCAAGCGCTTCCGCTTTATCCCTAGACATTAACAACAATGCTGCAGCTCCATCACTCATCTGACTAGAGTTTCCAGCATGTATCACTCCATCTTCAGTGAAGGCAGGATTTAGTGCACTTAGCTTTTCAAGAGTCGTATCTCTCCTCGGTCCTTCATCGTGCTTAATGACGGTTGTCGAACCATCATCGAGTGTAACTTCAAGCGGCATGATTTCCTGATCAAATCGACCTTCATCTGTCGCTTCAATTGCACGACGATGACTTTCTAGTGAATATTTATCCAGTAGTTCACGGGAGAAGCCCCACTTTTCCGCAATACGTTCTGCAGATAACCCTTGATGAATCATTTCATAGCGTGAACTTAACTGCTCACTCCAATCGGACTGGCGCCTTGAAGCACCTAGCGGAACACGCGTCATGCTTTCTACTCCTCCAGCGATGACGATATCCATATCCCCGCTCAAAATAGCTTGGTTGGCAAAGTGAATCGCCTGTTGACCAGAACCACATTGGCGATCGATCGTTGTTCCCGGCACATGGATTGGAAAGTCAGCCATTAATGCCGCTGAACGAGCAATGTTCAACCCTTGTTCTTCGACTTGGGACACACAACCCAAAATGACATCTTCAATGGATTCTGATGAAACGCCAGCTCGCTTAACCAATTCCTTTAGAACCGATGCAGCCATATCGTCTGGGCGAGTATTGCGTAATACTCCCTTTCGCCTTCCAACCGGTGTTCGGACTGCCTCCACAATTACTACTTCACGCATGATACATTCCTCCATATGTGCGCAAGAAGCGCTATTTTTTGATAATCTAGCAGTCTATTCTTATTTAGGTGCCATCCTCAATGCGCCGTCTAAACGAATCGTCTCTCCATTAAGCATGGCATTCTCTAAGATGGATTGCGTTAGTTTGGCATACTCCTCAGGACGGCCTAACCTTGATGGGAATGGAATTTGTGATTCTAGTGCCGCGCGTGCTTTGTCTGATAACGAACCGAATAATGGTGTTTCGATTAAACCAGGGGCAATTGTCACGACGCGAATACCACTCTTGGCTAAATCTCTTGCAATCGGCAAGGTCATGCCAACGACGCCGCCTTTTGATGCACTATAAGCAGCCTGCCCGATTTGCCCTTCATAAGCCGCTACGGAGGCTGTATTGATAATAACGCCGCGCTCTCCTTCCTCATTTGCCTCTCCCTCTACTAATTTCTCCGCTGCTAGACGAATCACATTAAACGTGCCCATTAAGTTTATCTGGATAACCTTCTGGAAGGTTGCGTAATCATGTGCCTTCCCTTTACTTACGGTCTTTTCTGCGGCACCAATTCCTGCACAGTTTACAACCGTGTTGAAGCCTCCAAATTGAGCAATCGTCTTTTCAATAGCTACTTGCACATCGCCCTCACTAGTTACATCTGTTTTTATAAAAATGGCTTGCTCGCCTAACTCTTCTGCTAAACTAGTTCCTTTTTCTTCAGATAAATCTAGAATAGCTACTTTACCACCATGCTTTACGATATTGCGGGTTGTTCCTTCCCCTAGACCAGAAGAGCCGCCTGTTACAATAGCAATCGAATCTTGAATATTCATATCATTTTCTCTCCCCTTCCCTTTTTGACTAGTAAACTAAGTATCACTCGCTTGATTTTTCAAGTAACCAAGTTCTTGAAACACCTCATCATTGTGCTCTCCTAATCCAGGTGCATTCTTTCGTATGTGTATGTTTTTCCCCTCTAACTTAATAGGGTTATTGATTTGCTTTATACGTTCAGCGTTAGGGTGCTCGACTTCTGTGATGAGTGAACGATCTTTAAAATGCTGATGATCGGACATTTCTTGTGGTGTTAGTACAGGAGAGATACATGCTTCTTTCCCATCAAAAAGCACTAACCATTCTTGTAGCGTCTTTTGTTCGATTACTTCTTGAATCGCTTTTTTCAAAAGTTGTTGCTGTTCCACAGGAGCATTCAGCTGAACAATGAACGCTTTTTTTCCAATCACTTCGCAAAAATTTTTCCAAAACTTAAACTCGAGAGCCGCTACTGCTAGGTATCGATCGTCTTTTGTTCGATACACTTCATAACAAGCTTTACCCCCACTCAATACAAGTTCCCCTCTATCAGGCTCCTCGTCTGGATTGGCCCAATAATCAGGTAGTATCGTCTGCATCCAAGAAACAGTTCCATCCAGCATGGAAATATCAATAAACTGGCCTTCCCCTGTTTTTTGAGCATCTATAATCGATACCAGTATTCCGATGGTAGCCATTTGTGCTCCTCCGCCAATATCTCCAATTTGAACAGATGGGATTAGAGGTTTCTCTCCAGGCTGTCCTTGTAGATGGAGTAAGCCTGAGTAGCTAAGGAAGTTTAGGTCATGTCCCGCCTCTTTTGCATAAGGACCTGTTTGACCATATCCCGTCAAGGCGCAATATATGAGTTGAGGATTATGTTGTTTCAAATGTTCGTAAGACAAGCCCAACCTTTCCATTACACCTGGTCGAAAGGATTCAATCACAACATCAGCGGTTTTAACTAACTCAATAAATAACTGTTTATCTTCTTCATCTTTAAGGTTCAAGGTGACACTCCTTTTGTTCCGATTAAGCGAACAAAATAGAGCGCTTTGATCACCAACTTTTGGCTCATTCCAACGAGCATAGTCTCCACCTTTAGGATCCTCAACCTTAATAACATCCGCACCAAAATCAGCCAGCATCATCGTGCAATATGGACCCGGAAGTAATCTCGTTAAATCAAGAACGCGTACACCATCGAGTGGTAAGGACACGCAGCATATCCCCTTTCCGATATAAAAGCAAATCTAGTCACCCATAAAAGATAACGTTTTCATAAACAAATAATAACAATTTTCTAAAATTTATACAACTATTTATTTTTTGACTAATTGTTTAAAAATATATACACTAAACCTAGCGTTATATTGAGCTGAGGTAAAGGCTTGCTTACCTTCATCCTTTGTATGATAATGCTTTTGTCTCATTGGATGTAGGGTTTGCGAGGGACGCGGGGGTTGCGAGCAACTTTTGGATTTTTGGAGCGAGATTTAGAATTTAGGAGCGACTATTTGAATATTGGAGCGAGATTTTCAAAATAGGAGCGACTTTCCGAATATAGGAGCGACCCACAAATAGAAGGTATACACGGAGGGAACATCATTGTCATTACGAGAGAAAAAAATTGCGAAAAAAAAGCAAGATATACTAAGGTCCGCCGCTACTGTTCTAGCGGAAAAAGGCTTTCACGGTACTACAATGGAAGAGGTGGCAGCAAATCTTCTGATGACAAAAGGGTCTATGTACTATTATTTCAAGAATAAAGACGACCTTATGTTTCAATGTCATCAGATGGTCATGGATTTAAGTCTTGATAAGATACAACAAGTCGTAAATAGTGATAAAAATCCAACCGAAAAGCTAGAACAAGCTGTTAAGTCCCACATCTTACTGGCAACTAGTGAAAAGTCGATGTTTTTGATGATGGACCAACCAAATCAAAATTTCACCGGCGAGCACTTAGAAGAAGCATTACAACAACGAAAAGATTATGCACATCATTTTGATGATATATTAAAAGAAGGAATAGATACAGGCGTTTTTGACGAAACGATCGATATTCGTATGGTTCGATTTATCATTTTAGGAGCGTTAAACTGGACCCTGCAATGGTATAGCGAAGACGGCCCTCAGACGGCTGAAGAAATTGCAGATTCCTATGCTAAACATTTGTTGAAAATGGTCGTAAAAAGATAAAAGCTATTAAAAAAGAGGCTGGGACAAAACTAGTCTCAGATAATTAAAAAGGTTCCAATCATCGTTTTTGGATGATTGGAACCTTTTTTCTTAGGGTCATTTCTATAATCTATGGGTTTATTTCCGTTCATGGCATTGTACTTTCTTAAGTTCACTGCCATGAACGCAAATCCTAATTCATTATGAACATTCTCGTTGCCCCTAACGGACATTCGAGTGAAATGCAAATTAGCCTTCAAGAATCCAAAAACTGGTTCTACGTCTGTTTTACGTTTCCCGTAGATTTCACCCGTTTTCTCGTCTGAAAGCTTCTCTTTAACCATATTCTTTTGTTGTTCCCATTTTTCATTAT
>NZ_AVBF01000002.1 GCF_000770635.1 Pontibacillus yanchengensis Y32
CATAAAATTGATTGAACATTGCTATGCTTAGTAGCGACCTTTCGCCATACTTATGGGGCTCTGGAGCGACTTTTCCTACTTTCGGAGCAAGAATCGAAAAACAGGAGCAACTTTTGAAAATCAGGAGCCACAACCTAAAACTCCCTTTTCTGCCCATGTTTCCGTCCCTCCCAAAAAAGCAAAGGTGGCCGTGGAACAAGGAGACTCCCGCCGGAGAAAGAGGTAGGCGAGACCCCGCAGAGCCCCGCTTTTGGGCTCGAGGAGGCTTGCCAGCTCGCCGGTAGGACGCGAGTTGTTCCAGAGGCCACCTTTATTCTCACAAAAGCAACGGAAACATCCCTCTTTTGCGACACGTTGATTCTATAAAATATCTCGAATCCAAGTCTTCAACATTATGCTTCTTATCTTGAATAAGGCTATTTTGGATAGTTGATTCCAAAATCAACACCAAACTTTAACAGAAACTTATATAATGTAAAAAAGCCAACAACTCCTACTTCAATACGAAGTAAAAACTGTTGGCTTTCTTCTTTATAAACCCATCTTCCGATCAATCTGTCCACGATATTGCCGATACGCACCTGAGCTTCCTAGTTTTCGTTTCTCCATTAATGTTTGGAACCGAATTTGCTTTTCGCCTAGCTGCTTACGATACGGCTTCTTATCCTCTTCATGCTCACACAATGCAATAAGCTCTTCTAAATCAACCATATCCTTCTTAAGCTGCATTTCTTCAGGTATCATATTGGCATTTTTTAAAATGGTATAACTCATCCGTAAGTCTTCAGGTACAGCATTGATCTCACTAAAGTCTAACGGCTTCCCTTTTCCTGGGAGATCTTTGAATTCTCCGTTTTTTTCAGCTTGCTTAATTTTTTCCTCTGCCATTCGATATGCAAAGTCCATCAAGCACCACTCCTTCAGTTTAAACGCTCATTTTCCATTATTATATCATAGCCCACTATACTGGTGATATTGTTTGATACTTACTCCCCGTGGGGAATAGACCACTATGGAAATGGAGGTCGTAACTATGAAACATGTAAGCAATGATTATTTAAAAGAACTCATTACAGAATATAGACCCTATACAACGAAAGGAGAAGTAATGGCTGATTTACCTTGTTTGGATAACCAGAATCAAAACGACCTGGGGATTGCCATGATTGATATGGATAATCAAATCTATAAGGCTGGATCGACGGATCTGAGCTTTTCCTTACAAAGTGTCTCGAAAATCATCAGCCTGATGGTCGCGTTACAAGACCTCGGCGAAGAAAAAGTATTCCAAACGGTTGGGATGGAGCCAATGGGCGACTTCTTTAATACAATTAGTCACTTGGAATCAAATGATGTACATAGACCGTATAATCCTATGGTGAATGCCGGAGCCATAGCGATTTGTTCATTAATTAAAGGAGATAGCGTCCAAGAGCGGTTCGAACGGATTATGTCGATGTTGAAGACCATCACAAATAATGAAAACATTTCATATGACAATAGTGTCTATCAAGCAGAAAAACGAAAAGGTGATCGTAACCGCGCCCTCGCCTACTATATGAGTAGTACTGGAGCAGTAGCATTAGACCCTGAAGAGGCTCTGGATTTATACTTTCGCATCAACTCAATCAGCTTCACGGTAGAGGATTTAGCAAGAGTAGGATTGTTCATAGCCAACGGAGGAAAATTGCTAAACGACAATGAGCAACTCATCTCCGATAAACATTTACAAACCCTGCAAGCCATTATGATGACATCTGGCATGTACAACGAATCAGGAAACTTTGCTGTTAAAGTCGGCTTCCCTTGTAAAAGTGGCGTAAGTGGAAGCATTGTAAGTGTTGTTCCTGGCCGTTATGGTATTGGAGTGATTGGACCAGCTATTAATGAAAAAGGGAATAGTGTTGGAGGCGGAAAGATTCTAGAGCGCCTCTCTTCTGACCTGAACTTAAACTTATTTAGTCATTCTATTTAAATAATGAAACCCTAGCCTATTATGTGAAGGCTAGGGTTTTTTACGTTAGATAGAATTACTTACTCAAGTAATCTTTCACCTGTTCTGATGTAGGCAGTGCTGTCATCGCACCTTTGGTGGACGCTGCAAGCCCTCCTGATACACTAGCGAATTCTGCCATCTGCTTTACTTGTTCTAGCGTTAACTCCTCAAGTGACTGATCAACCTCATTTAAGCTATGTAAGATCCCAGAAACATAAGCATCTCCTGCTCCTGTCGTGTCGACTGCTTCCACCTTCATAGCTGGTACTTGAACAAATTCACCATCTTTAACAACATAACTTCCATCTCCGCCAAACGTTACGAGCATTAATGGAACTTGATAATCACGCATCTTCTCTATGCCTGCCTCTATATCAGACTCACCTGTAATAAACTCAAGCTCTTCATCTGATATTTTCAAAACATCTACTTGATCAAGCATCGAAACAATTGTTTCTTTTGCCTGTTCTTGAGAAGGCCAAAGCGCTGAGCGTAAGTTCGGATCGAAGGATACAATCATGCCTTTTTCCCTTGCTAATTCAACTGCATATTTTGTAGCTTGTTTGACTGGCTCTTGTATCATCGAAATGGAACCAAAATGCAAGATTTTATGATCTTCGAATAACGCTCCATTTAATTCCTTCTGCTCTAGCATTTGATCAGCACTTGGATTGATGAAGAATTCAAAATTACGCTCCCCATCCTCTGATAGAGTCACCATAACTATATTGGTACGCGTCTCTTGTGAAAAAATCATTCCTTCTGTGGAAACTCCATAACTAGTCAATGTTTCTTTTAAAAATCGTCCAAGGGAATCATCTCCCACTTTCCCTAGAAACGTTACCTTTGAACCAAGTCGAGCAGCACCTACCGCCACATTCGCAGGAGCACCTCCAGGACTTTTTTGATAGTGAACATTCTCAGCTGTCATCGGGATAAAGTCAATTAATGCTTCACCTAAGCTTATAATACCTTTTCTCAAGAAAACTCCCACCAATCTCAATTTAAGTTACTTATATTATAGCGGAAATTGATAACATCGTCTTGTCCTAATGGAGATAAAAAAGCAAATCAAAGTGAACATACGGGGATTGGAAGAGAGCATAACCCAATCCGATGCGAGCATAAATGGAGTTTGAAAGCCCCCCCCTCTCAAACCCAAGTCCTCAGCATAATGGCCACTTATCGAATAATAACTCACGAAAAAAGAGCTCGGACAAATCCAAGCTCTTTCCTGACGCCAACCGTTTATTTCATTTGAACGTGAAGCAATTCTGTTTCGCCTTTAACTGCTTCACCTGTATTTAGTGTTTCTAGATTTTCGATTGAATCGCTATTTGTAATAATCACTGGAGTTACCGAACTTTTCGCTTTCTCATTAACTAAATCAACGTCAAATGTGATGAGTTTATCGCCAGCACTTACTTTGTCGCCTTGTTTTACATGAGCTTCGAATCCTTCTCCATCCATGCTAACTGTTTCAAGACCGATATGAACAAGTAATTCAATTCCAGATTTCGTTTGAAGGCCTACCGCGTGTTTTGTTGGGAATACTTGAACGACCTCTCCCTCAACAGGGCTTACAACCTCTCCATTTGCCGGTTCAATCGCAATGCCTTCTCCCATCATTTTCTGGGAGAATACAGGGTCTGGTACATCTTCTAGTTGAACAATCTTTCCGTCTAATGGTGCGACTAATGTTGCTTCTTTGCTTTCTTCCTTCTTACCAAATAGTTTTTTTAACATATTTATCACCCTTTTTTTGTTCTTATCGTTCAAAAAATGCGCATAGAGCCTCTTGCAATAAATAAGCTAAGGTAGAGTCTCCAGGAAGTATAATTAAGAAAAGCACAAGCGCCCTGCTAGCGACGTACAAACTGCTGCCCACACGACGTGGGTTGGTTCGATGTTGCTGCATGATGCAGCGATCTTAATCGAACCTCCTCTAAATCCTTCAGAGATAAAGGAAACACGGAGAGCGCAAGCGATCCGATGTTGACTTATCGTAAGGAGGTGCAGGAAGTTTGCTAGTCGCTGGGCGCTGGAGCTAGACACGTAAGCGTCAGAAATTTATACTTTCTTTACTTTAAAAAAAGACCTAAAACACCCTGGAAGACTCCTCATACGTTTTAGGTCTTGCCTGCCAAACAGTGACAATCCTACCTATTGAATTCAACCTATAGAGTATATTCGTTTAGGTAGTTTGTCAAGTAAAGCACTAAAGTACCTTTATCCCTATTCGGAGTGTGTATTGGATTCGTTTTGTTGTTTGTAAAGTTCCATTGGATCTTCGTTCGTACTTTCATGTGGAGTATGGATCATATTGATTTTACGCTGTTCACTTGGTTTCGCTAAATCCATATACACCGTTTTCGCCATGCCTAACCCAGCTTCTTCTGCTTCATGGATGGACTGAGAATAATAGACTGTCTTGATTCCAGCAAAGTACATGGCCGTAAGACACATCGGACATGGCTCACCACTGGCATACATCGTACAGTCACTTAGATCCTGAGTTTGTAAGCTCTCTTGTGCTTTACGAATCACTTCTAATTCGGCATGTGCAGTCACATCGAATCTATGATGAAGTTGGTTCACACCTTCGGCTATAACCTTATCCCCTTGAACAAGCACAGCTCCAAAAGGATGACCACCTTCCTTAACGTTTTCGACGGCTAATTCCAAAGCGTGTTCTACATAATTCATCTTGTTTCCTCCTACTTACTCAATCAGTTGCTCTACTATGAAACTTACCCTATACACGTTATATAAAAACCATACAAAGGGCTATATTATGACTTACTTAGTTATGACCTAACCATTCTTTATATATGCTTTCATTTTCTTCATCAAAGCATACAAAATACACCTCTTCTACATCGTTAAGATTTCTTAATGTTTCTTCTACTGTTTGAACAGCTATTCGTGCAGCCTCTTTCTTAGGATATCCATATACACCTGTACTTATATTCGGAAAGGCTACCCGTTTCAATTGATATTCTTCAGCTAGTAAAAGGGATTGTTGGTAACAGCTTGCTAAAAGTTCTGCTTCATTCTTATTGCCTCCGTTCCAAACTGGGCCAACCGTATGAATTACTTTATTCGCTGGAAGCTTTCCACCGTTTGTTATAACAGCTTGACCAGTTGGACAAGAGCCAATCTCCCGACATTCTGCCATGATGGTAGGACCACCAGCTCTATGGATAGCTCCATCAACCCCACCACCACCTGCTAGTTGCTCATTAGCAGCATTCACGATGGCGTCTACTTGTATCTCTGTTATGTCGCCTTTTATGACCTGTATTTTTTTATTCATTCATATCCATCCTTCCTCGTTAGAAAGATTCTAGTATTTCTCTACCTTTCTTCAGGAATCTTCAAACAATCCACCATGATTTTGTAAAAATTATATTAAAATTCATTTTTTATTCCATCGAATCATATGGTAGGCTTAGTAAAGCAGTATTTACTTATCGTTTCTATGTATAAGTACATGATGAAAAACCTTAAACTGTTTACTAGCTCTTTATTGAAATAAGTAGAAAATGCAAGGAAGTGTAATAATGAAACAACGTATCTTAATGGGAGTTTTGCTAGCGGTTCTATTCTTAATACCTTTTAAAATAGGCGGGCATGTGTTTACCTATTTAACGTTAGCGCTTGCTCTTATAGGATTTTATGAATTCTCCTCAATTATTAAAATAAGGAAGTTTGGAACAAAGTGGTTTGTAGGCTCGTTAGGGGTGATCTTATTATTTTCCCCCCTATTGTTTGGTGGGACGTCCCAATTCCAAATTAGAGTATTGTTAGCCCTTGTGATCTTCTTCATTACCACAACAATCTTTAACAAAGGATTTTCTATTGAAAAGGCCGGCACTGTGTTGATTGGAGTTCTATATTTGGGCTTTGGATTTGAATCTTTAGCAGAGGCTAGGATTGAAAAAGGTGTCATTTGGACGTTCGTCGTGCTTTTAACGATTTGGTCAACCGACTCCGGCGCCTATTTCATCGGGAAAAAATTCGGCAAACACAAGCTAGCTGCAGCTATTAGTCCTAACAAAACAATTGAAGGGGCAACTGGCGGAATCATTACAGCCCTTGTCATCGGCTTCGCTCTACACAGCATACTAGATGCTTACCAAAGCTACGTACACGCATTAGCTATAACCCTGGTGGTCTCCATTGCTGGACAAGTTGGTGACCTAGTAGAATCAGGCCTAAAACGCCATTATGGCGTAAAAGACTCAGGTAATATCTTCCCTGGCCATGGCGGCGTACTCGATCGATTAGACAGTTGGATTTTCGTATTCTTAGGATTGAAGTTAATAGGCGTCTTGTAGTTTATGAGCCCTCAGATTTTGTCTGAGGGCTTTTTTTTATTATAGCTCTCTTTCCTAGTGAAATGCCAATAACACTAGCAAGAACAGTTTTCGTGACATGCAGACCCGGACCTGCGCTCGGATTCGCTGGGGGCCTTTGCGAGCAACTTTTCGAATATAGGAGCGACTTTTGGATTTTTGGAGCGAGAATTCAGATATAGGAGCAACTTTTTCAAATTAGGAGCGACCACCCCCAATCCCCTTCCTGGCCATGTTTCCGTACCTCCCAACCTCTTTCCCAGATTAAATAAGTCATTACAACAAACTTCAACAAAGCCTATATGATAAAAAACCTCTCTTAAACTAAAAAAAGCGCATGGAATACATCCATGCGCCAAAGTAAACGTTATAAAAGGGGATTATTGTGATCGTTTATTTACCAATAAATTGTTGAGTCCAATGATTACCGTCTTCTACAAATCCTACTCCAATATGAGTGAAGTTCTCATTCATAATGTTCTTGCGGTGGCCTTCACTGTTCATCCACGCATCTACTACTTCTTGTGGTGTACGTTGACCTTTAGCAATATTTTCACCAGCGGTACGGTAATCTACGCCAAATTGATTCATCATATCAAATGGAGAACCATACGTTGGGCTGTTGTGAGAGAAATAGTTGTTTTGAGCCATGTCTTCTGATTTCTTCTCAGCCACATCGCTAAGCTGCTTGTCTATTTTTAGTGGCTCTAGACCTTGAGCTGTACGCTCTTCGTTTGTCAGTTCCACTACCTTTTGTTCATATTGACTTAGTGTTGACGCTTGTTGCTCTGTATTTTGCTGCTCTGTTTGTGCTTGTTCTTGTTGCTGAGATGATTGACTTGGAGTTGCTTCTTGCTGCTCTTTAGGCTCAGCTTGTTGTTGGGTTTCTTGTTCTGTATTTTGCTCAGGCTGTTCTTGAGTTGGCTGCTGTTCTGTATTTTGATCAGGCTGCTCCTGAGTTGGCTGTTGTTCTGTATTTTGATCAGGTTGTTCCTGAGTTGGTTGCTTTTCGCCCCATTTTACTTGATAGTCTGATAGATATTTAGAGAACCAATTTTGGATATCCTCTCTATCAAATGACTGTAGAGATTGCTCTGAGTACACCTGAATATTTTTTTCTTGTTGGTTTGATTGAGCGCTAGCCTCTGTTTGAGCTACGCCTCCAACGATAACGCTTGCTGCTAATGCAGACGTAATAGTGATTTTTTTAAACAAGTTGAATCTCCTCCCGTGTTGTTGTTTTTTGGGACAACCTCATCATAGCATCTATTTTTTTGTAACAATTACGGGATAATTTTCCACGTGATCTATCAAAAAGAATATTCCTCTACTTAATTTAATATAAACTACCCGAAATGTGTGAATTTTAAGAGATTCATATGATTAACAAAATACTGGGTATCTCATCCATTAAACCTAAAAATTTCTTGTAAATCCCTATTGACGCATAAAAAAAGAAGGCCTTTTTGTTACAATAAAGGCCTTCGTGTAAAACACTTGTTATATTGTGTCTTGTAATTTGTCCAAACGTTCCTGCAATCCTTGGCGTAGTTCATTTGCTAAACCATCCACTTGAAGAATGGTACGTATTCCCTCGATATTGTTTCGGTCTTTCAGTTTTATCTGATTCACATATGCTACAGAAACAGCATGTGGGTCTGTTTGGATTCGTTCAAAACGATCGTTAGCCGAAACTTCCCCTTCTTTCACTACACTCATATAAAAACCGGTGTACCCCGTGTGAACAACTTGCTTCGTAAGGTGTTTGACTTGGTGAACAAACGCGATACGCTCACATGGCTTGCGAGGCTGCACCACTTGAAGTTTAGCATCTCCCCACTGAAACACATCGCCAATATTGATATTCTCTTCATGAAGACCATCTATAGTAAGATTCTCACCAAATGAAGGGAAATCCATTTTTTTGTCGAGTTGCTGTTCCCAATATGCATAGTGCTTATAAGGATACACACAAATCGCTTTTTCTACCCCACCGTGGAACTTGGTGACAGCTTGGCCATCGCCTTTTAAGCCTTGAGAGGAGAGAGCAATTCGATCTGTCGTAGGTGTCTTAAGAAAACTTGTGTAAAGCTCTTCTCCATTTCGCACAACATTTTTTGGTCCGCCTACATGCATCGATATAATGCGAAAATCATCTTCCATTACAATACTCCCTTTCCTCTCCTATTAAAAAGCGCAAGAAGTTTATTTTCTTCCCCATACATACTTACGCTTGTTGTTGCTCACCTTGAACCCAATCTTTTAACCAATTTGCAAGGAAATCATAGTTCCATACATCGGATGGGTACTCGACAAATGCTTCTTCCCCATTTTCATAGAGTTCTTGCATAATCTCATTTAAGGCACCCATGTAGAAATCATAGAGAAACTCATAACTTATCGTTTCTTTCGGCATATAATTATCTGCACAAACTTGAGGATCTGCATAATTCACATAGGTTCTACATGGAATTGGGCGAATTTCATATGCCATACACATATTTGTTTCCGTATCTAACATCGGACATGGCACCTGGGATGCGATATAGTTTTGCTTGAATTTAGGATCATCACGGTCAAGGGAAGTCACTTGCTCTACTTCTTTTTCATATTTTTCAAAGTACTGTTGCAGGTGATTGACAATCTTGTCTTTACGATCCTTTGGCCATGATTCCATGATTCGTGTCATTGTCTTGGCTTCCATTCCAGTAATGATAATCGGAAAATAACAGCAAAAGGCACATCCCATAAAACAGGAAGCTGTCACATCCATGAAATTCTCCATCTTGGCCATTTCTCTATTTACTTGTTCTAGCATTAATTGGAACCCTTCCATCACAATTTCATTAGCGTCTTTATCACTCGCTAACAGTTGGTCCACAATACTAGAAAAATATTCGTCATTTATTTCATATTGAGCATTGAGTAGCTCAATCTTTTGAAGTATCTCTTCGTAGGATAAATAAGACTGTGGCTGCATTCGTACAACCCTCCTTCCCATGTATTATAACAAACGATGCAATAGCACCCACATATCGTAATAATGTACAGAAAAAAATTTTCGTGAATGACTTTCGCTTATTTGGAAATGATGATACAATGACTATCGACGATTTGTGCACTGAAATGATAGGAATTATATATGAAAGGATGATAGGCATGCATATCGGAAGCAAAGGTTGGTACGTTAACGAACTTAAAAAACTTGGCATGAGCCGTTATGAAGGACGTAAGCTTGAGAGCTACAAAAAACACATCCTAGCGAACCTATACTTCGACAAAGCTGAATAATAAAAGAACAGGAAGCACAACAGCTTCCTGTTTTTTTATGCCTTTTTTTCATATCAAGCCATAATTTCTGGAAGTAAGTGTGTTTAACAATTGTATTTTAATGGGAAAGAGTGGGTATTAGCTAAATTTTAGCGGAAATAGGTACGATTTACCACGACCTATACCCTCAAAAAATGCTTACAATGGTAGAAGTACTATAAATAGAACCTATCACCAGTGGAGGAAATTTTATATGTTTACAAATGCAGAGATTGGAATAGATTTGGGTACTGCTAATATTCTTGTTTACTCTAAGAGTAAAGGGGTTGTGTTGAACGAGCCCTCCGTTGTTGCGATCGACTCGGCAACAAAAAACGTATTGGCAGTCGGTTCAGAGGCGAAACGAATGGTTGGTAAAACACCAAAGAACGTTATCCCTGTAAGACCGCTTCGTGAAGGAGTAATTGCTGATTATGACATTACAGCTCAAATGCTTAAGGAAATGCTTAAGAAAGTAAGCAAAGACATAGGCCTGTCTATGCGCAAGCCTAATGTTGTTATATGTACACCATCAGGTTCTACATCTGTAGAACGTCGCGCCATTCATAACGCTGTAAAAAGCTATGGTGCGAAGCATGTACACTTAATTGAAGAGCCCGTAGCTGCAGCGATTGGCGCAGACTTACCAGTAAGCGAGCCCGTTGCCAATGTTATTTTAGACGTTGGTGGAGGTACAAGTGAAGTCGCTATTATTTCGTTTGGTGGTGTCGTATCATGCCGTTCTATTCGTAATGGTGGAGACACTATGGATGAAGAAATTATCCAGCATGTACGCAGGCATTACAACATTTTAATAGGGGAAAAAACAGCAGAAGAAATTAAAATGGAAATAGGATATGCCCTAATAGATCATGAAGAGGAAACAATGGAAGTTCGCGGTCGTGACATGGTTTCTGGCTTACCAAAAACGATTACACTAACATCTACGGAAGTTCAAACTGCCATTCGAGAATCATTAGAAAACATTCTCGAAACAGTAAAAACAACACTCGAAGATTGCCCACCAGAACTAAGCGGAGACATTGTCGATAATGGTGTTGTGATTACAGGAGGCGGAGCGTTAATCAAAGGAATGCAAGAATGGCTGAGCAACGAAATATACGTCCCAGTCCACCTTGCCCCAAACCCACTAGAATCCGTAGCCATCGGCACCGGACGTTCACTGAAAATGATTCAGAAATTACAAAAAGCAGCAAAGTAAAAACAAAAGCGCAAGCGCCCGTTAAGCGACGTACAAACTGGACGGCTCCGTATGAGATAAAGGAAACACGGAGAGCGGTAGCGATTCGATGTTGACTTATCGTAAGGAGGGGCAGGAAGTTTGCTAGTCGCTGGGCGCTGGAGCTGGACGTGGCCAGAGCGCAAGCGCCCCGGTAGCGACGTACAAACTGCGGCCCCACACGACGTGGGTTGGTTCGATGTTGCTACGTGACGTAGCGATTTTAATCGAACTTCCTCTGTGTATTTTGAGATAAAGGAAACACGAAGAACGTAGTGATTCGATGTTGACTTATCGGACGGAGGTGAGGGAAGCATACTAGTCGCTGGGCGCTGGAGCTGGACGTGGCAAGAGCGCAAGCGCCCGCTTAGCCACGTACAAACTGCGGCCCACACGACGTGGGTTGGTTCGATGTTGCTGCACGATGCAGCGATCTTAATCGAACTTCCCCTTCATCGTTTTGAGATAAAGGAAACACGAAGAACGTAGTGATTCGATGTTAACTTATCGGACGGAGGTGAGGGAAGCACACTAGTCGCTGGGCGCTGGAGCTGGACGTGGCTAAAGCGCAAGCGCCCGCTTAGCCACGTACAAACTGTCCTAATTAGGGTAGTCCAATTAAAATCGCCAACAATTTTATAATACCCATCCAGAAAAAGAGGTTCCCCAACCGGGCAACCTCTTTTTCTATTATTATATCATTTCCATTGACTCTCCTACTCTTAATCTTTACAATATGTTTTAGCAAATAAAAGCATAAAAGCACTAAAGCATCTATATAGATTACGAGAAAGGAACTTCATCATGAACAAACAACCACGCTTTTTACTAGCTTTATTACCCTTACTATCGGTTATTATTTCAGCTGCATACGCGATTATGGTTTGGGAGATAAGCATGTTTTTACCTTTAATGATTGGACTAGCCGTAGCTTCCCTACTAGGTTTCCTAAACGGCTACTCATGGAATGAATTACAAGATTTCATGAAGAATGGTGTATCTCGAGCCTTACCAGCTGTCTTCATCTTATTTGTAATAGGTACAATTGTTGGCAATTGGATGCTTAGTGGAACCATTCCAACTATTATCTATTACGGCTTAGAATTTATAAACCCTACGTTATTCCTTCCAACTGTTGCGATTACTACCGGCATTGTTGCTATCTCTTTAGGTAGTTCTTTTACATCTGTCGCAACAGTAGGTTTAGCATTTATGGCAATTGGATCTAGCATGGGAATTCCGTCGGCTCATATAGTAGGGGCTATCGTTTCCGGTGCATTTTTTGGTGACAAACTGTCTCCCTTATCCGATACAACTAACATTGCACCAGCTATGGTAGGAGCTAACTTATTTGATCATGTGCGTCATATGTTGTGGGATACCATCCCAGCCTTTATCATTACTCTCCTGCTATTTTGGTGGCTAGGGATGAACACGTCTACTAGCAACATACAAAACGGCAAAGTGAATAACATCATGGATGGGCTTATGAGTTCTTTTACCATTCATCCAACACTCTTACTCCTACCCTTACTAACTATTTTAATCATTGCGAGAAGGTATCCTGCTCTCCCTTCACTTCTTATCGTTTCTGCAATTGGAGGGGTAGTGGCATTTTTTGTACAAGGGAGTTCCATCAACGATATCGCGACAGTCATGACGGATGGATACCAAGCAGATACAAATTCCGAAGCACTAAACTCTCTACTATCAAGAGGTGGAATCACCTCTATGCTCAGTACAATCGGACTGGTTATAATCGCTACAGCTCTTGGAGGAGTATTAGAGGGTACTAAGGTTTTTGCAACATTGTTAGAAGGCATCATCTCAAAAATTCAGAGTACTGGTTCCTTAATCTCTACAACAATATTGTCTACCCTGGTTGTGGCTTTCTCTTGTGGGGAGCAGTATTTATCCATCATTTTACCTGCTCGTGGATTAGTTGGGTCCTATCAACAAAAAGGGATCGATCCGAAGAATTTATCCCGTTCCGTTGAAGCAGCAGGTACAGTAGGCATCAATTTAGTCCCTTGGGGTGTAACAGCTGTATTCATTAGCAACATCCTTCAAGTAAGCCCATATAGCTTCATTCCGTTCATCTTCTTTGCATATTTGGTCATTGCATTTAACCTTTTTTATGGATTCACAGGTATTTCTATCCCAAGACTACCTAAGCAAAACTTTTCTAGTGAAGAGCAACACACTCCACTTAGAGAATCTGTATAGCGTTGTACCGGAGGATTCCCATTTAGGGGTTCTCCGGTTTTTTATGTGTAGATGTGCTTTTGAGAGAGGGTTACGGCGGGTTTGAGCGAGATTTTAGTTTTATGAGCGACTTTCGGAATTTATGAGCAACATTCTGAATATATGAGCGAAATTTGAATTTTATGAGCGACTTTTGAAATATATGAGCGACCACTGTTTTGGCCACTGTCGCCCCAGCAAAACATAAGAAAAACCCTGCCCAAGTGAGCAGGGTTTCTCAACCATTCTCCTACCAAAAAAACGGGAAAAAGAAGCTACGAATTCCAAAGAACGGGAAGCGATAGCGACGGAAACGACGGAAGCGACGAGGATATCCATAGCCATAGCCACCGCCATATCCTCCACCATACCCAAAGCCAGGTCCATAGCCATAGCCAAATTGACGCTCATCAGAGGATTCCATACCGTCCTCATCTTCATCGCCAACCGGCATTAGAATAAACACGTTTTCAGCATCGATGTCTTCAATTATCCCTTCATGTTCCGATCCGTCATTCATTTGAATAATGACAAAATAGTACATATGTTTCGAACAATAATCCTTCATGTCTTGCATACCTTTAACTTGCTGCATGTTTTGCCCTTGTTGCATATTTTTTCCTTGTTGCATGTTCTGCCCTTGTTGCATTGGCATTTGTTGTCCATAACCCATTTGACCTTGCTGTTGACCTGGCATCATTTGTCCGTATGGCATTTGCATATTATATGGTTGCTGATGATACATGTAAGTCATCTCCCCTTTTATTCAGAAGTCGATGATAGTGTATTCATCAATTGGGTATTTGTTACAAAGCCCTTCATGATTATTACTTTTCATGAGTTATCATTTGCCGGGCTCTCTCTTTTAAGTGCCGTTAATTCCTCTTTCAACGCGTTTAGGACTTCCGCAAGCTTCTTATTTACGCTCCCTCCTCACCTTCCAAAGAGAGTTTGATGAGTTTATCGTCTTCTGGCTGAGGATTTCCCCTTCCATCTGTATTATTCGTAATAAAATACATATTTCCATTCGCAAATAAAATATCTCTCACACGTCCTACACCGCTAAGAAAAACGGAAGACTCCTTACTGTCTAAATTGAATTCTCTAATTTGCTCTCCTCGTAAACCTGCAGCATATAACTTACCGTCTCGATACGCTAATGCTGATGGAGCCCATGTCTCATCACCAGAATGAAACAGAGGCGTCTCCATTCCTTCTTTCTGCTCATCCCCTTGTATAACAGGCCAGCCATAATTGTTACCAGGCTCGATGACATTAATCTCATCATGGGCGGTAGAGCCATGTTCTGCTGCATACATGGTTCCATCTTCGCTCCAAGTCATACCCTGTGGGTTACGATGTCCGTATGAGTAGACATACGAGTTTTCAAATGGATTATCACTAGGTATCGTGCCATCTAAGTTCATCCGCAGTATCTTACCTGACAAGCTATTAAGATCCTGAGAACTGCTTTCCTTTGCAGCATCACCTGTGGATACATATAATTTATCATCAGGTCCCATTTCTAAACGCCCACCGTTGTGGATTCTCTCTCCTGGTATTTTGTCTAACAATACCTGTTGCTCTACCCACGTTTCATCCTGAAGCTTTACTTTTATTACCCGATTTAATCGCTTACCGCCATCTACATATGTATGATATAAGTAAGCTTCTTTTGAATCCTCAAAATCAGGAGCAACGATGAAACCTAGTAAACCTCCCTCTCCAACTTCAACTACATCTTGTTGCAACTGAAGCTGCATAGGTGTCTTTTCCCCTTCTCTATCCACTCTTACAATATCTCCACCTCGCTCACTAATGAAAAAATCCTCTCCTACCTTCACAATATCCCAAGGTACTTTTAAATTAGTCGCAAGCACTTCCTGTTCTGTTGTTTGGTTTACTGTTGGATCTGACTCTGATTCCTGCTCTGAGGGAGAAGAGCTACATCCAACCAACATCGCAACTAAGAAAACCCCTATCATTTTTTTCATATGATCACCCTTTTAGAACCGTTTTCTTATTGTTTTCCCGATATCTATAAAAAATAGACCCCTTTTCCAGAGGTCTATTGGCTTTTCATTATTCGAATGTGCCTGTCACTACCGGCTCCCCATTTCTCACCATTTCCTTGCCTAATGCAAATACACCATCAACTTCTAAATCTCGATTTAACATGACGAGGTCAGCATCTAGGCCAGTTTCTATACGACCCTTATGGTGAAGCTTCAATATTGAAGCAGGGTTTGAGGTTATCACCTTTACGGCTGTTTCTAAGCTAATTTGATACTCTGTAACTGCTTCTTTAACAGCATTGTAAAGACTACTCACCTTTCCAATTTTCATACCGATATAGTCTCCATTTTGATCAAAATCTGGTAAGCTAGCTTGGCCATCTGAAGTAAATGTAATCTGTTCAACAGGGACATCGGCTTCGAGCATTTTTTTCAAGGCACTACCACATTTTAATTCGCCTTCTTCCAAAAACTTTGGAATGGTGCTCGTGGTAAAATCCACATATCCACCTTTTTTCGCATAGCGAATTCCTGCATCAAATAATTCAGGTGTTCGGTTCATATGGGTAGGATAAAATTGTCTAATCGGTATATCCGTACTTTCTGCAACTTCCTCTAGTAAATCCACCTGATCCTTACTGTCCCCAACGTGAATATTCACAATCCCAGCCTTTCCAGAAAGTATTCCTCCATTACGAGCTTCAGATGCTATACGAGCAAATTCCTCCACAGTAGGCTGCGAAGATCGATGATCCGATATAGCAATCTCCCCTGCACCTATTATCTCCTCTACATATAGCAAATCTCCCTCAATACTTCCTGTTAACGTTTTAACAGGCACCTGGTAAGAGCCTGTATGAACATAACAGCTTATTCCCTCTTCCCGTAATCCTTTTGCTTTAGCAATGAGGTTGCCCATTGTTCTTGTTGTTCCATCAGTACCGAGCACTCCCACAAGGGTAGTAACCCCACCTATGGTTGCATCGGTTAGGTTAAGTTCAGGTGTTCGGCTTTTATAACCACCTTCTCCACCCCCACCAGTAATATGGACATGGGCATCAATAAAACCAGGTGTGATTATTTTATTTGAAGCATCAATGACCTCAACATCCCCAATCCATTCTGGTATAGGGATCTCATCTGCTATTGTGCTAATTTTACTCCCTGCAATAAGGATATCTTTTTTCCCTAAATATTGCGGAGCATATATATCTCCATTTTTTAGTATCGTAATCATGTGTGTCACACCTTTCATGTTGTATGTCCTAGCGTATTTTAATATTTTTCTAGTCTTCATTATGCAAAATTTATCAAGGAGGCAACGATGACGAATAAGGATCCACAAATAAATAGTACGACGAAGAACTTCACTACAAATTTAAACCATGTTCCCCAGTCTAACCTAGCCGCTCCAAGTGTACCCATAAGAGCTGCCGATGTTGGAACAATAATGTTCGCAAACCCATCGCCAAGCTGGAATGCTAATACAGCGACCTGTCTCGTTACACCAGCTAAATCGGCTAGAGGAGCCATAAGTGGCATCGTCAACGCAGCCTGTCCTGATCCTGAAACAACAAAGAAGTTAAATACCGTTTGGAAAATATACATAAACCATGCAGATATGGATGGTGCTACGCCACTAAATAACTCTCCTGCACTATGAAGGATCGTATTCAAAATAGAAGGTTCTGCAGGATTATCTCCCCCTAATATAATCACAATACCTTGAGCCATACCTACAACAAGCGCTGCTGGTAATAAATCTTTCGCCCCTTGTGCGAATGCATCTGCTATATCATTGACTCCCATTTTATTCAATTTGAATAGGACACCAATTAGACCCGCTACAATACCCATCGTGAAAAATTGGCTAGCAATCTCCGGAATGTAATAAGCATGGACCACTACACCCCAGATAATCCATACAATCCCTGCAAGAACAGTCAATAATACCAATGAGTGACCAAGGGTGAAATTGACATTTAGATCTCTTGATTCAAAATCTTCTCGAAAATATTCGTCCGATTGATAGGACAAGGAGCGCTCAGGGTTTTTCCGAATTTTTGAAGCGTATTGCCATGTAAATATAATCCCTACAATGGTAAAGAAAAGCCACATTACAATCCGAAACATAGAACCCGAAAATACTGGCACACCAGCTACACCCTGAGCTATCGCCACTCCAAATGGATTCATCCAAGAAGTTGCAAATCCAATTTGTGTAGCAACATACGTAATCATGACCCCTGTTATGGCATCATACCCTAGAGCAACCACGATAGGTACAAGTATCATGGCAAAAGCAATTGCCTCTTCCCCCATACCAAATACTGCACCACCTAAGGAGAATAAAAAGAACAAGACAGGTATGATTAAAGATTCTTTACCTTTGGTTCGATCAATAACCTTCAATATCCCCTCTTCTATTGCACGTGTACGTATGATAATTCCAAATGCACCACCAACAATGAGAATGAAGGCAATAACACCTACTGCAGAGCCCCATTTGCTTCCTGATACCAATCCTTCAAACACATAATTTAATAATCCGGCACCACCACCAGGTTCAAATAGGGTCGTTCCCTCTTTCAATGCCTCTCCATCGTTATCCTTTACAATTTGAAAGCTATCTGGAATTAATACTGTCTCGGTTTCTTCTGTCCCACCCTTTTGATAGGTTACTTCTTTCGTGTCAAATTTTCCGGCAGGCACTAAGTACGTTAATGCAGCAGCAAGTAAGACTACAAAGAAGATAATGACGTATGTGTGAGGCACTTTGACCTCTTTATTTTTCTGTTGTTGCTCTTCAGTCATTTGGATTCCTCCCTCATTATTTATGTTTGTATATGCAAAAATCGTGCCAAGTTTAAAATTCTGAATTTTCCCACCAAATCGCTAGTTTTCACTATATCTTTTGGTGAATTGGTTGTTATAATATACCCAATTAGAACCAATTAAAGGGTGATTATATTGGATAATAAAAGAGATCTTATTCTCCTAGCAGGTACAGAAGAGACTAGACTAACCCTCCACCAACAACTCAAAGATATTCTAGGAAAGTACATATCCATTACAAGCTACGCCTCAGAGACTTCACTCCCCAACATGCTGACGAACAAACTGATAGTCTATTCCTCTCATTTAATAGATGAGGAGGTTCGTCATGTGGTTGATGATAGCTGCGAAGTAATTGTTAGTAGAAGAACAACAAATTATCAGTACATTGAACAACTTTTTCAATTAAAAGAAGGGTCAAAGGTTTTATATGTAAACGACTTCCCAGAAACATCTGAAGAGGCAATCCACACTTTACTCAAAACTGGGATTGATCATATTGAGTATATTCCTTACCACCCCGGCACGGCTGTCACACAAGAACATTTAGGGATCAAGACAGCCATTACTCCTGGTGAAGTTCATCTAGTTCCAGATCATATTGATACCATCATAAACATTGGTGTTAGACTAATTGATATTACTACTATCATGGACATCTTAGAGCATTTTCACCTAAAAGAGCAGCTAGGAGGAGATATCTCTGACCGATATACAAGAAAGATTATTGAGCTAAGTCAGAATATCTCAGATATGCATAAACAAACGGTTCAATTAAATGAACACCTAAAACAAGTCGTTGACGGAGTGAATGATGGAATTGTTGCAATGGATACGAACGGAAACATTTCCGTTTTTAATCAGATGATGGAGCAATACACTGGTGTTTTTGCTACACATGCAATGAATAAGAACATCAAGCAAATTTTGAAGAATGACCAATTACATTCCTTTCTTTTTAAGGAGAATGATAGAAGTCGTTTCTTAACCATTAATCATTATAATCTAATGGTTTACCGGTTCCACCTTGAACAAGAGGGCACTACCATCTTGATATTCAAAAATGCTGATGAAACCATCTCGATTGAAAAAGCAGCTAGACATGACCTTGTACAAAAAGGTTATATAGCCAAATATACCTTTGATCACATAATAGGTAACAGTAAAATGATAGACAATACGAAGAAGATAGCTACGAAACTAGCAAAGACTGAACTACCTGTTCTCATTCAAGGGGAAAGTGGAACAGGAAAAGAGCTATATGCCAATTCCATTCACAACGTATCCTCTAGAAACTATCAACCATTCTTGGCAATAAATTTTAGTGCATTACCTGAGGAATTAATCGAAAGTGAGTTATTTGGGTATGAAGAAGGGGCATTTACAGGAGCACAGAAAGGCGGAAAAAAAGGACTTTTTGAGCAAGCAGATGGAGGCACGATCTTTCTGGATGAAATTGGTGATGTAAGTCTAAAGCTACAAGCAAGATTGCTACGCGTTATTCAGGAAATGGAAATCCGCCGTATAGGTGGAAATAAGAATATTCCTATCAATGTTCGTATACTTGCCGCTACGAATAAAGACCTTATGTCCTTAATAAGGGAAGGACAATTCAGAGAAGATTTATACCATAGACTCAAGGTATTATGTCTCCAGTTACCACCATTAAGAGAACGAGTGGCTGACATTCCTTTACTAATTGAACACTTTATGAAGGAACAAACCAACGAGCCTGTAACAATCACACAGGAAGTCATGGACTCCCTAATGAAAACGAATTGGTATGGGAATGTACGCGAGTTAAAAAACACCATCTCCTATATGCTTGCCGTGAGGGAAAAAGAACAAATAACACTAGAGGACCTACCAAATGCAGCACCACTCAACGAATATATATACCAACAACCTTCCCCTACCGTAGTTGAGGAGGACTGGGTTAACGTCAAAAGAAACGACACACTTCTACAATCCATTTATGAAATAAACAAGCGCGGGGAACGAGCCAGTAGACAGAAATTGATAAATGAATCCATGTCACAAGGATTAACCATGACCGAACAACAAATTAGAACACAACTCCATAAACTGCAGCATAAAGGGTATATTTCAATTGGAAGAGGCCGAACTGGGACAAATTTAACAGCTCAGGGAGTAAACTATTTAGAAAGCAATGATTGACCCTGTCTGTCTATTTTTGATGTTATTTAATTTTCCTGAGACAGTAAATCAAATAAAAGCACCCCAAAAATCGGGGTGCTTACTTAATTTACCTCATATACTTAGGTAATGTCACGGTAGCTGTAGTACCTTTTCCTACCTCACTATCATAATGCAGACTTCCGCCTAAGCTTTCCACAAATTTCGTAGTAACCATGATACCTAAACCGGTTCCTTTTTCTTTTGTAGTAAAAAAAGGTTCGCCAATTCGTTCAAGCTGTTCTTTTTCGATCCCTTTACCACTATCCTGAACTTTGAAGACAAGGCTTTGTTCATCCTTATCATAGTATGCTGAAACTAGTAGTTCTCCTCCATCTTCCATAGCTTCTAACGAATTCTTAACTAAATTAATAAATACCTGATTTAATCGCTTGGGATCAGAATTTATATTTGGAATATCCGAGTCAATTACTTTTTCCACCTGAACATTCTGCTGTTTGATTTGATGACGAAATAGAGAGACAGCATACTGAACAATCTCTACTACATTCGTGTCCACTAATGCTTTCTCTGATTCAGGCTTCGCTAATAACATAAACTCATTCACAATCGTTTCAATACGAGCTAATTCAGAAAAGATAATGCCACTATATTGATTCTCACCCTTTTCATTAGAAAGCATCAATTGTAAAAATCCTTTTATGGAAGTGAGTGGATTTCGAATCTCATGAGCTATCCCGGCGGCGACTCTTACCACCGTTTCATACTGCTCAGACTTTGCCTCGAGTACTTCTTTATCCTTATGTTCGGTTATGTCTTCATGGACACCTACAACAATGGTTTTACCCATCCGGTGCAGTGGATAACCTTTGGTTCGAATCCATTTCAGCTCCCCTAACGGAACTTTAAAACGAAATTCAACCGCAACCTTATCCATGCGCATCCGTTTGTAACTTTCAATCACCTTTTTCTGATCATCTTCATGAATATATTGTAACCAGATAGAAGGATTTTTCATTAAATCCGTTATGGAGATACCAAATATCTTCTCAAAACTAGGGCTAATGTAGTCGTAATCTTGAAAAGAAGATGACCCTATCCAGAATGCTTCGTTCACATTTTCAGCAAGCAAGGAAAAGCGTTCCTCTGTTTCGCGGAGAGCTTCTACATATGATTTTGATTGGGTAATGTCTTGAACAAATAACGTTAATTCATTATCAGATGGATAGGCTGTTACTTCAATAATTTTACCTACATCATATAAATAATCCTGAAACTGGACTACTTGCTTTGTCTCAAACGCTTTTGTGAATTGTATAAAATAATTATGATACAAATCAATTGGATAAACATCCCAGTAATTTTTCTTATATATATCTTTCAAACTCTTCCCAATAATATCTTCTAATGTTGGGTTGAGATAGATTATTTCCCATTCTTGACTAATAACAGCAAATCCGTGCGGTATTTTCTCCACGATATCTTTGACTCTTCTGTATAAGCTGTCAGATCTAGAACTTGTTGGGGAAGGATACAAATTCTCTCTCGTGGTATTTTGTTGTGGCGTGCTCATTTGATTATCAATAAGCGACAACCACGTCATTAGATGATCTACATTATTAGAGACATAAGGTTCAGTTAATGTTGGTTTTGGGATAGTAAGTATATCTTCCGTTTGCAGAGTTTTCGCTATAATGGCCGTTAATTCATCAGATAATGCAACAATTTTTAACTGAATCCACTGAGGTTCTTCTTTATCCTTCGTAAAAAGACGTACTCTCACGTCATTTGCCGGCAATTTTTGCTTGTCATTCAGAATAATGCGCAAAATCGATCGATCCTTTATATGGAAAGAAGATAACCACGATTCTGCATACATATCCTGTTGCGGTTCGTTAATTAACTGTTGAAATTTAGGATGACAAGCTATGCTATTGTGTTCTTTTTCGTGTATACACACCCAATGTCCCATCGATTCTACTAATTGGAAACATTCCTCCATTGAAAGATGTGTGCCCTTTCCAGTAACATGAACCACAATATAACCTCTCTTCTCTTAAGTTAACCTTTTCCGAACATTCCCAAATACCGTTTCTATTATCTTATACTAAATCAGTTAATATTTGTATATGTTCGGGAATATAATACAATATTCAACTAAATTCGACATAATGATATAGAATCTTTGGTTGACTTATGTACAGAATATCACAAATAAGGGGTGATATATAATAATGAGTATTCAGAAAAGTCAATATTTTCTTGAAATATTACATGTTTATGGTTTCTTTAGATAGAAAAAAATCCTGCTTCCCAGCAGGATTTAATGAAATGACCTCCAAAAAGCTCCATCTTGATCAATGATATCGATTATCTCGGAAAATGGAATCTCAAATGTTACAAACCCAGCAGCATAAGGAGCTATGTCATAAGGAGGAAAATAAACGAATAAGCTCTCTTTATTTACATAACAAGGTTGATCTGGTTTAATCCCTTGATACGCATCTGGGAATGTATAAAAATTATTCTCATCTTCTGCTATTTGGTCAGCGACAATCTGACTAAGGACTTCAACATAAGAGCTCCCTGGCTTAAATAAATCCTTAAGTTCAAAAAACTCTCCATCGACTAGATTGATATTCGTATAGATTTTGGTCGGCATAGGATGGGCAGCTCCAAAATAATATTGGGACCCATTTAATTCAAGAACGAGTAATTCTTTTTGAAAGAATTCAATTTCAAAATTACCGTAGTAGCTATATTCTAATTGCTGATCAGATGGGATAGGTTTCACTTGAGAATAATCCTTCAATTTATCATTCACTTCTCGCTGCGCCACCACATCTTCCATCCCACGAACAATAGGATAGTAGACAAGGTAATCAGGATTTGGTTTGTATTTCATTTGTAGCACTCGATACTGATTGTTTAATCGAATCGTTTTTCTAGGACGCCAGACGATTTCTCCAGCATCATTCACGTAATATAACTGATAGTCAATCATTGCTTTAATGAGCGGACCTTCTATAGATAAGGTTCCTTGCCCTGGTAGTATCGGCATATTTTGAGCGATTTTACCTTTACGGTTCAGAAAGAAGGTTTGTTCCTGATCATGCGCTGAAGCGAGCCCCTTTTTGTAAGGGAGTACATTTTCATATCGAAAATCACTAAGAAACTCGCCATTGGTCGTAGCTATTGCGTAAAGGGAACCTAGATAAGGTTGGTCCGCCTTCACCGCTTTCCCAACAGCAATACGATTCTCTCCTAACTGTTCGATATCATTGTACTCTGTATCTAAAATCTTTTTGCCACTTTTATTAATTAATCCATAATAGTAAAGGTAATCATCAATGCGGTTAATAACCGCCCTCCCATCCCGAAACGCTTGAGCTCCATCATACTGTGGTTCTAGAATGACTTTTCCCTTTTCATTGATGTAACCATATTTCCCATCAGTCTCGCGCTGAAAAACAAGTAAACCATCCCCACGTTGCCCAACGTAAGGGTATGGATACGTATATAAGAGCTTCCCTTCTTTATTGAGCAAGGCATATTGATTTTCATGTATTTTCACGAGTGCCTTCCGCTCCTTGAAATCCTCTGCCAGTAAGTATTGTGCGGGAATTACTTCCTCTCCTTTTTTATTCAAATAGCCGTATAATGTCCCCTCTTCCTTTTGTTGACTAAATACAGCTACATCATCTTGATAAGAACCTATGAAACTATAATACTTATTTGTAAGCACATTACCTTTTTCATCTATAACACCGTAACCATTTTGGTCTGACACAACAGCCCTTCCATCCTGATACGGAGCAATATATTGATATTCTGGTTTTACGATAAACTGACCTTTTGTATCAATCACTCCGTAGTTCCCATTCTCATCTTCCACAATAGCCAATCCATTCTTTTGAAAATCATTCGCTCTTCCAAATTGGGGCTGGATTCGAAAATCCCCTCGCGCATCAATGTACCCCCACCGTTCCCCCTCTTTACTATTAATAGGTGCTGGAAATAATTTAGGATGCATCGCCACTCCCTCATTTCTATAGACACTTTATCTGTATTATATGAGGCACTGCTTGGCCGTTTGCTCTTTTCAGCGTATTCGCATTAGTAGGACAAGTACTGTAAACATATATATAAGAAAGATTACGAGAGGAGTGTTGATATGGCGAAGATTCAAGTCAAAGACAACGGGTCTTTATTTATCTCTGGTGATTTCGAAATCGTGGATGCAGAGGGGAATACCTTTCAAACGAAAAAAGTGTGTTCTCTATGTCGTTGTGGCTTCTCTGCAAACAAACCATTTTGTGATGGGTCTCATAAAGGTAAATTCCAAGATGCTTGTAGAGCACAACCTTCTTCCTGATTATTACATCACAAGCTATCATCCTTTATAATAAGAGGTACACCGTAGGAAAAGGGGCCCTTATTTATGCGAAAAATTTGGCTGATGATAGCTGGTTTGATGCTAACGATTTTCATTTCAGGATGCGGAACTAGTGGTTCAACGCTTCATTTCACTGCCGCAGAAAATGTTGATAATGAGGAAGCGAAAGAAGCTGTTTCTTCTATACTATCTCTTTTGGAAATGGAAGGGTCGGTTAGTAGTTCAGAAGGGGAGGTTACTGCGACATTGAACGAGGATATCTCTTCTTCTCAAAAAGAAACCTTACAAAAAAAGCTGGAAGAAGGAATTGACCTTTCCTTTCGTGATTTTAACGATAAGAAAATGCTCGGAGAAAAAGATCTAGTTGCCGGTACGGCAGAAGTTAGCACACGAAAGGACTTGGACACAGCTTCCATTGCTGTCCAAATGAAGGACAAAGAGCACTTCCACGAGATTACGAAAGACATTGCTAATCGAGAGAACGGGAAAAAACAACTGGTCATATGGATCAACTATGAAGATAATCAAAGCTTTAAAGAAGAGAAGGATAAAGAAAACCCAGCATATGTATCAGCTCCGCGGGTATCCACTCCACTTAACACGGAGTCCGTACAAATTGCCGGTAGTTTTTCGGAAGAAGAAGCTAAGGAACTTGTTCAAAAAATCAACATCGCAACATGGCTTCACTTTGTGGAGTTAGAATCCATTGACACAAAATAAGAACGTTATGGAATAGAAAATCCTAGTGCCCATACATGGCACTAGGATTCTTTTTGCTATTATGTCTATGATACTTCTACTGTTTTAAATAAATCACCAATTTGTGTAGCTACTTGATTCACATGTGCTTCGATTTCTGGAGGGATCGTCTCTTGACCCTTCCATTGCACTTCTCGCCCATTAAGCATTAAAGGACGACTAGACACAAACATCCACATCACTTTTTTCCCTTTCACAAAAGCTGTCCAAAGCCATTCTTCTCGATCGGACTCACTAATTCCGACGATTTTATGGCTCGCCCTTCGATTTGGACTTTTCTCAATCCGTTTCAACTGATGGATCATCCGCATCGCTCCCACTTTTCCTATTTAGGAGCAGTATGGACGATACGAAGTGATTTTAACCCTATTACGATTGAGAGGAAGAAGAATAATATATCTCTTCAAACGGTTGTACAATGACGAATCCCTCTCCAGAAAATTTCATTTGGATGGACTCCCCACTTCCTCGACCAAAAAATGTTTTCAAGGTTACATCCGTTAGAAACTCAGGCTGTAGATGGCCTGACCACGCAACGGTTGCATTAGGGTCGGTAATAACAGGCTGATCTGGAGTTACTAATAATGTAAGTGGCTCATAATGAGACGTAATCGCCACCATCCCTCTACCTTCAAGAGATACATTAAACAGTCCGCCTGACATCATGCCAGCAACTTTTTTCATTAAATGAATATCCCAATCAATGCCTGGCTCAAATGCCAATAAATCGTTACCGTTTACCGTGATTGCTTCATTATTTAAATCTAAAATGGTAATCTTCTTTCCTTGATCAGCCAAGTACAGTTTCCCTTGACCCTTTGCCTTCATGAGAGCACTACCTTCTCCCGAAAAAGCTTTTTTAAACATCTTGCCTAAACCATGCTCTAAAATGCCTTCACGCTCAAATTTAATGGACCCTGTGTAAGAAATCATCGAGCCCATCTTTGCCCACACTTCATCCGTCAAATTTACCTCAAGCATACGTTGCGTCTCAAGCTCAAAGAAACTATTTTCATTTTCATCTTGTTTTGTTTGTTTTATAAACTCTTCAATTGAATAATTGCTCATCTTAAACTCCCTTTCCCCATACAAAAATTTCTTCTATATATCATTATTTCTCTAGTAATAGAAAAAGTCCTGTCTATTTAGGAATAGACAGGACTTTTTCTATCGGCAATCTATGATTTTTTACTGTGAACTAAATCCGATATGATCTTGGATGGTTCCATCTTTTCGGTGAATAATGACTTGCGTTCCTTTGTTGGACGCAATCTCCTTGGCACGGTCTACAGCCTCATCCTTACTTGAGAAGGTTGCAGCTGGCTTCTTAGCATCCGCTGCTTGAACTGCCCAACCATCCTCATGAGCGACCACATGCTCGCCTTTATCTAATAATTCCGGACGGTTATCGTATTGGCGGTCTTCAGGGTCACGCTGCTTTAATTTCTGGTCGGTTTTTTGCTTCATTTCAAGGATTTCATCTTCACTAGCATCCTCGTACCATTCTTTGGCCTGCTCGGTAGCAATCGGAATAGCACTTCCTTCATCGTACCCTTCATCTAACATAGCATTCGCTATCTCGATGGCCTTTTTTCGGACAGGGGTTTCTAGATTCTTTAATGAGCTTGGATAATCATCAGTATCCCAAGGCATCACAAACACCTCCGCAACAGTATATTCTCTTATACTATACGTTACCCTTCCATTCCTATCCAAAAACACTTATTGGGATGAGGGACCTGTCCCCTCATCCCAGTGAGACGAGGGACCTGTCCCTTCGTCCCAGTATGCGCTATATAGCTTGCCTAATTGTTGGTTTAGTTCTTCTATAGGGATAATTCGGGCCTTTCGGAACATTTCTCTTCCTTCCACTGATACAATTAAAACAGGAACAGTGAAAATTTCATATTCTCCTGCAATCTCTGGAATTTCATCAGCATCTACATATAACGTGGTTACTTTCTGATAATCTTCTAATAATTCTTCTATTTGCGGAAGTAACGAATGGCAAACAGAACAGTTTGGTCTAGAGATATATAGGATGGAGATATCTTCTTGTTGTACGAAGGATCGCACTTCTTCAATTGATTGTGCACGTTTCATTTCTATCAACACCTTTTGTTATTCTACATGCATTATATCAGGTTATCTTACTGGAATCGCTGATTTTGCTTACCCCCATACGTATAGAGCAAAAGCGCAATCGCCTTGGTAACCCCCGACAGGCTTAAGGCAAGCCTCGAAGTGGAGTTTTTTGCCACAGCGAGGATTGCCTTAAGACCCCGAGGGGGTAGGCGCTGGAGCTGGACGTGACCACATCACTTTTTTCGTTATACACAAGCATTGAATTTTATAATTTCGCTATGCAATAAAGGAGGGTTATCTATATGGTTTATACTATCCTACAAGTAACGGTACTACTTGTTGTTATGTTCAGCTTCGTATCTATTATGTATTTCTCAATAAAAAACGGTATAACCCCAACACCAACAAGCGCTCGTATCAAAAAAGAAATACTCTCCCTAACTAAGTCCTACCAACCAATGACCATCGCTGATTTCGGAGCAGGGTTTGGTACCATGGCATTTGCTTATGCCAAGGCATTTCCAAATGCGAGAGTAGATGCATATGAAACGTCATGGATTCCATTTTTTCTACTGAAGGTGCGCCAACGGATGAACGGTTATGCAAATCTTCATATTTGGAAAAAAGACTTCTACCTCGTCGATTCCTCTCGGTATGATGTAGTCTTTTGTTATTTATACGGTGGCGCTATGACGAAGCTTAGTCGTCAGGTATCTTCCACCAGACTGATCACCCATACGTTTGCTTTACCAAGTCATCAACCCGAGGAGCATATTTCAATGGGGATGACCCCGATTTATGTATATAAGATAGGAAACTAAGCTAGAAATAGTTGGCGATGGAGCTTTTAAAAAGATTAAGGAGATAGTTAAATTATTTTAAAGTATATCCCTTTCCTATCAACTGTTATAATCATAATTCTCCACCATGCTCTATCTTACTTGGATCCGTTATCTCTCATACCGATGGGCGGAGGGAAATGGTGAGACTCCTGCGGAAGAAGGGACAATGCGAGACCCCACAGAGAGGTTGCAAACCGAACGAGGAGGCTCGCATGTTCCTCCGCGGAAAGCGAACCATTTCACCGCAGCCCCACCCCTCAACGTAACGGATCCAGCCCCCACCAGTTATTGCTGCGTTTTTGGAATAACATAAAACTATTTCTTTATTTCAACAACAGAATTTAACAAAGCCCAAGAAAAAAATCGTGTGATGAGTAGTTCATCACACGATTCCACATGAAACGGATCCGTTTTTCTGCAAGTACTTTTGATGGTATTCTTCAGCATCATAAAAAGGTGCAGATGCTGTAATTTCAGTTACAATTGGGCGTTTGAATAACCCTTTATTGGACCACTCTTGGATTTTTTGTTCGGCAATTTCTTTTTGCTCCTCATCTCCATAGAAGATAATGGAACGATATTGCGAGCCGACATCTTCACCTTGACGATTGATAGATGTTGGGTCATGGCATTCGAAAAATACATCCACAAGTTGTTGGTAGGAGATAATATTTGGATCGAATTCAATTTTGGTTGTTTCAGCATGACCTGTCGTCCCTGTTTTGACTAACTCATAGGATGGATTCTCGACATGGCCACCTGAATAGCCTACTCGAGTCGTTACTACTCCATTAAGTCGTTCAAAAAATGCCTCTACTCCCCAAAAACATCCTGCCGCAAACAATGCTGTTGCCATAATCATCTCTTCCTTTCTCTTAACGAAAACTTCTATCGTAGAGATCGACGAGCCTTTTATTTACGTAAAAGACCCCTTTCTCATCCAAAGAAAGGGGTCGTAAGTATATAACCGTACGATCCTCTCATCTCCCAAGGTCTTCACCTTGCAGGAATTGGCACCGTTCCAATTAATAATAAATTGATTGAATGGTTGCCGGGCATCAAAGGGCCAGTCCCTCCGCCTCTCTGGATAAGAAGTTAGCGCTATTTAAAATATTTGTTAACACTCATCATACATACATTTGGTAGCGAAGTAAAGTAATAAACTGCAATTTTTCTTATGAAGTATTGTATGAAGGTATATGTAAAAACATGATAGTTGTTTTGCTCAATTTTTAAAAATAACCTGCCATCCCATACAGGTGGTTAAGTTCCCGCAGTCGTAACGATTTAAGGGATGGCATTACGTATAAGAATACCACAGGCTTATGAAAATGACAATTTATATATTTTGGAAGCGCACCTACGGTCTGTTCAGAGTATGTTACAGTGGTGATAAACCTGACAGAAGGAGTTTTATGAAGATGAACTACAGTTACGTTTCTCACCTTTATTGTCCAAAATGCTCCCAGACGTATGATAGTGATCAAGTACACAACTTATGCCAATGCGGTTCTCCTCTTCTCGTTTCTTATGACTTACATACCTTAAAAAAAGATTGGAAACGGGATGATGTATCAACGAGGGAAGCTAGCTTATGGAGGTACCACGAGCTTTTACCTGTGAAGGATAGATCATCCGTAATAACATTAGGAGAAGGCATGACACCTTTACTGACTATGCATAAAAGTGGTATTGATATGGGCATTCCCCAATTAATGATGAAAGATGAAGGCATTGTCCCAACAGGTAGCTTTAAAGCTCGCGGAGCAGCTGTTGGTGTTTCAAAGGCAAAAGAACTCGGAATTACAGAATTAGGGATGCCTACGAATGGTAATGCCGGCGCAGCGTGGTCCCTATATGCTGCTAGAGCAGGGATCTCATCTACCATCGTCATGCCAGTAGACGCACCTAAAATCACCCGGAATGAGTGTGCCATATCTGGAGCCCATTTATTTTTAGTAAATGGCCTCATTAGCGATGCAGGCAAAATGGTTGGACAAGCCGTTCAAGAACGAGGCATGTATGACGTCTCTACTTTAAAAGAACCTTATCGCATTGAAGGCAAGAAAACAATGGGGCTAGAGTTAGCTGAGCAGCTCCAGTGGCAAGTCCCAGACGTGATTCTATATCCTACTGGCGGCGGTGTAGGACTAATTGGGATATACAAAGCATTGCGTGAGTTGCAGGAATTAGGCTGGATTGACTCCGAAAAGATGCCTCGCTTAGTGGCAGTACAGTCAGAAGGGTGCGCCCCTATTTATGAAGCATGGAAAAATGGCCAAACAAGTTCCGTATTTTGGCCTAACTCAGAGACCATTGCCTTTGGAATCAATGTCCCGAAAGCACTTGGAGATTTTCTCGTATTAGATGCGTTATATGAAACGGATGGTTGCTCGGTGACAGTAAGCGACGATACTCTACTAGAAGAACAACAGCGTATCGCAGAGATGGAAGGTGCTTTTGTATGCCCAGAAGGCGCCGCTGCATTTGCTGCCGCCCGCCAACTACGAAAGCAAGATTGGATTCAAGAGGACGATCAAGTGGTGGTGTTGAACACAGGTGCAGGCATCAAATATCCAGACACCGTAGATGTTCATGTCCCTACACTGGAACCTGGAGAAACTCTTCCTACTGTGTAGAAGGGTTTTCCTTTTCTTACATAGAGGCTAACCTCTATAATGGAATGAGAACAGCGCATGGCGCGCTGGAGCTGGACGTGGCTTCTATATCTTTTCAAGTTATACACGAGCCAATATCTTACCATTTCCTATCATACAAAAAGGAGTGTTGTTTCATGTTCAAACCAATCGCAACAGATCAAGCACCAGCAGCTATTGGACCTTATTCCCAAGCTGTCGACCTAGGAAATCTACTATTCGTATCAGGGCAAATCCCATTAGATCCAGAAACACAAGCCTTCGTTTCTGATGACGTGAAAGAACAAACAGAACAAGTGATGAAAAACGTCGGCGCAATCCTGAAAGAAGCAGGCTTGGATTACAAACACATCGCCAAAGCAAACATCTATCTCGATAACATGGATGACTTCGCTGTCGTAAACGAGGTGTACGCAAGCTTCCTAAGCGAACCATACCCAGCCCGCGCAGCTATTGAGGTAGGAAAACTACCAAAGGGTGCGAAGGTTGAAGTAGAAGCAATTGCTGTGAAGGAATAGATTTTAGTGATGAAAGCAAAACAAGTGAGCTGTGGTAGCTCACTTGTTTTTTTTGTGCGTATTGGTGGGGGTGGTGCGGGTGTCCGTATCTTTTCTGGCTTTATCCGCTGTTTTTGCTTCGATATCCGTCACTTTAGTGGCTTTATCCGCTGTTTCAGCTTCGATATCCGTCACTTTCCCGGCATTATCCGCTACTTTTGCTTCGATATCCGTCACTTCCATGGCTTTATCCGCTACTTTCGCTTCGGTATCCGTCACTTCCATGGCTTTATCCGCTACTTTCTCTTCGTTATCCGCCACTTCCATGGCTTTATCCGCTACTTTCGCTTCGGTATCCTTCACTCACCAGACCTTATCCGCTACTTTCACGCAGGTACTCATCACCTATCTAGTCACAAGTAATTCTTCTCCTTTCAAAAGCACGAATCCCCATAGCTACACCATTCTCCAAACTCTAATCCTCATCCTTCACATCCATGTCCTCCGGTAGTGGTTCATTCAAAATCTGCTGGACGTATTCGCGGTATTTTTCCATTTGTTCGAAATGGGTGTTAAATTGTTCTTTGTTGATTAAATATTGCTCGCCGTCATGCAAGGAACGGATGCGGTTGTGTTGGATTAGTTTTTCTATATAGGTTTCTGGGAGTTCTAGATATTCTGCTGTTTCTTGAATGGTTAAGTACATAACCTGCCCCCTCTTCTATCTTGCGTTTTTGTCCATGTGTGGAAATGGAAGATCTGTATCTACTTCTCCAGTAATACGCTCTATCGTCACATCATCTCCAGCTAACCACTTATCAAAATCAAAAACAACAGGCTCCTGATCTCCACCTAATGCAAACCATGCCTTTTTCTCCTTAGGAAGATATGCTGATGTGTGGATGGTGCCTGCCCAATTTTTGTATTGCTTTGAGAACACGCCTTTATCGGTATCATTTAATAATCGGAATGCCTCATAGGAAGAGGACAACTGATCTTTTTGTTCATTCATCGTATCTAAACGGCGATAGGAATCGGCTAAATAATTTCTATTTTCATCTTTCATTTGTTCAAAGTGATTCGTGCATGCATTGGATTGACGTACCTCGACTCCTCGCGGCGACGTCTCGACCACATAGGTTTGGCCACTCGCATCAAACACGATGTAGCTAAAGGAATGGCGATGTGGGATTTCTTGCAGCATCTCTACCGCTTCCTCAACAGTTGCACAGCTCTCTAAAATCAACCTTCCAATCATACAGCAAATAAACCCTTCGCCTGGTTTTTTTCGATGCATAAAGTTATAACCAAGGGCTAACCCTTTTTCATTCATGCCATCCATACGACCAGTAATACGCTGAGAAGGTCCGATGATGGCGTAGCCTTGATCACTTGGCTGGAAAAATACGAACCGACCTTCATACGTTTTTGGCTGATAGTCATAGTTACGCACCATGTAGTCGTCACCGGTTAAGATCGAACAACCTGACTTCACATAATCAAGACGATATCCGCCAAATTCCATTAACACCCGCTCCATCGGCCATTCCATTGCATCTTTGATTCCGACTAGCTCATCCCAAACACCTGGAGCAAAGCGAAGAATCGCATCTTTCACTTCCTGCTCTTCTACGGAAAATCTAGGTTTACGTAGCTTCCACTGTTTCTCTCTATTTTCTACCGTTAACGAATCCTTTAGTAGCTCCCCTTGCATATATCCAAAATCGTAATGCGTCCCTCGAAATTGCAAAACATCGCTATATATTTGCTTCATATGTATCCCTCATTTTTATGCAGCTTTTTTATGGTGCCAGACCCCCACCACTTCTCAGCGATAACGCATCACCGCATTGGGGGTCTGGCACCATATAATCTTTATCTGATTTATCGTAACTGATTTGACAGGGGGTTCGCAAAGCTTTCACTTTTCAAACAGATAGTTTCAGATAAAGATTTCGTAGAATGTTCACTAGTTTTGACATATACTGTCGAAACCCACAACAAAAGCTTACAGTTTTTATGAAGTTCTGTTACGTTTAAAGATGAGATGCTATTCGGAGTTACATCCGCATTTGCTTCATAACGTTTTACTGTTTTACACCCCATAACAATTTATAAAAAGGAGAGGGAGTAAATGGAATTAGATCAGCTAGAACGTAATACCTCAGTGGAAGAAGCTAAAACGAAAGACAAAACAAAGCCATACTTAACTGCGTTAATTGGATGGAGTTTAGAGGCGATTGAAGCTGCTTCCCGCATGAATCGACCTTTCGTCGTTGTTGGTCCTCCTGATTTTGAAAGCTATGCCAAGAAGCATGATTTACAATTTGTTGGGTGGGATTTCAGTAAACTCAATGAAAGCTCTGATAATCTATATAAACAATTAGAAGCGTTAGGTGTAGAACTAGCGGTTCCGTTATATGAAGAATGTGTGGAATGGGCAGGTGCGCTAAATGCTCGCTTCCGTCAAGACCCACGCATATTTAACCGCTCCTGGTTACTGCGTGATAAAGGTATGATGAAGCGTAAAGCACAAATTGCAGGCATCAAGGTTGGCGTTTTTGAAGAAGCCAGAACAAAAGATGATGTAAAACGATTTCTAGAACGTGTGAATCAAGCCTTACTTAAATTAGATGGGGACCATTTTGACCCAATCCATGTTAAACCTCTTGATAAAGCAGGATCAGTAGGTCACCTGGCAATTGATACAGTAGATGATATTGATCAATTAGAAGATGTAGATTTTCCATTGTTAATGGAAAGCCATCTAGATGGTCAGGAGTTTTCCTGTGAAGCTTTTGTCCATAAAGGTAAAGTGCAATTCTTAAACATAACAGAATATATTCGCTTAGGGTATTCCAATTTTGTACCAGCTTCTCCTTCCTTACAAGAAAAACGACCATTAATTGAAAAAGCGGTTCAACAATTGGTAGATGCTTTTGAAATCGAATATGGAGTGATTCACCCTGAGTACTTCATCATGCCAGACGGTACGCTTCACTTCGGTGAGGTAGCAGCTCGTGTACCAGGTGGACACATTTTTGATTTGATAGAGCGAGCATATGGCTTTAGTGCCTATGAAGCGCAAATTTTATGTAGTGACCCGAATACAACACAGGAAGAGATAAACGAATTCTTCCCAAGTGCCGATGATTTCAAAGGGTATGCTGGTTGTTTGATGGTTCACCCTGAGATTGATTATGTAGAGGATCTTAACATTCCTGAAGAACTAGAGCAGCACCCATACTTTGAAAAGCATGATATGTTCACACCGCCTCAAGGCAAAGTGGCGGAACGTGTTGGTTTTGGAAATCATTACGGAACGATTTTTATGTTTGGAAAAGATAGTGATGAGATGACTGACCTATTGAAGCTCTATGAACAGTACAATTTCTACCGTTAAGTAGCACAGGCTCTTTGGAAAGGAGAGGTGATATGGCTCAGCCTACTATTATTGTTGTTGAACGATTCGAAAAAGCGTTAGAAACGTTAGATCAAGCACCACCATTTGCCAAAGCTAGATACCAAACAGATGTGTATCAAGAGGCAAATCGTTTAATTGAAATGGAAGAGGGCTTTGAACATTTATTCCAGTATGCTCACCGATTTGAAAGTGCTGGTGTATTTCAGGATGGACCGTGGGAGGATGCAGAAAAATTGCAAGCTCCACTCGTGGCAGGATCTTTAAAAGCCAAAGGGCTACCTATGATTATTGAGGTCCTAAGCGAGCTACGTATGCTTGCAATCGCTAAGGAAATCTATCAAAATCCGAACGTACCCGCTCAGATGGCAGAAGATTTCTTAAATGAAGTCATGGCCCTTAACCTAAATCTATTGTTTCCTAATTCGTCTGAAAGCGATCGTATCGAAAAACACGAAAATGACGAAAAAGCGAGTGAGCTGTTCCAGTTTCTAGCAAGCTACTTATCTACAAATGAACTAACAAAAACGCTTATATATGAGATTGAGCGTCTAACAGCGCAACGTCCTATTATGATTAAACGTGTCGTATCAATGATTAAAATGGCAAAAGGCATGTTAGATACAGATTTAGATGAAGAGCATAAAAACGAGTTAAGAGGATTCATTGCAGCTATAGAAGGTCCTTCTCCATTAAGCGAGCAATACACAGATGTAAATGCATACCGCTTACGCTTAAAAGACCTTTCTCGTGGAGAACTGATTTCTGAAAGTGTGGCTTTGGCTAAATCCATGCGCGAAACTGGATTAGTAGCTCCTCATCATGCTACATTGGTTCGCTTTTTAACAAAGCGCATGCCTGGCATTCTACCTTACGCCTTACAACTAAACAGTAAGGGGATTGCGAATTTAGAAGAAAATAACGAACTGGTCATGCAGCTTATTAAGGCTGCCATTTTCCCAGCAACGCGTCAGTCTATCTACGGATTAGCCTTGATGCTTGAGCGTGGAGTTCTTTCCTCTTCACCTGTCGCTCCAGGTCTTCGTAGATTAATTGAGCTCGATATTCGTGCAGACGTGCGCAGTGCGCTCTATCAATCTTCTCAAAATGGAGAAGGACTAACGGCGAATAGCATTCTTGTAGCTGGTACGATAAGCGTTCTAGGCCAACCACTTGGTGTGGGTCAAGGGTTCAATCCTACATGCCAGGCAGCCAGAGGAATTAGTCTATGGGCTCAACATGCTCCTGGATTTTTACTAGAAATCATTCCTAGAGCTGCTCGTGACGGAGACATTGACTTCACCTTTGAAGGAGCATCAATTCATTCTAAAAACCTTAGTGGAGGACTTGCTCCTGACTTGCATACGGAGCTTGATCCTGTATCGCTTGTGTTAGTACCACACCTTGACCGGATCTATAGTGAGATGATGGCAAGAGTGGCTTTACGCGGAGAAGATGGGCACCGTTGGGTCAATCCTGCCTTCTATGGCAACTGGGTTCAAAAAGGATTCAGCACTGTCATCGATCCTATAACAGGATACATTCACGATTACCCTGGATTCGTCCGTCTTTTTTACGCAACCCATCATCCTGAATACAACGATGATTATGAAATGATTTATCCAAATCCTGTTGGCATCTTCATTACGAATGTTCATGGAAAGCTACTAGGTTTCCATGCAGTATCTATTATTCGTATTGATACAGACCCAAGCGGAGAATATCGTATTTACTTTTATAATCCTAACAACGATGGTTCCCAAAACTGGGGACAAAACATTGAGCCAAGTGTGACTGGAAACGGTGAGCAAGAAGGCGAAAGCTCCCTCCTGTTCCACGAATTCACTTCCAGAATCTATGCATTTCACTACAACCCATACGAACAAGGCGAAGCATACGCAGTTGATGCTCAACTTGTCCAAAAAACCCAGAACCTCGCAAAAGAGAGCTGGGGCAAGGATTATACTTGGATTTAGAAGCAAAAGCGCAAGCGCCCGGTTAGCTCCATACGCATAAGCAAGATTTTCGTAAGAGGCGTTTAGCCTCTGGAGAAAAGATTGCTTATGACGCTAGGAGCTAGGAGCCGCAGCTGGACTACGACAAAAGCTCGGGGCGCCCGGTTAGAAAGATAACTCTTCATTCCAAAAAAGCCAGGACCTATCAATCAGGTCCTGGCTTTTCATCTATTTCCTTTAAGGTCTGCTCGCTTTTAGCTTAAACCGGTACTCATCACTCTTAAAATAGCTCTCCGTATATTCGAAAATCGTACCGTCATCCAGTACACTATACGACTGTATTTTTAATAAAGGCATTGATTCATCCACCGTTAACGCCTCAGCAATTTCCTGTTCAGGTAAAATGGGGATAACTTCTTGATAACTTTCTTTAATTTTCATCCCTACTTCCCTTTCGATATAGTCATATTTCGAACCTTGCATGGTGCTATAAGATAAATTGGGAAACATACTTACTGGAACATAGGTGATTTCTAGTACGTATGGAATATCTTCGACGATTCTCAGTCTTCTTATATAGAACACTTTTTCCTCTTCACCAATATGAAGCATACTTCGAACATGTTCAGTAGGAGTCATTAATTGAAAATCGAGAACCTTATTAACTGGTTCCTTATTCAACTTTTTCATTTCCTCGGTAAACCCTACAAGTTCAAATATATTGTGCTCTACTTTATGTTCCTTTACATACGTACCACTTCCTTGGATTCGTTCCAGCAGCCCTTGTTCTACTAACGTTTTGATGGCCTGACGGATGGTAACACGCGATGCTGTATATTGCTCAGACAAATGCGCCTCTGTCGGAATCGACTCCCCTTCTTTCCAATTTCCTTCTTTAATTTCATTCTTAATTTGGGTCGCAATCTTTCTATATAAGGGATCTGCCATATGTAGTCCTCCTGTTAGTTCTATAAGCCTATTATAACGAATTCCAAACAAAAACTCGACTTTATATGTTGACGCTTTCATATAAAGGTATTATATTTGTATTAAATAAATGAAGATACAAATATAATACCTATTTGAAATTTTGGGAGGTTCACACAATGAAAAGACAAAACCTAGTAGTGGTTGGTGCAGGTAGCACGTACACCATTGGCATGATCATGAGCTTAATTGCAGAAAAAGAACAGTTCCCGCTTAAATCCATCACTTTTTATGACACCGATGCAGACCGACAAGAACAGGTAGCAAAAGCCTCCGAAATCATTCTTAAAGAGCGCTACCCAGAACTAGAGAGTTTTCACTATACGACCGATAAACAAGAAGCTTTCTCAAACGCAGATTTCGTGTTCATTCAAATTCGCACAGGCGGTCTTGCTATGAGAGAAAAGGATGAACAAATTCCTCTCCGCTACGATGCGGTTGGCCAAGAAACGTGCGGTCCTGGTGGAATGGCTTACGGCCTACGCTCCATCGGCGACATGATTCAGCTCGTTAACGATGTTCGCTCCTTTTCACCTGATGCGTGGATCTTAAACTATACAAATCCAGCTGCGATTGTAGCAGAAGCGTTACGCCGTGAATTCCCAGAAGACAACAAACTCCTCAACATTTGCGATATGCCTGCTGCCATCATGGTTAGCTATGCAAGCATTCTAGGAAAGGAAGTCTTTGATCTCGTACCAGAATACTTCGGATTAAATCACTTTGGCTGGTTCACTAAAATTTATGATAAACAAGGAGTGGATCATACAAACACATTAAAACGAGCTATTACAGAAGATGGCTTCATTCCTGAAGACGCAGAAATTGCGAATGACCCGAACTGGATCAAAACCTTTAAGCAAGTTGAACAGATGGTGACGGACTTCCCTGAATACCTACCTAATACGTACTTACAGTATTACTTATATCCATCTCAAATGGTAGAAAAAGAAGACCCAGCCAACACTCGAGCTCGCCAAGTAATCAATGGTAGAGAAAAAAGAGTACACACATTAGCCGATCAAATCATCAAAGACGGATCGACCGAAAATGTAGAATTAGAAGTCGATATCCATGGTCGATATATGGTTCGAGTAGCAGCTTCGATGGCTTATAACAACGGAGATATCTTTATCGTAATGGTGGAGAACAACGGAACGATTGCCAACCTTCAGGACGATGTCATGGTAGAAGTGCCAGCCATGATCACGAACCGCGGACCTAAGCCTTTCTCTGTTGGTAATATTTCTACTTTTTATAAAGGGTTAATCGAAAACCAACTTGCTTATGAAAAGCTCGTCGTAGATGCATACGAACAAAATAGCTATGAGAAAGCCCTACAAGCACTAACGTTAAACCGTACTGTCGTGGATGTTCCAAAAGCACGGAAAATACTCGATGACCTTATCGATGCGAATAAAGACTATTGGCCAACTCTCCATGCAAACAAGCAGCATGCAGTAACTTCATAGACTAGCTCAGAACCGGAACAGGTTTCCGGTTCTTTTCTACCCATAAAAGAAAGCGGTTACTATAAAGGGGGATAATACATGAAGAAGTATTTTGGAAGCCTACAAAAGTTCGGAAAGTCACTGATGGTACCTGTGGCCTTGCTTCCAGCTGCGGGTATATTACTAGGTTTCGGTGCTGCTCTCACAGGACCACTGGTTGATACACTCACCTTCCTACAAAATGACGTCGTTCAGTTTATTGGTAAAGGCATGTCTGATATTGGTATTAGTATCTTTAACAACTTGGCAGTCATTTTTGCTATAGGTGTTGCTATTGGGCTTACCGGGGGCTCTGGTATCGCTGCTCTTGCAGCATTGCTCGGTTACATTATTATGAACAAAACCATTTCCTTCACCCTCAGCATTACACCTGAAATGGCTTCGAATAACGGTGAATACGGTTTGGCGCTTGGCATACCCACGCTTGAAACAGGCGTGCTCGGTGGAATTGTCGTTGGTTTATTAGCCGTATGGATTTATAACAAGTTCCATGAATTTGATCCTCCAGAAGTTCTGGGTTTCTTTGCAGGAGATCGATCTGTTGGAATAGCAATGGTCTTCTCTTCCATCTTTCTTGCTATGGCAATGATGGTCGTTTGGCCTCCCATCCAAACAGGCATTAATGCCGTAGCCAATGTTATATCAAACGGAGCTACTAACCCACTTTACATCGGATTGTATGGTTTTCTAGAACGTGCATTAATCCCTACAGGGTTACACCATATTTGGTATGCTCCATTTTTATGGACACCTCTTGGTGGAACAGCTGAAGTAGCTGGTGAACAAGTTTCTGGTGACCAATATATTTTCCTTGCTCAGGTTTCAGAAGGTGTGAAAGTAACCGCAGGACGTTACATGGCTGGTAAATTCCCTGTAATTATGTTCGGACTTGTTGGTGCTGCCCTTGCTATGTACCGTCAAGCAGATTTGAAAAACCGTCCAGTTGTAAAAGGCATGCTAGTAGCAGCTGCAGGTACAGCGTTCCTAACTGGAATCACAGAACCAATTGAATTTACGTTCTTATTTGTTGCCCCATTCCTATTTTTGTTCCACTCTCTTCTAGCCGGAGTTTCCTTTGCTGTTATGTACATGCTAGATGTACACCTTGGCTGGGCAGGTGGTTCAGGATTAATTGACTACATTCTTGTTAACGCCATTCCTGGAACGAATAACTGGTGGGTCAATATTGTAGCCGGTGCCGTATTCTTTGTTATCTATTATTTCTCTTTCTCTTTTGCCATAAAGAAATGGGACCTTGCCACACCTGGACGTGGTGGACAGGATAACAAGCTATTTACCCGTCAGGATTACAACGAACAGAAAAAAGGAAAGAAAAGCGGCCAATCCAAAGAAACAGCCGTAGCAATCATGAATGCCCTTGGAGGCCAACAAAACCTTAAACATGTAGACGCGTGCTTTACACGGTTAAGAGTAGAAGTTTCTGAATTAGATAAGATCGATGAGGATAAATTGAAGGAGCTTGGTGCATCAGGAGTTGTAAAAGTTGACCACAACATCCAAGCAATCTTTGGAGGTCGTTCTGACTTATATAAAAATGAAATGAATAGAGTAATAGAAGAAACCAATGCTTCTTAGACCCAGTTCATGCCTAATTTCGAAAAGACGAAATTAGGCATGATTATTGTTGTACCTATCTTTTCCTATAACGATTGCAAATACCGATCAACCACCATATTAAACCGCTCCGGCTCCTCCAAAAATGGACAATGACAGCTATCTTCAAAAACTTCTAAGCGGGAATACGGAATTTCTTTGTGCAGATGCTCGCCGGCTGCGACAGGTATGAGCTTCTCCGCTCTTCCAAAGCAAAGTAATGTAGGTAACGTAATCGAGGAAAAATAGGGGCGACAATCAATAATCGATTGATCGAATAAAATAGCACTAGCAATAGAGGCTGGTACTTTCATGGTTTCTCTTAGCATCCACCTCAACTCTTCTTTAGAGAGGTCCTCTTTGAACATTAAAGGTAGGAATCCTTCCAGTAGCTGCGATTGGTCTGTTTGAATATCTCTCATCATACTTGTAAGCGTAGCAAGGTCAAATGCACCAATGTCAAAATCATCCCACTTAAAATCAGAAGCCAGCTCATCCACTATGACAGATGCTTTAATATTGTCTTCTCCAAATTGGTGCAGGTATTCCCAAATCACAAACGCTCCCATCGACCAACCAATCAGCGTTACATCTTGTAACTCCAGCTTCTCCATGAACACTTTCACATCTTGAGCATATTGAGCTACAGTGTGTCCGGATTGTACTTTAGAGGAGTTACCATGCCCGCGCAAATCTAATGTTATGGCACGGTATCCCTCTTTAAAATAAGCCATTTGTTTATGGAAGAAACGACTACTCATCCACACACCATGAATGAAAATAACAGGCTTCCCTTCCCCTTCTGCTTTATAATACAATTCAACACCATCATCCACCTCAACATAAGCCATCCCTTTTCCCTCCTTACCGTTTTTCGTATCCTTTATCTAATTTCTTATATAGTGGTCGTTGTTTTAGTTTATGCCTACCACCTCGTCCATAGTAGGATAAGATGTTACAACACCTTGTTGGCAAGAGAGTTATAACGTTAAGCACACACATATAAGGGGTAAAACGAATGGTACAAAGACTTAAGATGTACTGGAGTGTTACGATGAATCAAAACCCATCAACCAGAAGAAGACCTGTTGTCGCCTTAACTGGTGCAAGTGGATACATCGGGAATAATCTATTACAAAAATTGACCAAGCATGCTGATGTCATAGCCCTTTCCAGAAACATAGAGAACAAACAAGACACAGAGCATATTACGTGGCGTGCGTGTGACTTATATTCATTAGCTGATGCTGAACAAGCACTGGAAGGCGCAGATTTTGCGGTCTATCTTGTCCATTCCATGCTCCCTTCTGCCAAGCTTACACAAGGCTCGTTTGAGGATATGGACGTGATATTAGCTGACAATTTTGCTCAAGCAGCAAACAAGCAAGGTCTGAAACAAATTGTGTACTTAAGCGGCATTATCCCAAAATCGAGACGACTTTCCCGTCACTTACGGAGCCGTCTTGAGGTAGAAAATATTCTAAGAGCATACGGAACACCTGTAACCACTATCCGAGCCGGTCTTATCGTCGGTCCAAAAGGGTCATCCTTCCCTATTTTAGCCAAGCTCGTGAAGCGACTACCTGTGATGCTGTTGCCTAAATGGACAAGGAAAAAGACGCACCCCATTGCACTACCAGATGTTTTATATGCATTAGATCACAGCATCGGTAACGCTAACTTGTCAGGAAAAGCGATTGATGTTGGCGGACCACAAACGATGACCTACAAAGAAATGATGCGACAAACAGCTCAAGCAATGGGAAAAGAACGACGTATGATTGATGTCCCTTTTTTAACCGTCAACTTGTCCCGATTATGGGTAAGTTTAACGACGAATACACCAAAAGAAATGGTCTATCCATTGATTGAAAGCCTTGTTCATCCAATGACAGCTCATCCTGAGAATATGTCTGAGGAAATCAGTTATGGAAAAATCCCATTCAAAGAAGCTGCCAGACACTCTCTACAAGAAGAGGAAAAACAAGGCCAACAGAAAACATTGCCATCTATGAAACTACAACCACCTTCTATTCAACATGATGTACGCTCTGTGCAGCGAATTCCTTTGCCTGAAGGAAAAAAGGCTGACTGGGTAGCTCTCTACTATATTGAATGGTTGTCTCGAATGGTCCATCCTTTTTTACAGGTGAAAGAAAAGAATCAGAGCCAATACCAAATCATGTTCCCTATCACACAGCAGCCTGTCTTGGAATTCACGTACGCACCAGAGCGTAGCACGGAAGATCGAGCCCTGTTTTACATTACAGGAGGCGTGTTCGAAGATACGAAGAAAAATGAGCGAGGTAGGCTAGAGTTTAGACAAATCCCTAATCAGCAAGAATGCATCGTTGCCATACACGATTACATGCCATCCTTACCATGGTTCATCTACAAGTACACCCAGGCAAAGGCTCACTTATGGGTGATGCATCAATTTAAGAAACACTTACGAACCATTAACCCCCTATCCAGCGAGGCTATGAGTATATGAGTTGTAAAAGGAACCCTTCTGCTAGAGAGGGTTCCTTTTTTGATCAAACGTTTGATCAAGTATAGGGATACATAATCTAGAATAAGGAGTGTTTTAGTGTTGAGTGGTTGATTCGGTGGGAATTCACTCGCTTTCCGCGGACAATCGGTGAAGCCTCCTCGCATGTTCCTCCGCGGAAAGCGAACCATTTCACCGCAGCCCCCTCCCTACTAAAGCAACGAATCCAGCCTCACCAGTTATTCTAATAACCTAAGGCTTACGGAAACATTATTGTAAATTCTAACCCAAAATAATAGAGCAATATTGTTGTCTACATGTTAAACAAGGAGTATAATTTGATAATTGGTGCTTAGAAGAATTTAATGATGCTTTTAAATAGAACTTATCGTTTATGGTATTTTTATAGGTTAGGAGGATGCTCGATGGCAGATCAAAATTACAATAAAGTCTTAATTGCTGCTTTGCTTCTTGCCGGATCGTTTATCGCCGTATTGAACCAAACGCTTATGATTACAGCAATTCCACCAATTATGGAAGAAATGAACATCACAGCGAATACGGCTCAATGGTTAACAACGATTTTCATGCTCGTGAATGGGATTATGATTCCTATTAGTGCTTTTTTAATTGAACGTTTTACTACCAGGCAATTATTTATGACCGCAATGGGTGTCTTTGCTTTTGGTACGTTAATTGGTGCGATTGCCCCAAACTATCCTGTGTTAATTATGGCAAGGGTTATTCAATCAAGTGGTGCAGGTGTCATGCTCCCACTAATGCAAACCGTGTTTCTCATGATTTTCCCTTACAATAAACGCGGTGCAGCTATGGGGTATATTGGACTTGTTATTTCATTTGCTCCAGCAATTGGCCCGGCATTATCAGGTTATATTACCGAGCATTATTCATGGAGAGTGTTGTTCGTATTTATTCTACCAATCGCCTTTATCATTATTGGAGTTGCTAATTACGCATTAAAAAATGTCACAGAACTTACCAAACCAAAAGTGGATCCTATTTCTATTATTCTATCTTCTATAGGCTTTGGAGGTCTGTTGTACGGCTTCACAAGTGCCGGGAATTATGGATGGGACAGCTCAAGAACCGTCATTTTCCTAGCACTTGGAGCTGTAACATTACTTGTATTTATTTTACGTCAGTTGCGACTCCATCATCCTATGCTTGAATTTAGAGTGTTTAAATATCCTATTTTCACCATTGCAACGATGATTGGAATGATTGGATTTATTGGGTTAATAGGTTCTGAGACACTTATCCCACTGTATATGCAAAACATGCGTGATTATTCAGCTCTAGAATCTGGACTTGTTCTGTTACCAGGGGCGGTTATCTCTGGATTAATGTCCCCTATTACAGGGCGTATCTTTGATAGAATTGGAGCGAGGCTGTTGACTATGGTTGGATTAGCCATCATCACTGTCGCCACGTTCTTTCTTTCCTTCTTAGATACAGCGACGACATTAACGATGCTAACCGTATTTTATGCGATACGAATGTTTGGTCTATCTATGGTGATGATGCCATCTACTACAGCTGGATTGAATCAGCTACCAGACAAACTCATCCCACATGGTGCAGCTATGAATAATACAATGCGTCAGGTTTCGGCATCTGTAGGTACAGCTATTCTCGTAACGGTGATGACGAAAACAGCAGAGAGTGCTCAGCAGCAACCATCTATCGCCAACCCTGAAATACATGGCGTCAACGTTGCCTTCATGGTCATTACGGTTCTTTCCTTCTTAGGGATGATCCTATCCTTCTTTGTGAAAAAGCAAGATGGCCCTGTGGAACAACAAGAAACAGAATCAAGTTCACAGCAACATTCAAACCAACAAACACAAAACGCTTAACTGCAATTAGCTAAAATATAGGAAGTACAAGGAGGGGAATTTGATTCCCCTCCTTTTTTTGTTAAAGTCATGTGCTCTGTAGCGACTTTTCCTGCATTCTGAGCGACAATCGAAAATCAGGAGTAACATTCAAAATATAGGAGCGAGATTTCAGATATAGGAGCGACTTTTGAAAAATAGGAGCGACCGCCCAATACCCTGTCCATTCTTGCGTTCGTTATTAGCTGATTCCAAAAAGTGAACGAGTCGCTCTGATCTATTCGCTTTTTTCTATAGTTTATCCTTCTTTTATCCTCCACCCTATACCAAGATAATGATCGTAACCAAAAAGCACACTGCATTCACAATTTCTCCAATCCCTAACTGCATAATAGTAAGCTTTTTACCATAAAGAACAAACGCTCGTATCACACTTGGAATAAATGCAATCATGAATAGCAATGATTGCGTAAACAAAACGACAAGTACGAGAAGCAATGTATGGTAACTCCAAGAATACCAACGAAACGCTACATTTTTCTTTTCTCTTATCATCGTCTTAACAAAGAATGTGCTACCTAGAAAAAATAGAAAGCATAGTAGAGCAATCATCCACCCCTGCTTATCTAAGCTACCAGCTCCAAGGTAATAACTTGCCAATCCTCCTATACAAAACACGATGATAGCTGTTACATCATTGAGAAATGCCCGCTCTCTCTTCTTTTTTGCAAAATACAAATTAACGAAAAATAAAGGAAGCATCATAAGTCCAAAATAGAGCATCTTCCACTCAGACAACATAACAATAGCGAGAAAAAGTATAGTGAAGCCGACATATATACCTGACCATTTATAGTACTGCTTTTTCTTTTTCCCCTTCACTAACATTAACAAAGGATACGTTGATAAATAGAGGAATAACCATCCTAGGAACAAGGGGATATGGGTACTAGTAAATGTGCTTGAGGTTATTCCTAATAAGAATGGTACAAGTAGCATCGCCCATGCTCCATGTTGCTTAGGCAGTAATGGTTTCATTGCAATCCCTTCCTTTCTATCTAATTACCTTCATTATAATGAACAAAAAATAGATTTAATGTGATAAATTTCACATACATACGTTCTTTCTATTTTTATGATAGAAGTAACTAGAATTAGGGGGTATATATATGATCGATCGAGACTTTAACAAAAATCCCTTTATTGTGATATGGGAACTAACGAGAGCGTGTGAGCTACATTGTCTGCACTGTCGAGCAGAAGCTCAGTACACCCGCCACCCACTTGAATTGAACTTTGAAGAAGGAAAACAATTAATCGATTCCATTTATGAAATGGACAACCCTATGCTTGTGTTCACTGGCGGTGATCCTCTTATGAGACCTGATGTCTATGATATTGCCTCTTATGCTGTTCAAAAGGGTGTTCGAGTATCTATGACACCAAGTGCGACGCCAAATGTAACCAAAGAAGCAATTAAAAAAGCGAAGGATGTCGGACTTGCAAGATGGGCTTTTAGTTTGGATGGTCCAACTGCAGACATACACGACCATTTCAGAGGTACTTCTGGATCATTCGACCTAACGATGAACGCAATTGAGTATATACATGAATTATCCTTGCCGTTACAGATCAACACTGTCATCTCCCGCTATAATGTGGATGTTTTAGACAAAATGGCAGACTTGATAGAGACATTAGGGTGTGTGCTTTGGAGTGTGTTCTTCCTTGTCCCAACTGGAAGAGGGAAAGACAGCGATATGATCTCACCGGCTGAACACGAAAAAGTCTTCCGATGGCTAAACGACTTACAAGGAAAGGTATCATTCGATATTAAAACAACCGCCGCTCAACATTACCGCCGAGTAGTCATTATGGATAAGATGAGAAAAAATAAAGATAAACAAACCGAAATTCAATATAAAGATGCTTTGCATGCCGGGAAGACAGGCCAATTTGACGGGCTTGGACGTGCGCCACGAGGTGTAAATGACGGAAATGGATTTGTATTTATTTCACATATTGGGGATGTTTATCCGAGTGGTCTATTGCCCCTTAAAGCAGGCAACGTTCGCACAGAGTCCCTAGCTGATATCTATCGCCACTCCCCTATCTTCAAAAGTTTACGAAACCCAGATGAGTACAAAGGCAAATGTGGCGTATGCGAATTCCGTTATGTATGTGGAGGCTCCAGATCAAGAGCCTATGCGCTTACGGGGGACTTTTTAGAAAGTGAACCAGCTTGTGTGTATATTCCGAAAAGCATGCGAAAAGCCAAGGGGTAAGAACATAGCTCAGGGCGAAAATTCTTCTCCTCAAATAGAGAAAGAATGAAACCCACCTCCCCACTTATCCGTCTAATCACGTGGATTTCCAATTAAAATGGAAGCTTGTTTTTCTTTCATTTTTTGTGGTACCGAAGATGGAGAAAGGAGTGTTTTGGATGAAAAAATTACTCATGACCCTGCTTGCTGGTTTGTTCGTTATCGGAGGCTGCGCAAACTCGAGCAGTGATGAAGCCCAAGAAAACCAAGAATCCTCAACTCAAACAGAAGAGAGCAATACCGAGGAATCCGAGGAATCTAGCTCAAACAATAAGGAACAGGAATCTTCTACAGAGGAATCTAACTCGGAAGACAACGCTTCCTCATCAAACTCCTCTGAAGGAAGTTCTAATCAGGATAAAGAACAAAGTGACTCAAGCAAAGAGAAATCCAGTTCCAATGGCAATTCCGAGGGGCAATCTTCAAGCAATTCAGATGAGTCATCCACTTCTGAGGGAGAATCCTCAAGCAGTTCTGACGAGCAACGCGCCCCTAAGCTAACCAAATCAGAAGCCAAGCAGAAACTGATTGAGTATAAAGAAGCTTATGCACATGTCGTTAACGTAACGGAAGACGATAACCCTGATAACAATTACGAAACCAAGCAGGAACCGGTTAATTATCTCATGAAATTCATGGACAAAGAACTCGCACAGAGCTTTGTTGATAGCCGCTTTGATAAACGAGATGGCGAATTCACCATACTTGGAATGCAAGCACGCCTTGCCATCAATCAGGACAAGCCTATTTCTGTTGAGTCTAAAGGCGATGCAACCTATATTGTGACACAGGAAAAAGACAATCAATTAGAAGGTCATATCCGAGTGATATTCACCTTGAAACATGACGGTGACAATTGGATAGTCACGAAAGTGGATCAAGAAAACCTGTCCTAATAAAGAACAAAGCTCAGGGCGCCCTGCTAGCGAGGTATATGCTGCGGCCCACACGTGACGTAGCGATTTTAATCGAACTTACCCTTGCGTAGCTAAAGCTCGGGGCGCCTTACTCACCCACGACAGGATTAAGTAGAGCCTCGTCGTGGCGAATTTGTCACAGAGAGGATTTGCTTAAGATCCCGAGGGGGTAGGCGCTGGAGCTGGACGTGGCCACTTCACTTTTTTAGTTATACACAAGCATTGAATTTTATCATTTCCTATACGAGATACAAAACCATGGTCTCTCTCTAAGAGGGGACCATGGTTTTTATTGGTACCGGTGTATATGGCATTTAATTCATGAAGGATAGCTTAATAATGTTGACGAGAGTGCTTAAAATATTCTATATAACAAGTTTGTTTATCATCAGAAAAGGAGTAGTAGATAATAAATTGATCTACAAGTACTTTATAACTTCCTTTCCATTCAGGTTTATCTGCTCTCGTACTAGTTCCAACTGTTCTAATTTTCTTCTCAATACGTTCTAATAAGGTTAACTTGTATTTAATGGTTTCATTATAAGAAAAGTGCTCACTCTTAATATTCTCAAATGCTTCCTTTGTAGTCCACAGCCAAACAAACCTCATTTATACTTGCCCGCTCCGTATCAGTTCTCTCATTTCTTCTGAAGTACAGGAATTACCTTCTTTTATATCCTTTTTAGCCTGCAGTAATATTCGTTTTAGCTCCTGGTCTTTTTCAACATCTTCAGCTACAGTTGTTTCTGAATCATCTTTATTATCAATCGCCACTATTTTATATTTTTGTCCATTTAGTTCAAAGGACTGATCTTTATCTTGAACAATTTCTTCCAATACCTTTGCCGCTTGAGCATCTACTTTTTTCATAAAATCGCCTCCTTAATCTAATGGTTTCAATACCTTATATTTTCATTTGAACATTCAATTATTTTATTTTCACCAGCTAATTCATCGTTATTCTTATTTATATTATATCACACGATAACAGTTAATCCATTAACAGAACATACACTTGAAAAGAAGCAATCTCAAACAAATTTTCACCATCATCTCGAAATCAAGTCTTCCATATTATGGCCTAAACATGAAGAATTGAATTCGAGTTAATTGAATACATACTATTCTTCATACATTTAAATGGCGTTTATTTATTCCACTGTTCTAATTTTCATACTGCCAAAACCTACATAGATTAAATGCCAACTACAACTGATCTAGTGACAAAGCGTATGGGCTCTCCACTAAAAATGTTCGATGATTTCTTCACATCTAAAAAAGTAACCAACTACACAAAGTTGTCATAAAACAAGCTCAATAGTGTGACATACATCACATTTAAAGTACCTCCACCTTGATATTCTGTATATAGAGTTACTTATTCTTTTTAAATGGAGGGATTAGGATGCAACAAACGTTCACGAAAGAGTCCATCGTAGGTGATATTGTAACGAAATTCCCTAAAGCTGGTGATTTGTTTAAATCGTATCGAATTGATTTTTGTTGTGGAGGAAATCGCCCCCTCATTGAGGCTATTGAAGAAAGAAAATTATCTCCAGAACAAGTGTTAACGGACTTGAACACCCTTTACAGTGAATCAAAAGCATTACAGGATGCAGAAATTGATTGGGCCAATGCTTCCTCTCAGGAATTGATTGATCATATTATTGCCAAACATCATCGATACTTAAATGAAGAATTGCCACAGCTAAGTCCATATGTAACAAAAGTATTGCGAGTTCACGGCACTTCTAACCCGCACCTAACTACTGTTCATAATCTATTTCATCGCTTAAAGACAGAGCTTGAACAACATACGATTAAGGAAGAAACACAGGACTTCCCTTTATTACTAGAACATGAGCAGCATCCAACAGAAGAAACTCGTATGAAGGTCAATGAGATAGTACAGGAATTAGAAAATGAACATTATACAGCTGGAAATCTATTGAGAAAACTACGTGAGGCTACCAATGATTACACCCCTCCTCAAGGAGCATGTGGCACGTATCGGCTTGTTTACCAGCGACTTGAAGCCTTAGAAACGGACTTGCATGAGCATATTCATCTAGAGAATAATATTCTTTTCGCCCGTGTATAAAGAGAAAGAACTTCGTAAGATCTCTTCTCCGTTATATTAAAGAGTGGTAGGAAATTTACTGGAGATTGAATCTAGTCATAACGTAATAGCTCGAAGACACGTTAACCCCACCGACTTAATCATCTCTTATGTGTCTATTTTGCCACATTGAGGATTGGATTGAGCTTCGAGAAATGCATTCAGATATGTACTAGTAAACATTTTTCACTCTTAAAAAAGCTTCTCTAGTGAAATGAATTTGGCTCAACCAAAGGCTTAGACTATCATGTCGTACTCCATCATAAAGTATAAACATAGAAGAAGACTGTCGTATTTTCCAGGTGACAGTCTTCTTTTTCGTTACATAATCCTTACATATTATTTTTGTAAACTATTCGCAATGTTTTCCACCTTATGGGATAATAGTCCTTAAGTACTATCACCCTCTTAGGACATAAGGGAGAGAACAAAGCATGGGAAACCAACTTGTTTATTTACTACTTGGATCCATTATGACCGTTAGTCTCATACATCTTATAATGCTTGTAACTCGAAGCAAATGGAAAGAAAAATTCAACGAATTCACCCTTTCCTTCATTCTAGCTGGTTTATGCGGCATCACGATTACCATCATTCCTACGATGGCTCTAATCTCTCAAGGAGTAATTGACGTATCATTAGGGACTACGCTTCCATTCCTACTCCACTGCCTCTATTCATTAGCTCTATTTCTTATAACGTTTTTAGCCATGAGCTTCTTAGGTAAGAAAAAAATAAATGCAGACCATCTCCAACAGCGAAACGTACATATCCATTTAGTGTTAAGTGTTACCGTGAGTTTCTTCATACTGTTATTCACATACTTCATAACAGACACTTATGCCGATGCTATCAGTCTGGAAAAAGACAATATCTCTTACTCTCTACTTCTATTAATCGGGACTATTTATACAACCATCAGAATCTTTGAGCATATACAGATGGACGAAGCATTGCTTGGCCGCAAGGTATCATGGTTAAAGAACATCTCGTTGTTTACTATGATTAGCATTGCCATTTGTTCGGTCACCTATTGCTTTATAAATGGGTTATTCCTACATAATAGTTTCTTTATGAATGCAGTGGAAGCAACTAGTGTATTACTTTTATTTTTAATAACTATCACATATATTGAAAATCAATTTATACACCAGCAAGAGAAATTAAAGGAAAAGCATACGGAACTTAAGGTACAGGAGCAACATTATCGCTCTCTTTTCGACTATAACCCTGAAGCTATCTTCACTTTAGATTTAAAAGGGAATTTCACAGCGTTTAACCCTTCTGCAGTTCCGCTAACTGGCTATAGCTTAAATGAATTGTTAAATCTTAAAATGGATAATCTTATAGTACCAGAAGAAATCACTAATGTATTAGAAGAATATGAAAAGGTAAAACAAGGGAATACAGCCAATTTTGAAGCCTCCATCCTAACCAAAGAGGGGGATACTGCTAACCTAAATATTACTGCGTTTACTATAAAAGTAGATAACGAGATAACAGGTGTGTATGGTATCGCACAAGATATCACAGCAGAAAAACAAGCCCAGGAACAAATTGCATACTTAGCTTATCATGACGAACTAACAGGACTATTAAATCGCAGAGGCATGAAAAATGAGATGGAAAACCTCATCGAAAACGTTGGGGAGCAATTAGCCACCATTGTTATCGATGTTGATCTATTTAAAGATGTCAATGACCACCTTGGCCACACGTATGGAGATCAACTTTTACAATTGGTAGCCAAAAGAATGCAAGAAGCGATTGGGGAACATGGATTACTTGCGAGATTAGGGGGAGATGAATTCCTTATCTGCCTCCCTTCTATTGAAAGTAGCGAAGACGTGACTAAGGAGATCACAGCCATTCAAGATAGTATGAAGGAGATTTTCATATTAGGAGAATACTATAAGGATATTTCCTTAAGTATTGGAGTCTCCTATTATCCTGAAGATGGAAAAGATTTTAATACACTTATTCGACATGCAGATATGGCTATGTATGAAGTAAAAAGAAGTGGACGAAATAGCTTTATGGAATATTCCCCATCCTTTGAAGAAAAGAATGTTTCCAAGATTATTCTGTTCGAGGACTTAAAAAAGGCAGTCGAAGAGGACGAATTGCTGCTTCATTTTCAACCAAAGTATGGATTGGCTCACAATCACATTGTAGGAGTGGAAGCACTTGTTCGCTGGGAACATCCTGAAAAAGGCATGATTAGCCCAGGGGAATTCATCCCTCTCGCTGAAGAAAGTGATCTTATTATACAAATTGGCAATTGGGTATTAAGAGAAGCATGCCATCAATATAAGGCTTGGGAACAACATTCTTATATTAATTTTCATCTATCCATCAACATATCACCTAAACAATTTCTTCACCCTAATTTCACGGATACAATCATCCAAATAGTAGAGGAAACGGATATGTCTCCTGCAAAGTTAGATTTAGAAATCACGGAATCACTAGCCATTGAAAATACAGAATCTACGATAGAGAAAATCAAGGTGCTAAAACAATATGGAATTCAAATCTCGATGGATGACTTTGGAACAGGGTACACTTCCCTAAGCTATCTATCTATGTTCCCATTAGACCGTATTAAAATAGACCGTTCCTTCATTCAATATTTACCAGACAATCAAGACCACCTAGCTATCGTTCAATCGATTCTAACCGTTGCCAAAAATTTAGATATTACAGTTACAGCAGAAGGCGTCGAAACACAAGAACAAGTAGCCCTTCTCTCAACATTACAATGTGAAGAAGTACAAGGCTTTTACTTTAGTAAACCCGTTCCGGCTGGGTCTCTTTTAGCGCATTGGAATGCTCAGTTGATGAGTATGTAAAAGAACAAAAGCGCAAGCGCCCGGTTAGCGACGTACAAACTGCTGCCCACACGACGTGGGTTGGTTCGATGTTGCTACGTGACGTAGCGATTTTAATCGAACTTCCCTTGAATCCGTATGAGATAAAGGAAACACGAAGAGCGATAGCGATTCGATGTTGACTTATCGTAAGGAGGTGCAGGAAGTTTGCTAGTCGCTGGGCGCTGGAGCTGGACGTGGCTACTTCACTTTTTCAGTTATACACAAGCATTGAATTTTATAATTTCCTAGACGAGAATAAAAGCTCGGGGCTCCCTCTTAAGTATTAGCTGGAGCTAAAAGAGTAAGCACCAGCAATTCAAAAAAAGACCGCACAATATAGAGTTTTATAAACTATATATTTGCGGGCTTTTTTATTATTGGCTTTGTTAAAGTTTGTTGTTGATATAATAATGAAATAGTTTTATGTTCTTTCATATAAGCACCATAACCTTGCATAACTAGTGAAGCTGGATCCGTTACGTTTGTGAGGAAGGGGCTGCGGTGAAATGGTTCGCTTTCCGCGGAGGAACATGCGAGCCTCCTCGTTCGGCTACGCCTCTCTGTGGGGTCTCGCACTGTCCCTTCTTCCGCAGGAGTCTCACCATTTCCCTCCGCCCATCGGTATAGGGGATAACGGATCCATCGTAGTTAGTGCTAGGTTGAGTTAGTATAATGATGTAACAGGATGGTCAATCTGTTTATCATCTTAGACCCCTGGACATCAGATGGATCCAAACATGTTTTACCACCTTGAATATATGAGTCAATATTGTTGAAACATTCCCCTTAATCCAAATAAAAGGCAAATACCTTCCTTGATAGGACTCCAAGACTTGGCGTTGATTCGGCGGGAATTTGCGAGACTCCTGCGGAAACGATCGAGTGAAGACCCCGCAGAGAGGCAAAGCCGAACGAGGAGGCTTCACCGATTGTCCGCGGAAAGCGAGTGAATTCCCACCGAATCAACAACTCAGCACCAAAAAGCCTTATTATTAAGTTGAAGCAGAGGACTTGATTTCGATGATTAATCCTACTATTGATTTAATTCCTCAAAATGATAAAAATCATATAAATTATATATACAACTACTAGAAAAGCCCCTTCAAACTTGCCAATCTTATAATTCGTTCTTGAAAAGATAAGTAGTGTACCGGTTAATATGATCATAATGATAATATCAACGATAATCTTACTATTAACTGTAAGTGGGTGAATAACTGCAGTAATGCCTAGTACAAATAAAATATTAAAGATGTTACTGCCCACTATATTCCCTAGAGCTATTTCACTTTCTTTCTTTAATGCGGCAGTAATAGATGTAATTAATTCTGGCAACGACGTACCAATTGCTACAACGGTTAGGCCAATTAACGTATCACTCATGCCAAAGGAGGACGCTATGTTAGTGGCATTTTTCACAACTAACTCTCCCCCAAAAATGATTCCAACTAGTCCACCTATTGTATAGAGAACATTTTTTCCCCATGTACTTTTAACCTTCGTCTCCGATTTCACTTTATCTCTGCTGTTCCTTGCTACTTCAAAGATATAGTATAAGAAGATTGCAAAAAATAACATAATGATAAAGCCGTCGCCTCTTGTAAGAAGGTTTTCGGAAACGGTTTGAAGAAACACATCACTAATTAAAATCAGCAAAGCAAAGCTTGCTAACAAGGTAAAAGGTATTTCTTTTCTAATTGTTTCACTTTCTACTTTCAAGGGATAAATGATAGCAGCCACTCCTGCTACTAACGTAATATTTAAAATATTGCTGCCCACAACATTCCCAAGAGCGACTCCTGCATTCTCTTCTAATGCCGCAATGATACTTACGGTTGCTTCAGGAGAACTTGTACCTAATGCGACGATCGTCAACCCTATTAACAAAGGAGAAACTTGAAAGGAGCGTGCAATATTGGACGATCCATCGACAAATAAATCTGCGCCTTTTATTAGAAGTACAAATCCCACAATCAAAAGAATATAACCCATTTTGGAACCTCTCTCTAATAAATTTTATACTAAAACCCAAGATTACTTAACGCACTCCATACGTTAAGCACAATTATTCTTTCAAATCTATTCTTTTTCTTTTTCAATTATTACAAATTGAAAAGGCATGGACAATTATCTAGCACGGGATATGTAAACGTTTATCTTAAAACGATTGCACGTTAAATAGATAAGAGGCACCTAACATCATGTTAAGTGCCTCTTCCCTTTAACGCTCTATTTTATTCCCCTCATACGATTCGATTTGTAACGGAGCAGTTAGAAACTGGGGTGCTTTTTCTAAAAAGGCTGTAAAATGATTACTATTACCATGAACCTCTACAGCCTCCATGTCTTTCCAAACCTCGACCATCGTGTAGGTATTTTCCTTTTCAGTATCTTTCAAAAGGTCATACGAAATGTTCCCGTCTTCTGCTCTTGATTGCTCCATTAGGGGACGAATTTCTTCTAAGAATTCCTGTTCTTTCGTAGGATCGATTTGAAAATGTGCATGCGTGATGATCATTGCCATCCCTCTTTTCTAAAGGTTTATTTCCAGTCTGTGATTGTATCTACTGGTAAGCGGACAGATTTATACCCATCTTCCGCTGCTTTTCCAATGGATAATAACATAACTGGTTTGTAACGATCTTTATCTAGATCGAGAGCTTCAGCGATTTTGTCCTTCTCGAAACCACCGATTGGATTGGTATCATAACCATGTGCACGTGCTGCTAGCATAAATTGCATAGACACCAAACCAGCGTCGATGACATTCATTTCACGATACTGCTCTTCCGTTAGTTGTTCAATCAATCCTTGAATGGCAGGAACTTGACGATCTCTAACCTCAGCAGGCATTTTCCCTTCCTCAACTGCTTGGTTATAAATTGTTTCCAAATATGCAGTACTGTTCATATCAACAAAAACTGCCACCATGGCAGAAGATGTATCTACTTGGGTTTGGTTAAACATTGCTAGTGGTTTTAGGGTCTCTTTCCCTTCCTCACTATCAATAACTACAAAGCGCCAAGGTTGTAGATTTACGGAAGAGGGAGCAAGCGTTGCCTCTCTCAAAATTTCCGTCATCTCTTCTCTGCTTATTTTTACGGATGGATCATAGTTTCGAATCGAACGACGACCTGTGATGATGTGATTAAAATCGTTTACTGTTGCTTGTGTCATGTTGAGTTCCCCTTTATTTAGTCTTCTATTTGATTTATATTGTTCTGAACTTTAGTCAGTAATGTTGTTAAGTTCTCACGTTCTTCATCTGAAAAACCGGCAAAGACTTTTGCGATAAAATCTTGTTTTTCCTTGCAATACGATTCTATCTTCTTCCGCCCTTCTTCTGTTAAACGAACGAAGGTGATGCGGTTATCTTCAGAGCTTTTACGGCGTGTGACAATTTCTTTTTCCTCTAGTTGTTTTAAGTGTCTCGTCACAGCAGCACCATCTATATGAACCTGTTGCTTTAATGCAGTCTGGTTGATTTCATCTACTTCCATTAATTTATGCAAAAGCTCTAAACGCGACTGACTAATCCCTGTACAGCGCTCAAATTTAGGGCTCATCTGCTTATAAATCTCATTCAGTTGAAGAATAATTTTCTGTTCTTCTTGATAGGAATTCGTCATAAATTCCCTCCTCCCCAAATAATTGATGCATCAATTATTGACCCATCAATTACTTTAATACATGTGGGTTTACGAAATCAAATAATTGAACTTGAAATGGACAGAAACCACTAAAGATAGCGTTATTCCAAACTGTTCAATCAGAATAAAATCCCTCACCACGCCTCATAATAAAACACATAACAAGGAGGGATTCTCATGGCAAAGAAAACAAAGAAACATGACGCAGAGCAAAAACATAAAAAAGGATTTGATCCGAAGAAAGCAGATACAGAATTTGGGGAAGAATTCGGAAGTGCAGCTGCTAATGAGGCACACAAGGAAAAAGCCAAAAAAGCTCGTAAATCTCAACAGCCGGAGCAAAATAAGTAGACATGTAACAGGATTTCTTTTTTATAGAGAAATCCTTTTTTGATACAAAATAGCTTCTCATAAAAATACCTGCCACTCTTGAGATCGACTTCTCAGGTAGTGACAGGAACTAACTGTTATAAATATTTTTTCTCTTCCAGGGTGTGAACTTTTTCAATCTGGTATTCAACTTTATTCTTGGTGTTTAAGTAGACATATGTTGCCCCTACGAAAAAACCTCCCCCAATGATGTTCCCTAAGGTAACTGGAATGATATTATGAACAAAACCCTCCATACTAACCATAGTTGTATGTGGGGAGGATAATGCTATCGAGAAAAGGCCGATATTAGCAATGCTATGCTCATAGCCAGAAATAAAAAAGGTAAATACAATGAACATCATCAACGTTATTTTAGATACATCATCCTTTACTTGTAGTGGAATCCAAATAGCTAAACAAACGAGCCAATTCGCTAAAATCGCACGGGTAAACAACATGGTCGTCGGTACATTCATCTTTTTCTCAGCAATAGTGATAAGGAATGAGTCCTCTGGAACAATGGATTGAAAGAGGCCTGTAAAATAGATCATTCCAGCAAAAAATAATAACCCGATGAGGTTTCCAGTATAACAATAGATCCACACTTTTCCCGTATCGACCCAACTCGTCTCTTTCGTAATAGAGGAAACTGTCATATATAGTGTGTTAGATGTGAATAATTCAGAACCCCCGTACACAATTAAACAAAAGGCAATTCCGAAGAATATGGCATTTATGAAGTAAGTCGATGCTGCATGTTGTTCAAAAAATGGCTGAGCTAATGAGAAAGACAATACTACAGCAAATCCTATATAAATTCCTGCTAATACCGCACGAATCATATATTGGTGAGGTGTTTCCTCCAACATATTCTTTTTTCGCTTGGCCGTATGTATCACTTTAGCGAGAGCTTCTTGTTCCAATCAGACCACCGCCTTTTTATATTGTGAAACATTTCACAATATAGTGTAGCTCTATAAATATCTATAAGCAATGACTGTAACAAAATGTACATATATAGAATTTGTAAGCGTTGTCTAAGAAAGTCCCTGTTGATTTTTTCACCAATTCATGCTTTCAAAAGGGCTGCCCAATTAATAGCTATAACATGTACCATAAACTCTAAAATAGACTCCTCCATATGTTAAAATAAAAGGATGATTAAGGAAGATTTTTAACCCAAGCAGCATAGGAGTGGACGATGGATGGACAAAAAAGATATTGCCGGCATCCGCAAGCAAATGAAAGTAGATCATGATTTAATGAAGATATCGGACATATTTAACGTGTATATTTTGAAAGAAACGACTGAGGTTTTTCACCATCAAAGTCAGCCGTTTGAGATGCTAGACAGAGATCAGCAGGAACTGTTTATGAATAACTTTAAAAAATTACTCACTGGGCAAATAGATGAAAAACTATTTGAACTGAAATTTCAACGGGAAGCCGAAAATCACACCCAGCTCATCCTACATAAAGGGCTTCTTAGCAGCGACGTTGAGGACTGGAAAGAACAAATGCTACACATGATTGAAAAAATGATCAAGGATCAGCCTTATGAAAAAGACGTTGTCATCACCTTCATTCGAGCTGAATATTTGAAGCCAAAGAAACGAAAAAATGAAGAATCCGAGGAGAGTGAACGAGATACCGTTTATTCTCACCCTTTCATTCTTTGTAGCATTAACAAAACCCAAGAGCCTAAGAAAGAATGGCTATTTGATTACGTGGAGAAGGAGTTCAAGTACAACATCGATGTTGATCCTGTCATTGACCTTAACGCTCCAATGGGAGGTTTTCTATTCCCTACCTTCACGAATCATGCTGCAGATGTGAATCACATTTTATATGTAGCGGGGAAAGCGCATGAGCCTGACCACCACTTTATCGAAGAAGTGTTAAATGGTGAAGAAGCAATGACCGCCAAAGAAGACAAAGCGGTGTTTGAGGAAGTCGTTCGGGGTGTAGTCGGAGATGAGCTCAACCCTTCTACCCTCGCTAATGTTTACGGAGAAATCAACCGCGTTGTCGAAGAAAATGAAGAAGACGAAGCGCCTACACTCGGATACAGGGATGTCGAACGTCTTTTAGTAGAAAGTGGCGAGACAGTCGATTCTGAAAAAGTGAAAAGTGCTTTTCAAACCGTTACCGATAATGAAGCTTACGAGTTAAAAGCAAGCAATATTGTCCCTAAATACAATTCCAAATCTATTAAAATCAATACTAAAGTAGCTAACATCTCCATAAGTCCACAAGACTTGCAATTCGTAAAACAAGTCAACTACAAAGGGAAACGCTGTATTATGATTGAAGTGGATGAAGATGCGGAGATTGATGGGTTTAAGATGTTGCCGGAAGCTTTTGGGGATGAATGAATTAAAAAGTGCGCTACTCTAACTTAGAGTAGCGCACTTTTTGTACATTTCATATTCCTTATGTTACCTTTTCAGACTTCCACAACAATCCATTCTCCACACAAATACCAACATTCAGCTCTTTATAACCTGCTTCTTCAAACTGAATGCCTATCAAATCTCCATCAAACAATGTAATAGAACCTATACCAAATTTTTTATGCACAACCTCTTCGCCGACTTCCATTTCATCCATTTGCATCAGGCTTGCATCTTGTCCATCTTTTACAAGAGCGTTCGCGTCTTTAGGCTGGACGATTTTTCGAACGTTAGACATAAATATTGACTCGGAGACGCGTTCATTTCCTTTATAGTTGTAGCTTAAAAGCTCCAAATGATTCCTGGCTCTTGTCATGCCTACATAGAAAAGTCGGGTCGCTTCTTCCATAGGGCCATACTCTTTATTACGGTAGCGATCCATATCATCTTTTGACGGAACTACCCCATCAACAAGGTCTGTCATATACACCTTATCGAACTCTAACCCTTTGGCGCTGTGGAAAGTGGTGAGCGTGAGGTTGCTTTTCTGTTTGTTGTATTTAGATGTTTGCACTAGTTTCTCAAGCTCTTTTAAGCGATCTGCGAACCCTTTGAGCGAACCAAGTCCCTCTGCGATTTCCTCCAGCGTATCAAGAATGCCGAAAAGATGTTCAGCGTTGAATCCATATTTTTCACACATATTGGTTATCGCACGGTCATAACCAAGCTTTTCCCGAATCGTACGAATCGCTTTGGCTGGCTCCATCTCGTTTATATTTTTGAACTGTTGCTTGGCTTTCGTAATATATTTCTGTTGATAGGAAGGGAGTTCACTATCGAGCAACGTATCAAAAACAGATGCATAATTGCCTTTCTTTTTTAAAAAGGCAATTTGCTGCTTTGATATATACGCATTGAATTTCGTATGAATTCTCTCCAGAATATCGACCCGGCGATCATTGTAGGAAAAACGCATAAAGTTTAGCATATCCTCGACGATCCAGTGCTTGAAGAATTTAGCATCAATATCCTTCATGTAAAAAGGGATCCCAGCTTTATCGAGCTTGTTCACTAGTGGTACCGCGGATGAATTGTTACGGTACAAGACCGCAATCTCCTCATCCCCCCCACTTCGTTTGATTTGTTCCGTGACGTAATTGAGCTGATCTTCATAGCTACGAAGGGATTTTATTTCGATGGCTTGATTAGAAGCATTTTCAGTGAACATTTCTTTAGGATAGCGATTTTGATTGCGCTTGATAAACTGATTAGACGTTTTCACAATTTCCTGTGAAGAGCGATAATTTTGCGACATTGTCATGACAGTAGCATTGGCATATGTCTTCTCAAACTGCAAAAGATTCTTCACATCAGAGCCACGCCACATAAAAATCGACTGGTCGTCATCCGCCACCACACAAAGATTATTATGAGGCTTAGCTAATAGCTCAACGATTTTATGCTGGACCACCGAGTTATCCTGGCTTTCATCGGTTAAAATATATTCAAACTTCTGCTGATATTTTGAGAGAATTTCCTCATCTTCTAATAAGATGTGATAACAATAAGTGAGCATATCATCAAAGTCTAGCAGCAGTCTGTCCTCATGATGTTGCTTGAACTGTTCATAAGAATGATAGATGGAAGCAGCATTTTTCACATTAACTTGAACCTGTTTTAGGCTATTTTCATCTAGCATTCTGTTTTTTGCATAGCTAATATATGTCATTAGCTCGTCCATATCATCATCAGAAATTTGCGTTCCATTCGTATCTTCATACAGCTTCTTCAAGATGAAATGCTTATGAAGAGGGATATCCGGTCCATTAAAACCTTTTTTCAGCTCTTCCTCACTAATGTTTCCTTCAATAATCAAGAAATGTTGTCCCCTTTTTCTTAACCACTCACGAACCACTTTGAAGGCAAAGCTATGAATCGTTGAAAAATGGACCTTATCTTCTGTTAATCCAGAAAAGAAGGAATCAAACCGTTCAGACATATCTTGTGCAGAAGCTTTACTAAATGTAACTGCCATGATTTGATTGGCATTCACTTTTTTCTCCAATAACAGATAACCAATTTTCATATTGAGCGTCGTCGTTTTACCCGATCCCGGAGAAGCCAACAGGAGCAACGGCCCTTCCGTATGCACTACCGCCTGTTTCTGAACATCATTCAGACAGACGCCCGTTTTTTCTTCCATTCGTTTAAAGAAATCCATAGGGCTGTCCTCCTCCTAACATTAATAAGAAAAGTAGATGGTAGAAGGCATTTTACCTACCTTCTACCACCTACTTGTTTACTTTCACATCTTCTATCATTATATATTCTATTAAGCTAGGATTCCACCCGCTTTTTTGGGATGGGGGGACAGGTCCCTCGTCCCACTTCGTGGAGTGGGATGAGGGACCTGTCCCCCCATCCCACTTCTTATAAATGGATGACTACGTTTCCTTTTTTGTGGCCTTTTTCAACATAGCGATGTGCCTCTATCATTTCCTCAAATGTGTATGTGCGGTCAATAATGGATGATAGCTTTCCTTCTAGAATGAGGTTGTTGAAGAACTGAAAATCTTTGGCTTTCTCGGCGGCTTTTCGTACACCTGTTGCGGCAAAGATAGCTTTCTTGCGCTTCGATCTTGATGTAATCACCATATTTTGCATAACATCTAGATTGGGAACAGTTGTCATATACCTCCCCTGTTCTGCGAGTGCTTTCTTGCATTTGGTATAAGAACTTTTTCCAACAGCGTCGAATATGAGATTATATGCTCCTACGTTTTTTCCGTAAAGTCCTTTTTTGTATAATCGATGACGTAATCAGCACCTAATTTTTTCACCAATTCAAGATTAGCTGTACTACACACCCCGGTGACTTCAGCACCATAATTCTTAGCGAGTTGAACCGCATAACTTCCGACCGAACCGGATGCGCCGTTAATAAGTACAGTTTGCTTCTCTCTCAGCTGGCCATTATCTCTAAGAAAAGGTAACGCTGTTATAGCACCATCAGCAAGAGAGGCTGCTTCTCCGTATGTCATCGTATCAGGCACCTTCGCAATTGCGCCTTTTTCCGAAATAGTAACGAATTCAGCATGCGTCCCATTACTTGGGGCGGTTGTGCCATACACTCGGTCCCCCATTTTAAGTGACCTCACACTTTTCCCTACCTCCACCACATCCCCACTAAAAGCATCTCCAGGTATGGACTTTGGCTTTACAAGTCCATCGAAAAAACGGATAAGAAAAGGTTTCCCAGAACGAAAAGCAATATCCGAGGGAGATAGAGTAGTAGCTTTCACTTGAATGAGCACTTCATCCTCTTTGGGTACGGGACGATTCCTTTCTATGTATTGGATGACATTTGGCGAACCATATTTTTTATACAGGATAGCTTTCATGGGTATCACTTCTTTCTTATATGAATGACCTTCTCATCGCTATACTTCATTTGATAAGGTATTCACACCAGCTTCATGTTAGAAGCGATTATTGAAAGAAGCATCAACCATAAATAGAAGCGACGTACTAGCGCCAAAAACTTTTTCACTTTACTCCCTAAAAAAAGAACCTGTACATTTTACTAAAGTAGTTCTGTTTTCGCGGTGAAAAATTGTAAATAGGATATGTTTTAGAACAATAATTAGATGATTGTTTTTGCTGGTTTGTATTTGGGATGCGATTTTAATATGTATATGAAACCCAAGGATTTACCCATTATATGGTAAAATGTATGGTAAAGAACTAAATAGATTTTCCACACTTCTAAAAAATAAGCAGGTATAACATTGATAACGAAAAAAAGGGGTAACAATGTTGGCATGGCTCGGGATACCGTTAATTGTTGCATTTTCTCTGGCTTATTATGCTCATAAGAATAAATTGAACCATAAGCAAAAATTAAGAGAAATTGAGTTGGAAGAGAAACAAATTGAGTTAGAAATGATGAAAGAAAGAAACGGCTCAAACACAGATGAAAAAGGTGATTAAGTGGGATTTGGCATTAAACAAAAACATTATATTTAATGACAAAAAGCTTGGGATATCCCAAGCTTTCTTATTTATGCTACGAAAACATATGTGCAATTTAACGTTTTCCCTACATTATCGGAACTACCTAACATTTTACAGGCTCTTTAGTGGAACAATTAAATGCAACAGTGTATTCCCAACAAAATATCTATCCTGATGGAACGCTACTTCTTTGTATTTCATGTTGCATTCCTCACCTCTGATAATTTCGGAAAAAGATGCACCGCATTCTCATAAAATACGCGCTCCACATGTTTGGAAGGGATAAAATGTCCAATAAACTCAGCATACCCCTTAATCGGAACGAGAGGCCAGTCTGAACCAAAAAGCAATTTTTCATAATGACCACAGAAGGTAAGAGCATGTCGCACGTGATTGAAGTAATTGCTATGAATCTTCTCTTCTAGCGTCTTATCCGTGCCAACGACCCATCCAGATAAATCTGCAAACATATTAGGATTCTTATACACCACTTCTGCTCCCGTCAGCACCCATGGATCTCCTAAGTGAGCCATCATAAAATTCACATCTCGCCTTGCTACGGCAACTTCGTCTAACGTAAGTGGATGTGCATATTTTAATAACCCACGCTCCGAATACGTATCTCCTGTATGAAAGACAACCGGCACATTGTAAGCAGCCGCCAGGTCGTAAACAGGCTGATACACTGCGTCATAAGCGTAGTATGGATAATACCCTAAATAAATTTTAATACCCACAACTTCTTCCTTTTGCAGGTCTTTTTCAAGCTTGTCCAGGCCAGATTGATGCAAGTGAAACGGGTTGATACCAGGGCACATCGCTACACCAGCTGGCAATTCCTGTTCTAAATCAAGTCCCATTGGTGATGCGGCATGGTGATCCGGAAACCCCATCTGAGGAGTTTCCGTTACACCCATACCAATAGCCATCTCAATATTCCCATCTTCCATTTCCTTTTGCAGACCCTTACCAGAATAATCTACGTGCGAGAGTTCATTGGCCGTGTATTCAAAACTATCAATAGCCGAAAAATGAATATGTGCATCAATAATCTTCAAAATTATCCTCCTTGACTGAGTGGGACGCGGGGACAGGTACGTTGTCCCAATTAGTGGGACGAGGGACCTGTCCCCTCATCCCAAAAAGTGATGTTGTGGAAGGGGTGGTGGGTTGGGGGTTGCGTTTCTTCCCCGAAGAATAGAATGGTTGGATCTACTGCTGTTGTTTCTCCAGCTGCAGCAGTCCATTCATAATCTGCTTCCACAAGAAACACTTCTGGGTTCATGTACACGCCCGCCATTTTCCGCGTCGTTGGGTGTATGACTGTCATCGTTTCTTTGCGCTCATCGGCGCCAATCGTTACAGAAGGGGTATCGTGTAGTTCATACTCCTCCACACCTGCATAATACCTTTGGAATATGCCATCCGATTTCACATTCACATAGCTTGAGGTTAACTTTTCAGCTGGGTTAAAAAAGCTATCATATAGTAATTTTTCCTTTGCAAACGTGCGGTTTGCACCTTGATGGATTTCCGCATAGACTGCTAGAACCGGAACCTCTGGTAGCGTCAGAATATATTGACGTAGCGCAACTCCATTGAAGGTTTCATGCTCTGTGAACGAAGTCGATAAACAAATCCCTGTCCATTGATTTCCGAGCTGGTCGATTTTCGTAGCAGGTTCGACCTTCGTTTTTTCTTTTAGCATGGAATAAGCGCTGACAGCGTGGAACCTGTAGCTGATTCCGCCTCCCCATGGATTCCACCAAGCTCTCGGGCCAGCTTCTGGATATTGGTGATGCAATGTTTCTTTTCCTTTATAGGAGAGAGAATACAATCCTGGATAATAGTCAGGACATGCTTTCATAGAAATAACCCCGTTATCAACAGTCCAACCATCGGCACCCGGAGATACCTGCACATCGCCTGTTCCCTGTACGAGCTGATACGTGTGCAAAGCTGCTCGTTGTCCCGGAGAGTGGAATTGCCCTGCTATTGCTTTCACACCAGGCTCATTATGCTTAAGCTTTACGTTCATTTTCGTTATCTCATCTTCTTTTCCAGCTTCTTTTATAAACGTTCCGCCACCGTTTTTGACTCGTAATGTTCCATGCACATACGGAGTAAGCAACGAGCGAAACGCATAATCCACCGATTCTCCTACTCTAGAAATGAATGCTCCATCTTCTGCTTCTAACGCAAACATGGAAGTTTCTTTTATATTAGGAGCATTGTCCCCTAATACAAACTCTCTCCATTTCTGCCAGTCCGGTGAAATATTAACTCCTATTTGAATCGGACCTAAGCATTTATTTTCCTGCGGTTGGATAGAGTCAACGGAATACTCAACTGCAAAACGCCAATCGTCCTTTTTCCCAACAGCATCATCAGGCCAAGCAACGCCCTTTGTCTCCCCCATCGATTTCGTGAATAACCATCGTTCCGAGATGTCTTTATCACGAATATACTCCATAAAAGGAATCAACGCTTCATGCCCTTTCATGACTTGACCTTGCTGAGGAATGGCTGCACTTTTAAACTCCATAAAAATTGGTTGCAAAAGGGAGACGGATTGTATCGCTTCTATGCTGTCATTTACGAACTCATGCTTAACTTCCACTAACCCCTCTCCATAGACTTTGAGATACGTATGGAGTAAAAGTGGCGAGAAGGCTTCTGATGCTAGAGTTGTTTTGATCACAAACGCCTCAGGAAGCTCGATGTATTCCACATCCGTTGCTTCTTTTTTCGAAAATTCTTCACTGTATGGCTTACCAATCTTAGGAGTTAACAATCCAACAGGGTCTTCGGACGAATGGATGGAACCTATCTTCACAAGATGATTTCTTTTTTCAATCTCTACATACGTTAGTCCGTTATAGCCGTACCAATGTGTGTCCGTATCTCCTCCAAATTTACCGCCATAGCCTGGGAATGCCTGTGTTAAACGAGCAGTAAACGTGTAAGACTCTCCATTTTCAGATTCAACAAGTACATCCACTTCTTCAGATAAGAATCCATTTTGTAAAAGTTGTACGGGTAATGGAATGGAAATGCGGCCTTTCCCAGTCAAATCCGTACTAATTTCGGACGTATCCCATTTCACGACTTTATTTTGTGGAAGCTTGATCGTCCAGGTTGAATCCTGTTCTAACTGACTCTCTAAATCCAAATATAGGGTTCCTTCTTGCTGCGCTCTCCAGCTTTTTGTAACAGAACGGACCTCCACTTTTCCTGCTTTTATTGGGAATACACCCATTTTCATAGGGAACTTGTATCCTCCAATATTAATGGTGGCACCAACTACAGGGTGCGTCTTCCATGGACTAGGTTCATTCTTTGGAACCGTTATAGAAAAAGGAAATTCTCCGCTCCATTCATTTGGGATGGTTACGTTTTCTTGTAATGGATGATGAACAAGCTCTGATGCATCCCCTGTTAGCGATACGGTAAGAGGGGTAGTCGTTTTATTTTTTATATGATAGTTCGCCGCATGATCTTTCTTTTCCAGAAGCTTAAAATCAGGTAGCTCCATTTCGATTAACAAATCCTGTGTTTCGATCAGACGAATACCTCTTCCCGTCCTCTCAAATTGAATGCGAACGAATTCATCTCCGGCTTCCCATTTATACTCATAAAAGGTGTGCTCATTTGTTTTAATGCCATCAGGCTTGATGTCGATCGTTCGCTGACTAGTCGTGTACCAATTATGTTTTTCGAAAAATGGTCGTAGCCAATCAATCTGCAAAACCATCGGCATAAAATTCATCAAATGCGTCGTATCATCTCTGTCTTCCCAAAAGAATCCGCATTTTTTATATAACGGTACGGCTTTTGTATTGCCTGGCCATGTAAATAGATCAAGCCTTGGCCACCCATATTCTACCGTTTTATCAATAGCTGTAAGGAGAAGTTGTTTGCCAATTTTTAATCCTTGGTAATCTGGATGGACGTTGATTAGAGGAATATAAAGGGCGCCAATGTCCTCCCTATACTCAGAGAGACCGCAATATCCAACCACTTCGTCCTCCACAAGCGCAAGGAATGTATGGAGATTCGTAGACTTGGCTTCCTTATCGATGACGTCCTGCTCTGTTGTAACAACAGCATCGCCACCCCAGTTCTCCCCACTCTCATTCCACATCTTCGCCAAACTCTTCGCCAGATCATCATGATACTCGACTATATTCACACGTTCCATTGTTTTCATACAAGTTCCTCCAAGTTCTAGTATTTAACGATTGAATCCCACCATTTCAACTTTCACATCGACAATCATCATCATTGCCAACTCCTCCTTTCATCTTATGTACTGGAAAAATAATCATATCACTCATAGTTTAAGAGTTTATGCTCATAAAGTAAAGAATATTCAGACTGGGATGAGGGGACAGGTCCCTTGTCCCACTTTTCTGCGATGAGCGGGTTGGGACGGGGGGGACAGGTCCGTCATCCCAAAATGGGATAAGGAATGGGATGACGGACCTGTCCCCTCATCCCACTCCCATCTCCCCCGTATCAGTAGAAGTGTATAAATAAGCTCATCACTATCCATACTTAAGATAAATATCTATTCGAATGAGGGTGTAACATGAAACTTTTCTTCCTTTTCACTGGTATTATTATTTTAATTTTTCTACTATCTGCTGGATTAGCCTACTGGGCGCCTTAATGTTTAACACTGGGTTCTACGTTACTTCTTAACTTGATTGAGTCTTAACGTCCTCTCTCTGTTCTACCTCCTCACTCTGAACATAAATACCATTACTCACCCAAACTTCGATAAGAGCAATCATGAGCACTCCCTCTACAATCATAAGCGCAAAGGAAGACCCCATGGTATCAAAGGAAAGTGTGAAAGCTCCAATCAACAACACTCATATCAACACCCCGATTGCGCGAAAAAAAACCTTGAATCCTTCCCATAAGCTTGACCGGAACCAAATTCATCATAAGTGTTTTCAAATTGATTCTTGTACCTGCATTCCCCCAACCAAGAAGAATAGCTAGACATAGAAATAATCCAACACTTGGTATGATTGAAATTCCAATGACTGCTACTGTAAAGAGTGACATGGTCAGGATCCTTTACGAATAAGTTTGCTCTGCTATCATAATAAGACCAATCCGTTCATGGAACCTCCTGCATAGGTATTGAATTTTTCTCATAAAAAAGTCTGAGATGGAGGGAGTGGGACGGAGGGACAGGTCCCTCGTCCCACCAAATAAAAAGGAACCTCCGATTCGGAAGCTCCTCTACTGAATTTATTCAAATGGGATGAGGGACCTGTCCCCTCATCCCACATTCTCACACCTTATCCAAGATAGTGTTCGCTGCTCTCTTATAGCCTCCGTTATGTCGAAGGGTTTGAGAAAGTTTATGAGCTTTTTCATGGTAGTGCTGATTCGCCACCACCTCATCTACTGCCCTTCTTAGATGCTTGGACTTGATGCTTTTTAATCGAACACCTGCCCCTAGTTCAGAAGCACGGTTCGCGACTAATCTTTGTTCGCTATGCATGGGATACAATACCATGGGCACGCCAAAGTAAAGGCTCTCATTCACACTATTCATGCCGCAATGGGTGATAAATACACCTGCCTTTTGTAAAACAGCAAGTTGATCCACGGTATTTTCTACAGTAAAATTATCCGGAATCTTTCCTAGAGTGGTGATATCCGTTTTTTGACCAACAGATAGAATCACATTATACTCACTACCTTCAAAAGCTTCTATGCAATTGTGATAAAAATCGTGGTTTTGATTGAGTATCGTCCCTAATGAAATGTAGATTGTTTTTTCACCTTTACCTTCATCCGCTACATCAGGAACTTCGGGAATGGAAGGTCCGACAAAGGCATATCTATCGGAAAATGTCTCGGCCATTGGTTGGAATTCCTTAGAGGTAAACACAATGGTATCTGTTTCATTATCATTTTGGACAATCGACACAAAGCTCTCCACTTCATATCCATGGGACCTCAGCAACTTCATCTTTTTGTTTATTCTTGGCATGCCAACAATCATCCTGAAAATCTCTTTCAAGCCTCTGTCCATCAGTTTAGACGTATGCTTATTAAATGCGAAGGAAGTAGTGGAGCAGACATATGGAATGTTTAATTTTTTCGCGAATAATTTTCCCCAAAAGCATAAAGAATCCGATACGATACAATCTGGCTGCATAGCTCTTAACTCTGAACACACTTTTTCATCCAAGGCAATAGTTGTATCTACGACCATTTCAATCAATGCAGCAAAATCTTTCCCAACCTTGCGATTCAGTTCCTCCTCTGAAGCAGGTGGTAAGAACTCATCACACGGAATAAAAGTGGCTCCAGCACCTTCGATTTTTCCTTGGAATTCATAGAACGAATAGTACCAAACTTGATGGCCTTTGCTTACTAGCTCAGCTACTACAGGGATTGTGGGATTGGTATGACCATGCGCGGGTATGGAAAAAAACACAATTTTACTCAATCGAACTCATCTCCCTCAGACAACTCTGAGCTACGGATTTTATCAGCCAGCTCTAAAAACCCGTCACTTTTTAAAAGTGCTATCCCTTTCGTCGCATCCTCCCCTAACACAACAAGCTTATCACCTGCTTGTATCTGATACATTTCCCTGGCATGCTTCGGAATGACTATCTGCCCTCGCTCGCCAACCTTCACCACACCAAAGAACTGCTTCCCCTTGGGTCCTAACTGCTCTACCTCCGCCTCTGTCATCTTTTCCGATAGTTGATCCAACGTCACCTCGAAAATTTCCGCTAACCGTTTACATTTATATATATCCGGGTGCGCTTCCTCATTCTCCCACTTCGCTACAGTTTGACGGGAAACTTGCAACCGCTCCGCTAACGCCTCCTGGCTCATCTTATATTTCTTACGTAAAATATGAATATTCATTCCAATCATATCCTCATTTCCTTATCCTAACCAAAGCATATAGGAGAATGCATATGAAGTCTATCAACGACCAACAACAATTTTTGTTAAGAATAGTGGCATAGTGGGACGGAGGGACAGGTCCCTCGTCCCACTACCTCATCTCATTCCGGAAAGCGAAGGGACGAGGAACCTGTCCCCTCATCCCCAAATTCCCATGGGCCTCGCATGAATACTTCAGGTTCGTCGAATTTTACATTAACCTTTTCTTGATCCCAATCCACATCGAACTCAAGGTACTGGATTACATTCGTTTTCGGGTTAAACTTAGCCATGTGACTTTTTTCTTTGATTCTAAACATATGCAGCGATCGTGAATCATTCTCCTCATAATGAACATCAACGTTTATTCTCAGCCTGTCATCGTCGGTACGTTCCAGTCCAGTGATATCTACCGGGTAACCAGCAAGCTTAAACGATTCATCTATCTTCTCCTCGTCTTTAGGTAGAGGTAAGGTAATCTCCACCTCATCCTTATACTCCACATTCACCACTGGGATACGGAGTGTATAGTATTCCTTCTCTTCTGTTGGGAGCTCAAAATAGAGTTCATTTGAAGCACGTGAAATACCTTTATAACGAGAAAGTTCATACTGCTTTTGCTCATTATCTTGCACGTGAATCTTTTTATCTTCCGGAACTTCATGTAACCCATATTCCTTAATCGTAAAATCCTCCGAATGCTGAGAGACTAGTGAAATTCTACCTTTATCACCATCCCTAGAAGGAATCGCTGCGATGGTAATGCCATTCTGTGTGTCTGTGATCCCCATGTCTCGAAACGTTTCATAGGATTTCGTTTCAACGAGAGTAATAGGAATGGTTTTGTCTCTAAGCACAACCTCAACTTGACCAGATAAGTTGAATTCCCCTTTCTCGTAAAAATTACTAGTCCATTGATTTGAACTACTAGACCAATAGGAAGAATTGAATGTGTATTTTTTTCCCGAATCATTTACGAGTGTCATCTCAAGATACTGCGGCGTCCCTTCACCGCTTAAGACAGCATAAATTTGTTCACTATCTACGACAACATTAGTGATGGTCACTGTACCTCCATCCACTTCTACTTCTTTGGTTTCCTCTAATACATACCTTTCCCCTTCCGATTCCTCTTCTTCCACAACGCCAATTCCAGGGACATATTGTAGCGCCTTTTGCACAGCTGCAATAACTTCCGAATGGTACATAAAAGCTGATCCTAACAATACAATCAGAACCGACGCGACCATCCATTTTTGAAAAGAGGTTTGTTTTCTATGAACCTGCGCCTCAGCAGCTTGATGAATGCCTTTTTCCCTATTTTTCTCCAATTGTTCAGGAATGGTGATCTTATCTACTTCTTTCTTAATATTATTGCTCACGTACATCAGCCTCCTCTGCCATACGGCGAAGCTTTTTCAGTGCTCGATATAATATCGTCTTGCCTGTCCCTATAGGTATATCTAGTATTTCAGCCGTTTCCCGAATCGTATAATCATGATAAAAACGGAGCAGAATCACACTTTTCTCCATATCCTCCAAAGCATGCAACAGTTGCTGTAACGATATCGACAACGGAATGTCCACTTCATCGTGGTCTGTTATACCTTCTTCCATCTCCGGGTGAAGCTGTACTACATTTTGACGCTTCCTCAACATATCGAATGAAGCATTAATGGCAATTCGAATGAGCCATGTTTTAAAATAGGTAGGATCCTTTAACGTATGAATCTTAGTAAAAGAACGATAAGCCGTTTCTTGCAACACATCAAGCGCATCATCCTGATCCTTCATATATATGTAGGCGGTACGGTAAACGGCGTCCTCATAGTGTTGAAAAAGCTTCGAGTACGCCTTCCGGTCTCCTTTTTGAGCTTTTTTGACGAGTCGTATGATCTTCATCACCTGCTTCCTTATGTGCTTTTCTATTGATTAGACGTGAGGTAAGGGTGTTTTGCTTTCGATTTTTGTATTTTTTATAAAAATTTTTTAGTAAATTAGAGCTAATAAAAAATCAGAACCCTATTATGGATTCTGATTCCATCTCACTTACATCTCAACAAGTCGTGCAACGTTATTCCCACAGGTCTTGCATTTCCCTTTTAAAATCACGCCCCATAAAGTTCTCAATGGCATTTCGAACAAAACACATAATGAATGAGTTTATTTCTAAGATTCTAAGTTAGAAATAAACACTTTTCACTCGCACTATAATACAGAAATCTCTAGATACTATCCAACCATCATTCTACACTCATACACAAAACCAAGCGCTTCCCAAGCAGCCACTTCCTTCTTTTAGGAGCAACCATGTTACAATAAAAAAAAGACAAATAAATCGAGGTGTTACACATGCAAATTGAAGTATGGTCAGATTTCGTCTGCCCGTTTTGTTATATAGGTAAACGACGTTTAGAGGAAGCGTTAGCGGAATTTCCTGAGGCTGATCAAGTCGACATCAGCTTTAAGAGCTTTGAGTTAGACCCATCCGCTCCAGTGGATTCCGATAAAAACACATATGAGAGACTTGCAGCTAAGTATGGAAAATCCCTTGAGGAAGCGAAACAAATGACAGAAGGTGTACGTCAACAAGCGGAGCAAGTTGGACTGCAATTTGATTTCGATCATATGATTCCAACCAACACATTTGACGCTCATCGTCTTTTCCAAAAAGCCCATGAAAAAGGGCTGGGCGACAAGGTTTCGGAAAAACTATTCCATGCGCATTTCGAAGCGACCAAACACATTGGAAATAGAGAAACATTAACTGCACTAGCTCTAGAAGCTGGAATGGCGCAAGAAGATGTGGACGCTGCATTTCAAGAGGAGCAATACGCAGAATCCGTCCGAAAAGACGAACAAGAAGCTCAACAAATCGGTGTTCAAGGTGTTCCATTCTTCGTCTTCAACCGTAAATTCGCAATCTCCGGAGCTCAACCAAAAGAAGCATTCATGCAAGGGTTGAACAAAGCTCTCGAAGAAGAGAAAAAGACACCAGCATTTGAATCCATTGGTGACGAGCAAACAGGCGTATGTACAGACGACGGTTGCGATTAATAAAATAGGTGTATTGATCAAACGTTTGATCAATACGAAGAGTCCCCACTGCGGGGACTCTTTTTTTTGACTGGGATGAGGGGACAGGTCCCTCGTCCCACTGCTTCCCAAAATTGGGATGACGGACCTGTCCCCTCATCCCAAAAAAATCTCTCCCTCCACCTTATTTATATGGTAAAATATATTAAATAAAGTAAATAATTTCTATCAAATAGAGCTACTTCTCAGTGGTAGCAATAGTTATATAGATATTTTGAAAACGCTTCCAATAAGAGACATAATTATCAGGGGAGGATGATGAGAAATGGCCATGCATGTAAAAGAAGCATCCATTTTCAATCACGAAGGAAATACAATCAAAACAGAAGATAGAGAGATTGATATTATCACCAAAATCGAGGAACCATGTATCGCAGTACTTGGAAATGTGCTAAGCACTGAAGAATGTGACGAGCTAATTCGTTTATCCAAAGATAACATGAACCGTTCCAAGATTGGCTCACACAGAGAAGTAAGCAACATTCGGACGAGCAGTGGCACCTTTCTTCCAGAGATGGATAGTGATGTGGTGACGCGTGTTGAAAAGCGCGTTGCTCAAATCATGAATGTGCCCGTTGAAAATGGTGAGGGGCTTCATATCCTAAACTACAAAGTGGGGCAAGAATACAAAGCCCATTTAGACTACTTCACTTCCGCTAACAGAACAGTAAAAAACCCAAGGATAAGCACGCTTGTTATGTACCTGAATGATGTTGAGGAAGGTGGCGAAACCTACTTCCCTCACTTAAACCTATCTGTCGCGCCCAAAAAAGGAATGGCTGTGTACTTCGAATATTTCTATCAAGACCCTTCCTTGAACGAGCTAACCTTACACGGTGGCTCCCCTGTCATCGTAGGAGAAAAATGGGCAGCAACCCAGTGGGTAAGAAGACAGCAATACAGATAAGTGGGATGGGGGGACAGGTACCCCATCCCATTTTTTATGCCTGAAGTGGGACGAGGGACCTGTCCCCCCATCCCACCAAAAAAAGCCTACCCGCGAAAGGGTAGGCTTTTCGAATATGCGTTATTCCTCTGTATCATCCGTTGACTCTCCTGAAGCATCATCAGAAGACCCGTCAGAAGACTGCTGTTCCCCATCAAGTTCCTGCTGGGATGATTGTTGCTCTTCTTGTGCATCCTCTAATATGGACTTGATTTCCTCCATTAAACGGCCGGCTTCTTCATAGTTTCCTTGAGACGTTTCTTCCTGATACTGATCGAATAAATCGGCTATTTCCTGAAGTACTTGACTCGATTCGAGTGTTTCCTGTCCTGTATCAGGTGCGTCTCCTTGATCACCTTCTCCATCTCCTTCTGGTTGTTCCCCTTCCGGATCAATTCTGGATAAAAGTTCTTCTAAGGCACGGTCGAACGTCGGCTCCATGACAATTTGGTTCTGATAGGCAACGATAACCTGCTTGACTTCTGGTAAAGACGTTTCATTGGAAGACTGAATATAGATTGGTTCTGCATAAAGAATCGTATCTTCAATCGGTAGGACGAGCAAGTTTCCTCGAATTACCTCTGATCCACCTTGTGACCATAGGTTCAATTGCTGCGAAATGTCACTGTCCTGATTAATTCGATTCTCAATCTGCTGTGGTCCATAGACATTTTCCTGTTTCGGGAATTCATAGATCATCATCTCTCCGTAATTTTCCCCGTCATTTCGAACACCCATCCAGGCGATCATATTTTGACGATTTCTCGGAGTAAACGGCGTCATGAGAATGAATTCCTCTTCATCAGCCTCAGGCAGACGCATGGTCACATAATAAGGCTCCATCGTCACATCATCGTTGAAGTATTTTTCCGTTGGGATTTCCCAATAGTCCTCACGATTATAGAAAACTTCCAAATTCGTCATATGATACGTCCGGTACATTTGCGACTGGATTTTAAATAAATCGATTGGATAACGGAAGTGACTGCGTACATCCTCAGGTACTTCCTCGGTAAATAGATCCGGGAACATGTTCTGATATGTCTGCAACAGTGGTTCTTCTGGGTTCACTACATAAAAGTTCGTTTCCCCTGTATAAGCATCCACCGTGACCTTCACTGAGTTACGAATATAGCTTCTATTTCCCTCGTAAGGCTCGGAGTACGGATAATTGCTTTCCGTTACATACGCATCAATCATCCAAGCCATCGTGCCATCATCTCTGACGAAAATATAAGGATCTTCATCATAGCTTAAAAATGGCGCAATGCGCTCCACACGATCCATGATATTTCGCGTCTGCAACATCTGACTGTCTCCGGTCACCTGATCGGAAACGAATAAACGGAACGAACCTTCATTGATTGCAAAAAGTGCGCGGTTAATACCAGATAGTTGAATCCCAGTATCTGCTTCAAATCGATTCGATTTATTTTGATCTCCAGCGGGATAGTCAAACTCATCGACACCACTGTTCACAATAACAGTATCGTACTGTTCTTCCCCAAAATAAATTTGAGGGCGACTGATTTCAATATCCCCTTGCGGAGGCAAGTTCTGGACCATATATTCTGGCTGTCCTTGCGGTGTGATCTCATGAACGTTACTCATCGCGATACCATAACCGTGCGTGTAACGTAGATTTTGGTTTACCCAAGTTTGCGCTTGTGAAGGTAAATCCGACGTATTTAATTCACGAGCTCCTAGGAAAACTTGTTCATATTCTCCATCCACGTTGTAACGATCGATATCAATATCATTAAATTCGTAATACGTACGGAACGTTTGAAGCTGATTGTACACATCAAGAATTGGTCGACTATCGTTGATACGAACATTATCAATCGTATCTTGATTTCGATCAACCATCGCCCGATCCAGCGTATCCGCTCCAGGATGCTGATTCTCTGTCATATTATCAAAATCATAAGCGGTTCGCGTCATAGAAAGATTCTCTTCTAAATAAGGACTTTCACGAGAAAATTCATTCGGGGATACGACGAAGTTTTGCACAATAATCGACGCCCCTTGAGCAAGAAACCCAACCGCTATATATATGACGATCGGTGCAATCATACTTTGCCACTTGCCACGGAATAAGGAAATAATTACCCAAATCGTTCCTAACAGCGCTACACCAGCCAAAACATAGGAAGCTGGATTATTAATAACATCATCCGTGTAGCTTAAACCATACACAACACTTTCCTGAGCTACGTTCACCCGATTTGTAAGCAACGAATGGAACGGTTGAAGCACATGTTGAGCCGCTAACAAAACACCAACGATAGCGAGCGTTACACCCATGTGCACCTGTGCAGCTCTGCTCTTTTGATACATTTGGAAAACCGAATAAAGCCCAACTTCCACAAATAAGAAAAAGATTGCCAAACCGAGCACAGTCGATAGCACAAACTCGATAAAAGGCAACACGAACATATAAAAGGATACATCGCGATTAAAGTGCGGGTCATTTACTCCAAATGATTCATAGTTGAGAAACTTTAACCACGGTTCCCAACCCACTCCTTGCACAATCGAACTTCCGAAAAATCCGATAATCAAGGAAATGAGCAGCAACAATAGACTACTTAGCTTCTTGCTGGTAACAACCCCTGGTAACTGATCGTTGGTAAAATAGCCAACATATACCCTTCGAATCCAATTAAACATGATATACGTAAAAATGGAAAACACAATAAAACCAACGCCCCCGAGCATCAACTTACTCGTGAGAATCGTCATGTAGGACTCCTGATACCCCACAGTCCCCATCCATATGTAGTCTGTAATCCAGTTGAAGGACAATAGAGCAAGTACTAAGAGCACAAATAACACAAGTGCAACTTTCCCAAACCAGCCTCCAAATCTATTCCATTTCTTTTTTCGAGCAGAGGGCATTCCCCTGACATTACTCGTTTCGCTATCCAATAAAACTCCTCCTTTTTCACTACTATTTATATACGATTGAAGTTGAAAAACGTTTCAGGTGGGATGGGGGGACAGGTTCCTCGTCCCATTTTGGGACGAGGGACCTGTCCCTCCGTCTCACTATCATTTTACTAGATTAAGGTAACAAGGGGTAGGTTTTTCGTTAGAGAAATGGGCTCCAATACATCTTTACACTCACCCCTGAATAGGATAGGTAACAATAAAAGCCTGAAATGGGGAATTTCCATGTTACAAGTATCAGGAAGCCCTTTCCAAATAAGTGAATCGCTGAACGTTGGAAATAAGGGCGAACAAATCCTTCAAAAGATGCAAAACGTTAGTGCATCCTATGCCTATCCTTCCCTCCAGACCTTGATGTTTGATATAAATTTTCGAAAAAATATGATGGAAAGTGCAATAGAGATGAATGAAAGTGGAGTTACATTTGAAGGTTTTAGCGAATCTACTTGCAATCCTGCATACTGGATTTTGACATCAGCAGGTGGCTTTATGATGAAGCCTTATGTTCTTCCTTCTGATGCCATTCAAGATATTTTTGAAAACGGCAGCCTTTATGCATTCGAATGTGCTACAGCGAGTGTCATTAACTTTTATCACGCCCTGTTAAATAGTATTGGCGCATCCATGTTTAATGCCTATTTTCCAAATCTTTATTTGTATAGTTGGCACACTGACCCTGACCTTGGTTTATATACCTTTTATGCGAATCATTATTTACCTGGAGATGTCGTGTATTTTAATAACCCTGACTTCAGCCAGGAGAATTCTGGTTATAGAGGGGAAAATGCTATTGCACTGACCGGGGGAAAGTTTTTTGGGCACGGATTTGGGATAGGTACTGCTGAGGAAATCATAGAATTCCTTAATGAAAAAAGGTACCCAAGAAGTACGCGCTCTGCTTATTTAACACGTTCCCTTTCAAGGCTTTCCCAAGAGAGCATAGAGAGGTTTGCCTACCAACGAAGAGACTACAAGGCACAAAAAATATTACCATTTGTCATCCATCACAATAGAATTTCTATATCATCGTCACACTACTTACGTTATCTGCTAAAAGTAACTCGAGGAATGTAACAGGTGCTGTGACAAACACCCATTTTGCAGGTTGACGGGCTCATGTTTGAACTAGGTGCGTATAATGTAGTGAAAATAACCAAATGAAAGGGAGAATGAACATGTATGCTAACGTAAATGCACCTCTTACTATGGGCGCAAATATGCCTCCACAACCATCTTACGTTTCCCCTGCTTATGGCTATGGCCCTTGCCGAAACACAGACACATTCGTATTAATCGTTGTATTGTTCATCCTATTAATCATCGTAGGCGCAGTCTGCTACTATTAATAGGATTAGAGAGGGACAGATCCCTGTCCCTCTTTTTTATGTGGGATGGGGGGGGCGGGTTCCTCGTCCCATTCTATAGTGGGACGAGGAACCCGTCCCCCCATCCCATTTTAAAAATCTCCATGTTCCGTGCCCCACTTATGCATTTGCTGCAAGATCGGCATTATGGTCTTTCCGTGTTCTGTAATCGAATACTCCACTTTTGGAGGTATGGTATTGTATTGTTCACGATGAATGAAGCCATCTTCTTCGAGCTCTTTTAATTGCTGACTCAACACCTTATGGGTCACCCCAGGAAGCATGCGCCTCATTTCGTTGTATCGCAACGTCCCTTCCGTGCCTAAATGCCATAAAATAACCGTCTTCCACTTACCGCCAATTTTCCTCAATGTATATTCAATCGAACAGTTTAACTTTCCTTCATCATTCACAGGAGCATCCATTGCTAACCACCCTTTCTTACCTATAGGTTAGTGTCTTACAAAAAAGTGCATTCTTACATGACTATATATTGTTTCGTATAATAAAGCTGCAATTGAGGTTACCTTATTTGTGAAGGAGGATATAAATTATGCTAACATACCCAAGAGCTTTTTCTCATATTGGACTGTCTGTACCAAACTTGGAGGAGGCAGTTACATTTTATACAGAGGTGTTAGGCTGGTACGTCATTATGGAACCATCTGAGGTAAAAAATGATGACACGCCAATCGGGCAAATGTGTCGAGACGTGTTCGGTAACGATTGGGAGAGATTCCGCATTGCACACCTTTCCACTGGAGATAGAATTGGTGTTGAACTGTTTGAGTTCCCTGAAAATGAACAACCTGAAAATAACTTCGAATACTTGAAGACAGGCTTATTCCATTTCTGCATCCAAGACCCCGACATCGAAGGCCTCGTTGAAAAAATCAAACAACACGGCGGTAAGCAGCGCATGCCAATCCGTGAGTATTACCCAGGTGAAAAGCCGTTCAAAATGGTGTACGTCGAAGATCCATTTGGTATTATCTTTGAAATTTACACACACAGCTATGAATTAACCTATTCAGAAGGCGCTTATTAATTAAAATGGGACGAAGGGACAGGTCCCTCGTCCCATTCTTCGTATTAAGAACTCCACCTCTTTTCAGGTAGAGGGCGAACATTATCCAGGATTTCAGGAATGGGAGTTAGTATCCATTTCAATTATGATTGGATAGGTGGTCGCTTCCTTCACTAAGAGGTTCATCCTCAAATGAAGCTTGAAAGATAAAACATACGGAGAAGAGATATATTTTAGGTTTGTCCAATTAGAAGGTGACACACGCAATTCCTTCATAAGGCGCGTAGTAGCTCAGAAACAGAAGAAACGAAAACGGGCTTTACATAGAAAAGGGCAGAAAGGAAAGTAGATCCAATCTGCCCATTAAAGAAATGATATCCAAGTTCTTATGACCAATATAACACATGAAAAATTATCTCCTTAAGATGTGTATCCTCTATATACCTTAAGATGGCAGGTCAAAATCCTATTCATAAACAAGCCCTCATCATCTTATTTACTTCTTCTTCTCAGCGGATTCTCCAGGTAGGACACCTTGAACTTCTACTTCATCTTGAAGGAAATTTGGCCTTTTGCCCTCTCTGCGAAACCTTTGATTATGTTCGTTCTTTTTATTGTCAGTTGTCATTTCGAAAGACCTCCCTTCTCCGTAAGCAGAATATTAAGAATATTCTAATTTATATGCGTGAATTTTGCAAGTATGAACGCTTATTAAAATAACATCTTACTCAGGAAGCAGGCTCAAAAACTCAAATTGCTCTCCCATTTAGAAATGGTGCCTGACCCCCGCTCTGCTAAAGCATTAACGCGGCGGGGGTCAGGCACACAAAAAGTGGGATGAGGGACCTGTCCCCCCATCCCACTCTATTATTTACTCACATTTTCTAGTCTCTCCAACAGTCCATGAAGGTTCGGGTCATCTAGGAAGTTCTCGATCGTAATAATTTCCTTATCACTATGAGCTATTTTCGCTCTATCCAATAGATCCTTGTGAACCACTACGATGTTTGCATCTTCCGGAACATCTTCTATTCGATAGTGTTTGACTTCGATGCCCTCTATTCCTTTCTTGTGCAGCTTTTTCCTGAATGCTGTTGCACCCATTGCACTACTTCCTGCACCTGCATCACACGCGAAGGAAATCTTTTCGATCTGAGTAGTATGTTGTTCGCTAGCTGCAGATACTTCCTTCCCTTCTTGCTTCATTGCTTTAGATTTTTCAATAGATTCGTTTAGATTCTCTTCTTCCGTCTCCTCTGTGTTTTTATCCATCTTCAAAATAAGAGAGGTGATGAGGAAAGTTACTCCAGCGGCAGCTAGGACACCTGCGATGATTCCAATAAAGCTACCCTTAGGCGTCAATCCTAGATAGGCGAAGATAGAGCCTGGGCTTGGTCCTGCAACAAGGCCTGCGTCAAATAGTTCGAACACCGCAATCCCTGTCATACCTCCGCCAATCATCCCAACAATTGTAAGGGGTTTCATTAATACGTATGGAAAATAAAGTTCGTGAATACCACCTAAGAAGTGGATGATCATTGCACCTGGAGCCGTTCGTTTAGAAGTCTTCCCACCAAAGAACGTAAATGCTAGCAATAACCCTAATCCTGGGCCTGGGTTAGAAGCGACCGTAAAGTAAATGGATTTTCCTTGTTCAGCAGCTGCTTGCATGCCTAAAGGATAATAGATACCTTGGTCGATTACGTTGTTTAAAAACAGCACCTTGGCTGGCTCATTGATAAGAGAAAGTAAAGGTAATAGTCCCGTTGCTACTAGTGCTTCAATGGCTACCGTTATACCATTATTTGCGGCTTCAATAACCGGACCAATAAATTCGAAAGATACAAGCATTAATAAAAAACCTAAGATTCCGAGGGAGAAGTTATTCACAATCATTTCGAACCCAGCAGGGATTCTATTTTCAAGGAGACCGTCAAACTTCTTAATAATCAAGCCACCTAGCGGGCCAATTACCATTGCTCCTAAGAACATTGGAATATCTGCGCCTACGATCAATCCAATTGCACCAATTGCCCCCATTACAGCCCCGCGTTGGCCTCCTACCATGCGACCGCCCGTAATAGCCAGAAGTAGCGGTAGCAAGAAGTTGATTGCTGGGCCAACGATTTTTGCGAACTCCTCATTCGGCATCCAGCCTGACGGGATAAACAAAGCTGTTAACAGTCCCCAAGCTATAAAGGCGCCAATATTCGGCAACACCATATTCGTCAAAAAGCCACCAAAAGCTTGAACTTTTGCACGGATGGATGGGGAATTATTCCCTCCACCCATGCTCACTGTATCTGCTGACGTAGACATATTTTTCACACCTTTCTTATTATTCAGTAAATTATAATCAAAAAATAAAATGTCCTTATCCCAAAAAATCTACTCAACCGAGTTTATTAAATCTATTATTTCCTTCTCACTTTTAGCTTGTTTTAACTCATCCCTAGCCTCATCTTCCATTAAGACACCAGACAAATCAGATATTAAATCCAAATGACCAGTGCTGTCTTCAGCAGCTAGCGCAAACAGAACCTTCACCTCTTTGTCATCCGGGAACATTACAGGCTCTTGCAATTGTAAAAAAGAGATTCCTGTTTTCTCTACGCTGTTCTCATTTTTCGCATGTGGCATCGCAAACTCCGGAACCACTACGATATAAGGTCCATTCGTATTTACATTTTGAATCATATCATCAACATACTTAGAAGTAATAGAACCATTTTCTAGCAATGGAGCAGCTGATTCTCGAATCGCCTCTTCCCAAGAATTAACGGACTCTAGAAAACGTACATTTCCTTTTAAATGTTCACCTAACATCGTACCATCACCTTTCGCTCAAGCTTCCTAATGCGTTTCCTTCTTTTAATCGCTCATAGTTATTTTTTATCTTCGTCTTAAGTGTCGTATCCTCTATTTGTGTGAAGTGAGAAATAGCTTCCTCTATTCCATACTCCTTAATGAAGGATTGAATCTGGACAGACTCTTCATCATCAGGGTTATCGAATAGAAAACCTGCCGCTATTGCTGTTGTTACGTTTTCGATAGGCAAGCCTAACTCATAAATGCTTCTAAGTGGCTTGACCAACCGCTCATTATAACTAAGCTTCCTGATTGGCGCTCTACCCACTCGAAAAATATCATCACTTATTTGTTCATTTTTAAACCGTTTAATCGTTTCCTCGATAAATTCAGTCATTTCCTCATTCGGAACATGGTACGTCTGGACAAAATAACGACTAACCTCGTTAAGCGTTTCCCTCAGGAACTCTTCCATTCGGGAGTCCTTTAGCGCACTCTGGATCGTTTGATACCCTTCTAAAAATGCCAGAAAAGCTGTAGTAGCATGCCCTAAGTTAACTAGGAATAATTTCCGTTCTATATATGGTGTTAGACTCTCCACATACGTAACATTGTTTAAAGAAGAAATCTCTGGATTAACCAGTTCAGATTCATTAACCACCCATTCATAGTACGGCTCTACAACTGCAACATCTCTTCCATTCCGTTCTTCTGACAGGGAAAGGCGGTCAATGGCTGAATTCGGAAATCCAACATAGGATTGAATCGTCTCCATTTCCCGCTCCGAAACGTTCTTCTCAATCTCTCCCCTTAGTGTAGAAGTAGCATTGATAGCGTTTTCGTTTGCGATAATATCGATTTTCTTCTCCTTCAAACGAATTCTCTCTAATAGACCCTTCGCAATGATAGGCGCAACCTTCGGTAAATTATTCACTCCTACCGATGTGGTAATTATGTCAGATTCGATGATTTTATTGATTACATCTGATTGGGAGCTGACATGCAACGCCCGGGCTGGAGAAATGGTCTCGACGGTGCTTTCTTGATCTAGTGTTTTTACTTGATAATTATTGTAGTGGTTCATATCATCGACTACTTGTTGGTTCGCATCAACAAAACATATCTCAAAGCCATTCTGATGCAGCACATATCCTATTAAGCCTCGTCCAATATTTCCTCCGCCAAAATGGAGCGCTTTCATTTGATTCCCTCCTTTTATCCCAAATCGTCGTCTCTATATATGATCTCTTTTTATTCTAAATTCGCATGATATTCCCAAAGAGACTCTATTTCTATGTCTCTCTCTTTAACCATCATGAGTGCGAGCGTATCTCCCAATAATAATAGAGTTTGTTCGAATAAACTCTTCATCGGCTGTACAGAGTGCACTTCTTCCGGCGTATCTATTTTTGAACTAGCAGGAATTCGAACGGACACATCCGCATATTCAGACATGGAACTATTCGGATTGGAACCTATATGGGCAACAGACGCACCATATTGCTTTGCCTTCTGTGCAATAATTAATGGAAAAGCTGTCTCCCCACTACCAGATCCTACGATTAGCAAGTCATTTTCCGTAATAGCTGGTTCCGTTGTTTGACCAACAACATAAGTGTTTACTCCAAGGTGAGCCAACCTTTTGGCAATTGATTTCAAGGATAAAAGAACTCTTCCTACTCCGACGAAAAATACTTTGTCCGCTTTTTCGATCTCCTCTAACAACTGCTCTACTTCGTTGTCGTTAATATTGGATAACGTTGCTGTCAGTTCATCCGTGATCACATTCGTAGCATTTTGATAATTAGCCATTTACTCTTACCTCCTCATTTAATCCTTCTTCGATGAGATTTTCGACTGTCTTTTTGTTTTCTGCTAAGCTTTGACCTTTTGCATATAAGCTCGTACTACCAGCAACTAATATATCTGCACCGGCATTTACTAGTTTAGGAATCGTTTCTAGAGAAACGCGACCATCCACTTCTATGCTTGTATCTAAACCTTTAGATTGGATTAAATTGTATAAATCCTCTACCTTCTTCGTTGCATATGGTACTTGTGCTTCCCCTTTATCAGAGGCAAAACCAGGATTAATTAACATGAGCAAAACAGTATCGCATTGCGGTAACACATAATCTAAAGCAGATAAAGGCGTTGCCGGATTAAGCGCAACTCCAACTTTTGTATCGTGCTTTCTAATCATATTGATATAGCGATCCACATGCTTCGTCGTCTCAAGATGGAAGGTTATTTGTTCCACCCCAATTTTTAGCATCTCTTGTATAAAAAACTCATTATCGTTAGACATAATATGAACATCAAAGTTCATGTCAGTAATTTTTCGTAACTGTTCAACTGTAGAAAGCCCGAGTGGCATGCTTGGACTAAACGAAGCATCAATTACATCAATGTGTAATGTATCAAGCCCTGCGCTTTCGATTTCTTTAATGCTCTTCTCTAAATTACATAAATCAGCACACATAATTGAGGGAGCAATCGTTACATGATTTTGCATGTTTCTGCCTCCTTTTGCATTTATCTTTGCGTGTATTTCCATATTAATGCGTTTTCACGATATTGTAAAGCATGTTTTTGCATTTTTGTGCCGATTAATGCGCGCAATAATTTTCTGTAATAGTAATGTATGGTACAATTTAAGAAATGAATAGAGGAGTAATAGGTCTATGCTTAAACAGGAAAGACAACAAAAAATTGTCGATATAATAAATGAAGAGCACAAAGTCATCGCAAGCGACTTAAGCAAACGATTATCTGTGTCAGAGGATACGATACGCAGAGACTTGAAAGAGTTGGATAACCTGGGATTCATTAAAAGAGTCCATAGTGGGGCATTACGAAAAGGACCACCAGTCGAAGATTTTTCCACGAGACAGGAAATGTATAACGAAACAAAAACAAGCCTGGCCACGAAAGCCTTAGACTTCATTAAAGACGATATGGTAATTCTAATAGATGGCGGAACAACGAACTTGCAATTGGTACAAGAGCTTCCGTTAACGTTGAGAGGCACAATCATAACGAACAGCCCCCCTATCGCCATGGCGCTTTCCAATCACAACGAAGTGGAAGTGATCATGGTCGGCGGCACGTTATTCAAGCAATCAATGGTTAATTTAGGGATAGATACGACTGAAACATTAAATACCATGAGAGCCGATTTATATATTATGGGAATATATAAAATCGATCCTCAAATCGGCATAAGCGTCCCAAGCTCATCAGAAGCATCCGTAAAACGAAAAATGGCCTCCATCTCCACAGAAATAATAGGAATGGTTACAGCTGATAAACTGGACACGGTTTCTAATCATATCGTTTGTCCAGCAGATAACTTGACCTATCTGATTACCGAAGAGATTAACCCAACGATTAAGGGGTTGTATGAAAACCAGAAGATTAGTGTTATTGATTAGAATAGCGCTAGGACTGATGATTGGGAGAGGAAAAGTAAAGAGGATAAAGGAAGATCTAGAGGAAAAAAAGAAGCAGGAATCCCTGAATTGGGATCCCTGCTTCTTCTAGTTTTGTCATACACTAAACATGTCTTTTAAAGTGATTGCAGAAAAACGATATAGTAGTAGTGCTTACCTTTTTAAAACAATCTCTGAAAATCATCTACCTACTATTACTATATCCGCTGTTCCAACTTAGCAACAATCTCTTCCATAAAGATAAAGAATACTGTCCGCGTCTTTTCAAACGCCTGTAAGCTATCACTCTGATTGTATTTCGATAAGTGAAACACGTAGTCTGCCTTAGAATCTCGAGTATTGATATGTTCTTCTAAGACCAACATGATTCCAGAGCCCTTCATCTTAGCTGAAGTGAACAGGTTTTCAAATGAAGAAAATCTTCCTGTTACCGAGAAAACAATGAGCAATGTGTCTTCATCCGCTAAGCGTTTTACATAATTTTCATCATGAGATGAGAAAATGTTTTTATCTGTTACTGCACCAAGTTTATACGCAAAATATTCCATACTAATATGGGAGGGACCTAAACCAAATAGAATAACTTTATTGTATTTATTAAATACAGAAATAAAATCATCTACCATTTTCGGGTCAAAATCCTCTAAAAATTGCATTAATCGTTCAATCTCACTGGATCTTTTTTTGACTTCTAAATCAGTTGCTTGTCCACTGAAATATAGTTTGTATTGCTTGAAATTTTCAAATCCTAACTTACGAACGAGCTTTGAAATTTTTGATGATGACACCTGACACAATGTTGCAGCCTCAAGAATTTTCAAATCACTGTTGTTAGTAATTTCTTCTGACAATATACCATGTATTTTATTTTCTAATTGGGTTAAATTTTCTGTACTTAAACTTAACATTTATCTACCCTAACCTTTGTGTCATGTAAGGTAATACTGAATTTTTTCTACAACTTTTATACTAGCATATTATACCCTAAAAATCGAAATGTAACGACCAGGATACTTATAAGGAAGCGGTTTCATCTTCTTGAGTAACTGTCATGTTCTTTTTCGTTTTAATACCAAACATCACTGTGAAGATAATAGCTGCTATTCCTGCTGCACCACTAAAGATAAAGTAAGCATTATATCCACCAGAATCACCAAATGTACTCATCAATCCACTCACAACAAGTGGTAGCACGATATCTGGTAGATACCCAATTAGAGAAACAAATCCTATAGAAAGTCCAAGTACTTCTTTATCTATATTACAGTCTCCAAGAAGCGACCAATATAGACCACGAATGGAATAAACCCCTAATCCAATTAAAAGGATCAATACATAGAAGTACATATGAGGTAGACCAGATGGTAGAATTGCCGTAACAAATAACGCAACAGTCGCAAGGATTAAGGAGATGGTTAAAATAAAGCTTTTTCCAAACTTATCTCCTAAGAATCCACCCAGTGTTCCTCCAATAGGTCTCATCCAAAGCATCACTACAGTAACAGTTCCTACGGCCGAAGCAGATATGCCAATGTTCGTCTGTAAAAACCCACCTACGTAATAAACCGTCCATGCTACGATATAAGCCATAAAAATGATAAAACCAAGTAGTATTACAAGTCTGTTAGCAAATACCTTTTTAAATGCCTCTAGACTTAGGTTTGATTTTTTCTTTCCTTCATCTTCATTTACCGTTTCTTCAGCTGAAGATTCATCGACATTTACAAAAATCATGATTAATATCGAAACGACAATTAACACTAACGAATACATATAAATAACGGATACAAGCGCATCTGTTTTATCTGCAATTGCAGTGCTTGATCCAAGTACGGCGGAGAAAATAGCTACAGCAATACTAGCTAATACTGCTTCTACAACACCTTTACCACCGTCTAAAATACCAAAGAGTCTACCTTCTTCTTCTTTTTTAGAAATGAGCTTAACTAGTTTTATATGCGCCGACCAAAACGTCAAGACAGAAAATATTCCCCACACGCAGAATATGGCTATCATGTATGGATAGCTAGGAACTTGTGCAAACCAAACTCCTCCTAATCCTACCCCGAGAAGAGATACGGAAAGTAACTTCTTTGCTGAAAATCTATCGGCTAGCCAACCACTAGGGAAGTAACCAACAACATATGCAATTCCTAACGCAGATAAGATAATATTCAACTGAGGTAACGTGATACCAAATACATCAAGAATCGTTTCCTGGTAATTTGTTCTTAAATAAATAAGCGGAAAAATAGAGCCACCTGCTAAAACGATCAGAGCAAATTGAAAGTACCTTTTTATATCATTTGTACGCATTACTATCACTCTTCCCTATTAAATATTGGATACGAAAGCTTCAGAATCTCATCCGTGTACGTCCTTACGTGCTTCACAACGTTGTTATTTATTTCGTTATAAAAAGCGTGGTTAGTTGCATCTGGTGTAAACGTTGCATCTGTTTCTACCATGTTATCGATCGCCTCATAAAAGTCATCGTACATGTCCAGATAGTTACATACACTAATAGCTGCGCCTAAGCATGCACTACTATTTCCTTTTCGGCGATGTACTGGCAAACCAAATAAATCTGAGATAATTTGCATAATTACATCGCTTTTTGCCCCTCCACCTGTCACAACAACCTCATTTATTTCTGATTCAATCTCGTTTAACATCTCATCTATATTGTTTTTGATATTAAACGCTATTGCTTCTAATATAGAGCGATAGATATGATACTTCGTGTGTCGTTCATCAAAACCGATCATTAGACCTTTACGATAAGGTGTATCAGGACTAGTCAACCAATCTAGAATTGTGATAAGTCCATCACTACCTACAGGAACCTCTTCAGCTTTCTGGTTTAAAAATTCCTCTTCTGAAAGTCCTGAATCTGATGCATTCTTTACTAACTCTTCTCCTATTAATTTCTTAAACCAACTAACGGTCCACATCCCTCTTCTTATTCCGCTCGATTCATAAACGTACTTAAACGGTATGGCCGAAAGAGTCGGGAAAAAGTTGTTAGCGCTTTCATAATCGTTTTCTCGAAAAATCATAGAGGAAATGAATGTACCTAATGAGATCATGCAGGAATTCTCTTCTTTAATACCTGACCCTAGTACCTCAACGGCTTTATCATTCGCCGTGGCTACTACAGGTATGCCTTCCTTCAGGCCAAAATGGTTTGCTAATTCTTTGCGAATAGAGCCTAGTTTTTCACCAGGTTTCACAAGATTAAAGAGCATGTCTCTCCTTAAACCATTGGCTTCTATCACGGTGTCATCTTTGGTCCAATCTAGCGTTGTACGATCTAACGGCCAATAGGATACTTCATAGTTCCCAGCAGTATCATTAAATTCACCTGTTAGCTTTAATCCTAAATAGCCTGAGGTTGTAGTTACATAGCTTACCTGATCATCCTCGTGCTTATAAGCTTCTGACAACCTAACATCCATCCAACTTATTACTGGATGAGCTAATGAACCATCTTCTTGGAGCAATACTCGACAACTTCGGATGGAGCATAACCCTATCCCAACAATATCTTGCGGATCCCCCTCAAAGTTCTCTAAGCAATTTTCCATAGCAGTATAAACACTATCCCATAAGTCATCATCTGGGTGGACAACTACTCCTGGTTCGGGAGTTAGTGGGTCTCTTAATTCACAAGAACCAAAAGCAACTTCATTACCTTCCGTGTCAAAGATGATTATTTTTGTACTCTGGGATCCATTATCAATTCCAATGATATAGCTTTTATTCATCATATAATTAATAACCTTACCCTTCGCTTTTGTATTGTATTTAGAGCCTCCCTGGAATGGATGTGATGATTTTCATTCTTCTGTTCCAAGGAGGCCCTTTTTCTTAGATTAATAGCTTACCTTCATATGGTTCTATTAGATAATCAAAAAGTGTTTCCGTTAATGGTTGCTACCTTACTTAATCTCTAATGTACTTCTCGATTTCTTCCTTCTTAGGGAAAATAGTTCCGTGACTCATGATTCCTTTTGGATCAAAGGCTTCTTTCAATTTCTCTAGCATGTAATATGCAGAACCATGCTCTTCTTTTGTCCATTCTGAACGATATTTTCCAATACCATGGTGGTGGCACATGGAACCGCCTAGCTTCAATGTTTCTTCGATAATAATTTCATGAATTGGATGGTGATAGGTTTGCAGCTCTTCCTCTGGTGCACAGTTAATCGTATAGTTGTAAACGAAATACATGTTGGTACCGTTAATATAACTGTGGGAGGAGTGACCACCTAGCATAGTTAAATCCTCTACTCTATCAAACTCATTTTTTACCCTATGCATCACATTGTTATAGATTTTAATAATGTTTTCCCAATCAGCAGAAACCTCTGTGGTATATCCATCATGGGTATCATTTTCAATCATGTCTTGGATCTCTTTATCTATCCTGTCTTGGCCCCAATTTAAGTTATTGAACCACTCTTCTATATAGGAGGAATCTACTTTTTCCACAACGCTGGACCTGAACTTATCTACAGATTGCTCAATCGCCTCATTTGTTGCTTTAACAATCCCTTCTGGACCTTCTACCATGAAAATCAAGACACATTTGCCTTTATAAAAATGACTAAAATGCTGTCTAGCATCCTCTTCTGAATACAACCGAGCAACAGAAGGTCTAAATCCGTTTACAATAACCTCTCTTAGCATCTGAAGACCTGAGTCCATATCGTCCACTAAGTAACCATAAAATGTGTTATTTTCAGGATAGAATTTGAATATCTTCACGGTTACCTCCGTGATGTAGCACAAGGTACCTTCATTTCCAATTGCAATATGGCGAATGTCAGGACCTCCAGAGCGTCTAGGTACGTTCTTTATTTTAGAGATTTGCCCATCCGGAAATACACATTCCAGACCAACTACCATATCTTCAATTGCCCCATACAAGGTAGAAAATTGACCGATACTTCTGGTAGCTACCAATCCACCCATTTGGGCTACTGGTTTCGATTGTGGGGAGTGTCCGGTGGTATAACCTAATTTACGCAACTCGTCTTCTAGGTCTTGTAATACTACACCTGTTTGAACCGTTGCTTGCATATTGTAGGGATCTAATTTTACGATATTGTTCATCTTAGACCCGTCCACTACAATGGACTTCTCTTTCCAGTTTTCTAATCCGCCTTCCGTTCCTGTTTTACCACTTCTAGAAATAACGTTGATATTGTTCTCGTTACAAAAAGCTAGAATGGACTTTACTTCCTCCGTTGAGTATGGATATACGATGGAAGCTGGGGATGGTACATGAAGAGCATTTTTTACTTTCGCATATTTTTTATACCGATCGACCGTTGCATCATATAAAGCTTCCTGATTTGTTACGATTTGTTCCTCTGAAATAATAGACTTTAATCCTTCAAATGTTTGTGCGTCCATATAATAATCTCCTCCATATTTAATAGTTTTTTCTATCGAACTAGATAACCACCATCTACTGTTATTAGAGTTCCGTTAACATAATTGGATGCGTCGGAAGATAAGAACACCATTGTTCCCATTAAATCGAGAATATTCCCCCATCTATTTGCTGGGATGTGATCTAAAATTCGTTGATTGGAAACAGGGTCAGCTCTGGTTTTCGCCGAAAGTTCTGTTGCAAAGTAACCTGGTGCAATACCATTAACTTGAATATTATACTGACCAAGTTCATCACAATACGTTTTCGTAAAGCCTGCCAAACCGTGCTTTGTTGCAGCGTAGGCTGGTCCTGATTGACCTCCTAGGAAGGAAAATAAGGAACATGTGTTGATAATTTTACCGCTTCGTTGAGGAATCATATGCTTAGAGACTTCATGAGCTAATTCAAAAGGTGCTGTTAAATTAACCGAAACCATCTTATCCCACTGTGGTCTAGTAAACTTTGTAACATCTGGCTCGATAATATTTATCCCTGCGTTGTTTATTAAAATATCAATCTTCCCAAAAACCTCGATGCATTCCTCAACGAGTTGTTTGCAAACACCTTCCTCGGTAAGATCAGCAATTGATAGATGATAGTTTACTCCTTCAGCTTCAATTAGATGTTTTGTCTGGTCATCATCTCCCCCCATACTTACTGCGAATATGTCGGCTCCTGCTTTCGCAAGCGCAAGTGCGAATCCTTGTCCTAACCCAGAATTTCCTCCTGTTACCATCGCAACTTTACCTTCTAAACTAAAGAAATCCATTTCAAAATCAGTAATTTTCTCTCTAACCTGCTGCATTTCCCTTCCTCCTTTTTTGTTAGCGTTTTCTTATTAGCGATTCTAATTTACTGAGATATAGAAGTAAAGGATTTTTTCGAAAAATTTTCTGATTTTATTAAAAAAATCTTAATTTGAGGAAAATTTTCCTCTTGTTAAAGGTTACCTCCAGTATTAAATACATTTATTTACATTTGGTGATTTCGAGTCAGTACGCTAATAGCTGAGAAAATGTTAGTTAAAGAACTAGAACACAACTTTTGATTTAGGAGGGACACTGCCACCTCTCTCATGTTTGCAACTCATCATGACATGATTACAACAACACCACTTTTGTTGCTTCTATAAACTGACATAGCAGCCAGTCTTCGCTTTAAAACCATCCGCTCTCACAGTTACAGTAATCCCTTAAGAAAAAGGTTACATAATGCAGGGGTTTACAGACTCCTCCAATTCCATCAAACGCTCAAAGTACAAATCATCTAACTTTTGTTTCACTATCCGACTAAAATAACCAACAGGATTATGTACATCTTTCATCTTCATAGCTGAAAACATCGCTTTTAGAGCTTGAATACCTACCTCATGCAGCGTTTCTTCAGCATAAATAGTTTCTAAAGACTTAATTTGTGCTTTATAGGAACGATACAAGCGATAGAAAAATTTCTTTTCTGGAATGAAGCAGTAGACCAATTTTTTAAATTCTCGATACGAGCTTTTTAGATGAGATCCTTCCACCTGTAACGATTCTTTAAATTCTTTATTATTTATGTTTTTAAAAGATAATGGTTCGTCCGGCATTTCTAGAGCTGAATCCGTTGATGCTTCGGCGTTTTCAGCTTCCTTGCCACGTGACACATTCCGAGTGACAGAAGGGTTAATAATATACAAATTCGCCCCATTTCCTCCTCTTTGAGGGCGCATACTTTCGATGCGAGTAATAATGGAATACGCTACTAGCTTGTTCATTACTCGAATCACCGTTCGTCTACTTCTTCCAATTAATTCGGCAATCGTATCATTTTTGAGATACGCCACCCCTGGATACTTACACGCATATCGGGACAAAAGGTGAATCATCTCGACCTCCGTTGCTGACAAATGGCCACCATGCTCTACAATGTGACACCTAACAGCTTGATTCATTTCTTCCTTCGTTTGAAACGGTTGATGTTTGATCGCTAAACTTACATAATTCATTTTTATCGACTCCTATACTATTACGAATTAGATTTCTTCGTCTTAGTAATCGCAAGGAGTCGAATGGTTGGTGTCTGTGTTTTAAAAAATTTTTTGGATTACAAAATTATGTAAAGTTTATTAGAAATAAATCACTGCGGATATATTTCATTTTTCATAGTGAAAGGCACCTATTATTCGTTGACCAATTACATTTATAAAAAGAGTAAATAACGGAACATTAGGTGAACAAAGTTATGGCTACATAATAAATAAGAAGCAGGGATCCCTTAAACTGGGCCCTGCTTCTTCTTTTTATTAAAAAACTTATACAAGAATCATATTAGTTTTTAAGACTCCCAATATAGTCAGCTAAGAAAAGTATTCCTCTAACATGGTGAACACTCTGGTCTCCAGACAATGAATAATCATTTAACGGTTCCCAGGACCAAAATCCCCATTTCACATTAGGGTCATCTAAATAATAAGGGTAACGGCCGTCTTCTACTGCTTGCATTTTTAATCCGTATTGAACTGCTAAGATTGCAGAGTCCAAATAACATTGCTCTTTTGTGTTCTGATGGAGACGAATTAAACTAATTGCAATGTTCGGCATGTCCCCTGGTCCCACGTTAGGGGCACATACTTCCCCATCATCATCAATACCAATTGGCCAAGCACCATCTTCACGTTGATGTTCTATAAGCCAATCCGCAAATCTTTTGGCTGCTACTAGAAACTTCTCATTTTTTGTAATTTCATATAGGAATACAAGCCCTCTCAATTCAGGAGCTACTAAATCAGAATTCCAGAACTGGCCGTCTATTAAATAAAAACCACCGTCTTCTTCTTGAAGAGTTAAACCATGTTCTCCCCAAGCTATAGCATGTTCTTCGTAAGCCTTATCTTCTGTTAGTTCATACAGTTCAAGATACGCTGTAACAGGGAAGCCAAACCCTCTCCACGTGAATCCTGTATCTGTCCATTGATACGTATTTGTATCATACTTGTATTTGAACCCCGCTTTTCTAGCCTGTTTCATGAAATTATGAAACTGTTTAATATAAAATTGATATTCTTCCTTATTCGTTCTTTTTAACAAAGCTAAAGCAAGCCAGAAAGCATCACCAGTATATTTAACATACAATTCGTTAGGCTTAAATCCGTCTTTCACACCACCTTGCCATGTAAACATCGGATGCGTTTCCGTCCAATTATCATAAGCCCACTTAAAGCAATTTTCTGCCTTTTGCAGCATCTTCTCATCATGGAAGCGATCATACATCGTTAAATAGTTGATTGCCATCAAAAAGTTTCCACTATCCATTTCTGAAGTATATTGAATATCTCCACGATAGTAGTGATGTAGGGCACCTTCTTCTTCGTTATACAAACGATCGACAAACTCATATACTGCCTTAGAAGCTCGTTTTTCTAAATCGTCATAGGAGTAACCTATTACTTCTTTTACATAGTTTTTGCCAGTATCATTAGGTCTTTCATAACCCCAATCTTTTGGAGAAATTGTTTGAAACATGATGTTCACCTCTGTTTGCGTTTATTTTGCAAGTTGATTTGCTACTTCTTCAGGAGTTATCTCACCTGGCTTATACATTAGAACTTCCATCTTCTTGTTATATTCGTCTACGAACTTAGGATTTAACCATCCAAATGGTGTTCCATATTCAACTACGTTGGAGTACACATCTAAGAAAGGATCATTTTTCTTTTCCTTCACTAGTTTATCCATCGCAGATTTGGTTGGTGGCAAACCGATAAGACCTGCTTTGTTTCCTTTTACAAGCTCTTCATCTGAAGATAAGAATTTAATTAGTTTCATAGCTGCTTCTGGATTTTCAGATTTCTTAGAAATAACCCAACCAGCTGTATAAAGCATACTAGCTTTTTCATCTTTAACCGGTAACGGAACCGCTCCAACGTTTGAATTTTCATCTAAAACTCCTGTTACCCAGCTTCCTGCATAAAGCATAGCTACTTTTTTGTTCGCAAACATTTCACCATCCCAACCAGCTCCTACCATCTGAGGAGAAGCTGCTGTCTTATCCTCATTAAATAGAGTGGACATATATTCTAAAGCTTTCTGATGTTCCTCAGACTTAAGAGCGTCATTCTGAAGTCCAGAGGATGTAATAACATTAGCACCTGCTGATTCAACAAATGGTAAAAAGTAATTGATTTGAGGATTGATTCCAAACCCATAACGGTCTTCAGTTGTTAACTTTTTCGCTGCACTTCTAAGTTCATCCCAAGTTTTTGGTGGCTGGACACCTGCTTCTTTTAGTAAGTCTTTATGGTAGAAAAGTGCTGTTGTATTGTAATCCTTAGGTATAGCATAGAGTTTTTCATCTACTTTAAAGGCCTCCATTAATGTATCTTGAAAATTATTTAAATCAAGATTATGATTCGACGCCAATTCGGATAAAGGAAGAATTGCATCAGAATCAGCGAATGTTTTAGTCCTTTGACCTCCATCTAATAAAAAGATATCAGGAGCTACGCCTCCAGCTACTTGTCCCATGAGTGCTTGGTTATAAGAGTCGCCACCACTAAATGTACGAATTTTCACTGATATATTTTCATCGTTTTGTTCATTAAAACGATCAACCTGCTTTTGGAATTCTGCAGGAATATCACCAGTTGCTTCAATAGCGATTTGAAGGTTTACCTTACCGTCGCCTTCCTCACTCTCTTCCTCTCCTTTTGTTTCAGAATCTGCACCACAAGCCGATAGGATCAAAGATAAAATAAATACCGGTACCATGAACTTCCACTGCATTCGCTTCATAATGTAACCCCTTTCATTTTTGATTAAATTAACTTGAATACCTTACCTTAACTTTATCGTTCATGGTCTTTTAGTAACATGTATGAAATTTTACTTTTCGTTCATTATATTTACTTTTGCTTTCTGAATTTTGTTGGTGTCATTCCTGTGTATTTCTTGAATATTTGGGAGAAATATCTTTCATTCGCATACCCTACCGCTAAGGAAACATCTTTGGTTCTGAGTTGATTGTGTTTAAGTAACTCTTTAGCTTTATTAATACGTAACTCGGCAATACAATCACTGACTGTTGAGCCAGTTTGTTCTTTAAAGATTCTACTTAGATAAGATGGATTTGTTTGAACATGTCTTGCTAGCCCGTCTAATGAAATTTCTTTGGTGTAATGTTGATGAACATATTTCATAACAGACTTAACGATTGGTGAGTAGTGATTATTTTCATACTCCGCAATCCAATTAAGCATGAAGTGGAATGATTGATAGACTTCATTATGAATGTCAGAAGCATAATGTAGTTTTGATATGTGTTGAATAGGTATTTGTTGCAAAGGGGCTGTTTCATTAAAGTTTTCCATGTAATTTTTGAGTGAGATTAATAAATTAAATGACTCTTGTAAGACTTTTTCTTTATTTTCTATTTTGATCAATTCTTTAAAGTACTTGTTTAACTCGTTCTGAAGAGCAGATTTATCTACATCATCCATTGCTTGCCATATACTTTGTGCACTTACCTGAAAGTCTTGCTCGCTTTTATTTTCTTCTTTATAAAAGTGAAGGGTTTGACGGCCTTTAAAAAATTCTTGTTGCACGATTTCTTCTGCTTCCTTAACACTCTGATTCATTTGAAGAGGGTCATAAACCATTTGACTCACGCCAAAAGATAAAGTCAGCTCTTTAGTAGTCTTTAAAAACCTTTGGATGGAATCACACAATGTTTGAATATGTTGATATTGATTTAACAGACTCTTTGTTTGTAATACATCAACTACAAGATACTGTCCTTCCCTCCAGGGCACAATCTCACCTCGAAAGTTTGATTGTTCTTTCCATTGGATAAGGGAATTATAAATCTCAAAATCATTTAAATTTAATTGGTCAAAGTCATTAACGGATGCAAGGATAACGACTTTTCCTTTGGAATGATCTACAAAAGGATGATTCACTTTCAAAAGCTTCTCTGAAGGAGTTAAAATTAAATGTTTCATCCAATCGTCTACTTCTCCTGAATGCTTGGGTCCAGTCTCTTCCTTTGAGATTGCTATGAGCATATTTGTAATCTTATCAGGGGACATGGTCGGCTTATGAAAGTAATCAGAAGCTCCCTTTTTCATAGCACTCTTTACATGATCTAAGTCATCATAACTACTCAAAACAACCACTTTCCCTTGAAAAGTAGAGTCTAAATAATCTAAGAATTGTAAACCATCCATAATTGGCATATTAAGATCCAATAAAATCACATCAATACAATGCTGCTGACGAACAAACTCTAGAGCTTGTTTTCCATTAGAGGCCTCTCCAACAACAGAAAATTGCTCAGATGATTCAATCGTCTTTCGTAATCCCATTCTTGTAATGTTCTCATCATCAACAATTAAGATATTCATCCTATCACCTCAACTATGGTAGTGAATCGCTTAGATCAAGTGTAACGATTGTCCCCTTATTTGCTTTACTTTGAACCGTGATAGAACCTTGGTTCCCATACATCAATCTCACACGTTCTTTAACATTATCAAAACCAATAGAACTAAATTTAACTCCTTTTTGCTGAGGACGATCCTCAGAGAAACCTACTCCATTATCCTCTACTTCTATAATGACTCGGTTTGGAGCTTTAGAATAAGATCTTAGCCAGATCATTCGATCTTCATTTTCTTTTTCCATTCCATGAATTATAGCGTTTTCTAATAGAGGTTGTATTAGAAGAATTGGCACCTCCATATCTTTTACATCTTCATTCATCTCCCAAATAACTTCGAATTCCCCATCAAAACGAATTTTCATGATTTGTAAATAATGATGCAAGAACTCCTCTTCTTCTGATAAAGGAATCATATCATCACTTCTTTTCGAGATGAATTTAAATATATAGACAAGAGAATCAATCATTCTATTTACCAGATCAGGTTGATTTAGATACACACACCATTTGATATTATTTAACGTGTTAAATAAAAAGTGTGGGTTAATCTGTGACTGAAGGCTTTTATACTCAAGATCCTTCTTTTGCTTTTCTTTCTGAACAAGCAATGCTACATATTCATCAAGTCTAGTCAGCATATCATTGTAGTGGTAAGTTAAATCTCCTATTTCATCTTTTCGATTAGGATCAGGTATTTGTTTCCATTCCCCAGTAGTGAGCTGACTCATACTCGATTTTAGATGCTCGAGTGGCCGCACTAGTCTTGAAGATATTAAATACGCTAGTACAATGGAACCGACAATCGTCCCAATAAGTAAATATAAGAATATTTCTTTAATAGAATTTAATTGTTGAAATAGTTGATCTCGATCAGATATCGCATAAACGGTCCAACCCGTTTCATCAGATGTACTTGAAGTTATAAAGTAAGACTGATCCTTATAGGAAACTTCATCATCGTTCTCACCCTGAGCAATCACTCTACCAAAACCTTCTTCAACGTGTTCACTTGTAGCCATGGTTTCGCCATTATCATTAGTTAAAAGAAAAGAGAAATTACTCGTTCTAGCTTTTTGATTTAACAGATTATAAATAGATTGGCTATTATACATCACTTTGATAATCCCTAGAGGTTCTTGGGTTTGAGAATCTTTAATTAAACGAGAGATTGAAACAACTTTTGGGTCTTCAACGATTTGACTTTCCTTGTGAAGACCTGTATAAACCCAATAGCCCTCTGCACTCATTGTTTTTTCATACCAACGATCATTTTCATTATTCTCTTCTGATACAAGTACATTTTGGTTAGAATAACCTATAGTATATGGCTGCTTTAAAGGAAACAAAAGGACATAATCAACGTTCGGATATACATTCATGGTGTGGTTTAGATAATATTGATAAGATTTTTTATCTTGAACCTTTTCATATACTGGATATTGATAAGACTCAAAATCTTTTTTTAATAATGTTTCTAGTTGAGGGTCACCTATCATAGAACGAGTTAACGTAATACTATTTTGAATCCACTCATTGTAAGTCGAATTAAGATCTGTTGCCATTGTTCTTCCGTACGTCAACGCTTTTTCTTTTGTGTGACTGACTGCACTTTGGTAAGCGTAAACCCCGAAAATACTCATTGGGAATAAAGCTATAACAGTGAAAGCAATCATCAATTTATGCCTATATTTCATAGATGACCCCCCTCTCAATACAAGATGTTGTAACCTCGATTATACTATCCTTTAACACCTGTATTAATAGAGCTTTTCATAAAATGTTTCTGGAAAACCATGAAGAATATGAGAGTTGGAATTGTCATTAATACCACACCAGCCATAGACTTGGTAATTGAACTTGTATAGGCTGTATTGGTAATTTGATAAATACCAACAGGAAGTGTAAACATATCAGGTTCAGTTGCCAAAATGCTTGGGAAAGGGAAGCTATTCCAATTCCACACAAAGATAAAGATAGCTTGTGCAATCAAGGCTGGCTTGGCCAATGGAAGGGCAATTCTGAAAAAAATCGCAATCCTACTTAGTCCATCCATTTTGGCGGCTTCTTCTAATTCTGAAGGAAAACCTACAAAGAATTGTCTCATTAAGAACACACCGAATGGATTAACCATGAAAGGAACAATTAAAGCAAAATACGTATTGATCCACCCCATTTTTGCCATCATGACAAAGATCGGTATTAGCAAAATTTGAACGGGTACCATCATAATGCCAAGCGTGAAGAAGAACATGATATTTTTCCCTGGTAAGCGTACACGTGCTAAAGCATAACCTGCCATAGAATTAAACAGAAGGTTACAAATCGTAATAACACCAGTCACAAAAACACTGTTTTTATACCAATCTGCAATATGACTTTGCGTTATGATGTAGACAAAATTGTCAATTCCATACTGAGCTAGATCAAAAGAAAATGTATCTACGTTTAAGTCTTGCTTTACAAATGAAGCGTACAATGTCCAAATAAACGGCAAAAGCATAACAAATGCAGTTAACCCTAACACAAGATAAAATAGAATTCGTTTCGTATTCATGACATTCACCCCTTATTCTTTCTCTCAAAGAATAGATACTGTAGTACGGTTAATGAAAAGATCATCACAAAAATGATAAACGCTGCTGCAGAGGCATATCCCATTTCAAAATATTTAAAGGCTTGAGTGTATAAATACATCACCATAGTTAGAGTAGAATCCCCTGGACTTCCTGGTAATGCTCCACCTGTTGTTGATACAACATAAGGTTGCTCAAAAATTTGCAATGTAGCCAACCCTCCCATAAATAACACTAAAAACGTAGTAGGTTTCAGGAGTGGAACGGTAATATGCAAGAATTGTTGCAGCCTTGAAGCACCATCAATTCGAGCTGCTTCATATAAATCTTCTGGAATACTTTGAAGACCTGACAGATAAATCACCGTGTAAAAACCAATTTGTGTCCAAATGATTATGAGAACGATTAAATAAAATGCATAGTCACCATCTGTGTACCACGCAACATTCTCTAGACCAAAAAGAGTGAAAAATCTAGTAACAAGCCCATCTTGGTTGAATAAGTAAACCATTACCGCTCCAACAGCAATTGGTGAGGTGATATATGGTAGATAGAATACAATCCTAAAAAATGATTTACCTTTTATCTTAGAATTTAATATATTCGCTAAAACTAGAGAGATAATGGTTTGGATCGGTAAGACGATAATTAAAAGTTTTACGGTATTCCATATCGCTGTTAAAAATGTAGTATCCTGTAGAAGCTTTCTATAGTTTTCTAACCCAACCCACTCTGCTGCTGAAGGATTCAAATAACTAAAATTTTGAAAACTAATTTGAAGAGAATATAAAATGGGATAAAAAATAAAAATCCCTGCAATCAGGAGGAAAGGAGCCATAAAGAAGACTCCTGTTCCAATTTCCTTTAACCTTGTACGACTGATCTTTCGCTTACCTTTAACATTCGTAGCTCGTGTTTGTGTGGATACATTTTGCATGTATATCCCCCGCTTTATTGATTAATGGTAAATTCAGAAGTATTTTGTTCTACTTTAGCTACCACATGATCTTCTGACTTCTTAAGAACAATATTTAGCTTCCCATTCCCAACAGTTAAATCTTTAACTTCTAGCCAATCTATATCTTCAGGTAAAGTTGGATTGATCGAAATTGACTTGGTAAATGCATTAACTTCCATTCCAAGTAAAGCCTGTACACAAGCAAATGGTGTACCAGCAGCCCAAGCTTGAGGTGAGCATGCAACAGGAAACGGTACAATCGTTTCTTCTTCTTCACGACTGTGACCACAAAACAATTCTGGTAACCTAGCATCTTCAAATTGGTTTGCACTCTCAAATAATGATTGTACTAATTGATTCACCTGATCTTTTAGGCTGTGCTTCGCTAACCCTAATAGAATCAGTGAATTATCGTGTGGCCATACTGTTCCGTTATGATAAGCTATTGGATTATATACCTTTTCTTCCTGACTCATTGTGCGGATGCCCCATCCAGAGTACAACTTGTCGGATAATAGAACTCGTGCTACATCCTGCACCTTACTTTCTTCTATAATAGTTGACCACAATGCATGGCCAGGATCTGAGGTAATGGTTTGAACTTGCTGTTTATCTTTATCTAACGCAAGAGCATAGAAATCCTCTTGTTCCATCCAGAATGCATCATTAAATAATGTCTTTAGCTGCCGAGCTTCTTCAATCATTTTTTGTGCTTTATGGTCTTCTCCAATATACTCATATAGCTCAGCCATCTTAGCTTTCGCATCATAAACATACCCTTGAACTTCTACAACAGCCATAGGGGATTCGGAATGAGTCCCGTCTTTATGGACCATTGAATGGTTTGAGTCCTTCCAACTTTGTACCGCTAACCCTCCATCTGACTGCTTATGAAACTCAACGAAACCATCCCCATCAAGGTCAGCATATTGCTCTACATATTCGAGTGCCTTTTCAACTGAAGGAAGTAACTCATTCATGAGCTCCATATCCCCCGTCCAACGAATCGTTTCCGCAAACAGAACGATATATAAAGGAGTTGAGTCGATACTTCCGTAATAACGTTTAAAAGGAATTTCATTTAGATTAGCCATTTCTCCATTTCTCATTTCATGGAGTATCTTACCTGGTGCTTCTTCATTCCAATCATTTTCAACATCGCCTTGCAAATTCGCCAATGTACGTAAAGTACTTTTAGCAAGGTCAGGATTTAATACTAGAGATTGAATAGCAGTAATCATCGAGTCTCTACCAAACGGAACACAAAACCATGGGATCCCTGCTACAGGAAAGCTACCTTGACCAATATCTGTTGCTAGAAGATAGAGGTCTTTTTCTGCTCTTTCCAGTGTTTTATTTATTAATGGATGACTTGTGGTTATTTTCGTTTGATCATTGATCCACTTTTCTAATTCGTTTTCACATTCTGCATAAGCCCTCTCATAATTCAGTGGTTCATGATCATCTTCTGTACCTTCTCGAACTTGAATGGCGATTTCAATGGTATGATTTTCTCCTGGGTGCAGATCCATATCAAAAGAAAGACCATCCTCATGAGAGTGACCATTACGCGAAACATCAATTGTTAATATCCTCTCAATATCATCGAGTCCAGAATATTGATATTTCAGGCGGTTATGATTTACTTCTGGTTTATGGAGTGTACCTCTTTTTTCTCTTTTGGCCCCACGCACTTCAAATAAATCCTCAAAACCTAAATCAAAAGTTAAGTTTAAGGAACACGTGATATGCTTTTGACTTCCATTGTTAACCTGTATTTTGTCGTAAAAGATGCCTTTATACATCAATTGTTTTCGGTTAATTTCCAAGTCCATCTTTTCATAATGAGCATCCCCCGATTGGATATCTCCATTACTCAATTTAAACTGATTCTCAATGCCTTTACTTTGATCTTTTTTCAAAAATATACAAGGTTGATCATTGATCATCATATTATACTCTCGTAAAAACCTTGTATCTCTATAGTAAATTCCAGCTCCTATGTCATTAGGATTCATATCTCCAAGTTCATTTGTTACTGAAAATACCTCTCCATGCTTTAATGGCACAAAACCCATAGAACCTCTCCTTTTTGTAAGCCTTTACATAAATCATAGAGTAATATCTTGATAATCAACATGCATGAAATTATACTTTTTGTTTGTTATTTTTACTTTTATATGATTGGGTAAGTAAGACATATTTGAACAAGACTTATATTAGGGTGAGACTAACTCCTATAAATAGTAAAATTTGCATACATTAAATAGCTTCTTTTAATATTGGGTCTTAACGGAGATATTCCAGCATTAACACATCATAAAATCACAAAAATATGCTGAGGAATAAGTTCTTGGATACAACACAACTATGCTACAAAATAAATAATTCAGGGATTTACAGACTCCTCCAATTCCATCAAACGCTCAAAGTATAAATCATCCACCTTCTGTTTCACTACTCGACTAAAATACCCCACAGGATTATGTACATCTTTCATCTTCATGGCAGAGAACATCGCCTTTAGAGCTTGAATCCCTACCTCATGAAGCGTTTCTTCAGCATAGATAGTCTCTAATGATTTAATTTGTGCTTTATAAGAACGGTACAAGCGGTAGAAAAAATGCTTTTCTGGAATGAAGCAGAAGACCAATTTTTTAAATTCTCGATACGAGTTTTTTAAGTGAGATCCTTCTACCTGTAACGATTCTTTAAATTCTTTATTATTTATGTTTTTAAAAGATAATGGTTCATCTGGCATTTCAGGAGCTGAATCCGTTGGTACTTCTACATTTTTAACTTCCTTGCCACGTGACACATTCCGAGTGACAGAAGGGTTAATAATATACAGATTCGCCCCATTTCCCCCTCTTTGAGGGCGCATACTTTCGATGCGGGTAATAATAGAATACGCTACTAGCTTGTTCATTACTCGAATCACCGTTCTTCTACTTCTCCCAATTAAATCGGCAATCGTATCATTTTTAAGATACGCCACCCCTGGATACTTACATGCATAACGGATAGAAGATGGATCATCTCGATTTCTGTTGCTGACAGATGCCCACCATGCTCTACAATGTGACACCTAACAGCTTGATTCATTTCTTCCTTGGTTTTAAACGGTTGATGTTTGATTGCTAAACTTACATAATTCATTTTTATCGACTCCTATACTATTACGAATTAGTTTCCTTCAATTTAATAATCGAAAGGAGTCGATTGGTTGGTGTCTATGTTTTAAGAAATTTTTTAAATTACAGTTAGATTAGAGGCATTAGATATCTGAATTATAAACGTTTACTAGAATGAAAAAGCCCTGCAGATATACATTCTGCAAGGCTCTCAACAGTTCATAATCTGGGATAGATAGCTCGGAAACATTATAGGATTAAATAGATCCTCAAATATGTTTTTCAAACTTTAATCCCTATCCTTATCAGGGTATTGTACAAAGAACTACCTGGTAATATAAAAAGAAGCAGAAACCCTAAATGGATTCCCACTCTTTTTTAATACAAATATAGAAACTGCCCCAACATAGCACTTATACCCATTCAAAACTATTTTTCATACCCGTTAAATAACCTCCCCCCAAACGGTTCTAATACATGGTCAGCAAAACCGATTAGCTCCTGTTTATTATTTGATTGATAGTAAGCTTGAATACATTTGGTAAAATCCTTGGCGAGAGTTGGATCAAACTCTTTTAGACACCGATACATCCACTTGCCTTCACCGATCCACTCTTGGTTCGCTCTAAGAATAAATTCCGGCAATTTTAAGGTGAGTTCGCCCACACTATATGTATCCTCCATTTCTACTGTAGAACCTTCTAAATCATAAAGTAGGTCGGTAATGAAGTATCGAAAATCATCCAATTTGCTCGGTGACAACGGGTTGGGCCCTTCCATCAAATGTTGCTTTCCTTGTGAAATTAATGTACGCGCCTCTTCCTCACCCTTAAGTACAACACCCTCCGCACACATCCGAGTAATCAAGGGAATCCCATGCTGTTGTTCCGCGAATAACTGGAAATCAAGCGAATCATCATTATAGACAAACGCTTCTATCGGGTGATCTAAAAATATATAAGACTTTCTATAGGTATCCCTATCCAGTATGACAATATCTAAATCGGAAGAAGGCGTATCCTCGCCTCGAACATGGCTACCCGCCAATAAAGCAGCCCGACTATCTGGAAAATGAGTGGCTATAAAATCTCTTGCGATATGAAGGATGTCTCTGTTCATTCCAATCATCCTTTCCTTTTTGGTTCGTTGAAAACATCATTCTTATATGTATATTCAAGCCATGTGTATCCAATTCCATTAAATAGGTAAATAGGATAGATCCCACAATTGGTCGATTTTCTTAGTAAAAAAACCCTTCACTCCTAATTGCTAATGAAGGATTATATCGATAAACTACAGGTGATGACAGTACCCATAGGTTAGTTCTGAACCAACCATGCCACCACCCATGTAAAAAAAGACTGCATCCCCGGTGGAATGCAGTCTAACCGTCCCTGTGTTTTCTTATAAATTCTTGGGAGGGTTACTTTTATCTCTACATAAAAAAAGACTAACTAAAATAGTTAGCCCACATGATCATAATCCCATAATCACTCTAAACCGCTCCTACCATCCACAATAACAATGGAATAGTGACAATACTTAATAACGTAGTCCAGAACGTACTATAGGATACGAGTTGAGGTTCGGTATTGTATTGGATGGAATACATGGTAGTGTTAGCCGCTGTTGGCATAGCTGCCAGCACAATTAAAATGCTGGATAGCAAGGTGCTTAATCCGAGTAACGATGTAATAAGGAAAGCCAGGATAGGGGAAACAATCATTTTAATCGATCCGATCGTAACCAGGTCTCTGATTTGAACAGCGCCTTTAGAAAGCGTAGCAAGCTGCATTCCTAATACAATCATAATCGTTGGTATGGTAGCGTCTGCAACAAGGTTAACAGCCTGCATGATAAAGGAAGGGATCGTAATAGGAAATAGCTGCGTCACTATCCCCAATAAGACCGCATGATTAATTGGCATCTTCATTACTTTCTTCAGGGACTCTCGTATATTCGCATCGCCATCTGCACTGCCCTTGGAAGCATAATAGAGGCCCACGGTATTCATTAATAATGATTGGATGACCATCATAATAATAGCATACGTTACCCCACTTTCCCCGTAAGCAAATAGAATAATAGGTACCCCGTAATTCCCGCTATTCATAAACACACTCGACAAAACCATGGCCGAGGCTTTTGGCCCCGGCATGTTTCCTATACTTGTTACTATTTTAACGAGCAATATCAGTAACGTCATGAGAGATACACAAAATAGAATGATATAGAGAAAATCTAGCGTAATTGGATTGTTATAAAACGTTTGAAAGGCTAAGAAAGGATACATTAAATATAAAGCTGCTTTGGAAATCGTTTTCCGATCAAATCCGATTGCCTTTTGTCCAATAAACCCAATCGCAAAGATGATAAATGCTGGAAGAACTACTACAATAACGTCCATTTCACTTCACCAAGTTTCTATCAAAATTCCTTCCTATCTATCACTGTAATAGAGGGATAATTAGGCCAGCTAATAATAGTATTAACGCTCCACCTAAACGGGAGGAAATTTGTGCAAATGGCATCAGCTCCATGCGACGGGAAGCAGATAGCACGGCTACGTCTCCTGTACCACCCATGTTGGCCATACATAAACCAGCTGTGATAGCGGATTCGATTGGATAGAAACCTACTAGTTTTCCAAGTAATCCCGCTCCTAATATGGCTCCGGATACGACTCCAAAAACGGTAAGAATATATGGTAGGGTCAATGCTTCCAATACGGTATTTAAATCTGTATAAGCAATACCAATTCCAAATAATAAAGCAAGGGTCCAATTGTTTGCGACAAACTTATACCATTGACTAGCACCCTGAATAATGTTTTGAGGAATAATATCCGCAATCTTAGCGACTGCCACGACAATGATCATCAATGCATATGGGTGAAGCGGAATAATATCCCCTAATAGATTTCCTAACGTAAAGAATGTAATAGCTGCCAGTAAACCTATGCCCATCTTCTGAATATCGTACGTATGCTGTTCTTCTTTATAATGAAATCCACTAATCAATTTCCCGTTCCCTGTTAAGGAAGGGACTTTAGTACCTAACAGATTCAGCATACTAGCAAGGACGATGGCAAAGACATTCCCTAGCGCAAGCGCTGGTACTAGAATAGAAATATAATAGCTCGGGTCATTCCCCATAATTTCGGAATAGATTTGACTCATCGGAACGGCACCAGCTCCCATGCCTCCTCCCATAATCGGCATGGTAATAACCATAACGGCATCTCTAATCGAAAATCCTGCAATAGCCCCTAACAATCCTGCCATTAAAGCCGCTCCAACAATTGCACCGAAAATAGGTAAAAAGTATCTCAACCCAACCTTCATCAATATCTCTCTGTTCATTCCTAGAATACTACCGGTAATTAATGCGGCAATATAAAAGCTCAAGAAGCCTCCATCTTTCATAAAGGTCGTCATGGTCGTGACAGAGGAATCCGGCAACCATCCCATGTACACCATAAACGCCGCACCAAATATCGCAACAATAGCTCCTCCACCTAAGAACGTTTTGATAATAGGAGTATTGTCTCCAATCCAACCAAACAACTCTCCTAGAATCATCATAAGCAACAAGCTTCCAATCATCCCGCCTGGCAAACTTCCACTATAAAGACTAATCAACGTAACAACACCAAAAATACTAAACCAAAGAACAGGAATTCCAAAGATCGTAAATCCTTTTTTCTTCGTTTCTGGTTGCACGTCTTGTTGATAAGCTTCCTCTTCGTAATTCCACTCTCTAGCGGCCTGACTCATACAGATCACTCCTTGTTAGATTAGAAAGCGCTTCCAATTGATTGATTTCATTTTAGAAAAATTCACAAAACGTTCATATATTGTGAAACTATTGTTATTATTGTAATTAAAAAAAGTAGCCTCTCCGGCTACTTTTCTACATATTGTTCAATGATATGCTGGTTTTGTTCATTCAAATAATACTTGTAAATAGGTCTCCCCACACCATACACGAGTTCCTCTTTTAAATAACCGATGTCACTCAGAAACTTCAAATACTTGCGCACCGAAACTCTCGAAACTTTCGTAGCCTCTGCCATTTCATTGGTCGAAAAGGCTTCTGGAGAATTACTTTCAATCGTTTCCCTAATCGTTTCTAGCGTATTTTTCGTCAAGCCTTTTGGAAGCGTTTGAGGAGTAAAATCCCTAGCCTTTCCTTCCTGCTCCTCTTTCCGTAACAGAACATCCACATCTTTCTGGGTAACAGGACTATCATGACGCTGTATCGTGAACCGATTCGCCTTATATTTATGAAGGGCTTCATATAGACGCTCATATTCAAACGGCTTAATCAAATAATCAATGGCCCCAAGGCGTAACGATTGCTGGATCTGATCCATTTGAGATGCAGCGGTAATGAGGATAACGTCCACATCTTCCTCTTGTTTTCGCAGCTTTTTTAAGAAATGAATGCCATTTATCCCTGGCATGAATACATCTAACAAAATAAGGTGGACTTCCTTTTCCTCGAGCAATTGCATCGCCTCTTCCGCATGAGAAGCAACTCCGATAACCTCAAACCCCTCTACTTCGCTGGTATGCTGTTTATTCAACTGAGCTACCATCGGATCGTCTTCAACGATAAGCACCTTAATCATCACTTCTACCTCCTCCCTCATAAGGAATGATAATGGTAAAGGTCGTTCCGGAAGCATAGGATTCCACTTCGATGGAACCGTCTAATTCCTCTACACTCTGCTTCGTAATAAATAATCCAAAGCCTCTGTCCGTTCCGTCTTTAGTAGAAATACCTTTCTCAAAAATGGCCTCCTCCTGCTCGTTAGGAATACCTGGCCCATTATCACGCACCACCATCGTCATAAGATCATCTATAAAGGAAAGATCTACGTGTACCTCTTTGTTATCATCATTTGCAGCAACACTCTCGATAGCATTATCGATCACGTTACCTAGAATCGTAATCACCTCATGCGTAAAAGCGGAGTCCGTTTCCGGAATTTCCGTCTCACATGTAATGATTAAATCGACTTTCTCTTCCCGGGAATAACTCATCTTCCCTATTAAAAAACCTGCAAAAGCAGCATCTTTTACGTATTTGGTAACATTACCTACTTCATGAGCAGAGTGATCTACTAAATGCGTTATGTAGTTTTTCACTTTTTCATATTCTTCTAACGCTATCATCCCCTGTAACACATGGAGCTTGTTCATAAATTCATGGGACTGAGAACGTAATGTATCCGCATACATCTGTACTCCCGTTAGTTGCTCCGCCAATTGATTTACCTCCGTTTTATCACGGAATGTGGCGATAGCACCTATAATTCTATCATTTACTACAATAGGGACTCGATTGGTAATAATCGATAGACCGTTAATATTCTGTTCCTGATCGACCCCTATTTCCTTGCCTTCTAGCACGTGATTTAATCTGGAATTCGGAAGATACTCATTAATATTTAGCCCAATCGGGTCTTTCGTTTCCAACCCAGCTTTTTTAAGAATATCTCGAGCTGAACGATTCACCAACACAATAGTCGCATCGTTATCAATCGCAATAATCCCCTCATGCACCGATTGAAGCATCTGATTCCTCTCCTCATGAATACGAGCAATCGTCGAAGGCTCCAATCCAAACAAACTACGCTTAATATAACGAGCGAGCAACACAGCCCCCACAATTCCAACCATCATGCCAATTAAAGATCCTATCAAAATCCGCTTCTGACTTTGCATCATAGAAGACTGCACCGCCTCGAGCGAAATTCCTACAGCCACAGCCCCTACCTGATCCCCTTTCTCTCCAAACACAGGAGTGAACGCACGGAGCGAATCACCAAGCGTCCCCGTAGAACGCGACACATACTCCTCCCCTTCTAAGACCCTTTTCTCATCTCCCCCAACAAAATGCTTCCCAATCCTCTCAGGCTTCGGATGAGACTTTCGGATCCCTTCCATATCCATCACCACGACAAACATAACCCCAGCATCCTTCTGCACTTCCATCGCATAACTTTGAATACTTTCCTCCGTCGGATCCCCTTGTAACCCATCCTGGACCACTTGAGAATCCGCAACCGTCCGAGAGATGATGACCGCTTTTTCCCTTAATTGAGTTTCAATATTTTCGGTAGTAGAATTTCTAATCAGTACCCCTGTAATAAGCAAGGAAATAATGACGACTAGACAGACAAATAGTGTGATGACAGTGCTAAGTTTGAGAGGATGTTTTTTCACTTTATCACCTCCACTTTCTTTAAATTATTTTCCTTTATTTAAGCATACATAATAGGTGGATGAAATACCTGTACTTAACTTGGCGGATAGATAAATTTTCAATATTTGCTGAATACTGCCTATGAGTAAACAAATATAGGGACGGTTCTTGTGTTTGTATAGTAATAAACAAACATGAGAACCGTCCCTATGTTTTAATCATTTCATCATTAACTTAGAAGTTTTCTTTTGAGATATGTCACACACTCAACATGGTTTGTAGAGTACTAGCAGACATATTGATGTAGAAGTGTTTACCTAATACAAACTATTGATGGTATATACTGCTTACATTTTGAAATGTAATCTTAATGAAAAACGATCTATAGATCTGAAAGATTACCACTATAACGAAATTTCCCCATTCCTGTTTCAGGATAATTGGGAGGGGTGATGTTTTGATAAAGGCATTGTATAATTGAAATCCCATACCTAATTTTTCCCGGTACATCATACCATAAAATTAGGTGTTTAATAGTAAATCTTGTATGCCCCAACGGTTCAATGCCCCTTCAAAAAGTAGCTTTTGCCTTTCTTCAATAGCAGCTATGTCCCATTCATCATAGGTACAAATAGATTTAGTTATCTCTATTTTTGAATTTATATAGGTCTGTTTTTTTACATCAAATGATTTATTCTTCAACCTAGTGTTATATTCATTACCTAGAAGTGTTAAATTACCAATTCTATGTAGATATGTTTGATGTGTTTCCTCATCAACTTCCCAAACACCTAATTTCTTTGGCATAATATGTTCTAGATGGATTTTTGAATTGTTTTCTAATACTTGAATCTCTTGTTCGTTATAATTGTTAATGGCTCGTAAGATATATTTAGCTACTGAGCTTTTTTTTATGGTAAGGGTTCGAAAAGCATTTTCGAAATCTTCATCATTTAATAGTTCTGGTTTCAATTCTTTAAAAATTTCTTCACTAGTGGTAATTTGTTTTTCAGATATCTTAAAAGCTATTCCTGCAAATAATGTCTCATATTTATTCGCAACTCGACCTGCTACGACACAGTTTCTAAATATGAATGTTTCAACCATTTGGACCACTTTTAAAATAGTATCCTCACTATATTGACTATTTACCATTGATAAAACAATAGGATAAAAAGAACGTGCATTAAGTGTTTTTAAGTTAGCAAGTACCTTATTAATTTCACTGTCAACAAAATAAAACTCTTCATTAGGTCTTACAAGTGTTTTATATACATCTGACATAGCTAATAAGTCTGTAACGAATTCTTCACTTTTTTTGGGGGTGGAAACAAAATCTCTCATTCTTTTATATAGATCTTTTTCTCGAATGAAGTTTGATCTAGAATTCCAATAGTGTCTTAGATAATTCGTAATATCTATATTATCCAGATTATCTACTGTTCTCATCCACTCACTTTTCACCTTCTCTATTAGAGTACCAGAAGTTCTAAACAAATGATTTTTTAATAGGTCAGATGTTTCTAAATCTTTACCACGAGCATTCAAAGTTTCAAAAATTATAAAAGCTTCGTTTAGCTCATCTGTTTCTACATACATAAGCTGGAATCCTGTGATGAAAGTACTATAGTAACTTGTTAATAGCTTATACTGTGCTTCATAATCATCTTCCTGATTTAGTTTCTTTTTAAGTTTATTGTAGAAAAAATCATAAGCTTGTTTTATTCTTTGATGAGAGTCTTCATTAGGTGGTGCATCTTCAGGTGAATTTATTTGAATATTTTTCCTAAAATATTCACTATCAATTTCCCCCAGGGTCAGTCTAAGCTCATTTTCTTCTTCTGACCATCTTCCAATAAACTTCAGGCGTATATCTTCAACTTTATTGCGAGCACCTGATAGATTTGAGGCTTTGAATAGTTCTTCAAATAAATCTCTTAAAGCAGCTAAGAAGATAATTGATGTGGTTGTACGTTGTTGACCATCGATAACGTATTTTTTCTGTTCATCTCTATTATCATGAATAACCACTTGCCCAAAGAAATGATTAAATGTCCTCTCTGAAATAGCGTAGTTAATATCTGCCCAGAAGTCATCAATTTGCTCTCCTTCTTCCCAGGCATATTCTCTCTGATAATCAGGTATAAAATATCTATCTTTCTGTAAAAATGAACCAACAGTTTCCTTGCCTGAGTTTTGAATTGCCATAATATATCCTCCATTATAGTTATTATATTATCTCTTTAATTTTTAAATGCAAATACTATTGTCTGATAAAGATTAACTCCCCTAACGTATTGATATTAAATAAATTTTTAATAACAGTATGTAATATAATTAAAAATTTATCTATGCAAATATTTCAATACTAATTGTTAATATCCTCCAGCTAAAAGATAAGCAGGGAACCTTTACTAGGCCCCTGCTTACCTTTTAGACAACTCAAGTATCTTCACACTGGTGTAACTGTTTGAGACAGATCATAATAATAGCCTAAATACTCTAAAAATATTTCTTTCAATTCCTCTTTCTCTAACATAGGAGACATAATGACTGGGTAACTTTTATTAAATTCAAAGATTACACGTCTACCTACCCTTTCATCCTTTCCTAGATCATCTCTCCCCTTTATTTTTGATTTCATAACTTTTGAAAGGTTCAAATCATCTATAATGCCTAATATATTTATTAAAAAATTTTCATTTCGGAATATTTCATATTTTATAATGTAATTGTATAAATCTAGATTATCAACTAGTAAACTATAATATCTTTTTCTTTCTCTTTCATCACCAACACTATCATTTATATATTGAGCACCAAGAACACATTTATAAATATAGTTTTCCCAATCGAAGTTTTTTAGGACAATATTATGGAATTGGTTCATGCTTTGTGTGATTTGAGGATAATTTTTTAACAAAAATTCTCGTTTAGTTGTTACTAATAAGGAGTGCCAAAATAGCTCATCAAAGTGAATATCTCGATCTGTACTCAAATAATATTCCGCCAAAATTTCAATAGCTTCAAAAAATAATTGTTTTTTATCTCCTTCATTTTCATGAGCCATATATATAGGAAACTCTGGGGCATGTTCTAGATTTACAACTTCTCCCGAGAAATACTCGTCTTTAAGATGTATTTGATCTTCTAAAAAATCTTTATAAAACTGTTCATTTTGCTTATACCCATTAGCTAATAGCTTAACTTCCATGTGAAATTAACCCCTTTACCACTGATGTATATTTTTCTAATATACGATCTGAAATTGCATATATTACTTCATCAATATTATTAATGCTCAGCTCTTCTATTAGTTTTTTCTTCATTAATCGATATAGCTTGAATTCTAATGGGTTGTTCGGTGGTTCAATAACTTCCAAATCCACATATTCACTATCTTCCCCGTTATTCACAATAAAGCGTTGAAGTGCAGCGTATAAACCAGTATATATATATGGGTGATTTAACGTATTGCTTTGGGGTAAGTTATTAAATTGGAAATCTGGTTTCCTGTAATAAATAACGATTGTTTCGTGACTAAGTTCAATTTTTATATCTGATTTTAAATTAGCATCTAGTTTTTTCTCAAAAAGTTCCAATGGCTCTTTAAAGCTACCATCAAACAAGACGACATTTGAAAAACCTAGAATCGCATGCTTGGGTACTACTATCTCCTCTTTAAATAGATCATAAAATCCACTTAAATCTTCATTTTGTTTGAAGTCAATTTCAGCTTTTGATTGTATATGCATTTGAATGGAAGTACGTTTGCTAACAGATATACGTGATTTGGCAATTTCGACAGATTTTTGATTCTTTTCTAATCTAAAAAACTTATTATCTTTTGATTGAATAATTAATATTAATTGAACATGGCCCTTTGTTAATAGATCGTTGATAAAGGGTGACTCAATTTCATATTGAAAATCAAAGCGGTAGTTATGAGTATTTTCATGTAATTCTACATCCAAAATAAAAAGATTTGTTGAATAATTATTAGAGTTATTCGTTAACACAGGGTATGGAAAATTTGCATCTTTTTTGTAAATCATTTTTACACCTCTACGTAGTAAACGAATTTTAATGATTTGTTTAAGCTTTCTTTTAAATTTAATTCAAGTTGCGCTACCCCTTGTGTGATCTGCACATTATTAATTACATTTTGACTATAGGGGCAATTTCCGCCTGAATTTAAATCAATAATATGATTATAATTATCTTGAATGTTAAATTCATTTGGGTATTCCACACCCATTCCATCAATTACTGCTAAAGAAATGTTGCAATACGTATCATTTTTAATATGCTCACTTTTTGTAAAATCAAATTTAACCATCTCTTTATTTCCTACTATCAGGCGTTCAACCATATCGGGATGGGCACTATAAATGGTAGATAATTGCTCTTGTTTTTCAGTATGTTTATCACTATCTCGGCTTTTTTGTCGCTTTAAAGGATCGCGCTTCTTCTTAGATGGACCTGGATTCTTCTTTGAACCCTGCTTACTGTCCTTTCTTTCACGCTTCTCTTTTATAGGCACATCGCTAGATGTTTTTACTAAAGGTTTATTCCCATCATTTATCATAACGGTTCCAAGAGTATCAGATAAATCTTTTTTAAATTGTGTTTCCAAAACATACAATATGTCCGCAGTATTCATTTGGCCATCAGTTGGATTATTTTTCTTTATGGCTTCTTCAATAACTTTTGAAATTTCACGAGATAAATTGCTCATGAACTTTTTTGCACGTTTCTTTTGATTAGGATCTTTTATATCATCAGGAGATAATTTTGTATGCGACTCATTTTCTAGTAATTTTAAGTACTTATCTTCTGCCGAACTCCCAATTAATACCGCGTTAAAAGGCTTAGTAGCTTTCCCCTCTATTTTAAAATCCTCAATCTTCATACCAATCGTTCTAACGATAGCAACCCGACCTTTCGGTATTTGTTCATCATAATAAAAATAAAGATTGAAATGATAATCTTCTACACCGTCTGATACTTTAATCACTTCAGGTGTTTCGTTCAAATAAGTATCTACATACAAAGGTGTGAACACTTTTTTTGCTTCCGTAATATCCTGGACATAATATTCTGGGTCTTTAATGTAGTTAAGTATTGTATCGTTTGTAACCTCTTTCTCATTTACGATTACTTTTAATTTCCCTTCCAAAATCGATAAGAAAAAACTGTCACATATGCTTCTGATAATTTCTCTCTCATTATCGTATTCTTCACGGAAATAAGGGATAATAATTTTAAGCCCCCGAGTGTTTTTCTCAAAAACTTGATCAAAGTTATTCTCATATGGATAAAACTTAGACTTATTTCCTTCTAATTTAATATCAGTAAAATATCCAGTCGAACGGTAACAATGACCTTTATATAGATGTTCAATTAATTGGACTGTTCCCCCTAAGTGTTTATCGCCGTTTTCATCACAATTTGCAAAGTACATAAGATGTAAATCTGACGCAGCATTGGAAGCGATTTTTCCAACACCATGCGATCCCCCGCGTGAAGTTTCTAGTGATGAGTCCTCCTCTTCAAAGTGCACTCCCTTGCTATAGGCATAAATCCCCCATGTATCTTTTTTGGAGCCACTCTGACCATTTCTGGCACCTGTTAGGCCTCGAGTATTTGAATCCTCGAAAGATATATACCTTACTTCTTCTTGATTAATTTTATTTACCATGTGCTGTATCGTTTCTTTTGTATAACCATTTCGTCCTTCTAAACACTTAATCCTTTCAATCACTTCGTTAATACCTGGAATATTTGCTTTCTTAATACTTCCTGTTTCAATAGTAAGAATAACCGGATTTTCATTTCCAGGTAAACGACCGTCCAGAGAATTTTGTGCATTTTCACGTGTTAGACCCTTTATCCCCATATTATAAAAACGTTCTAAAATTTTATTGAAATTTGATTCTTCTATATTTGGTATCGGTGAAAATTTCCATTTTTCCTCATTAGTGACGTTTAAGTTCATATTAGGCTCCTTTACTTCTTTGTTGATGGTAATATTTTACCATATAAATAAAATTTGTTGGTTTTTATTAATTAAAATTTTATTAGAAGCCCGAATATTATTATTTTATTGTATGAATTTATACTTCAAAATTAATTAAAACGCGTTATTCTATTATTAAAAAACGCCTCTCTTTTAAGAAGAGAGACGTTCATCTGAATTATTATTTTTTCTACGAAGATGACTCACACATTCAACATGGGTTGAAAAGTGATTGCAGATGAACTTGATTGTAGTAGTGTTTACCTGTCCCTAATAAATATAAAGAAATAAACAGGGATAGGTACACTATCCCAATAGACAACATAGTTACTATCCCTCGTCAATAATAAAACACTTTATTCAGATAGGAAAGTAAGAAGCAGGAACTTTGTAGTTCCTGCTTCTTACAAAACCAATAATATTCTATTCCCAATCTAATTTCTGGATTTTTTTGATATATTCCGAACCTTTATCAGGGTCTACCATATATATAAATCTTGCTAAACCTATTAGATACCCTTTAAAATTAGAAATCGTTATTAGACCATGGTACTTTAAGTGCTCATTCACACCAAACCTTTGGCAATAGTATAATTCTTTATTTAACCTTCGATAATACTTTTGTGGAATTCTTACACCATATTGTGAAACAACTATACCTGTGACAATTTTCGTATGTTTATTCTTTCTCACCCTTGTTTTCTTTTCATTAATCAAAAAATTATTCTCTCTAAAATTATGTAATACTATATTTTTTATATTTTTTATTAATTTCAAATAACCATTTTTTTGTGGACCAGAAAAGGTAATATCATCTGCATATCTGGAATAAGAAATATTGAGTTTATTTGCCTGTTTTTTAAATTCCTCATCAATCTCTCTACAATAAATATTGGATATCATTGGACTTGTGGGAAATCCTTGTACTAAACTCTCATTAATTGTGGTTAAAGAACTTAATGCTTCACTCACTTTTTCTGTGTAACCAATTTCCAAAAATATCTTTTTCACTTCATTTTGTTTAATTGAGGGGAAAAAATCTTTAATATCTGTTGAATACACCCAAAAAGGTTCATTATATTGATGAACTTCAGCATTAGTCAGTATTGATTTATTCTTTACAAATCCATGAGCAGATTCTGAGACCTTGATATTAAATAATATATTTTTTAATATCCATCTCTGAATAGTTTTAAGTTTATAACTAGGCTTCCAAACTTCCCTTGAACTTCCGTCCCTCTTACTTATGGTGTACTGATTAGTATTTTCTAACACGAATTCTTTTATATTATCGTTCGGCAAATCAAAAAGCATTACCAATTGATTTATGTCAAATATAATAGGAGAGTTTTTTAAGTGTAAGTTCCTGGCATACTGAATGTACGCTTCTTTCTCCTTTTCCAATAAACTACTTTTCTTAATGTTATCCAGTATCTTATCAAACATAACTTTAAATTTAGGTGACTACCTCCCCTTTAAATTATGAATTGTTAATTTAAAGGGGTATGGTGATTCTGTTGGTTTCTACAGAATTACCATTTCTCTTTTGAAATAAGAATTCAATACATACTTACTTCGATTAGCACTTGCTAAAAGTCTAGTCACCCATATTAATTATACCTCCTTTGTAATCATTTTGGAATATAATTCTTCAAAGGACTTTCGTCCACGATTATTGTAGTTTCTTCTATATCCTCAAGGCTGAACGCGTTTAAATTTGAGCGCTCTAGGGTGTTATATCCCTCGTTTGTAATATGTAGTTCACCCTCTTTAAATATAACTAACTCCGATTTAATCAGAAAATCAATAACATGGAAAACTTGTTCTGCAGTAATACTTAAATATTCTTTTATAGTATCTATAGTTAAATCCATGGCATGATCCCTTATAATTAATAAAACGATGTCTCTTTTCATAGGAGAGAATTTCAAATGAGCTCACTACCTTTTTAATGTCTTATAAAATTCAATGTATCCTTCATCTCAGTTTTACTGAATTTTCTTTTCTTTTTATTCCTTTTGGTTCTAAGAAATAAAGGGGTCCAAGTCGAACTCTCTTCAGAAAGTAAAGTTAAATTATTATTTGGGGCATTTACAAATGAAGCAATTGCATGATTCATACTATAACCACTTTGTGTCAACCGATAATATTCATTTATATTTCTTATTAATTTTTTTACATCATCTATTTCTTCGTTCGAAAATACTATCTCTTCAGCTAAAACATTTATTGACTCCTTATAGTAACTAACTTGGATATTAATGTTAAGATCAATAGCTTTTTCTTCTATAGCTTCCAAACCTGATTTACTAGCCTCAATCACCCATAAAAATAGATTAATATCAATTTTGCTACCTGATATGACATTATTTATCTTTTTTAAAAACTTTATTACAGAATCACCTGTACCAATAAAGTCATCTATTATAATTAAATTTTGTACAGATAAAAATTCTTCATAAAAAATTTCCCCAAGACTTTCTGAATCATCAATTCTATACTTTCTATCCTCTTCTAATTTTGAAATCCGTTTTTCTATCTTATCCCTTACTCTGTTATTATCACTATGTATCTTTAAATTCTCTCTTAGAACATAAATGCTTTTTTCCAATTCTTTAACTGTAGAGTCGTTTTCAACAACTTTATCCCTAGTATATTCAAAGTTAGTTTTATATTTTTCAAGAAATTCGGATACGCATTCCACTTTAATGTTATTAGCATCAATTTCATTAACCAACCGAAAACTAGATAACATATCAATGGATGATTCAATTCGACCCTTTCTTCTCAAAGGAAAAAACAAAGAGTTTTGTAAAAATTCATTAAAGTTATTTCTCTTACTTGCTTGATCTTCAAATATATTTTTATATGCCTCTGCTGCTAAGCTTTCAGAGTAGTAATTAAATTTATGGCATATCTTCAATAGTGTTTGGAACTCTCTTTGATTAAGCTCTTTTTCCCACTGTTTTAGAATTTTTATCTTTTCATTTCTTCGATCTTGATTTAAATCCCATAAATTAACTAAATCATTAATCTCTATAATTTGCTTTAACATTTGAATACTCCCTAATAATAGCTAAGCCCACCCCAATATTTAATATATGAATCAGGAAAATTAAAGGATATATAAACCGCCGCCAAACCCTCAAACCATATTTTACCTTATAAACATTTTTATACCAACTAATATTATAGCAAAGTTTCTTAGGAGGATTCTGAAAGAATATGAAGCCATTGAAAAATGGAGGTTATTAAGCCTTATTTCAAATTTCAGCCATTTAAATTTCAATTAAAGAAATATATGTACTCCTGCCTCTACCACCCCCAACAAATAAATAACTTTCATTATTAATCATTAACCATAATTACCTAATCAATTTTATTGATTAAAAACAAGATATTCTCTAGGAAGTTCCCTCAAAAATGGAGATACTTCTAATCTTTCAATCCTTTTCTCCAAAGGATTAAACCATTCTCTTGACGCTGTAATACAAAGGTTAAACATAGCACGAGTTATTCCGACATAAAATAAACGGCGCTCTTCTTGGATTGTATTTTCTACACCTTGTTTAATTTTAGGAAATATTCCATTTGACACACCACTAATCACAACATTCTCAAATTCTAATCCCTTAACTTGATGTATAGTTCCTATAAACACTTCATTTTTAGAAAGTTTTAAGAGGTTATTTACATCTAAAATATATCTATAATTTTTAACCAACTCTTTGGCAGACCCATTTGTTTCTTGTTCTATGACACGGCGTATATTCCCATAAAATTTTTCTTTATTTTTTAGTTTTTCTTTTTCAGATACCTTATTATAAGCTAAATCAAAAACATCTAAGATATGATGGGATTTAAATAATTCATTTAATATTCCATCAACTATATATAACTGTTTTTTACTAAAAAATAGTGCTAAATCTACATCATCGTATAAAATATCATCGTGTTTTCTTATATAATCATAGATTTTTTCTTGAGTCCTCCTCCCAATACCTGGCAAAAAAAGCACAAATTCAGATAATAAACTTAATGTTAAATATTCTTTAAACCTTAAGGCTACTATAAACCATTGTACGACAGGATCTTTTAAAATCATGTCAGGCTTTAACTCATAAGTCTGAACACCAACTTCATCTAATTCTTTAGAAACTCGAGATATTATAATTTTAGAAAGATTAACCTTTTCTCTAAATAGTATTGCACAGTTCCCTTTATTTTCTTTATTCCAATAGATAATTAAATTTTTTATTCTTAGTACTTCTTCATCAATACTGCTACACATATATATACCAATTTTCGACCCATCTGGGTTATTTGTGTGCATTGGAATTCTTGACAATCTGTTTGTGTTATTACTAATTAAAGAATTTGCTACTTGTACAATATTATTGGTAGACCTATGGTTATATGAAAGGTGATATTTTGAAGCTTTAAATACATCAATAAAGTCATTAATATTCTTTTCTTCTGCCCCTCTAAATTCATAAATAATTTGGTCCTCATCAGCAACTGACAAAATATTAGAATATAATCCAAGTATCATTAACATTTTGAATTGAAGCTGGTCAGTATCCTGGAATTCATCTACTAATATAGCTGGGTATGCACCCTGAAACACCCTTCTCAGCCAATTGGAATTCTGAAGTAATTCGATACACTTACTTATTAAATCAGAGTAATCTATAAGGCCTTTTTCCTCTTTGAAGCTGTTATAAGAACATAAAGCATCAGCATATTCCTGAGCGTGTTTTCCCACGAACCTTTCTCTATCTTTTTCATTAGCAATTGATGCATATTTTTGATAAAAGAGATCGAATGAGAAGGCTTGATATGTACTTTCTAATTCTTTTATTAATGCTTTCCTTTCATCAATTGGAAATAACTTCAGTGGATAGGATATATCTATTAAATAACCGTATGTTCTTAAAATCTTATATCCTAAACCATGATAAGTAAAAACTTCAATAAAACTACTATCCGGAATATTTGCCTTTTCAATACGAGATTGTAATTCTATTGAAGCCTTTTTATTAAATGTTAAAACTAAGGCTTTTTTTCCGGAAGAGTTAAAATAATCTTGTTGGGCTAGTATTTCTAGCTTTCTTATTATCAACCTTGTTTTACCTGCTCCAGGTCCAGCTAAAACTAAGGCTGAAGATTTATTATCTAGAATTATTTCTTCAATTATATTTTCATTCATCCTAATTCACCTCATATATTAGAACCGGTCTCTAGACAGTTCAACACAACTCATTATTACACCAGCAAAATCATTAGGGATTTCATTTCCACTCAGGTTAGCGGCTATTATATCGCCCGTTATAACAGATTTTTGTCTTTTTAATGTATCTCTTATTCCCGCCCTATACCAGTCTTTTATATACTTGTGATCAATACTTTTAATATGCTCTTTAATTCGAATAAGGTCATCTAATTGAATATCTTCTTCATTTGCTGAAACATCTTTTATGAAATCTATATCCTGTTCTATCTCTAATTCTTTACTTATCTTTATTAATTGTCCACAAAATACCTTTTTCATCTCTAAATCTTCTATTATCTGTAATAAGTTGTTTATTGGAGCTTCTTTTGATAGAACACCTTCAAAGTCTCCCCATTCTGGATCTCTTGGTAATTGTTTTAAGTTATCCACGACACTAGATAAATAGTTTACCTCCCCTTCATCTCTATCTAAATTTGGATCAGTTCCATCAGGGTCAAAATCTATTAACGCTACCGTTGGTAACGAAAAATATTTAACGAGACGATTAAAATCTTTTATTTTTGATTTACCTCCACAATTTATAATCGTTATTCCATATTTATCGAAAGAATATTCGGAGTTTTTTGCATCTAATTTGTATGACAACTCATTAATTGCTCCTTCTTCAGTTTCCCCTTCTACTAGTAATACTACATTTGAAAAAAAAGCCTCACCATTTATAGCATTGATTCTTTTGCTAAACCATTCTATATCTTTTTTGGAAGCATTTTTATTAAATTGAGAAACACTTGTCATGCCGCTATTTAACCTTCTTAAAATGACTATATCTTTGGGGTTAGTACTCAACATAAATGATGGAGAATGTGTAGCTATAAGAATTTGATTTTCACTAGAAAGCTCCTTAAAATCTCTAGCTAAAGCCCTTTGGGCATGTGGAGGAAGAAACAGTTCAGGTTCCTCTAGCGCTAAAATTAAGTCTCCTTTAATAGCAGATGTTGCAAAACTTTTAAAAATAGCTAAGACTATAGCATTCTGATAACCTAACCCTTGCTTAGTAAGAGACTCAAAGTCGGATTTAAATGCCTCTAAAATATAAATCTCTAAATTATTTAAGAGTTTTTCTGATTCTAAGTTAAGAAGGTTAAACCGTATGTTTTGTTTTTCTTCATCTTCGCTAGGTTTTATAGGATAGTCTATAACATGCTTTGAATTTTGCTCAATTAAATTAGAAATATTTTTAAGTTGTTCTGAGAGTATATCAGAGGCTTGCCCCATCAACTCTTGAATAGATTCTTTAGCATTACCATCAATCTCTACAGTATCTAACAGACGACTAAGAAATGTATTTCTCCCCATTCTTAATTCAGTTCGGTTGTCTCTTTGAGCACCTCTATAAATAAAAGGAAATAACTTCCTTTGTTTTTCGCTCATATTAAACTGTTCATCTCCAGATATTATGTATAATTTTTTTGAGAAGCTTTCAGTAGATGATTCATATATACATTCATATTTTAAATATATTTGAAGTTTCTCTTCTTCACTCTGAAAATCTTCCATTTCAACCCTATTAAGATGGAACTTAAACTCACTCATTTGCACTTCACTTAAAAAATCAAAAGTCATGTTAACTACTAACGGCTCATCTAAAACTCTAAAATCACTTACCTCAAATTCACTATAATAAAGAGACTTAAAGGGATTTAAAATCTTATCGAGTAAGGAGAATACGCTAGTTTTACCTGAATTATTAGCGCCTATCACAACACCATAATTTGAGAATTCAAAAGTAGCATCTTCAAATGTTCTGTAATTATTAATTGTCACGGTTTTTAACCTCATTAATTCCCCTCCTTAATTTATTTCCATTATATAGAATGTAATGTTTGAATTAAACTTTTTGTAATCATATATGCTCTACAAAGTAGTTTCAAAACTTTGTAAACCTCCTCCAAAGTAATAATTAATTGTTGGCTATTTTATTTCACGAAGAACAAGTGATATTATATTGATTAGCTAAATTAAGGAGAAAGCAGATGATCACATTGCCTTTACTGAAATACGGCACAACCAACATTGATTATGAGATTCACCACCAAGAACGAAGTGATATGAAGATATCAGTAGATTTAGTAAATGGCGTTGAGATATATGCCCCAAAGAGTTTAGAAGATGAAAAACTAGAAAAGCTATTGCAAAAGAAAGCTCCTTGGATAAAAACGAAGTTAAATGAATTGAATGAAGTAGAGCACTTCACCAGCAAGAAAGAGTTTGTAAGTGGGGAGAAGCTTCCTTACCTTGGTAGGAATTATAAATTAAAAGTCCATAGAGAAGCTGTGAATCATGCATCTATTTATTATTATCAAGGCAAATTTATTGCTACCGTTCCACAAAAATGGAGTCAGGAAGAGATTCAACAAACACTCGAACTTCAGCTCATTGACTGGTATCGAAAACATGGAATGATGAAAATTAAGGAACGAGCTGAGTATTATCAAAATTTGCTGGGAGTCACACCTAACTCTATAAATCTCAGAACTCAACATAAACGTTGGGGTACTTGTACACCTAAAGGAGATATCTACCTTAATTGGCGTATTGTTATGGCTCCAGTGAAAGTGATTGATTATGTTATGGTTCATGAGCTATCTCATTTACTTGTCGCTGAACACAATCAAGAGTTTTGGAACACAGTGATATCCATTCTACCTGACTATGAAGAGCGAAAGGAATGGCTTCGTATTCATGGGATGGAATTACACTGTATAGGTTAAAAAGAAGGGCATGATACCTTTTATGGTGTCATGCCCTTCTTTTTATGTTAATATCCTATATTTTTGTAGTGGACTTCTGCTAGATTCATGAGTTGCAAGGCGATATTTTCAACGTCTTTTGATGGACAGTTACTTGCTCGTAGTTGTTTCTTGATTTTCTTCCGCATTTCACGCTTTACGTCGTTCTTTTCTGGCCAATCAATAACTGCATGATCTTGAATAATATCCGTGATAATGTGTGTTAATTCCTTTACACTTTCCTGCTCATGCGTCTCTAACTTTTGCTCTAATAGTTGGAAGAATGGGTATTGTTTAGGTTCAAAACCATGTTCCTGACTTTCCGCTTCGTTGTTGCGCATCTCTTCCATTATCTCTTTATATTCTTCTAGCAAATCTTCAATCGTCATCTGACGTTCTTTCCGTCGCTCGATTAATTCTTCCAAGCGTTCTTTTAAAGAAGTATATAAAACAGGATTCTCCTCTAATTTCACTCGTATCTCATGCTTGATGGCATGTTCCATTTCAGCAGCTTTTGCTTCAGGAGTTTTGATTTCGTCTAACTTTTCATCAAAACGATTGGATAAAATATCAATGGGCTCAAACAAGATATGAGGAGTGGAAGCATACACATGCTCTTCAATTAACTGACGAACTTTCTCCCCACAATCGGAAATATCCATCCCTTCTTGGACATGGTACCTTGACTTGGCAAGTTTACGAATCTTTCCTAGCCACTGAAGATCCTCTAAATATGGTTTAGCTTTAGGACTTGGGAGCACCATATCCATGCTTTCAGAAAACTTCTTGAAGGCAGTATCAAACTCATTTCTTATATCCTCCGGCTCCAAAATCGCTAAGCACGCATCGAGATCATCTTTATTTTGATAATCAAAAAAGCGCATAGCCTTACGATGACGGGTTTGTAGTTTAGGAATTTCTGCATCCACATCGCTTAATGCACCTTTTACGTCATCTTCATGGAATATTCCTAATGCTTCCTCTAAGAAGCGTGATACGCCAAAGTAATCGACAATCAAACCGTATGTTTTCTTATTATAGGTTCTGTTTGTTCTTGCAATAGCTTGTAGTAAGTTGTGCTCTTTCAACGGTTTATCTAAATACATCACCTGTTCAATTGGTGCGTCAAAGCCGGTTAATAATTTGTCACATACAATCAAGAAACTTAATTCGTCTTCTTCCATTGGTTTCTTGAATCGCTGAATCACATGCTTTTCCTCTTGCTTTGAAATATGATGCTCTTGTAGATGCTCTTCATCATTATGTCCAGCTGACATAATCACTTTAGATTCATAATCACTCAGTTCATCTAACATGTTCTTATACATAACTGCTGCTTCTCTTGAAACCGCAACAATTTGGGCTTTGAAGCCGTTAGGTTTGATGTACTGTTCAAAGTGCTCAATGATATCTAAAGCAATAGACCGAACACGTTTAGAGGAGGCTGTGATAGCTTCTTCTGTCGCATATTTCTTTTTGATACGTTCCCGATCTTCCTCTGAGTAGTCTCTAAAAAAGCGATCAAATAGTTGATCAATGCTTTGCCCTTGCACATGTAAATCAACCATTCTAGACTCATAGAATATTGGTACGGTTGCCCCATCTTCCACTGCTTGTTCAATCGTATATTTATCGATATAGGTTCCGAATGTACGAACGGTACTTTTATCATCCTTATCAATGGGTGTACCTGTAAATCCTATGTACGTTGCGTTTGGTAATCCGATTCGCATGTTCATAGCTAAAGAGCTGTACTGGGTACGATGACTTTCATCTACTAATACAATGACATTTTCAGAGCTAGTCAATTCAGGGTATTCTTCTTCGCCTTCAGACTCCTGGAATTTCTGCACTAACGTCATGACTGTAGCACCTGGTCCTTGTTGTAGGAGGGATTTCAATTGACTAACGGATTCTGCTTGTTGAGGATTAGGAAAACCGCAACGCTTAAAGGTGTTTGTAATCTGCTGATCCAAGTCTTGTCTATCTGTCACTACTAAGATAGTTGGATTACCAAGCTCCTCAATCCTTCGTAATTTCGTTGCCAAAAAAACCATAGAGAGAGACTTACCAGAACCTTGTGTTGCCCAAACAACACCACCTCTATATTGAGGTTTATCGTTATTTAAGATACGATTTACTGCCTTGTTTACAGCACGATACTGCTGATAACGTGCAAGCTTTTTAATCACACGACCGTCCTCAGGCTCATACACGATAAAGTTTTGAATCAAATCTAACAGACGTTCTTTTTTGAGTGTACCCTCCAAGAGAATATCTTGAGGTGTTGCATTCGGACCAATATCTGCAATTGTTTGAGGATAAGGGTCTTTCCATTCACTATAATGCTGTAGCTTGGCCCCAATTGTTCCTACTTTGGCACGATCATTACTTGTAGCAATTAAAAACTGCGTATAGTGGAAAAGAGTCTCGTTCTCTTTTTGATACCGCTTCAATTGCGTAACACCTTGAGAAATCTGCTTATCCGGATGAAGTGTAGGACTCTTACATTCAATAACGACGAACGGTATGCCATTCACGAACACTAATACATCTGGTCGAATAGTTCCTTGTGCATTGGTAATAGAGAATTGATCTACAACTAAAAATTCATTATTCTCAAGGTTTTCAAAATCGATTAGGCGAACTGTCTGCCCTTTACGGCCTTTTCCAAGATCCTGTGTCACAGAGATACTATTAATCAGGAGTTCATGGAAATGTTGGTTTGCTTCCATGAGACTTGAGAAATCCATGTGGGTAATAGAACGTACTGTCTTGGTTAAGTTGTTTTCATTAATCCATGGATTTAATCTTTGAATAGCATTCGCTAACCTTTTTTTTAGAACAAGCTCTGTTTGGGTATCTCTTTCTTGGTCCATAGATGACCCATGAGCATATGTGTATCCAAGCTTTCGAAGATGTTCAAGTACTCTATTCTCGACTAGCCCTTTTTCGTTCCAGTCGTGTGTAATGTTCATGACGGAACCACCTCTTCGTCATCTAATGGAACTCGGACTTTGCCTGTTAGTAGTTGTTCCATCAGGCCTTTTTTTGTGAGGTTTAATTGCGACAATTTTTTTCGTTCAATATTAAGCTTGTCTTCAAGACTATTCAGTACATTAACAATCTCATACTGTTCTCCTATGCTGGGTAAAGGGACTAAAATATTTTCAATACCATCCTGACTCACACTTGCTTGATTTGAATACTTCGCAATCTTAGCAACTTGTTTATAATAAGCGTTTGTAAATGAGAAATATGAATAAAACTCAGGGAGAATTTTACTTGTTTCAAGTCTAATTCTAATCATATTTGATTCATATACCGTGTCATCATATATTTTGTCTACTAAAATAACTTTCGCAACACCTTCAATCTGTTTCGATACCCGATTAACTAGTAAATCATTTTCTTTCAATTTATATCTATTTAATTCATTTTGAGTAATTTTCACTTTATCTTCTAAAAAGTCATTAATTTTTCTCTCATTTCTATAAAGATCATTTAACACAACTATAAAAGTTCCTTTTCCATATTCACTAGATGGTTTATACAAACCATTTTGCGGACCCAAAATTGCTAAATTTTTAACATTTTTTAAATCCCATAATTTTGGTATCTCTCCTATCGTCGTGTTCCTATACTCATCATGAGAGACACCTGACGTAAAAAGTCTTTGCATTATCCCTTTTTTCAATCGTGCGGTTTGATCAATGATTTGCTCTGTTTTTTTGATTGTTTGATCTATTGAAGACAATATTTGTGATATTTTTTCCTGTTCTTTTAAAGGAGGTACTGGAACTTCATAATTTTCCATAAACCCTTTTGTAAGATGAGCAAACACCGCTCCATTTTTATGGGCTGAGGAACTACTTGAAAGTAGATGTAATTGATAATAAAAAAACATCTTATCTATAATCGAATTGTCACATTCAATCTTCCATATATGATAATGGTACACAGCCTTTGGTCCTTTCCAAATATATGGACCAAAAGTTGCTGACCATGCGTATATCAAATCCCCTTCTGAAATATATTTTTCATCTTTTAAAGTCATATCAGTATATACAGTCTGACCCTTACCAGTTAGATTTTGAATTCTTACAATTGGAGTACCAGAATCTTTGAACTCTTTTTGCTTAAATGCTCTTCCATTGTAAAATGTAGAGAAATCAGATTGCTTCATAATCTTCCAATTTTCAGGATATTCTCTCATCATAAAAACCCTAACTCCTTTAAATGCATATACATTTTTTCTTCACTTTCTAAACGTTCTTTTTCTAAATTTTTTAATTCATTAATGACCTCATTAACATTTATTTGTTCTTCCTCAATAGTTGTATCAATATAACGGGCAATATTTAAATTAAAATCATTTTCTTCAATTTCTTCTATATCTACTAAACGACAATATTTTTCTTGATCATCCCAGGTATCATATGCATTCACAATCTTTGTAATATCTTCTTCTCGCAAGAGGTTTTGATTTTTACCTTCTTGATAATCCTTTGATCCGTCCAATATAAACACTTTTCCTATATTAGCATCCTCTTTATTTCTATTTAAGATTAAGATACATGCTGGAATACCTGTGCCATAAAAAAGGTTAGATGGTAACCCAATAATCGCTTCCACCAAGTCTTCTTTCAACAAACCTTCTCGGATCTTACCTTCAGCACCTCCACGGAATAGCACACCATGAGGCATCACTACTCCTGCTTTACCTTTATGATTTAAAGTAGAAACCATATGTTGCACAAAACCATAGTCTCCTGCGTTCTTTGGAGGTACACCAAAACGGAAACGGCCATACTCATCATTTTCTGCTTCTACACGACCCCAGTTTTTCAAAGAGAATGGGGGATTTGCGATTACGCGATCATACAGTAATAATTCCTTATCTTCTCCAGTTAATTTTGGTTCGCGAATGGTATCTCCACGTTCAATACGATGATCACTTAAACCATGAAGTAGCAAATTCATCTTACAGATAGCCCATGTATTTAAATTACGCTCTTGTCCGTGCAGAGAAAGGTTACGCGGGTCTCCTCCATTGGATTTAATGTAATCGACAGATTGCACAAGCATACCACCAGAGCCTACTGTTGGGTCGCAAACACGCATCTCTTCTTCTGGTTTAATTAACTTAACGATAAGTTCTACTACCTTACTAGGAGTATAGAACTCACCACCTTTTTTACCAGCATCATCTGCGAATTGTTTAATCAAATACTCATAAGCACGGCCAAGCATATCTGGTTCTGATAAGTTGTGATTCCCTAGATTAATTGATGAGTAATGTTGAATTAATTGTAATAAAAGCTTATCTGGTAGCTTATCTTTATCATTAAAGTCAATGCTTGCTAAGACTCCTTGTAAGGAAGCATTCTCTTCCTCAAGAGCCTCAAATGCTTTGTTAATCGTATTACCAATGTCTTGAGTCTGAGATTGAATGTGAGCCCAGCGTGCACGTTCCGGAACAAAGAATTGGTGCTCATCACGGTCATACCAACCGTAATCGTCCCCTTCTTCTTGTTCTATGGTCTTAGCCGTTTCTACAAACACGTCATTCAAACGCTTTAGAAACAACATTCCAAATATGTAGTTTTTATAATCTGAGGAGTCAATACTACCTCTTAATATATTGGCTGATTCCCATAGATGGGATTCGAGTTGTGGCAGTGTCAGTTTAGTCATGCGATGTTACCTCCATCGTTTATGTATTCTTTAATTTATACTATATCAAATAATAACTACTCAAACCATTAGGGGGTGTATATAAATGGTATTTCCTATATCTGTATATAAGTTAGTAGAATATAAAAAGCAGGCCCCTTTATAAAGAACCTGCCTCTTCTTTCAATACTAATTTAGTAACCGCTTCAACATGCCCCGTCTGCGGAAACATATCAACCGGCTGCACCTCCTGGGTCTCAAATCCACCATCCTCAAGTATGCGTAAGTCACGCGCTAAAGTAGATGGATTGCAAGATACATACACAATCTTATCCGGCTTCATTTCAATCATTGCTTTCAATAACGATTCGTCACAGCCCTTACGTGGTGGATCCACTACGATGACGTCTGGTTGGAGGCCTTGGGCTTGCCACCATGGGAGTAGGGATTCGGCTTCGCCGACATAGAATTCGGCGTTTTCGATGTTGTTTAGTTTGGCGTTTTTCTTGGCGTCGTCTACGGCTGGGGCGACGACTTCTACGCCTAGGACGCGTTTGGCTTTTTGGGCTAGGAACAGGCTAATCGTGCCGATGCCGCAATATGCATCGACGACGGTTTCGTGTCCTTTTAGATCTGCGTATTCTAGTGCTTGGTCATACAAGCGCTTTGTTTGGGTTGGGTTTACTTGATAAAAGGACTTTGGCGAGATGTTGAACTTGATATCGCCAATTTGGTCGACGATGTATTTGTCTCCCCAGATGACGTTGGTTTGCTCGCCTAGGATGACGTTTGTTTTCTTGCTGTTTACGTTATGCACTATTGACTTCACATTTGGGAACGTCTCGCGAATTTCTTTTACAATCGCGTCTTGGTGTGGAAGCTTCTTCGTCTTCGTCACCAATACGACCATGATGTCACCCGTGTGTTGCCCTGTGCGTACCATGATATGGCGCAATACACCGCTGTGGTGCTCTTCCTTGTAAGGTTCGATACCGTATTGCTCGGCGATACGGCGTACGGCTTCCACCATACGGTCGTTGTGCTCGTCTTGAATGATGCACGTATCCATATCGATGATTTCGTGGCTTCGTTTGCGGTAAAAACCAGCTTTCAGGCCACCATCGTCTTTTTCTCCAACTGGAATTTGGATTTTATTACGATAGCGCCACGGGTCGTCCATTCCAATGACAGGGTGTACGGGAACGTCACTCAGATGACCGATTTTGTGCATGGCGTCTTTGACTTGCTTTTGCTTCATATCAAGCTGCAAGGAATAGCTCATATGCTGTAGCTGGCAGCCTCCGCACTGAACATACACATTACACGGTGGTTCCACGCGCTCTTGACTTTCTTCCTCGACATCTAACAGCTTTCCGAATCCGAAGTTCTTCTTTACTTTGATTACTTTTACTTGCCCTGTTTCCCCTGGAAGGGCGTATGGAACAAATAATGGATAGCCATCCACTTTTCCTACACCATTTCCTTCATGCGTTAGGTCTTCAAATGTAACTTCAATCGTTTGATTTTTTTGTACAGGTGGTTGTGGTTTCGACATGTGTACCTTCCTTTACCGTTCAGCATTCTGGTATGCATTATATCATAGTTTACCCTTCAACCGCTTTTTTAGAAACGATTGGATTATTGGAGATTAAATTGATCAAACGTTTGATCAATCTTCCTTTAGTGCCTTGATCATCGGCCAGACTTAAGCAAAGCATCAGTATGGCGACTGCTGCCACAGTGAGGATTTGCTTAAGCCACCGATGATAACACAAACGAAAGACAGCCATATTAACACTGGCTGTCTTCATTCTCCCATCGACCTCTAGGGACATAAAATTCGAGGTGGCGATATAAATTGACAAATTCCCCGGGTAATAATCCGCCAAATTCCCCGTCAATATTTAACTGCATTTTCTCTTCTGTGTGCACTTTAATACGATTCGCTGTTGTGTAGATGACGTTCGGATCGTTGATATGATTGCCTTTCATCGCTAGGCTGGCTAGTCGAATTAGCTCGCCAATGTTCACCTTTTTAATAATAAGCAGGTCGAACATACCATCATCCATCAACGCATCGGGTGCTAGTTTTTCCAGGCCACCGATCGAATTCGTATTGGATACGAGAAACACCATGACTTCGCCTTCGAACCATTTTCCATCGTATTCGATTTGAACATAGGTTGGGCGAATCGACGGCAGCATTTCCACACCTTTTAGGTAGTATGCTAGTTGACCAATCATAGTTTTTAGCTTACTTGGTACTTCATAGGTAAGCTCGGTTAATTTCCCGCCACCTGCGATGTTGATGAAGTGGTGGTCGTTGACTCGTCCAATATCAATTTCTTTGGAGTAGCCATCTAAAATAACATCTACGGCACCTTTTACGTTACGTGGCACACAAATCGCTCTTGCAAAGTCATTGGTTGTACCAACCGGGATAATGCCTACCTTGGGACGAAATTCGTGTTCTGCTATTCCGTGTACTACTTCATTTATTGTTCCATCCCCACCTGCAGCAACAACAAGGTCAAAGGAACGCTCTACTGCTAATCTCGCGGCTTTGGTTGCGTCTCCTTCGCCTACCGTAGCGTGGGTGGAAGTTTCATAGCCTGCTTGCTCGAAACGCTGCAAGATTTCAGGGAGTTCTCGTCTCACGGCTTCTCTTCCTGAGGTTGGATTGTATATGATCCTGGCACGCTTCATAGGTCTTCCTCCATCCAAGCCATATTTCCTCTCATCATAGCTCGTTTTTCTATGTTTGAAAAGTTTTTGACCTTATTATCATATCCGTAGTAACGAGTACGCAAACCATCCCTTTTACGTTTCACGTTTTACTACGCGTCCATGCATCAATAAATCCTGCTACGTGGAAGGTAGCAGGATTTATGACAAGGACTTGTTCATCTTTATGAGTGTCTCTTAGCGTTTATCCATTTCCTCGATAATGATTTTGTTTACCATTGGAGGGTTTGCCTGTCCTTTGGTTGCTTTCATTACCTGGCCTACTAAGAATCCAAGGGCTTTGTCCTTCCCGTTCTTGTAGTCATCAATGGATTGCTGGTTGTTGTCTAGAATACCAGAGATGATCTCACGTAGCTGACCTTCATCAGAGATTTGGCCAAGGCCTTGATCTTTTACAAACTTCTGTGGGTCTGTTCCGTTTTCGACCGTCTCCGCAAAAACTTTCTTCGCAATCTTAGACGAGATCGTTCCATCTTCAATAAGCTTGATCATCGTTGCAAGGTTTTGAGGCGTTAACGCTAGGTCCGCTAGCTCTTTCTGGTTTTTGTTCATGTAACCAGAAACGTCACCCATTAACCAGTTCGAAGCCTGTTTTACTTCTGCTCCAGCATTGATGGTCTCTTCAAAGAAATCGGAAAGCTCTTTGTTGTTCGTTAGCACCATGGCGTCGTACTCAGGTAGCTTCAGTTCGTTAATATAACGGGACTTACGAGCATCTGGCAGCTCTGGAATCTCATCATAGATGCGTTTCTTCCACTCTTCATCGATGTACAGTGGTACAAGGTCTGGCTCTGGGAAGTAACGGTAGTCATCCGAACCTTCTTTGACACGCATAAGAACCGTTTCCTTCGTTTGCTCATCGAAACGACGTGTTTCCTGAAGCATTTCGCCTCCAGCTTGAAGGACTTTCTGCTGGCGCTGCTCTTCAAACTCAAGCCCTTTTTGCACGAAGGAGAAGGAGTTCAGGTTCTTCAATTCTGTCTTCGTACCGAATTCCTCTTGGCCGATTGGGCGAATGGAAATGTTGGCGTCGGCACGTAGGGAACCTTCTTCCATTTTACAGTCAGATACGCCTGTGTACTGAATGATGTTCTTCAGTTTTTCCAGATACGCGTACGCTTCTTGTGGGGAGCTAATGTCCGGCTCCGATACAATCTCTACAAGAGGTGTACCTTGGCGGTTGTAGTCGACAAGGGAATAGCCATCATCACTGTGCGTTAGCTTACCAGCGTCTTCTTCAATGTGCAGACGCGTAATTCCGATACGCTTCGTCTTGCCATCTACTTCAATATCAATATATCCATTTTCTGCGATAGGCTGGTCAAATTGGGAGATTTGATACGCCTTCGGATTGTCTGGATAGAAATAGTTTTTACGATCAAATTTCGTATTCGTTGCAATGTCGCAATTTAAAGCCATGCCAGCTTTCATTGCGTAGTTCACTACTTCTTCATTTAAAACAGGTAATACCCCTGGGTACCCTAAGTCAATCGGGTTTACATTGGAGTTTGGTTCACTACCGAATGCGTTCGGACTTGGGCTGAAGATTTTCGATGCTGTTTTTAGCTCTACGTGTACTTCAATACCAATAATCGTTTCAAAGTTCATTAGTTGGCACCTCCCAGGGACGGCTTGTGTGTATGATAATCGGTCGCCTGCTCATAGGCATGGGCTGCTCGATAAACGGTTCCTTCATCAAAATGGTCACCAATGATTTGTAGACCAATTGGCAGCCCTTCAGAAGAGAAACCGCATGGTACAGAAATGCCTGGAACACCAGCTAGGTTGACTGGAATCGTTAGAATATCGTTCGCATACATCGTTAATGGATCTTCTGTCTTCTCGCCCACTTTAAAGGCAGGTGTTGGAGTTGTTGGTCCAATGATCACGTCATAGTTCGCAAACACTTTTTCAAAGTCTTGCTTAATAAGCGTACGAACCTTTTGTGCTTTCTTATAGTATGCATCATAGTAGCCTGAGCTTAATGCAAAGGTACCTAGCATAATACGACGCTTCACTTCATCGCCAAAGCCTTCACTACGGGAAAGCTTGAACATGTCGATCATGTTTTCCGCTTGCGGGGAACGACGACCATAGCGCACGCCATCGAAACGAGCTAGGTTTGCAGATGCTTCGGATGAAGAAAGTAAATAGTACGTGGATAGCGCGTATTTCGAGTGCGGCAGTGTAACCTCTTCCCACGTTGCGCCCATATCTTCATATACTTTTAATGCATTGCGAACAGCTGTCTTCACTTCTTCGGAAACGCCTTCGGCAAAGTATTCCTTCGGTACACCAATTTTAAGGCCTTTCACATCGCCTGTAAGAGCTTCCGTGTACTTCGGAACTTCCAGGTCAGCTGATGTTGAGTCCATTTTGTCATGGCCTGCAATCGTCTCTAGAACGTACGCATTGTCTTCAACCGTACGTGTAAGTGGTCCGATTTGGTCTAAGGAAGATGCAAATGCAATTAGTCCAAAACGAGAGACACGTCCGTAGGTTGGCTTCAGGCCGACAACGCCACAATAGGCTGCTGGCTGGCGAATCGAACCACCCGTGTCAGAACCTAGTGAAAATGGTACCTCTCCTGCTGCTACTGCGGCTGCGGAACCACCACTAGAGCCACCTGGTACATAATCGGTATTCCAAGGATTACGCGTAGCATAGTAGCTAGAGTTTTCGTTGGAGGAACCCATTGCGAATTCATCCATGTTTAATTTTCCTACTGTTACGGATTCAGCGCCATTCAGTTTTTGAACAACATGGGCATCGTATAAAGGATCGTTTAGATTATCTAAAATTTGACTCGCTGCCGTGGAACGTAGTCCTTTTGTGACGATGTTGTCTTTAATTCCGATTGGCATACCGAATAAAAGGCCTCGTCCTTCTGTTGTGCCACGAAGTGCGTCTAGCTCGTTTGCACGCTGGCGAGCTGCTTCTTCATTAAGGGTTAAAAAGGCTTTCACTTCACCGTCTACTTCGTTGATGCGGTTGTACGCCTCATTTAAAAGATCGTTTACGCTGATCTCTTTCGTATGTAACCACTCTTGTATTTCGGATAGCTTGTGATCAAATAATGACATGTGTTTCCCTCCCTATTCCAAAATAGATGGCACGCGAAATTGTCCATCTTGCTTTTCTGGTGCGTTTTTCAGTGCTTCTTCTTTCGTTAACCAGTGCTTTGGCTCGTCCTTACGCGTAACATTCTTCAAATCAAGAACGTGTGTCGTAGGCTCTACGCCTTCTGTATCTAATTCGTTCAGCTGTTCGGCAAACGTAATAATATCATCCAATTGCTTTGTAAACATGTCTGCTTCTTCTTCGGAAACATGTAACCGTGCTAGATGAGCAACGTGCTTTACTTGTTCTTTACTAATTCGTGACATTGTTTAACCTCCATTCGTATCGAACCTCACATAATATATGATGATACCAAAAAGCACCCCTAACAATCAATGTTGACAGTGTTTCTTTACAGGAAAAAAACATGAAGGGGACCTTTTCTTAAGCGAATCGAAAAGCTCTACTACATTGTTTGTTAATAAATAAATGTTTCGGTATTAGATTTTCTGTTAGGATAAAAGGCGGTAAATTACATGGAAAGGGGGGGTGAAAGTGGAAAAATATAAGTTGGTTTTACTAACGATCATTACACTTACTTTGCTTTATATCGCCTTTATCATTTCAGATCCAGGTTTCGGTGTAGGGTATTAATTTTCATTAGTATCTTCCCCTCGCCATTACAAGTGAGGATCTTTAATTAAAAAACCTCTCCTACCGAATAGAAGAGGTTTTCATCAAATTACTATTATTTAGCTTTTGCTGCATCAAATTCTTGCTTGATTTCTTCAGATGGCTCTTTATCAACCAAGCTGACAATGATTGCTACCAGTCCACAAAGGATGAAGGCTGGAACAATTTCGTATAGAGCGAATACTGGCGTCACATATACTTTCCAGATAACAACCGTTGCTGCTCCTACAATGATTCCGAATAGGGCGCCATTACGGGTAAGGCCTTTCCAGAATAGAGATAGGATGACGATTGGTCCGAATGCTCCGCCAAATCCTGCCCATGCGTAACTTACAAGGCCTAGTACAGAGCTTTCTGGGTTGTAGGCTAGTAAGACTGCAATTAAGGCAATCACACCAACAGAGATACGACCTACCCATACTAGTTCACGCTCTGTAGCATTTTTGCGAAGAATCGCTTTGTAGAAGTCCTCTGCTACAGCAGAAGAGGATACAAGTAGCTGCGAGTCAATGGTACTCATGATTGCAGATAAAATCGCTGCTAGTAGGATACCTGCAATTACTGGGTGGAATAACACCTGTGAAAATGCGATAAAGATTTTCTCAGGGTCATCTAGCATTTGAATGCCGCCTTCACCCTGAACCACTTTCACACCGAATTCCGTTAGTGCAGCTGTATTACCTGCATCGGCAACATAGGCAAGACCAACGAAACCAGTGAAGATCGCGCCATAAAGTCCTAGAATCATCCACGTAATACCGATGAAACGTGCTTTCGGCACATCATTAGCGGAACGTAATGCCATAAAACGAGTTAAGATGTGTGGCTGACCAAAGTAACCAAGTCCCCACGCCATCGATGAAATAATGGCTAACAATCCAACACCTTCTACCATGTTCAAACGAGTTGGATCGATATCACCTACGGTTTGCATTACTTGGCCCCAGCCGCCAAGCTGGTTAATTGCTACGATTGGTACGGCAATCAACGCAAGGAACATCAGGATACCTTGAACAAAGTCGGTCCAACTTACGGCTAAGAAACCGCCTAAGAATGTATAAGAAATAATAACAATAGCACCAATCCATAGAGCTTGCTGATAGCCAAGTCCAAAGGATGCTTCAAATAGTTTTGCCCCAGCTACCATACCTGAGGACGTATAGAAGGTAAAGAATAATAAAATAACGAGCGCGGAGATAACACGCAAAATATGTGAGTTGTCACGGAAGCGATTTTCAAAGAAGTCAGGTACTGTAATAGAGTCATTCGCAACCTCAGTATAAACACGTAAACGACGGGCAACGAATTGCCAGTTTAAGTACGCACCAATAGCAAGACCTACTCCGATCCATGCAGCAGAAAGTCCACCGCCATAAATCGCACCAGGTAGTCCTAATAGTAACCAACCACTCATATCGGATGCTCCGGCACTTAATGCGGCAACACCAGGTCCTAAGCGGCGTCCACCTAATACATAATCTGATAAGTTACTTGTTAAACGATAAGCTGCAAGTCCTATGACAAGCATTCCAATTAAATAGACTATAAATGTAATTAACGTAGCTGTACCCATAAGCTTTACTCTCTCCTTTCAGTAAATAACGTAATAGCGGATAAGATAATTAAAATCGGCATTGGAACAAATAACCAAAACCATGTGGCTCCTGCAATAGCATATTCCTCGCCCATTCTTTAACCTCCTTTAAGTTATGTGTATTGAATTATATATACACCCCTATACATTTTTCCACCTATTCAGAAAACAGGTATTTGAAATATATGAAAGGGATATAAGCGATTAATATGATTTAATATAACACAAAGATATTATTTGAACATTCTAAATTTTTAAAAACTATCAACTATATGAATAATTATACATCAATATAGGACTTTTGTGTGCATATATTCAAATCGACCTATATGTATTCAAGATAATTTATAAAATTAAATCCTGAAAATTATATATATCCATCCATTTCATTCCAATTCCTTATCTATTCTCGACTCTAGTGTTTCCTCGTTCAACAAAATTACCCTCTCAAATAATCGAGAGGGTATAATTGGATATTAAAGCATTTCAGACGTTGTTTTTCCTTGCATATGATGGACCAAATAATCCGGACCGCCTGCCTTCGAGTCGGTTCCAGACATATTGAAGCCACCAAATGGATGATAGCCAACAATAGCTGCTGTACATCCACGATTAAAGTATAAATTTCCAACATGGAAATCTTCTCTTGCCTGTTCAATGTGGAGGCGATTCTTCGTAATAACGGCCCCTGTTAAGCCATACTCCGTATTGTTAGCGATTTCCAGAGCTTCATCAAATGACTTCGCTTTGGTAAAACCTACTACTGGACCAAAGATTTCTTCTTGCATGATTTTTGCCTTAGGATCTAGGTCAGCAAAAATGGTTGGCTTGATGAAGAATCCTGTGCTGGCATCGCCATCTCCGCCGGTCATCAGCTTTCCTTCTTCTTTTCCGATTTCGATATATTCCATGATTTTATCAAAAGCACCTTGGTCAATGACTGGTCCCATGAAGGTACTACCATCTACTGGGTCTTGTACGTTCACTCGTTCTTCCGTCAACTCTACGCATCGCTCTAACAACGTGTCATAGATGGCTTCATGTGCAACAACACGTGAACAAGCGGAACATTTCTGACCGCTGAATCCAAACGCTGAATTAACGATAGCATCGGCTGCCAGTTCAAGGTCGGCATCTTCATCCACGACAATCGTGTCCTTCCCACCCATTTCCGCAATCACACGCTTCAACCAAATTTGATTAGGCTGGACCTTCGCTGCTCGCTCAAAAATCCGTGTTCCTACTTCTCTTGAACCTGTGAAGCTAATCAATCGAGTTCGAGGGTGGTCAACCAAGTAATCGCCAATCTCCGAACCGCTTCCAGGGATAAAATTGATAACCCCAGCAGGAAGCCCAGCTTCTTCGAGCACTTCCATCATTTTATATGCAATAATCGGCGTTAAACTAGCCGGTTTTAATAATACCGTATTGCCCGTTACCATTGGCGCTACCGTCGTCCCACACATAATCGCGAATAGGAAATTCCACGGAGAAAGGGTTAACGTCACCCCAAGCGGAATATAGTGAAAACGACTATTATCTACATTGGGACGATTGTAGACAGGCTCTCCATCTTTGAGGGTCAGTATTTGACGAGCATAATATTCCATGAAATCAATCGCTTCCGCTGTATCGGCATCTGCTTCCTTCCATGGCTTCCCGCCCTCTTTCACCAAATGAGCAGAGAAATCATGCTTCTTACGACGTACAATGGCTGCTGCTCGAAATAAAATATCTGCGCGCATTTCAGGCTTTGATTTTCGCCACCACTGGAACGTTTCATCCGCAACCTTCATTGCTTTTTCAGCCAACTCCTGATCAGCTTTCGAAACATACCCGATCACTTCTTCTTTGTTGGCAGGATTAAACGAGGTAATCCTATCCTCTGTAAAAATACGTTCTCCTCCAATAATAAGTGGATACTCTTTCCCAAACTCGGCCTCCACACGCTTAAGCGCCGCCTCCATTGCTTGCTTATTCTCCGGCACACTAAAGTCGGTAAATGGCTCATGCTGATACGGTGCAACCATGAACAAACGCCTCCTTCTCTTCCGCTACTTTTTTTCATCAATGATAGGATATGCTAATTTGGGAGGTTCTATGAGTTTTTCGTTGTTGGGAAATGAGGAGTTTGCTGAAACTGTTTCAGGAGGCGGTCTACTGTATATCGTCAGGTCAGGCTAACCCCCGTATTTGAGCCACTTCCCGAACTTTATCCGCGACTCTCCCCCTCCACACAAAAAAAGAGGCTAACCATCCAGGCTAGCCTCGTAGTGCTTTTTCAAAATCCTCTTTTAAATCCTCTACATCTTCAAGTCCAATTGAAACGCGGACAAGTCCATCTGTGATGCCTAGCTCTGCTCTACGCTCTTTCGGAATGGACGCATGCGTCATTTTCGCAGGTACCGAAATAAGACTCTCCACCGCACCCAGGCTTTCTGCTAGTGTGAAATAGCGCAGGTTGGTTAATAGTTTTTCTGCATTCTCATCACTGCCAACATCAAACGATACCATGCCGCCTGCCCCACGAGCTTGTTTCTGATGCGTATCGTGCCCGTTGTGAGATTCTAGCCCTGGATAATAGATATTGGTTACCTGCGGATGCTGTTGCAAGAAGCTAATAAACTCACGTGTATTCGATTCGATTTCTTCCATTCGAACCCCTAGCGTCTTGATTCCTCGCATCAGCAGCCAGGAATCCTGCGGTCCAAGTACGGCTCCGGCAGAGTTTAAAATAAAGTGGAGATCGCTAGCTAATTCCTCCGTGTTCACTACAACCAGGCCTGCTACCACATCACTGTGGCCACCTAAATATTTCGTTGCACTGTGCAGCACGATATCCGCTCCATGATCAATCGGGTTCTGCCAATATGGCGTGCTGAACGTGTTATCGACGATAAACGTCAGACCATGCTCTTTCGCCAGGTCAGCAGTTGCTTGCAAATCGGTAACCTTCAGCAATGGATTGGTTGGCGTTTCAACATAGATGGCTTTCGTATTCGGCTTGATGGCTTCTTTGATTTTAGCTTGATCGGACGTATCGACAAACGATACATCTAGGTTAAAACGGTTCAACACATTCGATACGAGGCGATATGTACCGCCATATACATCGTCTGTGAAAATAATGTGATCGCCGCTCTTATACAGCATCAACACAGAGGTGATCGCTGCCATACCAGAACCAAAAGCAAAGCCTGCTTTACCGCCTTCGATATCTTTAATGAGTTCTTCTAGCGCGTGGCGGGTTGGATTCCCTGTACGAGAATACTCATATCCTTTGTGTTGCCCTACGCCATCTTGTTTGTACGTGCTTACTTGATATATCGGGACCGATACAGCACCGGTATGTTCATCTCCCGTGATACCACCGTGTATTAGTTGTGTTTTTCGTCTCATATCATCACTCCTCGTAGAATCCTTGACTCATATATCGTTCACTACTGTCTGGAAAAATCGTTACGATATTCGTTCCTGCTGGTGCTTTTTGGGCTTCTCGCATCGCTGCGACGAAAGCTGCTCCTGATGAGCTTGCTACAAGCAATCCTTCCTGTAATGCTAATCGTTTCGCTGCCGCAAACGCCTCGTCATCTGAAATCGTGTAGATTTCGTTGAACATGTTCACGTCCATATAACGAGGCAAAAACTCCATCCCAATACCTTCTGTTCGATGGGAACCAGGCTCCCCGCCATTCAGGATCGATCCTTCTGGCTCAACGATGACGTTTTTGACGCGCGGATTTTTTTCCTTCAAATAGCGAGATACCCCCGTAAACGTGCCACCAGTACCTCCACCAGCGACAAAAATATCGACTTGCCCATCCAGCGCATCGTATATCTCTGGTGCAAGCGTTTCGTAATAGGTTAATGGATTGGCGTCGTTATCAAATTGTTGGGGGCAGTACGCTCCCGTTATTTCTTCGCATAACTGCTTCGCTTTTTCAATGGCGCCTGTCATTCCTTTTGCCGTAGGCGTATTGACCACTTCAGCGCCTAGCGCTCTCATGAGCGTCTGCTTTTCCTGGCTGAATTTTTCCGGCGTTACAAATACCACTCGAAACCCTCGCCCAATAGCAGCGAGGGCTAATCCAATTCCTGTGTTCCCGGCGGTTGGTTCGATGATCGTTCCGCCTGGTTGAAGCTCCCCTGTTTGGAGTGCATGAGAGAGTAGTTTTTGGCCCAGGCGATCCTTCACACTACCGCCTGGGTTGAAATACTCTAACTTCGCAAATAGGCGGACGCCCTCTGGTACATCTACGTTGGTGAGTTCGATTAAGGGCGTGTTCCCTATTAACTGTTGAACACTTGTTACATAGTTCATCGCTGTCTACTCCTTATTGCTCTTCTGCAAATACCTGTGTCCATTCATCGCGTTTATCTAGCATTTCTTGAGCTAATCGTTTTGCTCCTTCAAGGCTATGGCTCGCCGCAAAGCCGCACTGGACTTCATTACACGCTGGCACCTCTGTCGCTTCTAGAACATCGTTTAGCGTATTCTCGATCACGCGAAGCATATTGTTATAGTCATCATCGTTTAAAAGGGCAATGTAAAAGCCTGTTTGGCAACCCATAGGACCTACATCTAGGACATGGTCATGATGGTTACGACTAAATTCAGCCATCATATGCTCTAAGGAATGGAGAGATGGCATATCCATGTGCTCCACATTTGGTTGCTTAATGCGAAAATCATATTTATAGACTTTATCTCCCTTTGTTCCTTCGGTGATGCCGACAAGTCGAACATAAGGTGCTTTGACTTTCGTATGATCTAGATTAAAACTTTCTACGTTCATTGGCATGAAAACCTCTCCTTTTTCGATAGGTTATTTTTTCTTCGCTACCATTAACCAAACATATGGATTGAGCTGCTCAAACATAACCTCAAAGCCATGGTTATGACAGATTCTTGTTAGCGTTGGAATATCGGAATAATGCTCGGTTGATAAATCCTCCGCTAGATTATGAAAATAAGACGCTATCGCCTTTTCAATCATATGACGCTTCGCCTTTTGCGATTCAAAAACGGTATCCGCGAAAACAATTACGCCTCCTGGAGCTAATAGCTTGCTATATTTCTCGATGGCTTCTTCCTTTTCTTCATCTGTTAAATGGTGAAACGCATACGAGCTTACAATCGAATGAATCGACTCAGCAGGAACAGTAAAATCGATAAAGTCCCCTTCTTGGATTTTCGCTTCCGGCACTTTAAGCTGACCAATTTTCAACATTTCCATCGAAGGCTCAATGCCAAATACCTGATGACCTTCATTGATCAATTTTCTCGTTAAATTCCCCGTACCAACCCCAAATTCCAGTACATTCGGACCGTTCGTCTTCGCAACAACAGCTTGCAATATCGCTTCATAGCCTTTAAATACCTCGCGATACTCTATATCGTCACCCGCTACGGTTTTATCATAAGACGCTGCCCACCCGTTAAATAAATCTATAAATTCCCTACCCATTTATCTCCACCTCATCAGGTTAATTTTTATAATTCCTATGAGTTTACTTGGTTTTTAGTTATTATAGTGAGTATAGCATAGGGTTTAAAAGAAAGTAAATAGGCATGAGCCCAGTTTTGACAGGGCGTGAGCTGCTTAGTGGCGGGGTTTTGTGGAGGGGATGTAGCGATGATTTGGTAAGATGTTCCTTGCGGTTGTGAGGGGTGCGGTTGAGGTGGAGAGCAGGGGCGCTGGGGGCCGGTCGCTCCTGATTTTCAAAAGTTGATCCTGATTTTGGATTCTCGCTCCTATTTTGAGAAAGTCGCTCCTGTTTTCGCATTCTCGCTCCTAATTCCAAAAAGTTGATCGCAAGCGCCCAAGCCGCACCCTTAAAAAGCATAAAACGCGCCAAAAAGTGAGATGAGCTAGGGGGGGATTTGAGCGACATTTTCGATTTATGAGCGGGATTTGCATTATATGAGCAACATTTCAAATTTATGAGCGGGATTTCCATTATATGAGCGACTTTGCCACATTTATGAGCGACCAGCCATCCGCGCCAAGCGCAGCGCCCGCACCACCTGGCGCACACCGCTGAGCAAACGCCGCACCCGCGCAACCCACGTCACCCAGCGCACCAACCCGCGCTCCCAAAACGCAAAAAAGGCATTGTCCATGACAATGCCTTCCCCACAAAACAACCTACTGTCCATAAATATGAACATACGGCTCTTCTTGCCCTGCTTTTCTTGAAATCAAGCTTTCCTGCCCGTTATGGGACTCGATGTTTACTTCTAGATCAAAGTAATTCGGGAAATTCTCGACTATGATGGAGTACACGTACTGGGTTAACCCAATGACTTCGGTTTGTCCTTTGAATTCGATTGGGATGGTGATCGTTAACTCTCTTAGCTCATCCTCTACATAGAAGCCTTTTCCTACTACGCCGATGTAATTCGGGAAGTATTCGGCTACATCGTTTTGGAGGTCGCTAATGAGGCTTGCATCTTCAGGGTGGGCTCCACTGGCTTCTTCGGACGGGAATAATACGTGATCTTCTTGTATCGTTTCCCATGCTCCAACTTTCATGTCGCTTCCTTTTACGTTTGTTTTCGCGACAAAGTTACCTGGAACCATGGCTCCTTTTTCTTCTTCCCGGTAGATGGCAAACATAATTGGGACATCCTGAAGGTCTTCCATTTTGCGCAGGCGCTCCAGAACCGTCTGGGCGATTTGCTTCCCTTCTTTTAGCATCTCTTCAGTTGAGATGTCCTCATATAAGACGGGCCCGCCAATTTCCTCTTGGAACTGATACTGGGATTTCATCGCCAATCCGATGGTCATCCCTTTTAGCTGCACGACGTCGCCTTCTTCATTTTTCTTCAAGTAATCCTGCTCGAGAATATGGGATAGATACTTCGGATTGTTCCGAAGCGCTTGTTCCCCAGCATCCTCTTTCACAGATGGATTTAGACCGTTTGGGGTGCCGTTTGTTTCGGCATCGTTTTTCGCACGGTCGAGCCAATCGTATAAAATGTCATCCGTTAAGTATTGGCCTTCCTGGAAAAAGTAATTCTTAGGGTCAAAGACACTTTTCGCATGACGGCGCAACCCAACTTCCATTTCTTTAATATCAAATCGGTTCGCCATCTGATGGGTGATGACGCCGCGTGATTTACTTGGCTTATATTTTTCTAACGGACGGTAGTAGTCCTCGGAAATGCTGTACTTTGGAACGATAGCTTTCTCTTGTTGATTTTTCTCTGTTGTCTCAACGCCCACTTCTTCATTCTTCTCATAGGCCGGAGCGCATCCTGTCCCTAACACAAAAAGGCTCAACATCAACAATGCGATCCGCTTCATGTTTCTCCACTCTCCCTATTGGTTTAACGCTTCGATAAAGCGTTGTTCATCCCAAATCTCAATGCCTAGTTCTTGAGCTTTGTCAAATTTCGAACCAGCGTCTTCCCCAGCAATCAATAAATCAGTCTTCTTGCTGACGCTGCTTGTCACTTTTGCACCAAATGCTTCGACTCGCTCTTTAATTTCAGAACGGTTATACTCCTCCATTTTACCAGTAATAACCACGGTTTTCCCATTAAAAATTGAATCTTCTGCGGCCTGACTTTTCTTTTGTCCTAAGTACTCCAGGTTCAAGCCGAGTGCTTTCAGTTCTTGTATGAGTTCCAGTACCTGTGGTTTTTCAAAATAGCGTACGACCGAGTCGGCTAGTTTTTCGCCAATTTCGTAAATCTCAATCAGCTCGTCGTAAGTAGCCTGGCTGAGGCGCTCCATCGTCTCAAATTCCTGCGATAGCGTCTTGGCAGCTTTCTCACCTACAAAACGTATGCCTAGTCCGAATAACAGTCGTTCCATGGAGTTCTCTTTCGAGGCTTCAATCGCATTCAGTAAATTGTCTGCTGATTTCTCCCCCATACGCTCTAATTCAAGCAAGGCCTCTTTTTCTAGTTTATATAAATCGGCGATGGTATGAACCAAGTCTTCGCGGAAAAGTTGCGCTATCACTTTTTCCCCTAGTCCATCAATGTTCATCGCGTTTCGAGATACAAAGTGAATGAGCGCTTCACGCAGTTGAGCTGGACAGTTCGGATTCAAGCAACGAAGGGCTACTTCTTCCTCTAAATGCTCCAGTTCACTACCACATTCCGGGCACGTTTCTGGCATGAAGTATTCCTCTTCATCGCCTGTTCGCTCATCAAACACAACGCGCACGACTTCTGGGATGATGTCGCCAGCTTTTTTGATGACAACGGTATCGCCAATGCGAATATCCTTCTCGCGAATCAAATCTTTGTTGTGCAAGGAAGCTCTTTTGACCGTCGTACCTGCCACTTTTACCGCTTCAAGGACAGCTGTTGGAGTTACAGCCCCCGTTCGACCAACGCTCAACTCGATGTCAGTAATTTTTGTAATCGCTTCTTCGGCAGGGAATTTGTAGGCAACGGCCCAACGAGGGTTCTTGGCTGTAAAACCGAGCTCCTCTTGTTGGTCGAGATTGTCTACCTTAATGACGATGCCATCGATTTCGTAATTCAGATTCTCGCGCGCTTCTGTCCACGTGTTTACATAAGTGATTACATCCTCGATGGTCGGGCATTTCTTCCACTCAGGATTCGTCTTAAAGCCGAGCTTCTGCATGTATTCCAGGCGTTCACTATGAGATTCCAGTTCCCCTGCATCCCACTGACCTACGCCATATAGAAAAATATCTAAATTACGACTGGCGGCAATTTTCGGATCCAGTTGACGGAGCGATCCTGCTGCTGCGTTACGTGGGTTGGCAAATGGCTCTTCTTCCGATTCCTCTCGAGCTTCGTTTAGTGCAATAAACGACCTGTGTGGCATAAACGCTTCGCCACGCACTTCAATCGTTTCTTCCTCTTTAATGCGGAGAGGGATACTATTGATGGTGCGAAGGTTTTGGGTAATATCTTCCCCTGTCGTACCGTCGCCACGGGTTGCGCCTTGCGTGAATACGCCGTCTTCATAGCGCAAGGAAATAGCGAGGCCATCAATTTTCAGCTCACAAACATAGCTCACATCTTCATCGACGCCTTCGCGGACACGTCGGTCGAATTCGCGCAGTTCTTCTTCATTGAAGGCATTGCCAAGGCTGAGCATCGGTATCGTGTGCTGCACCTTTTGGAACGCATCCAAAGGCTCCCCTCCCACACGCTGGGAAGGAGAGTCGGATGTGACAAGGTCAGGATGTGCTTCTTCTAACTTGAGTAATTCCTGCATTTTCATGTCGTATTGATAATCGGAGACAGAGGGTTGATCCAATACATGATATTCATGATTGTACTGTTCTAACTCTTCTCGTAAGGATTTGATTTGCTCGATTGCTTCTTCTCTATTCATGCACTCACCTCAGTTACGCTTTCGATATAGGAGCGAATTTCGCTAGAACACGCTTTACGCCGGTTGGCGCTGGAAATGCGATGTCTAGTTCCATGGAGTCGCCTTCCCCTTTTACGTTGACGACTGTACCTTCGCCCCACTTTTTATGTGACGCTTTGTCACCTGTTTTCCACTCTAGGCTCTCGCCACCTGTTCCGGCATTCTTTTTCATCGTGGTTGCTTTACGCTTTGGTTGTTCTTGAGATTGTTTGCTATTAGTAAACCCGGACGGAGCTGGATCATTAAATCCTCCACTAAACGGCGAACTGCTTTGCTGATTGCTTTTGCCGTCTCGGCCTTCGATCAACTCTTGTGGAATCTCATCGATAAAGCGACTCATCGGATTCATATTGGTTTTACCAAATAGGGTACGCATTTTGGCATGTGTTAAAAATAACTGTTGCTCCGCTCTTGTAATACCTACGTACGCAAGACGACGCTCTTCCTCCATCTCTTCTTCGTCCATGAGGGAACGACTGTGAGGGAAAATGCTTTCTTCCATGCCAATAAGGAACACGACTGGGAACTCCAGCCCTTTGGCAGAGTGAAGGGTCATGAGCGTTACTTTATCATCTGCGAATGGATCGTCATCCGCCTGGTCAATATCCGCAACGAGTGCTAAATCCGTTAGGAAGCTAATTAAACTCTTATCTTCATTATTCTCTTCAAAGTTTTTTGTAACCGATAGAAATTCATTAATGTTCTCTAGACGACTTTGCGCCTCTAAACTGTTATCCCGCTTCAACATTTCTTCATACTCTGTTTGTTTCAAAACATCTTCCACCAAGTCAGTCGCAGATAGGAAGTCTTGTTGCTGGGTCCAGTTTTTAATCATTTGCCCGAATTGCTTGAGGGCTGCCGTTGCCTTTTTGCTTAGGCCAACAAACTCCACTTCGCCAACCGCTTCATACATGGAAATATCATGACGAGCCGCGTACATTTGCAGGTTTTCTAGTGATGTTTTTCCGACACCACGCTTTGGCTCGTTGACGATACGCGAAAAGCTAATGTCATCATTTGGATTGGCAACCAAACGTAGGTAGGCTAACAGGTCTTTGATTTCTTTACGGTCGTAGAACTTCGTACCGCCAATGATTTGATACGGAATGCCCGCTTTTACGAACGTTTCCTCAATTGTACGAGACTGCGCATTGGTACGGTATAACAGCGCGAAGTCCTTATAATTGAACTTCTTGCCGCGAACGAATTCTTCGATCCGATTGGTAACAAAAAGTGCTTCATCACGCTCAGATGGAGCCTGATAATACTGAATGCTCTCACCATCATCGTTATCGGTCCAAAGATTTTTTGGCTTACGGCCTGAGTTTAATTGAATGACTTCATTGGCTGCGTTCAAAATGCTCTTCGTGGAACGATAATTTTGCTCGAGCATGATGACCGTTGCACTTGGATAGTCTTTTTCAAAGGACATGATATTTTGAATGTCTGCTCCGCGCCACTTATAAATCGATTGGTCCGAGTCACCTACAACACAAAGGTTTTGGTAGCGACTTGCCATTAGCTTAACCAGCTGATACTGGGCGTGGTTTGTATCCTGATACTCATCGACGTGAATATACTGGAACCTGCGCTGGTAATACTCCAGCACCTCTGGAAGACGATCAAATAGCGTTAACGTCTGCATGATGAGATCATCAAAGTCTAGCGATTGGTTTTTGCGCAATGTTTTTTGATACTTTTCATATACCTTTGCAATTTGCTGTTCGTAGTGATTGCCTACTGTTTTCCCAAAATCCTCTGCTGTTTTCAACTCGTTTTTGGCACTACTAATCGCACCAAGCATCGCACGAGGGTCGTACTGCTTCGGGTCCAGGTTCAAATCTTTTAATATTTGTTTAATAACGGAAAGCTGATCCGTCGAGTCTAAGATAGAAAAATTACGATCGATGCCGATACGGTCGATATCGCGACGCAAAATGCGCACGCACATGGAGTGGAATGTGGAAATCCACATATCATTGGCTTCTGGTCCAATAATATCAGCGACACGATCTTTCATCTCACGAGCTGCTTTATTCGTAAACGTGATGGCTAGTACATTTCGTGGGGACACATCTTTTTCCCCTAATAGATACGCAATTCGATGGGTAAGCACACGAGTCTTGCCACTCCCTGCTCCTGCCATAATCAATAGCGGGCCATCTGTCTTTTTCACTGCTTGCTGCTGCTCTTTATTTAAACCTTTTAGTAAGTCATTCGTTAACGGGCTCAAAGGAGACACCTTCCTTTACTCTCGTTCTTTTACGGCCTTCACCGTTTTGAGTGCTGCTTTCTTATTTTCATATATTAAGTTTCCGACGATAACGACATCCGCATACGCCTTCATTTCCTTCGCCTGTTCCTTGGACTGGATTCCACCACCGTAAAAGAGAAGCGTGTCCTTTAAGGCGTGGCTCACTTTTTCCACAAGTTCAGGGTTGCCGTATGTTCCACTGTATTCCATATAAAAAATCGGCAGCTTAAACATATTCTCTGCCATTTGCGCGTATGCCACTACATCTTCATCATCTGGCATCGTGCATTCCGTTCGTTGATAGGCCTTCGCTTCCGGGTTTAAAATACAGTACCCTTCGACCATGATTTCATCCCAGTCCATAATCTCGCCGTATTCTTTTACAGCTTGATGATGGAGATCCATCACCCATTTCTTATCCTTACTATTTAATACGGTAGGGACAAAATAGTAATCATAACCAGGAGTAATCGATTCTAAATTGGAAATTTCTAAAATAACCGGAACCGTATAGCGGCGAATGCTAGCTAGCAAGGACAGTACTTGATCTAGCGTAACACCATCGGTACCCCCGACCATGATTGCGTCTGTTCCTGATTCGCATATGTCTTCTAAATCCTTATCAGCTATCTCTTTATTGGGATCGAGCTTAAACACGTGCTCCCATTGGTTCATATCATACATGATGTGATCCTCCGTTTTCGTTTTCCATCTATACATTATACCAAAAATCGACACGTCATATGAACGGGAAGTTGTTGTTTTTAAGCTAGACTTGTGAATTAAAATCCGCTATGCTACTATTAATAAGCAAATAAATATTGAATCATATGATGACGGAAAAATAGTACTTCCCCCCTCTTCACACAAGCGATCTAGGGACGGTGAAAGCCTAGAGAACGGCGGAAGGAAACGGCATTCCCGAATATGCACACATAAAGTGGATGCGTTAAGCATCAATCAGGGTGGAACCGCGGGTAAAAACTCTCGTCCCTGGGATTAGTGATAGTCCCAGAGACGAGAGTTTTTTCTGTCTCAAGGGGCTACAAATTGTTGGAAACATAAAGGAGGAAATTACTATGTCTAGCAGTATGGAGCAACTAGTATCACACGCGAAGCATCGTGGATTTATTTTTCAAGGTTCTGAAATCTACGGTGGGCTTGCGAACACATGGGATTATGGTCCACTTGGCGTGGAACTAAAGAATAACTTAAAGCGTGCGTGGTGGCAAAAATTCATCCAGGAAAATCCGATGAACGTTGGATTGGATGCAGCGATTTTAATGAACCCGAAAACGTGGGAAGCGTCTGGTCACCTTGGTAACTTTAATGATCCAATGATCGACTGTAAAGACTGTAAATCCCGTCACCGTGCTGACAAATTGATTGAAAACAAACTAGAAGCTGAAGGCAACGAAATGATTGTCGACGGCCTTCCGTTTGATGAAATGAGAAAGCTGATCGACGAGCACGATATCGCTTGTCCAACATGTGGAGCGCAGAATTTCACAGGCATCCGTCAGTTCAACCTGATGTTCAAAACCCATCAAGGTGTAACAGAGGATTCCACAGATGAAATTTTCCTACGTCCAGAAACGGCACAAGGAATCTTTGTAAACTTCAAAAACGTACAGCGTTCCATGCGTAAGAAGCTTCCTTTTGGTATCGGCCAAATCGGAAAAAGCTTCCGTAACGAGATTACGCCAGGGAACTTCATTTTCCGTACCCGTGAATTCGAACAAATGGAAATGGAATTCTTCTGTAAGCCAGGCGAAGAGCTAGAGTGGTATGAATACTGGAAGAACTTCTGCCATGGCTGGTTAACATCTCTAGGCATTACCGAGGAAAACCTTCGCTTACGTGAGCATGAGTCTGACGAGTTATCTCACTACAGTAACGCGACTACAGACATCGAATATAAATTCCCAATGGGATGGGGCGAGCTTTGGGGCATTGCGTCTCGTACGAACTTCGACCTTACCCAGCATGCGGAACATTCTGGCGAGGACTTCCAATATATCGACCAAGAAAACAACGACCGCTATATCCCATATGTCATCGAGCCTGCCCTAGGTGCAGACCGCCTGGCGCTATCCTTCCTAGCTGATGCGTATCAGGAAGAAGAGCTTGAAGATGGATCTTCTCGTACGGTTATGAAGTTCCACCCAGCTGTCGCACCATACAAAGCAGCCGTGTTCCCACTTTCCAAGAAGCTTGGCGAGCAAGCAAAAGAAGTGTTTGCTGATCTAAGCAAGCATTTCATGGTCGACTATGACGATGCTGGCTCCATCGGTAAACGCTACCGCCGCCACGACGAAATCGGAACACCATTCTGCATCACCTATGACTTCGACTCTGAAGAGGATGGTCAAGTGACTGTACGTGACCGCGACACAATGGAGCAGAAGCGTATGAACATCTCTGAATTGCGCAGCTTTTTAGAGGGGAAAATTGATTATGAATAGTGTGAGGGATGCCCAATCTTAGGATTGGGTATTTTTTTGTGCTGGGGTGCGGCGGGTGGCGCGGGGTGATGCTGGATTTGGGGGTGGTGCGGGGTTCGAGGGAGAGTACAGCGTGCGGGCGTGCGGCGCGGGGTTCGGAGCATTTTTTGGGATTTGCGAGCAGAATCTTGATTTTCGGAGCAACTTTTCCGATTTCCGAGCAAAATCCTAAATTTCAGAGCAAAATTCCGAATTTGCGAGCATCCGCCCATCCCCGACCACCGCCACCAGCGCAAAAACAATCCTCCAACTAGAGAGCATCATTTGCGGTGCTGGGCCGCGTGCGGCGCGGGGCTTCGGAGCATTTTTTTCGATTTGCGAGCAGAATCTTGATTTTCAGAGCAACTTTTTCGATTTCCGAGCAAAATTTCAAATTTCGGATCATATTTTCAAATTTGCGAGCATTCACCCACCCCGATCCAGTCAAGTCCTTAACATTGTGTAAAAGTATCCATGATGTTTTCAACTT